>CAZCJL010000009.1:0-105250 GCA_964498785.1 uncultured Cytophagia bacterium | reverse complement strand
ACATGGGGCTGTATCAAAAGTCATTTTTTGGTGTCATTCCTGCGAATGCAGGAATGACAGCTCTATGCTGAATAGTATCTAATAATTTTCTTTTTAGAATTTTAGATAATATCTGTAGTGACCCAAAACTCATATTTTTGACCTAAAATGGATAAAACTATAATAAATTCGAATCCGTCTTTAAAATGTTGAGTTGAACTTGGGTTAAGAGGCTGTCCACGAACTACCCTTGCGAAGGTTTTTCCGACGATATCAAAGTTCCTGGACAGGCTGTTAAGGCGACTCAATTTATTTGTAACGCTCTAAAATTTAACAAATATGGTAATTATATGGAGGTTAAAAAAATAACATGAACAGCGATACTTATTTACGGGATCATCTGGCGGCGGACCGAACTGTTCTTGCAAATGAACGAACAATATTGGCTTATGTTCGCACTGCATTAACTCTATTGGTCGCGGGGGTAACATTTGTCAAATTTTTAGATTTGCTAGTTTTCGAAATCATTGGTTGGATATTTATTCCGACAAGTATTGTGACATTCGCCTTTGGATTGCGTCGCTATTTTCACATCAACCATTTGATTTGTGACGTTATAAAAAAAAGCCACTCGAAAGTTAAATCTGATGAGTATGAATAAACCGGACAAATATTGATTATTCCTACAATTCTAATATAAAAATTATTAACTAAAACTGCCTCACGAAACACACGAAAATACATGAAAAGCGGTTGTTATTTAAATTTCATGTTTTCCCGTGTATTTCGCGGACAAAAAGATTTAATTTTTCAGTGTTAGTATTCAGTATAGAAATTTAGGTATTAAAAGAAAATAATGCTAACTAAAACGAACAAGGGTATCAGGATCACCATGGAATAGAGTATGTACCCAAAGAAACCGGGCATTTTAACACCATTTTCTTCTGCAATAGCCTTAACCATAAAATTCGGTGCATTACCGATATAGGTATTTGCACCCATAAAAACCGCTCCGATAGAAATTGCAACGAGATAAATTTCCTTTTCTTCAATAAGCCGATGTACAGCAATCGCCTCTGGTAAACCGGCAAATGAATTTCCCAGTTGTGTATTTAAAAAAGTTAGATAGGTTGGGGCATTATCCAAGAAACTGGAAAGCAGACCTGTAATCCAGAAATAATCAAGCGGGCGCTCAACAGCTCGAACAATAAATGCCAGATTACCATGCGTTCCGGCTTTCAACATTGCTAATGCCGGGATAATCGTCATAAAAATTCCGGCAAAAAGATAAGCAACTTCTTTGATGGGGAACCAGGTAAATTCATTTGCCTCTCGAATTGCTTTTGGTGTAAAATAAAGCGATAACATCCCCATTAAAATCAGAATCATATCTCTTGCTATACTTTGAACTGACATTTGTATACTGTTTATTTCGACGGTTCCGAAATGCAATAATCCACTCATCAATACGCCACCAATAACCCCTATTAAAAAGAGGACATTGACGATACCGCGAATACGAATGGGTTCTGTTTCAATTTCTTCACATGGATTTTTTAACAGCTCATTTTCTACTGATAATTGCTTTTCTTTTTTTTCTTTGATGCACAAAATTGTATCAATTATAAAGAAAAGACTTAATAAAATAATTGAAATAAATCCCATTGGAACGATTAACCGCAAAGTCCAGAAAAAGGGCACATGGTGCAGAAAACCTAAAAAGAGCGGCGGATCACCGAGCGGAGTTAATGCCCCCCCGATATTACTCACCAGGAAAATAAAAAAGATGACAATATGGATTTTGTGTTTTCGTTTTGCGTTTGCCCGCAACAACGGCCGAATAAGTAACATGGAAGCGCCGGTCGTTCCAATCCAGGATGCTATTAAAGTACCGATAAGAATAAAAATTGTATTTAATTTAGCAGTTCCTTTAAGTGTACCTTCCACCAAAATTCCACCCGATATTGTAAACAACGCCCATAACAAAATGATAAACGGAAAATAATCGAGTAAATAGATGTGTAGTATTTCACAGAAAGCTTCGTTGCCGTATTTTAACGCAAAGGGAATGGCAAAAGCGAGCGCCCAAAATGCGGATACTTTATTAAAATGATTATGCCAAAAACCAGGAGCGAAAATCGGGAAAAACGCTATTGAAAGCAAGATACCAGCGAAAGGGAGTGCGCTCCAGAGCGGCAATACTGTTCCTAATTCAGAATCTTTGTGTGCGTGAATTTCATGGTGATACGAGAAAAATAGCCCATATATTAGTGTTACAGCAATTAAAATCAACAATAGAGCTATAAAATATTTCATAATAATATTCCAACTCCGTGTATTTGATCCTGTAAACCGACACACTTTAATGAAATATGAAAAGCGGTATTTCTGCTTTTTTGATGAAACGGTCGGTTGTACTTCCCACAAAAAACTTCATCAGGTTTTTCTTACCATGGGCTCCCAGCACAGCGAGATCAATCTTGTTTTTTTTAATGAAATCTGATATCTGTTCTTTTGGATTACCGGGTAACAGCACTTTCTCAAAAGGTATTTCCCAGGCATCTAAATAACCGCCTATTTTATTTAACAGCCGTCCCCCGACTTCGTTATTATTATTGATATGAATTAAATAAATTTCGCGTCCACGCCAGATTTCCAATTTAACAAATTGCTGAATAGCTTTTGTCGACTGAATCATGCCATCAAAACAAAGGATAATTTTTTTTATTTCCCGATATTCTTTTGGAATAATCAATACTGGTCGTACTTCATTGCTGATCAATTCATGTTTTATGCCTTTGTCAAATTTTTCACTATAACGAAACGAGGTCTGAAATGCAACAATAACCAAATCATAATATCGTGATTCATTGATAATAATATCTTCGGGATCGCCTTCTAAAACACTCGTTTGATGCCTGATATTTTTTGCAGCGCAGAACTCGCTAAATTCGCGCACCACATCAGTAGAAATTTTTCTCTCTTTTTTAATACGTGCGATTTGTTCTTTCTGCGCGTAATGTGTCCCGCCTGCCGGAATCGGGCCTACTGATTTTTCAATAGAAGGCACATCAATAATATATATACCATCCAGATGACAGCTTCCGTCAGGCACCAAATTCAATCCGTATTCGAGTGCAATTTTGGAATAGCGGTATTCGTCCAGAGGGATCAGAATACGATTTATCATAAACCCTCCATATTTTTAAGTTACAAATTCTTAAAAATAATAATTTATTTTATAAAATACAAGCACTATTTATGCGGGTTAATTTTAGCTGTTTTATAACCTAAATCAACAGTAATAAAATAAAGAGAATCGATTGGCAGTACGAATAGTTAAAGTACAATGTTCTCCTGCAGCGATTCATAAATGAAATTCATATCCAACAATCTTCAAAGTCCTGCCGGGATACTACACGGTTTATTCCCGACGTATTGATTTTGGCCTGTATTGTTCTCTGGTTATTGGCCATCCCACTTTACTCATATTTCCACAGAGAAAAGTCCTGCGGACTCATTGCCATAAAGCTCGTAGAAAATTTATTTTACATCTTCATCTCGATGGCGATTCCCTTTCAGGTCGACTATTGCTGTTTATGGTTTGAACCGGGGCGTGCCAAACTCCGGGGCAATAAAATCCAAATGTGAATGTGCGTTTGGCGTCAGCTTATGTTAATTTTATCTCAACTCCAGTGCCTGGGCCTGTAAAAAGTCCAGGTACTGTTTTTTAAACTCCTCAATTTCTTCACCAGTAATCGTCCGTTCATTGAGCCCAATCAAATATCGGAACGAATAACTTCCCTTGCCTTTTGGTAATGGTTTTCCTTTGTATATTGCAACAAATTCGCGTTCAACAATTAACGGATGAGAGAATTTATCGATTTTTTCAATCAATTTATCATAGCCAGCGTCTGTGTCCCATACAATGGAAAAATCCATCCAGGAACCCGGAAATTCGGAGGACGGCTTGTATTTAATCGCCGGATAAATTGGTCCGAAAAATTTGTGAAATTCGATTTCAAACCAGATTACCTGGGCATTGGGCGCCAGTTCTTTTAAAATTCGATTTTCCGGAATCCCGAGATAACCGACTTTTTTATCATCAATCAATATTATTGATTGATGGCCGGCGATTGTGTCTTTATTTTTTGTTTCTTCAAACGGTGAGAACGACAAGTTGCCGGCTGACGTCGTGAGTGCGAGGTCTTCTAAAATGCCGCGCACCTCCCGAAAATGTAATTCCAAATTGTATGATTTCGTTTGTTTAAAACTAAGTCCACATAAGCATGTTGTTTCATCGCATTTATTTTCTGATGTTGGTTTATAGACCCGCCCTATTTCAAAAACACGGAATTCGTCGCGGTGCAAATAATTTTGTTTAACCAGGCTCAACACATTCGGCGCCAGTGTGGTCCGCATTCGACTCATATTTCCAGCGCTCGGATTTTTGAGCACCAGTGTTTCGCCAGGTTCAAATCTGAATATTTGCAGCCAGTAATCATCAAACCAACTGTAGGTGTGAACCTCCAGAGCACCATGTCCCAGCGCCAATAATCTTCTGGCTTTATGCTCATTTCGCAGTTGTTCATCAATATGCACTGTTTCTAAAAATTGTTGGGGTAATTGCGGCTCAATATTATCAAATCCATAAACACGGCATATTTCTTCTAAAATGTCATACGGAATAGAAATGTCCTTTGCACTGCGAAACGGAGGGATGCCTACATTTATTGTATTGGCGTCTTTATCTTTAGCAGTAAAACCCAATGCGTTTAAAATCCTGAACATTTCGTGCTTTGGTATTTCCATTCCGACACGCGCATTCAGAAAATCAACGGGCACATCTACATGGCGAAATTCATCTTTCAAATCCCCATCGATTGTCAACCGGGAAAGAATTTCATGATCAGCCCCGGATTGCTTCACGAGACTCACAAATCGTTGAATGGCGATTTTCGTATTTATCGGCGGCTGATCTTTTTCGAATCGTTGACTGGCGTCGGTGCGCAGTCCCAGCCGAACAGACGTGCGTCGAATGCGTGAGCCGAGAAAGTTTGCACTTTCAAGTAATAATTTGGATGTTCCTTCACAAACCTCAGAGTTAACGCCCCCCATAATTCCCGCCAGAGCAACAGGTTCCTGTTCATTCCAGATCATTAAGTCGGTGGGCAGCATTTTTCGGCGCTGATCATCCAACGTTGTAAAGCTGCCTTCTTTGCCAAATGGTCCGACTTTCACGGCTTTCAGTTTATCGCCGTCAAACGCGTGCATGGGTTGAGCCAGTTCCAGCATAATGTAGTTTGTCAAATCAACAAGCAAATTGAATGTTCGCTGCCCCAGTGCATGAAGTCGCCATTGAATTGGCAGTGGAGACGGGCGGACAGCTAATTTCATTTCGATACAGCAGTAACAGCGACATCCTGTATAATCTTCAATTTGTAACGGGTATTCCGGAAGATTCTGATACGATGTTAAATCATCCAATTGCAGCGGTTTTAAATCCTTACCGAAAATAGCAGCCACTTCGCACGCAAATCCATAGTGTCCCCACAGATCAGGTCTGTGAGTAAGACTTTTGTTATCGATTTCCACGATAGAATCTGTCTCCGGGATGATATCGGATAACAGGGAGCCGGTTTTCACTGATATCGGAATTTCCAGGATAATATCATGAAAATCACTCATCCCCAGTTCTTTTGAAGAACAAAGGATTCCTTCGCTGGTATGTCCGGCGATGGTTGTCTTTTCAATTTTCATATTTCCGGCGCTCATCACTCCGGGAGGGGCAAAGGCAGATTTCATTCCGACTCTAACATTCGGCGCTCCGCACACTGTTACATATTTTTTTTCACCACAGTCAACTTCAACCAGGCTTAATTTATTATCCTGAGAAATTTTTTTAACAGAAATAACCTCGCCAACGACAATGCCTTTAATCGTGCGTTTCAGAGTTTCAACACCTTCGACCTCGGCAGTTGCCATTGTCAGTCGGTTAGCGATTATCATAGGGTCTAAATCTGATATATCAACATACTGAGAAATCCATTCTAACGAAATTTTCATTATACTCTCCTTTAAATCGAACCAGATGCGGGGAATTGTTGGTAAAAACGAATATCACCGGAATTAAACAGCCGAATTTCGGGTATACCGAATTTCATCATCGCTAAACGAGTTAAACCAAGCCCGAAAGCAAAACCACTGTATTTTTTTGAATCGACGCCGCCATACTCCAATACTTTTGGATGCACAAGACCACACGGGATAAGTTCAATCCAACCTGTATTTTTACAGGTGGCGCATCCTTTTCCCTCACAAATCAGGCACTGGCAATCGAGTTCAAATCCTGGCTCAACAAAGGGAAAGAAACCCGGACGCAGTCGCACGGAAACGTCTTTATGAAAAATTTCGCTAAGGAGTGTTTTCATGACTGCGATCAGATTGGCAATAGAGATATCATCATCGACCATTAACCCCTCTAATTGGTAAAATGTATTTTCGTGGCTTGCGTCCACGGATTCATAACGAAAACATCTGCCAGGGAAAATTGCCCGTAACGGGACGCCATATTGTTCTATTGCACGTACCTGATAAGCGGACGTGTGTGTTCTGAGCAGCATTCCGTTTGTCAGCCAGAACGTATCCTGCGTTTCTCTGGCCGGATGATCCGCGGGAATATTCAATGCATCAAAATTATAAAATTCTTCTTCAACATCATTACCTGCAAGTACCCGGAAACCCATCCCGTGAAAAATTTCTTCCAATTCCATTTGAATTAATGTAATCGGATGCAGGCAACCAACCCGGCGATCGGTCCCGGGCAATGTTGCATCAACGTCGATTGTTCGTGATCCGGCGACTTGTTGGTTTTCCACAGCCTCCAGAATTTGCGCTTCTGCACTGTTTTTTATTTTATTGAATTGAATTCCAAAATTTTTTCGTTCTGCAGGGGACATGCTTTTAAAATCAGCATTTTTCCATTGCAGCGTTAATAAACCCTTTTTACCCAAATAGCGCACTCGTATTTCTTCAACTTCTTTTATTGAAGAAGCATTCGCTAAATCATCCATTAACTTTTGTTGAATCTCTTTCATTTTCATTGCTCCAATCCGGAAAATTATCTCATTAATATGCGGATCAATTTAGAATAAATGACTTATATTATAAAGATTTCAAATTAAAAAGTCAATATCTTTTTCTATAAATTATAAACACTTCTGTAAATACGACCGCTTTCATTTGTTTTCATTTATCACATGCCTCTCATTATGAGACATTATAACTCGAATTCTCAATACGTGTATCAATTAAATACAGCGCAAGTGTTTAAAATATTTACAATCAATAAAACAGATACTAATTAACATATTAATATTATGAATCTTATTATTTTTAAATTTGTTAATTTTTGAAATTTTATGCATGGTACAATACTTGCAAAAACGATTAAATATTTATGTTAAGTCATTATAATTAATTCAAATATAGTTTTTTTATTATTTTTATTATTGTTTATTAGAGTCTTAAGTGATCAATTTGAGTATTCACCGGTCATATTTCTGCTGTTAATGATCTATATCTTTTTTAATGTTTTTTTTATCCTCTTTATTTTCACAATGATTTCTATTTTAATATACAATTGTAATTTGTGAATTATTGTATAATTTATTAAATATATTTCAGTTACAACAAAGCATATTACCGTTATTTTCAAAAATCAGGTTTTACTAAACAGGTTGATGCACTTCTACTTATCATCGATCAATATTCAACAAATGTGTTCTAAATATTGACAACGTGTGTCAGTTTGATACAAATACACGGGGGAATTATGGAAGTAAATACAACAGTTCAGAATAGCAACTATTCAGAATCATATTTAACATCAAATTCATCTATGAAAGAAACCACTGCTATTAATAAGCCGATGTATACGTTACCCATTACATCAGGATTTATTTACAAGCTTAAACGAATTATTTGGAGCGTTATTGTTTCTCCGGTTCTTTTACTCATTTCGTTAATTGTTTACACATTGTTCCCTATAGAGTTTTTTAAGAACGGAAAAACAAGTGGCATGCTCGAAAACGTGAATAGTTATGTAAAAAGAATCTTTGACGTAATTGGATCTTTTATATGCTTAATACCATTTACTGTGGTTTTTTTGATTATTGCAATTTTAATAAAACTCGATTCCAGTGGTCCTGTTTTATATACACAAACGCGTATCGGGCGTAATCGTCGAAAATCGAGTCGCAGGTCTATTCGCATAGACACTAAATACAACAGACGTGCAACAGATCGTCGTCATAATAATTTATATGGCGCTCCGTTTACGATCTACAAATTTCGCACAATGAAACATGATGCAGAAAACAAGTGCGGTCCGGTATGGGCAACAATCAATGACCCGCGAATTACGCCAATTGGCAGGTTTCTTCGCTACACACATTTGGATGAATTGCCGCAAATCATCAATATATTAAAAAGCGAAATGAGTTTCGTTGGGCCTCGACCGGAACGACCTCATTTTACGAATGAATTGGCAGCTCGGATTCCTTTTTACATCGAGCGACTAAAAGTGAAACCCGGATTAACCGGGCTGGCGCAGGTTAATTGCGGGCATGATTATTCGATTGAGAGTGTAAGAACAAAATTGAATTATGATTTGACATATTGTCAAAACGGAAATCTTGTGTCTTACTTTAAAATCATCTTTACGACACTCCATAAAAAATTGTCTGGCAAGATATAGGATATATAATGCGAACAAAAATTATTTTTATTATTGTTATCTTTATTTTTTGCAATCAATATATTCCGGGGAAAACGTATTTGATGGCTCAAAACAAACAAAATACACTTTATATAAAAACAACTCCGGCCGGTGCATTAGTTCAGTTTGAAGGGGAAAGCACTTACGTTGGAGTCGCCCCATTTAAACTCAGAGCCGGTCTTCAGGGTAATTATCAAATATATGCATTTAAAAGCGGATATGAAAAGCGAAAGCATGAATATTTTTTTTCAGGCACTGAAAATGGCTTGCTTAATATAAAGTTAAATCCGAAAACACGTTTAAAAGCATGCGTACGTTCTATGGTTTTTACTGGTTGGGGTCAAATTTATTCGGAGCGGAAAATGTATGGATTATTTCTTAATATGCTGCAAATCGGTTCTATCGTCGGATCCGTCATCGCTCTAAATGATTATCACCAGGCTGTTGATGAACTTGATGACGCCATGGATCAATACCAGGCAAACAGGCGATACTATCACCTGAGAAATGGATACTGGGATATCGCTGTGCAAAAACATCAAATAGCGGATGATCGATATGAAAAATCCAGGCTCTGGTTATGGGCGTCAGCAGGCATCTGGATTTATAATGTGCTTGATTCGTTATTTTTCTTTCCAGCATTTGATAAAGAAATGTTTAGTCGCTCCGTACCCGCTGTATCCGCGGGATTTCATAACGGCACAAGCACAGTAACACTTTCAATGCCATTAAATAATAACTAATTCAAGAATGAATATCATTCAAGTTAAGTGATTTTTTGGAGTTACTCATGTCCAAAGATAATCAAATTAAGAGAGTATCAAAATTTATTTTTTTTAGCATAGTATTTACATTCATTATAATACTAAATGTTTGTGATAAACAACATACCGATTTATTATTACCATCTGAAACCAGTTATTTCAGTGCACCACATAATATAATTGCGACTATCGGTGATACAAAAGTCATCCTCACCTGGACGATGGCCAGTGACAGTGGTGTGGCGGCGTATTACATCTTTCGAAAAGATTCAACAACCCAGGCGGATCTGGTCGATTCAACGATGAATAAGGAATATACGGACAGTTCAGTTGTGAATGGGCATCTCTATATTTATCAAATCTCAGCGGTAGATTCTAATGGGTATGAAGGAAAGCGCTCATCAGAAATCATAGCCAGGCCAAGCGTTTATGATATCATTATCGAAGATGGCAAAAAATTCACTAATAATCAAACAGTTAGTTTAAAATTAACCGCGAATGTTAATACTCTGTATATGATGATCGCTAATGACTCATCCTTTAACAATGCCGCGTGGGAAATGTACTCACCGTTCAAATCATGGTCATTAACTCCAAACGATGGCGTAAAGCATGTTTATGTTAAATTTCGTGACAGTGAAGGCAATATCAATCAGCGCCCGGTACACAGCACTATCCAACTGGATACCAGAGCATCGATTAGCAGCATTACAGAAAATTCCGATGGAAATGTTCTGGCTCCGGGGCATGTTATTCATTTCTCTTTAGACGCGGGAGAACCAAATGGCACAGCAACCATTGATATCAGCGATAAAAAGTTCAATATTCGTTTATATGATGACGGTATGAATGGCGATGAAACCGCACTGGACGGCATTTACGAACTTGATTACACCATTCCATCGGGACTGAAAGTGGCAAATGGAATTATCACCGGGCATTTCACTGACCGCGCAGGAAATATTGCAGATGCTATCACTGCTCCGGGCCGAATTTCAATCCAGTCAGATCCCGGGTCTGTTATATTGTTCATTTCAGTTCAATCGGGCAGTGGTACCCAGGCGCTTGAATTATATTGGTCAGAAAGCAATGAGGATGATTTTTCCACGTATCGCCTGTTTCGTTCCACATCTTCTGGCGTGGATACGTCTTCAAAACTGTTGACAACAATTTTTGACAAATCGAACACAAGTTATACAGATTCTGATGTAAACGCGAATGATACATATTATTACCGGCTTTTTGTGTTTGATCGTTTCGGTTTGGTAAAAGGAAGCAACCAAGTTTCCGGCAATGTTGAATCAAACACACCTCCAACTTCGGTAAGACTGTTCTCCCCGTCTCCGGGGCAGGATGATCCACTAACTTCGCTCGAATTAACATGGACTAAGAATAATGATTCCGATTTTCATAGCTACCAAATCTACCAATCTACTGAAAATTCGGTCGATACCACAAATCAGCTTCTCGCCATAATTACAGATCAAAACAGGACACAATTTGTTGCTACCAAACTGGCTGAAAACCAGGAATATTTTTATTGCATTTATGTTTATGATATACAGGGAATGCCTGCCAAATCAAATGAAGTAAGCGGAAAAACAGGCATCAATCAACCACCATCGGTTGTTACATTGTTTAGCGTGTCACCAGTGGCAAATTCATTAACCAGCCTTAAATTGAATTGGTCTAAAAATGAAGATGACGATTTTGCCGCATATCAAATTTATCGTTCGCTAACCGCTGGAGTCGATTCAACAACCTCGGTGGTAGCGACAATAACGAATCAAAGTATGATAAGTTATGAAGATACAGGGCTTAAAGAAGACACCGAATATTTTTATCGAATTTTCGTATATAATACGCGTGGATTGTTTTCAAAAAGTAATGAAAAAAGCGGACAAACAAATTCAAACATACCGCCGCAGCGAGTAACACTCTATCCAATCGTTGCGTTGCAGGATGATTTGCACGCCGTTCATTTAAATTGGTCTGAAAATACAGAAAGTGATTTTAGTAAATATAAAATTTATCGTTCCACAAATCCTTCTGTAGACTCCACCTCATTCCTGGTAAAAGTTATTACGAACCAACAGACAAATGAATTTGAGGATACCGGACTTGCTGAGGCAACAACCTACTACTACCGAATTTATGTTTACGATGAGGGCGGTCTTGGCACTGGCAGCAATATTGAGAATGGCACAACAAACGCCAATAAGGCACCAGGCCCGGTTGTTCTGGCAACTCCATCTGTATTGGATAGCGTTACCTTACGACTGTCCTGGTCACGAAATTCGGACAATGATTTTTCGATGTATACATTGTTCCGTTCAAATGCTTCAATCAGCGACACCATATCCACTGCACCGATAGCAATTATCAACAACCAGGGAACAACTGAATTTGTAGATACAAATCTTGAGCCAAATACAATTTTTTATTATCGTATTTTTGTAAATGACGCCGGGGGACTTCGCTCTGGTAGCAATGAAGTTCATGCGGAAACAAAACCATAAATCTGTTATTCAACCGGAAATTCCAACTGATAAGGAGAAATGTTAACATGATAGAAAGGATAAAGCGAATATTTTGGCTATGGCAACAGTGTTTTGTATCAATGAAAAAGATTAAAACTTTTATCCCGTTTGCATTTTATGCAACATTACAATTGGTCATTTTAATATCACTGGTTAATTTTATTAATCCGCCATTTGTTATGTTTTATATTCCCCTCATTCGCCAATTTTTTGGTGAATGGGCGCTACACTATCCCACATTTTTTTACATATTGACCCCATTATTCAATCAGTTGAATTTCGTTTTAAGTGGTTTTGTGGGAATTATCTTAATTGGTGTGGCTACCCATGTATTTGCTTATAATTTTATGAGAAATAAAATTAGTATTCGAGTTGCTCTACGCCGTACTTTTTCGAAATATCCATCTCTGCTATTAATATGGATTGCCGAGTCTGTTATTTCAATGACAATTATTTTGGGATTTCCGTATGTTCTCAATAAATTTTTAAATCCGGAGTATCTGGTCATTCGAATTATTGAAATGACTGCTCTATTTCTCGGAATTATTGTGACATCAATTTTCGCTTATACGACTGCATATATTGTATTAAGCGATCAAAGCCTTAGCCGCTCTATTGCGCAAACTTTTGCAACATTCAAACAAAATATTCTGATCACGTTTATTCTGGTTGCCATTCCAACATTTTTATACATGCCGATCAGCTATCTATCGGGCAAGACAAATATAATCATTGCAAAATTTTCACCCGAGATGGTTGCTACATTATTGGGATTGGGCATTATCATTTCATTTGTGACAAATTATTTTCAAATTAATACGATTACACGATTCTATATCCATTTAAATGATAAAAAATAACATTCATACAGACATCAATGATTTGGAGGCAGATACTGTATAATTTGGAGAATTCTATGAAAACCTTAATCAGAAAACCAATTAGCCTAAAATATTGCGCCATTTGTTTTATTTTGTTGAGCATACTTTTCTATCGCTGTACAAATGAACATACGCAAATTAGCGAACTTTATACCATCGAAAAAATGTTTTACACAGCAGAAAAAGCCCAGCAAAATATTTTAATTAATCCGGACATTGCAACAAAAGAGCATTATTCTTTGGCAGAACATGCTTATCGCGAGATAATTAAGGAATTTAGCACTAAAGAAAGTCGTTCCAAAGAAATCCGAAATTATATTCGACAAAGCTGGATGGCAATTGGCAAACTTTATAGACTTCAACAGGAGTATAACCGGGCGATTGAAATATATCAGGAGATTATCAAAAAATCTTCAGAAGATGAAGAATTATGTGCACTGGCTCAATTTGCGATCGCAAACAGTTATGAAAGAAGCGGGCATCTGAACGAAGCCATTGCATCGTACAAGTTATTAATTGACAAATATCCTCCGGTATTATCGGATACATTATTGCCGAACATTAATATTTTGCAAACACCCAATTATATTTCCTGGCTTTACCGCCAGCAAAATAAAAATATTTTGGCAGACGAACAACAGGAAAAATCTCGTCGGTACCTCCGGGACGTTATCCAAAAATGGCCGCAATCCATGATTGCACTAACAGCAGAAGCCGAACTTGCGAATTCATTTAGCGAGCAGGGATATTGGGAAGAAAGCGCACAAATTTTAGATAATGCAATTCGACAATACCAGGCCAGGTTTGAAGTGTTCAATCTCATGCTGAAATTGGGCTCAATTTATGAACACCAATTAAGCAACCCACAAAAGGCATTGTATATATATCAACGCATATTGAACACTTACCCGGATCATGCAAATATTGCAAAGGTTTATCTTGCAAAAGGTGGTCTTTATGTATCACAACGAAAATTTGATGATGCACGTTCTGAATTTAAGCGAATTCTTGATAACTACCCAAATATACAGGATGCGTGTATTCAGGCGCAATTGGCGATTGGCAAGACGTATGAAATGGAGAACAACTGGAATAAAGCATTAAATGAATATCAATGGGTTTTGGAAGCATTTCCCCGCCATCCAAAAGCGCTTGATGTCCCGCTTTATATAGCAAATTATTACAGAATAAATAATGAAAAAAACCTGGCAGATGCAGCTTATACGAGTGCAATAAAACATTACAAAGGCGTCGTTTCCAAATATCCGGATACTATGCTTGCTACGATGGCAATGGATCATCTGTCTACATGTTACGTTCGCCTGGACAAGTGGCAACAGGCGGCCGAAGCACTGGAATCGATGCTTAAAATGAAATTATCACATCCAAAGCGGATAAATTCAACGCTTGCTTTAGCCGGCATGTACGAAGAAAAATTGAATAGCGCGGCAAAAGCATTGGAAAAATATTCCGCGCTTTTGAACGATTATCCTAATATTCCGCTCGTTCAGTCTGTTCAACAAAAGACAAATGAATTAAAATTAAACATGAGCAATTATCAACAATACAATACTCCCCCGCAAAAATCGGAGTTATACTCCATTAACGAATCGAGTCTTTCGTCCGTTGAAATTAAATGGCGCCCCAGCAGCGACAACGATTTCTCATATTACAGGCTTTATCGGGCAGAAGATTCTAACGTTGATTCAACGGATAAGCTGGTGCAACAAATTTACTCCCGTGATCAGAGCAGTTATGTTGATGACTCCATTATCAAGGGAAAGAAATATTATTACCGACTTTATACTTATGATAACGGCGGATTAAGCTCGGCCAGCAACGTTATAACAACAGAAAAGCAATCTTTTTCACAAATATCCGAAGTTCAATTAAATGGCAATAGCAGTAATTGGTCTGCCGCACATCTGAGTTGGACTCGTTCCGATGCACCCGATTTTGATAGCTATAAAATCTATCGATCAGAAAATTCAGATGTTTCTCAGTCTTCACATCTGGTTAAATCCATTTATGATTCGGAAATTGTTCAATTTCTTGACAATGATTTGGAAGAAGAGAAAACTTATACATATAAAATTTTCGTTTATAATCGAAGTGGTGCAAATAAGCCAAGTAACTCAATTACAATAACAACGGGCAAAAACATACCTCCAACCCGAATTCAACTGGCACGTCCCATTGTCGAAAGCTCCGGTCATGTTAAGCTGCATTGGAACCAATGCAACGACCCCGACTTCTCTATGTATCGAATTTATCGGGGAGAAAAACCGAACGTTGCACCGGATCAAGCGCCACTCTGGATGAGCAGCAGTAATACTACCAATGATTACACAGATAGCAATATTCGCCCCGGTAAAACATATTATTACAAAATAGTTGTGATTGATAAAGGGGGTTTAAGCTCGGAAAGTAACGAAGTTTCTATAACATTGTAAACCGAATTTATTGAAATCAATATTTGAGAATTGTAACATTAATGACAATCGAAACTATATTTTCACTTATTACATTAGTTCTCACAGTAATTACGGGTTGTGTTTTTTATTCGCTTTCAACGAAACATATCGTCCGTATCTTATTTATCGCAGCATTTGTCCTGGCAGTTATGATTAATGCAGGAATGTACATGCTGTTCTGGAAAATCGAGACGGATCAAACGAGTTTCTGGATTAACTTCGTTACCTCTGGACTATGCCTAATGCTACCGCTTTTTGTGGGACTCAGTCTAACCTACGCTCGTCAAAATTCTTTGCAAATTCTGAAGCAGAAAATGTGGCTTGTGTCGGTAATTTCGATTGCCAGCCTGGTTTTACTTGTGTTAAATTGGATAATTCCATTTTCCGAGACAATATTTTATAAGGGACACGCTCATTTTGAAATCACAGAGTCTGGTAATTTCTTTCTGGTTTTTGTATTACTTGTTTCGGTGATAATTTTAATTCACCTCGAAAGCACGTTACGTTCGTTACGGCAATCCATTCAACTCGGCAAAAAGGCAATTCTGATAGTAATGTTCATTAACTTCCTTTTCGTCGTTTATTTAACCAGTCATTTACTTATGTTCGGTGGCATGGGAAAATCTACAGTATTACTCGGAATGGGGCTTATTATCATTTCCAATATATTCTTTCTGATTTATCTGGGAAAATATGGCATTAATCAATATGAAGTAAAAATCGGGCGTGAAGCTGTATATTCATCTGCCACGATTTTTATTGTCGGGAGCTATTTAATTACCATCGGCATTATTGGCCATGTTGTTCGTTCAATTGGCGGTGATCTGCAAACATTTTTCACTGTGCTGGCAGCTTTTTTGGTTTTTATGATGCTTCTGGCAATTCTGGTTTCCAAATCATTAAAAAAAAGAATCAGAGCCTTTGTTGACAGAAATTTTTATCGTAATAAATATAATTATCGAGAACAATGGGGTAAATTCAGCGAAAGCCTGTCCGAGGTTGTCCATATTGAAGACGTTCTCGAAACAATTGTTAACAATATTGCTCATATTTTTCAAATAAAAAACATTTCAATTTTTTTAAAAAATCCCCTGTCCGGACACTTTATTTTATGGAAAACGAAAAATCAGCCGTTTTTGGATCATATCAAATTTGAATCAAACAGCAATTTTGTAGACTGGATTTTTCGATCTGGAGAACCACTGGAAATTTCCACGTTAGCAAAGAATCCGGAAACTTCTGGTATCACAGATATGGAAATCAAACATTTTGAACAACTAAATGCCAGGGTGTGTGTGCCATTGATTGTCCAGCAGAAGTTCATCGGAATTCTGATTCTCGGACCCAAATCTGATAATGGATTGTTTTCTCTGGAGGATTTTGATTTACTGGAAACACTTGCAAACCAATCTTCCGTGGCAATTTTAAATGCACAATTAAACGAAAATTTGGTTCAAACCCGTGAAATGGAATCTTTTCATAAACTGGCGTCTTTTGTTTTGCATGATATTAAAAACTCTGTCTCAACGTTATCTCTTGTGGTGAAAAATGCAGAGAAGAACTGGGGCAATAAAGAATTTCAGAAAGATATGTTAATTACAATATCCAGTACTGCAAATCGGATGAAGTCACTAATCGCCAAACTGTCAACAATGCCTGATCGCCTGGAATTGAATCGCCAATCTGTCAATCTTCAACAATTGATAGATGACGTAATCGCTGATGTGAAGCTAACAGATCAACCACATATTACGCTTGATCGTTGTTATAGCAAAATATCAACAATAAATGCAGACCCGGACTTACTTAAAAAAGTAATAAAAAATTTAATCATTAATGCAATTGAGGCAATAGACGAGCGCGGTCATTTACGCTTCACAATTCAGGAGGCAAAACCCCAACTACGGCTTACAGAAGGATCAATCCCCGGAGCTTCTGCTGATGATGATTTCGCTGAAATTATTGTCGCTGACTCCGGATGCGGGATGTCTTCAAAATTTATTCAGCAAAATCTATTCAAACCTTTTCAAACAACAAAACGAAAAGGATTGGGAATCGGGCTGTACCAGAGCAAGGAAATTATACAGGCTCATGGCGGGGCGATTGAAGTAAAAAGTAAACTCAACCAGGGAACTGATTTCAAAATCTACTTGCCAAAACCAAATAACATTAAGGATGAAAATTAAACCAGAGATGCAATTTTAAGGAGGGTTTAGTAGTCGTAATGAGGAAATATGAATTAACACATCGCAATCAAAATATTCTTCTTGTTGTTGATGATGAAGCCGGAATTCGTTCTCAACTGAAATGGGCGCTGGCTGATGATTATAAGGTCCTGTTAGCTGAAAATTCAGAACAAGCCATTGACATTATTAAATCGGAAATGCCCAATCTTGTTACACTGGACATCACGCTTTCTGCGGACGACAAACGGGATGGATTATGGTTGTTGGAGCAAATTGTAAAATTGAATACCCGGATGAAAGTTGTAATGATTACGGGGAATGAGGAAAAAGAATTCATTCATAAAGCAATAAATATGGGCGCGTTCGACTATTATCAAAAACCCATCGATATTGATGAATTAAAAATTATTATTAAACGCGCACTATATATCCAAAAAATTGAGTTGGAAAATGAACGGTTGAATTCCAGAATACGCGAAGAGCGGCACTTTGACGATATTATCGGGGATTGTTCTCAAATGCAAGAGGTTTACAGCATCATCAAGCGGGTATTATCAACAGATGTTCCTGTGCTCATTTATGGCGAAAGCGGCACTGGTAAAGAATTAGTGGCCCGTGCGATACATTATCAAAGTATTCGCACGAAAAAGCCTTTCATTCCTATTAATTGTGGAGCGATTCCGGAAAATCTATTGGAAAGTGAATTATTCGGACATGAAAAAGGAGCATTCACTGGCGCCTATTATCAGAAAAAGGGCAAATTTGAATTGGCAAACGAGGGAACAGCCTTTTTGGATGAAATCGGAGAATTAAGTCCATCGCTTCAGGTAAAGTTACTCCGCTTTTTACAGGAAAAAGAAATTGAACGGGTTGGCGGAAAACAACCGCTTTATGTGAGTGTTCGTATTGTGGCGGCTACAAATAAAAATCTGGAAACTGAAATTCAAAATCAAAATTTCAGACCGGATTTATATTATCGATTATCTGTCATTTCAATTAACCTGCCACCGCTCAGAGAACGTAATGAGGATATTATGCTATTAGCAAATTCGTTCTTAAGGCGATATTCAAATGAATATGATAAAAGAATATTTCATTTCGATTCTCTGGCTATTGAACGGATGATGCGCTATAATTGGCCGGGTAATGTAAGAGAGTTAGAAAACCGGGTAAAACGAGCGGTGATCATGAGTACCAATAATATCATCAGTTGCGAAGACCTGGGACTTGATGATAAAATTCAACAAAAAAACACATCTCTGATGGATGTTGTTGACAATGTTCAGCGAAAGCACATTGATCTGGCGCTCAACAGAACAAAGGGGAATATTTCAAAAGCAGCCCGAGAGCTTGGAATTAGCCGAGTTACGCTCTACGACCTGATCAATCGATTTGACATGAAGGTGAATGAATATCGAAAACATAACTATCAGTATTCTTAATCTGATTAAAATAATACTACATGAATAATTAAAACGTCTGTAACAGGGAAAATACATGAGACTTGCATCACTTTTCACCATATCCGTTTTGTTGATTTTGCACGGACGTTCGGTTCTATTAGCACAGGAATATATTATCGGGCCAGAAGACCAGTTGACTGTATCATTCTGGCAGGAGCCAAATCTAAACTCAACCGTTCGCGTTAGTCAAAATGGGACGATTGTGTTGCCAGTAATCGGAAGCTTAACCGCGGCGGGATTGACGCCAACTTCGCTTGCTGAGAAAATCGCACGGAAAATGTCACTCTTTAATAAACGCATATCCCAGGCATCTGTAGTGGTGACGCAATATGGCAGTAAAAAAATATATATTACCGGCCATGTGCTGCAACCTGGGAAATATGCTTTTGAGGTTGTGCCGAATTTATGGAAAATAATTCTTGAGGCTGGCGGCCCGGCCGAAACAGCAATTTTGAGCCGGGTAAAAGTAATACGGGGTGGCAAAGAATCCGGAAAATCAATTACAGTGGATTTGACTAAATATATTTCCGATGGTGATAAATCCGAATTACCAAATATTTACCCCGGAGATACAATTAATATTCCCGGGATCAGTACAGAATCCGGAAATAGCGAAGGGGGCATGGCTGGCAGTATGACAGCGATGCAGCCATCTACAGAGGCTTTTTATATTTACGGACAGGTGGTGCGTCCCGGTGGTTATCCGCTCACAAAACCTGTTAACGTGCTGGAAGCAATTATTCTGGCAGGCGGGCCAACTCCGTCCGCAAAAATGAACGAAGTAAAGGTGATTATCAAAGGAACCTCATTTTCCAGTGTTGCCACACTAAATTTGGATAAATATTCACAAAGTGGTCTACCGGCGCCGCTTGAAATTAAACCAGGAGATACCATTTTTATACCGCAGCGAAGAGAATCATTGTTTACAGCTTTAACCAGACGGGGGATATTTTATGATATATTACGAATTGCAGTAACAGCAACAACTTCGATGCTGATTTACAATGTTATAAATTAGCGTTCTATAATCAGGAGCACGGAATGGTTCAACAGAAGAAAAAAAATACAATTGATATTAAAGAATATTTACAACTTTTTTTGCGACGAAAATTTTACTTTATCATCCCGTTCGTTGTAACATTAATCTTTGGGATAATTTATTGTTTTATTGCAAAGCCACTGTATCAATCATCAACAGTTATTCAAATTAGCCAGAGTCAGTTACTATCGCGTCAAATGCAAAACCTGGTTCCGGGGGTAACTGCACAGGAACGCCTGAATAACTTACGAAGACTGGTTACCAGTCATAATTATTTAAAACGCCTAATCGAGACGCTTAATTTACACAATGATCCAAAGTTGCGCAAAATTGCTGAAGACAATAAATCTGCCTACCCCGGGCTAACGACAAATGAAATCGTGGAATTATTTTGGATTGAACGATTACAACGGCATCTAACGATTAGCCAAATGGGCTCGGATTTTGTACAAATAACGGCGACTGGCAATTCTCCGGAAATGGCCTATAATCTTGCACATACACTCACCCAGATATTTATTGATGAATCCTTGCGCCGAGAAGTGGGTGGTATCCGCGGGGCGTTACAATTTAGTTCCGAACAATTAACAATTTATAACAAAAAATTGGAAGAATCTGAAGAGAAACTCCGCAACTTTAAAGAGGATATGTTACGCAATGATTTCGACAGTCAAGCATTTATCTCGGACAATCTTGATGAGGTAAATAAAAGTTTGACAGGCACAGATTTCGAGTTGAGAGAGGCCAAAGACCGATTAAAGTTTTTAAAAAATAAATTACATCGAATATCTGCAAACTATCGCTCGTTTCGGTCAGCCCGTTTAAATACTCTAGAAATTGATCTGCTGCGTTCAGTGACCAACCTATCAGAGCTAATGCTAAAATATAGTTGGGAAGATGTAAATGTATTAAAGATAAATTCTGAAATAGAACGGTTACAATCAAATATTCGAAACGAGATAGAAACATTGGCCAGATCACATGCTGCAACCGGAAATAGCGAATACATTGACGCAGTGATAGAAAAAGAGATTACTGAAATAAATATCAAATTTTTAAATCAAAAAAAAGAAGTGTTTACAAATCTTGTAAAAACATATCGGCGAAAAATTGCCGAAGGTCCGCAGAAAGAAATGCAGCTAAGCCGGCTGCAGCGAGAAGTTGAATCAAATCGGGAAATATATCAAACATTACTTCAACAGTCTCGTGGATCGGAAATTGAAGAAGCATTACAGCGAACAGCAGCCGAATTTAAATTTAAAGTGATTCAACCTGCGCTAAAACCATTGCATCCAATTAAACCTGACCGGCTGAAAATTATGATGATGAGTATTGTGTTAGGAATAACCATTGGCGTTGGTTTAATTTATGCAATTGAATACATCGATCGATCATTTAAAAATGTGGAAGAGGTAGAACGATATCTTCATTTACCTGTACTCGGCACAATCCCTAAAATTGAGAATGAAACGACACTCGGCCATGATCCTTTTTCAAAAAGAGGTTTCTAATGATTTATAATTCTGTAATAACTGATATGCACCAACAGGCTGAGATATCTTCCGCCTGAAATGGAAATGTCATCTTCAAATTATTGGAGATTTTATCTTATGCAAAATTTTAGCATAAATTCTGTTCTTCATTTTAAGAACAAAGAATATCAACTACGTACTTCGAATAACGGTCGATTAAACAAAATCGTCTGTTCACTTTTCAGAAATGGGGGATTTATCAATTCAAAAGAGATTGAGTATAGTGAAAAAGATGAAACTGAATTATTGGCACAGATAAAAAAATTTCATGAGGACAGAAAAAAGGAAATAGAACTTTTCTTCAATTTATCCCAACATCTTAAAAAAGAGGGGAATCCGGCATTATTAAATATGCTTGGAGTCATTTTTCATGAAAATAATCTGCACACCGAGGCTGTTGAGGAATATGTAAAAGCAATTGAGAAAACACCGGAAGAATCCCAAACATTTAACAACATGGGAAAATCTTTGCTTGCGATGGGAAAATATGACCATGCTGTTAAGGCTTTTGAAAAGGCGATTCGCTTAAATCCGGACTATGTGGACTACTATAACAATCTTGGAAAAGTTTACATGAAAAAGGGCGCGTGTAAAGCTGCTGTTGAAATGTTCGATATTGCAATCGCTAAAAACAATTATTATTCAGAGGCTTATTTTAACCGGGCAATGGCGTTTATTTTAAATATAATTAAAAAAGACAGTTACGAATTAACACTAAACTTTAAAGAAGAGGTGCAAAAAAGCTTTGAAAAAGCAATTCTTATGAACCCCAGCTATCAAAACGCGCATTATTATAATGCAATAGAAATGGTAGAAGCGGACAAACCGTTAGAAGCGTTGGAAGAATTAAAAATTGCCAAAGAAGACGGCACACATTTTTCTTACGCACATGATCAATATGATTACTATTTAAAAATACTCTTTTGTAATGAACAAGATAGTTACGAACTGATATGGAATTACATAAACTTTTTACAAGATTTGCTTAAAAAATATCCGGGCCATGCTGATATATATAATGACCTGGGAACCGCGTACTGCATTCTTCGCAATTATGTCAATGAAAAAGCGATCGCTAATTTTAAGAATGCACTTAAAATTAATCCGGATTTTGACAAAGCAAAACGTAATTTGAAGCTGTCAAATTATGAGAAAATTGGTTCTGAACTATTTTTAAAAGCAATTACAAATAAAAATCATAATAACGGTAAACCACGGCTTAAAATTGAGAGTGTAGTAAATACAAACTTTCGCTTAAGCGAAAAAGTGATGGAAAATTTTCCGGTTAATGATAAATCGAAAGCAGAAATAGAAAATGAACAATAAACCACGCAGGATCGAACCTCCGTACTGGTACGATGAAGAATCTCTAGTATCTACCGAATTCAGGCGGCTGTTCTCTAAAATCCGTCATTTAAATAAAACAGATCGCGAGATCAGAAATTTACTGATTACAAGTGCGGTGTTAGGGGAGGGCAAAAGCACAACAGCGGCTTATTTGGCAACAATAATCTGCAAATATCAAAATACAAATACATTGTTAATTGATTGTGATTTAAGACGCCCGGCTGTCCATAAATTATTTAATCTTGATAAAGATAATGGATTTATTGAGGTTGCACAAAAAGAGAAATCTTTAAAATCTGTCTTAAAAAGTACATTTTTACCCAAATTAAAAATTTTAACCAGTGGTCGATTAACTCAAAATCCGGCTGAAATTTTAAATGTGCCTACTTTAAGAGACCTGTTTTCCGAAATTAAATTTTATTTTGATACAGTTATCATAGATTGCGCTCCGACAATTCCGGTAAGTGACCCGCTTGTTCTCAGTTCCGAGGTAGATGGCGCACTGATGGTTGTGCGTGCAGGTAAAACACCAAAAGAGACCGTTAAACGAGCAACTGACCTGATGCGAGATGCAGGTATGAACATATTGGGTATTGTTTTAAATAATGTTGAAAATGTTTTACCATACTACTATAACTATCGCTATGATTATCGTGAATACGCTACAAATGGGTAATCAGATATTAATAAATAACGGAATGCGGGGGGCATTGGTTTGGAGGTTATAAAATCTTTGGAATTAAACGGCGCTCTAAATGCTCTTACAGTAGATGTTGAAGACTGGTTTCAGGTTGCAAATTTACAGGATATTGTAAATTTCAAAGATTGGGATACGTTTGAGAGCAGAATATCACTCACACTAACTCAAATTCTTGATTTGCTTCGGGACAAGAAAACAAACGCAACGTTTTTTGTTCTGGGATGGATTGCAGAACGTTTTCCTGATTTAATTAAGCAAATTGACGATAATGGACATGAAATCGCCACACATGGGTATTCACATCGTTGTATTTATGACTTGAACGAAAAAGAGTTTAAAGAGGATTTAAAAAAATCCATTGAGCTTCTCGGAAAAATTACCGGGCAAAACATTCTTGGCTATCGGGCGCCAAATTATTCGATCACACCAAATACAACATGGGCGTTTAAGACATTGGTTCAATTTGGCATTCGATATGATTCGAGCATTTTTCCGATAAAACATAATCGCGGCGGATTTATAGCTGCTCCGAGATTTCCTTTTATCATCGACCTTGAACAAGACGGAAAACTCATTGAATTTCCGCTATCAACCCTTCGGCTATTCGGCAACAATTTTCCGGTCGCCGGAGGCGCATACTTAAGACTGTATCCGTATTGGTTTATTCGTTCCGCTCTCAAAAAGTTAAATTCCGGCGGAAAACCAATTATCATTTATTTTCATCCCTGGGAAATTGATTTCTTACAGCCTCGGTTGAAAGCTAATTTTTCTTCCAAATTTAAACATTATGGAAACCTGGCCTTAACAGAGCAAAAGCTGAAGAACCTTCTTTCAGATTTTAAATTTGCTTCTGTCTCTGAAGTCATTGGATTAGCATAATTATTTTTTTCACATGAATTTAACATTTTTTTTATGCTCAAAACAACAGGTTTTACCGTATAGTCTTTTCGATGTTCGTTAAAACCATTTTTACTATTTTAAAACTGTCGCTTAAATAAGAAAATCGGAGGCTTTGATGTCAACGGAAGAAAAAATTAGATATTTCATCTGTGAAAATTTTTTGTATGATGAGACATCTAATTTTTTAAAAAATGAAGATTCATTCTTAGATAATGGAATTCTCGACTCTACCGGTGTTATCGAGCTTGTATCTTTTATTGAAGATAATTTCGGCTTCCATGTCGAAGATAACGAGCTTGTACCCGAAAATTTAGATTCAATTTATGCTGTAATGAAATATATTGAACGGAAGCAAAAAGAAAACACAACAATTCCAGGCTAATCCGAATGATCAAATATAAAAATCTGAATGGGGGTAATCCGAATGAAACGATATTTCGCTTTATTAGTCATGGTGCTATTAATGATTACATATCAATGTCGCGAACAGAACAATGCAAACATTAAAAGTGAGTTAACAACAATTAAGCACGTTCCGGAAATAAAATGGGACATATTAAAATCAAAGAAAATCTATTTCGGTCATCAATCTGTGGGATTCAATATCATCAATGGAATGAAATTAATTATGAAAGAGGCGCCAAAAATATCATTAAATATAAAAGAGATAAACGCGCCTGACACTTTAAAGTCGCCTGTTTTTGCTCATTCCAGGATTGGTAATAACAAAGATCCATTATCTAAAATAATGGATTTTAAAAACTTCGTCAACAATGGGGTTGGTGATTCAGCAGATTATGCATTTTTTAAATTTTGCTATATCGATATCAGGGAAGATACTGATATACAACACGTTTTCACTGCATACAAAAATGTTCTTGATTCGTTGATTATAAAATTTCCGAAAACCATGTTTATCCACGTGACAGTTCCATTACGTATAGCACAAACAGGGATTATCGTATCCATAAAAAATATAATCGGTCGTCCTATTGGTGGATATGCCGATAATATTAAACGTAACGAGTTCAATGAGTTACTATTAAATGAGTACGGCGACACAGGCCTGGTTTTCGATCTTGCAAAAGCTGAATCCACTTATCCGGATGGCCGAAACCAATTTTTTGAACGTAATGGTAAAAGATATTCTTTTCTAATCCCCGCTTATACACAAGATGGCGGTCATTTAAACAATGTGGGGCGCACTGTTGTTGCAGAAAAATTGTTAACGTTTCTGGCAGATCAAATCGGGGAAACCGATTCATAAAAAGAGTTGAGCAGGAATGAGCTATCGCATCGTTAAAATGGAACCCAAAATTCACCGTGGAGCTGTTCAGGAATTGTGGGCAAAAAATTTATCAAAACATTTCGACAACCGGTTTATCTGGCTCTACGAGGAAGAGCCGCATCAAGATACGCAAACATGGTTGGCAATCGATGACACGACTGAAAATATTGTAGGGGCAGGAACGGTATACCCACGCGATATTTACTATTTTGGTAAAAAAAGTACCATTGGTATCGCTGCGGATTTTGCTATTAACCGCGAACATCGGGTTTTTGGCCCCGCGCTAAAATTACAGCAAACAATTTCTCAACTTGGATCCAATGGATATGAATACATTTTTGCATATCCGAACAAATCATCACACGGTATTTTTAAACGAGCCGGCTATCAGGAGATTGGGCATTCATCGACCTGGGTTAAATTGCTGCACACCCAACATAAATTAATTCAGCATGTAAAATTTAAACTGTTTGCTGCATTAATTGCTCTGGTGATCGATCTCCTATTGTTCTTTTTTGATAAATTGCAATTGCTCCTGTTTTTTAAAAAAACTCACGCACAAATATCCGATACTTGTGAAAATGATTTGAATGATTTATGGGAAAAGGCCAAAGAGTCTTATTCAATCATCGGTGAAAGAAATCCATCTTACTTGAATTGGCGCTACGCAAACTATTCCGGTCATGTATATCGATTCTTTTGTTTATATGATCATTCGAAAAATAATTTATTAGGATATATTGTGTTTTGCAAACATACTGGAGTCGCAGAAATTTTTGATTTATTCTCACTGGATCACAATGCAACATTGTCTGTTCTGTTGCTCAAATTCTCCTTATATATGAGAAAAGAAGGGATGGATTCTGTTTCCTTAAATTTTTTTGGGAATATTGATTTTTTAGCCAAGTTAAAAAAGTTATTATTTTTTCAAAGAGCAACCAAGCGGACATGTATGTTATACATTGACAATAAAATTCCATCAAATATTCGACAGGAGTTGACTGAAGAGAATAATTGGTTCCTGTTCGAAGGTGAAATGGATTTATAAGAAAGCGTAATACTATGGGACTTATCGCCGGAATTTATTCAGCCAAACGATCAAAACATCTCCGACATATATTAGGAGAAATGTTAGCTGCTCAATCACACCGTGATGCAGACTCACCACAAATCAAGGTGAGTGAAACCGTCACAATTGGAATGGCTAACCAACATAATAGCATTTATTGTAAAGATAATACTGCTACAGATAATCATGGTTCCCAATCGATTTACGCATTTGTTGATGGAATTGTATTAGATGCACCGGAACATCGTCGAAATTTACAACAGCACAACATTTTGGTTCCTGCCCCTACAAGTACGGCCATCATCGCTGCAGCCTATCAAAAATGGGGTGAAGATTTTGTGCGCCATCTGGAAGGTGAATTTGCTTGTGCACTATGGGATCGAAAAAATGACAAGATCATTCTTTGCCGGGATCCGTATGGTCATAAACCATTACACTATTATTGTGAACAGGATGAATTTATTTTTTCTTCGGAAATCAAGGGAATTCTGGCTGCGGGAATCCAGAAAGAAATTTATAAGCAGGCACTTAACGAGTACTTAACACTCAATAATGTGCCCAGTCCGCATACGATGTTTAAAAATATACATCAGGCGCCTCCGGGAACAATGGTTATTTATTCGGCGTCTGGTGTGAAAGTAAAAAATTACCACGACCACAGGATCGCTGCCGAATCGAATTTCTCTTTTGAAGAAGCTATGCAGCAACTTGAAGAACAAATTCGTGCTGCAGTAAAAAAACGAATGATCGGCAAAAAAGTGTACTGCTTTTTAAGCGGCGGGATCGATTCCAGTGCGGTGATTTCCTTTGCTTCCGAGCTATCGGAAAGCCCTGTTGAGGCAATTAGTATCGGATTTGCGGAAGAAGAGCGCAACGAATTAAACGATGCCGCAGTGATGGCGCAGCACGTCGGCGCCAGGCATCATCAGGTAATTGCGTCGCCGGAATCCTTTCATGAAATGCTGGATACGGTAGTCTTCCATCAGGATGGACCTTTTACAGATACATCTTCTTATCCCACGTACTTTGCGGCAAAATTAGCCCGAAACTTTACCGATCTGATTTTAACCGGTGACGGACCGGATCAGACAATGGGTGGCAGCGGACATCATGTAAAAGCGTTGTTAGCAAATACGTTCACGAAACGTAATCCACTAAAGCAACTGATGTTAAAACATGCTGCGGTGCTTTGGGGAATGTTCACTAACGAACCTTTGCCCACTCTGATCACTAAAATCCGCAGAAAACTTTATCGCGATTCACTATCGCCGGTACAGGCAGCGTATGATCTGCGCTCATACTTTCCGGACATTGTAAAGAATTATGTGTGCACTGATGAAATCCGGAAACTACACCGCTCGGACTCCCCGTACCGGCATCCCGAATCGTGGTTCGCAGATGTGGCAGATCAGGACAATATCAATAAATACCTGTATGCTGACATTAAATTTTATATTCCGGATGATTTGATGATAAAAGTCGACCGCATGTGCATGGCGCACGGTCTGGAAACGCTTTCCCCGTTTCAGGATATTCATATTGCAAAACTGGTCAACAAACTGCCCGGAACGTATAAAATCCATCGATCTGATAAAGGCGCAACGACCACTAAATATATCTTAAAAAAAGTGTGCGAGAAACGGTTTCCGTCGCACACAATAAATAAGAAGAAGGCTGGCTTCGGAATTCCGATAGAAAAATGGCTGCTGCACGACGACGGCCAGTTCATTCGTGATGTGCTGCTAGATCCGAAAACCCTTTCCCGTGGCTATTTTCGCCAAAAAGCAATAACACAAATGGTTGATTCTTTTATCAAGGGCACGGGAGATTATTTTTATCCGTCTGCGCAGGCCATTGTGGCGTTACTGACTTTAGAGCTCTGGCACCGGAGGTACCTCGACGCATGAAACGATTTTTGGTAAAATACGCAAATTTGGCGCTGATATACTTTTTGCTGTTATTCGGCCTGAAAACGAGGGCGAAAATCCTGTGGCTGCTGTTCACAATGAAGCAGAAAGCAATCGCCCTGTCAAAGCCAAAGGAGGTTGCCAATGAAAAATAAACAACCTTCATCGGTCTGTATTCAGTTCTCTGGTGGTTCAGATTCATCACTGACTGCGTATCGCATGGCGCAAAAATTTGATTATGTACATTTACTGACGTTCAAACATTTTGGTCAAATTGATATTGAAAACAGCAAACATAGTTATTCGGTTTTAAATGACAAGTTTCCGGGTAAATTCACGCATACACTCATCAATGTCGGAAAAACCTTAACCAGCGTTTATCACCGTCATTATATGCGCAATTTAATTCGCTATGGATCATTACAAATGCAGTTCACCTGCTTTGCCTGTCAGGCGAGTTTTCACATACATACGATTATTTATTGTAAAAAAAACGGCATTTCAGAAGTCAGGGATGGTGCGAACACGGAATATGAAGAAGCGTCTCCGATGCAGATTGAAATCGTGAAACGCGAAATCAAGAAATTATATGCCGGATATGGCATCAATCACGACAGTCCGATTTATGATGAATACAATGATGACCGTTCCGATCATCAGCTATATCAATTAGGACTCCGACCGCAACCGAATATAAAGGATGATGATGAGTTATACAAGGCATACCAGGGTTACTGTCGCTTTATGCCCGGGAGTGTTTTATTTTTAAATTACTGGAAACGTCGATCAGATTTCCCTGAAAAAGTCCAGCGTCAAATGTTACAACATTGGCAAGAGACGGTTGGGTTTATGAAGAGGATGATTGATGGCCATATTAAATCTGACAAGTAGTTCATGGAGATACATCGCAAAATAAAAGTGTGTCATGTCATCAATCGCCTGGATATTGGCGGTATGGAAAATGGCGTTGTGAATTTGTGCAACACGCTCAATAAATCGAGATTTTTGTCTGTTATTTGTTGTCTTAAAGGTATTGGCACAATGGCAAATCGCTTACAGCCACATGTAAAAGTGGTAGATATGAAATTTAGAGAAGGAAAAGCGCCTTTTCGTCCGTTTTTATTAGCTAAATTTTTCAAAGAAGAAAAACCAGACATCGTGCATACTCATGGCTGGGGCGGTGGCTCATATAGCGGAATTCTGGGAGCAAAATTGGCCATAGTTCCTGTAATAATAAATGGTGAACATGGCACGTTTTATTTAAAGCCACATCAGGTATTTATTCAACGAATACTTGCATTTTTATGTAATGATATACTATCGGTATCTCATTCACTGAAACACCGGCTAAAAACAGAAGTTAGAATTTCTCCGAATCGAGTGTCCGTTGTTCCGAACGGAGTTGATGTAAAAATCTTTCACGGAAAATATGATTCTGCAAAAACAAACACAAAGCTTTTTTCTGATAAAGAAAAGGCGAATTTTACCATCGGTTGCATCGGGAGTATTAAACCACAGAAAAATCAGATAATGCTGATTAAAGCGATGGAGCAATTGAAAAATTACAATTCAGTGCATAATTACAAAGTGGTGTTCGTTGGAGATGGGCCGGACAGAAAAAAACTGGACCAGCATGTAAATAATACAGGCCTAAAAAATCACGTAGAATTTTTAGGTCGACGTAATGACATTCATCATATTTTAGCAAAAATCGATATTTTAGTATCAACAAGTCTCTCAAAATTTGAGGGGATGTCAAATGTCATTCTGGAAGCCATGTCTTCAGGTGTGCCGGTTATTGCAACCAATTCAGTTGGTACTTCAGAGCTTATTAAAAATAATATAAACGGCTTTTTGATTGAATCGAACAATATCTCACAGTTGCTAGAAAAAATTGAGCTGCTTGCGAAAAACCAGGCGTTATTAAAAAGAATGGCACAAAATGGACAAAAATTCATTCATGACAATTATTCTATTGAAAATATGATTTCTTCCTATGAAAATATTTATCTAAATCGACTAAAAATATAATGGCTTTTTTTTTATTGGTCTTAACAATTTTTATCATGTTTTTTCAACCCGTCGGCTATTTCCCGGCATTAGAAGCAATCCGGCCATTACGGACGATCGCTTTTATTGCCCTGATTTCTTATATTCTAACTGGCGAAAAAAGCGAGCGCAAATTTTTTGAAGCAAAAGAAACCAAAGCGTTTTTGGGATTTGTCGTTATTCAGATTATTTCAGCCTCATTTATATGGTTACAATATGGGTATGAAATGGCAAATTCCTGGCTAAAAACAGGAATTATTTATTTTTTAATTGTGATGTTGTGTACACATTATAAAAGGATTGAATGGATTTTTTTAGCAATCATTTCCGGGATTGTGTGGTTATCCAAATATTCGATATCAAGATATGTTCTCGAACATTCATTAGGGAATGATTCCTGGAGGGCGCGTGGATTTGGCTGGTTTGACGGAACAAATGATATTGCAATGATATTGGTCGCGGTTATTCCATTAGCGTTCTATTTTATTGAAACTAAACAAAACATTTTGATAAAAGGGCTTTTTGTTTCACTTATCGGTTTATTTTCTGTTAACATTATGCTAACCGGTTCCAGGGGAGGGCTTTTGGGTTTTTTGGCTACAGCGTTACTATGCGTTGTGGGTTCCAAAACATTAATAAAGCCCATTAAAATAGTAACTTTTTTCTTAGCTATAACACTGGCAGTCCCCATTGGAATAAAAATAGTTAAACAACGTTCAGATGTTGTTCAGGGAAGTTATACTCAGGATGAGTCCGCCCAAAATAGAATTATCCAATGGAAGGCTGGCATACAAATGTTAATTCATAATCCTTTATTTGGAGTTGGGCCGGAACAATTTTCTCATTTTTCCAGCGATTATGGGGGAATTAGAAACCTTGCGCCCCATAATACAATTATTCAGGTTTTTGCTGAAAGCGGTTTCCCGGGTGGAATTCTATTTATTCTTATGAGTTACTTTATCCTGAAAGATTTTCGCTTTTATGTAAGAGATCCAGTGCTCGAAGAAACTCATGAAATTGAATTAACATTGTATCGATTTTTATCATATTCACTTATTGGTTTTTGGGTCTGTGCATTTTTTTCCAATAGAAATCAATCGGATATCCTTTACGTGACAATGGCACTCATCGTCGCTGTGAAATTTCTTTTTCATGAAAATGAAAAACCTGAGGAATTCGATTACCATTACTGATTTATAATTCGTCCTTTAATAATTCAGGAGCAATGTCATTGTATTTAAGCATATTCATAACATCATTATTGCTTTTATTATACACGTATGTATTTTATCCTTACATCATTCGATTACTTTCATTTTTTCTTGGAATAGATATTCATAAAAAAGAATTTTATCCGCAAGTATCGATAATAATTTCTGCTTATAATGAAGAGGATATGATCGAGGAAAAAATATTGAACAGTCTTTCCTTAGATTATCCGGTAGATAAGATGCAGATTATCGTTGCTTCGGATTGCTCAAATGATAGCACAGATGATATTGTGGTTAAGTATCAAAACCGTGACGTAAAATTGGCGCGACTTCCTAAACGGGGTGGTAAAACTGCTGCCCAAAATTATGCATTCGATTTTGCCAACGGCGAAATTATCATTTTTACTGATGTAAAAGCAATTTTGGATAAACAGGCGATAAAATCATTGGTCAGCAATTTTAGCGATAAATCAATTGGCTGTGTCGGTGGAAGGCTAATATGGAAAGGAGCGCTGGAAAATTCGAAAAATACCGTTGAAAAGTTTGATCAGAACATTAAAAAAATTGAAAGCCAATTATATAGCACAATCGGAGTGGATGGCTGTTTATATGCGATTCGAAGTACATTGTTTGAAAAAATCCCGGAAAATCTGACCAGTGATTTGGTGTTACCGTTGCTGATAGTCAGGAAAGGGTGTCGTACCATTTTTGAGAAAGATGCGATCTGCTCTGTAAAAACCGTTGAACAGGAAGAATCTGAACTTAAAAGAAAAATACGGACAGTCCGAGCCGGCCTATTTGGGATTTTTTACAACAGAACGCTTCTAAATCCGATCAAATATCCCAAATTATCCTTTTTCATAATTAGTAAAAAAATTCTACGTTGGCTAACACCGTTATTTCTTTTTTTAATTTTAATCACCAATATTCTTATGGTGACAACGAATCATAGTATTTTCGTGAACACAATATTAGTGCTACAAATGCTTTTTTATGCATTCGCTTTATCCGGAATAAAATTTAATTCAAAATTACTCCAAATTCCGTATCGATTTTCATTTCTGGCAATAGCGGCCATCATCGGCTGGCATCAGTTCATGAGTGGTGCAAATGTTGAAATTTGGGAACGTGAATAAATGTTTATCCCATATACCAAACCATTCGTTGATCCGGTAATTATTGGCAAGTCTTTTTTTGGCGATAAAGTAAATGCAATTCAGGAGACTTTCGGTAAGTTATTATCAAAAAGTTACGCGCTTTTCACTGCGGATTGCCGGACTGCTCTTTATCTGGCTTTTTCAGCAATTGAGCCAAAGGGTGAAATAATCACAACCCCTCTGGCGTGCGAAGCTGCCATTACGCCGATAATAGCCGCAGGTCATCGACCCAAATTTATCGACATTGACGATAAAACTGGTAACTTTAACTTAAATCTTTTAGAAAAATATATTGATGAATCCACTGTTGGCATATTAGTCGTCCATTTAGGCGGAGTTCCGGCGCCGATAGCGGAAATATCACGTATCGCAAAACACAATAAATTAATAGTTGTAGAAGACTGTGCCCACGCCTTTGGCAGTACAGATGTCAATAACATACCACTTGGTACATCGGGCGACATTTCATGTCTTAATTTTTACAAGGGACTATTCGGGATGGGGGGAATGCTCCTGACGAACAATCAATCAATTTTTGAAAATGCCTTAGCCATCCATAATGATTTTCCATTACGGGACAAAAAAATCATTCCATTCCGATTGATACGAAACTTTTTGCAGAAATTAATCCGGTCTCAACATTCTTATAACAGATATTATAAATTTATGAATAAGGCTGAAAATCTGTCACAACGAACAAATGAAAATGAGAATGATTATTACAATGCACCATACAGAAATTTAGTTCGGCCATTACCGTATGAAGCCAATCATACATGGAATATGTTTAACAAACACTGGCATCGCAATAAAGCAGGTCGCGTGCGAGGGTATGAAAATTATGCAAAGGAATTGAGAAAAAGTAATTCACTCGAATTCCTGGGAAATCCACTTCACAACAACCCGTTGACAAGGATCTATTTAAAAACTCCGTACCGGGCAAACGAGTTGATAGACAATTTAGTCGTAGAAAGAAATATTGAATGTAAGCACCTTTCACAGGATTATCGAAATCCGTATCAGCATTTTTTAGGAGATATTCAATATTTCAGGAAGAATGCTATCTGGACAGATTGTCCGGTCACCAAAAAGCTGAATGACCAGCTTTTAAGCGTTCCGTTTTATCCATCAATTTCTGATCAGGAAATTGGATTCATAATCAATGAAATTTCAAGCTCTTGACAAAAAAGCAGACAAGAATGCAGCTATGTTAACTTCATTAAAAAAAAATAAGAAATTTCTTGATTTGTTAAAGCTAAAAAAAAATCCTGCTGTTATTCTGGGATTATCAATAACAGGGCTGGGAATAATACGCTCTTTAGGACGAAAGAAAATCCCATGTATTGGAATTGGACGAGATGAATTTGAAATAGGCAGATTTTCCAAATACAGTTTATCAATCATTTGCCCGGAAGATGAATTGTTAAAGATTCTATTGGAAATATCACAACTATTTGATAAGCGCCCCGTCCTCTTTCCCACAGAAGATGAGTATGTTTTATTCATATCAAAATATCGTGAGATATTGAGCAGACATTATTCTTTTATAATTTCAAATTCAGACCTATTAAATTCAATTCTGAATAAAAAAGAATTTTATATGCTCGCTCAAAATCATCATCAGGATGTACCACATTCGATAGAATTATCCGGAGAAAATGCTCTTGATCAATTAAATGGGGATATTCACTTTCCATGCATTGTAAAGCCGCAATTCATCCATGAATTTAAAAAGCATTATTCAAATAAAAAGGCTTTTGTTGTAAACAATACAGATGAACTCAGGAATATTTTGAGTAATGTTCATCAAAAAAAAATTAAAACAGTCGTGCAGGAAATTGTCACGGGTAAAGATAGCGATCAATTTTCCATTGCTGTTTACATGAACAATCAACATCAACCGCGGTGGTATTTTTCAGCCCGCAAAATACGACAACAGCCGATTTCGTTTGGTACCGGGACATTTGTGGTAAGCGAACAGAATGACGTTTTGACAAATAATGCGATTGATTTTTTACAAGCAATTCAATTTCAGGGGCTGGCAGAAGTTGAATTTAGGAAAGATTCCCGGGATGGGAAATACAAAATCATTGAGATCAATCCCAGAGCATGGTCACAAATTAGTCTTGCAACAGCCTGTGGCGTCAATATGATTTATAATATATATCAGGATTTAATTGGAGGAATTCCGGAGCCAGTTTGTCAATCCCCCATAAAAAAATCGTGGATATTTTTTATGAGAGATATTATATCCATGCTTCAATATTTAAAAAAAGGTGAAATCAGTTTTAAGGAGTGCTTTAATTCATATCAGGGTAAAAAGGAATGTGCGATATATTCAACAGATGATATTTTCCCGTTTCTAATGTTTCCAATATATCTCTTTTCCAAATTATTTCAACATAAAAATAGTCAGAAAATAAACCATATTGATGAATAAAATTTTTAAACAATCATCGCACTATTTCTGGGGCGAGGCGCTCATAATGGCGTCGGGAATTATCTCTTTCCCGATTCTTACTCGTATTTTTACAAAGTACGAATACGGTCTCATGAGTTTGTTGACGGTCACAGCCACAATTATTGGCAGCATAGCCTCCCTCGGAGCTAACCGGTCTTTAGTAAGATTTTATCATAATTATAAGAAAAAAAATCAAGAAACAACGTTCTTTGGGACCCTTGTTTCTTCACTATTTCTCAGTGGAATCGCCGCCATTTTATTAGCGACATTAGTGACGCGACTATTATTGATTTGGAACATCGTTTCCGATGATTTTTATTCCCTGTTGCCTTTTGCGATGGTATGGATAATTTTACAAAATCTATTCATGTATATGTACACAATTTATCGCCTGGAAGAACAGGTATTCATTTATAACCTGTTAGGAATATTTCGAAAATATGCGGGAATGATAACAGCCATTATAATGGTGTTGATATTTCATAACTTAAATTCCTTTTATTACGGACAAATTGCCATTGAATTCATTTTCGTAGTCCTGCTTATTTTTTTGATTTATAGAAAACTCGGCCCATTTATCGCACAAATTCCATCAAAAAAAATCGTAACTGAATCATTTAAATATGGATTTCCATTAGCCATCAGCGCCATTTCATTCAAAATTTTTAATATGGGAGATCGATACGTAATTGCCCATTTCCTTAGTGTTGAACAAGTAGCGTCTTACAGTGTTGCCTATATGATTTGCAATTATTTCAAAGAATTCATCATCACACCAATTAATCTTTCATTAATACCGCTAACATTTAAATTGTGGGAACAGAAGAAGATTGATGAACTAAAAAACACACTTCATGCTGCTACTAAATATTATTATATGATTGCAATTCCGGCTGTTTTCCTGTTTATGCTTATTCCGAAGGAAATAATCACGTTGCTGGCATCAGAAAAATATATTGATGCATCCCCTTTAATGCCAATTATCATGGCAGGAGTCATGTCCGGCTTTATACTACCATTTTCTGCCGGATTTCATTTGAATAAAAATACGTCCATGATTTTAACACTCACGTCAATCATGGCAATTTTTAATATCGTATTAAATATGTTTTTTGTGCCGCGCATGGGAATTGAAGGTGCAGCGTATGCAACCTTAATCTCATTTATGTTATATATTATTTCGAGCTATCAACTTTCTAAAAAGCACTTCAGAATTAATATTGCATATAGAAGTATTTTGGGATTCATCGTGTTTTCAGTACTCTCTTTCATGGGAACATTCTATATTTCGAAGTTAATCGAATCAAATAATAATGTGATTCAATTAATGGCTAAATCCGTGATATTCATTTCACTGTATTTCATGTTAATTGTTATGGGAGATCCCCGAATACGCTCAAAAATTGTTAGTTCAGGGAATTCTTTAAAATTGTCATTTACCAAAAAATAATGAATCGCGTTTATGGAAAATTCAAAGCCAATATTACTAGTCCGAATTACTAGCTGGGCAGAAAAAAAGAAAGGAAATAATTATGAGAAGAATCTTATCTAAAGTTTACAATTCATCCCCAAAAGAGCTTCTTCAATATGTCGGAAAAAGGACAGGGTTACACGGAAAATCCCGCAGTAACAGGAAAGCTCTAAAGCCACTCGCAGTTAATGGTAAAAAGGTGGAAGAGATCTCTAAAGAATTACAACGCAAATTTGAAGTCTATACAACATCTAATCTTATGGGAATAACCCCTGAAGAATTTAAGAAAGCAATACAATCGCGAATTGGAACGGTTGATGCTCAAATTGAGGGCTATTCAGAGGAAGAGATCAAACAACAAAGAGATTTGTCAATTAAGTTCCACTGGGGTCACAATCATGATTTTGGAGACTTCAATTTAGAAGGCAGGATGGGTGATAGGCATATTAATCTATTAGCCAATTTCCTCACTCTCTTTCCAGTGGCGCTCGATGATTTCAAAGGTAAAAACGTTTTTGATATTGGTTGCTGGACCGGTGGAACAACGTTGCTCATAGCTACTCTTGCAGATAAAGTGTATGCTATCGAAGAGGTAAAAAAGTATGCGGAAACAGTTTCATATCTCTCAAAATCCTTTGGTATTAGTGATCGTATTTCAGTAAAGCCGCTGTCTATCTATGAATGCAATTCAAAGGATTTCTATGAACTATTTGACATTGCCTATTTTCCTGGAGTGATATACCATTTATCAGATCCGCTTTTGGCTCTAAGGATTCTTTTCAATTCTGTAAAGGTAGGAGGTTTTATCCTTATTGAGTCCGCAGGAATTAATAGGGAAGAACCATTTTGTAGATTTGACGGAAGCCTCATTTGGCATTCAGGAACAAGAGGGAGAATGAATCGCGGAGGTTGGAACTGGTTTCTGCCGTCGCCATCAGCTATCTATCGCATGATGAGGGAAGCAGGTTTTGATGAAATCCAAACTCAATGGCACAAAGGGACTAATAGAGTTTACGGTTTTGGAAGGAAACTGTCAAAAGCAGCTATATGCAAAGCTGGCTTGTCGGTTCCAAATATCAAGTAAGAAAAGATTTTGCCCAACAAGGCGCTGAACACAGTCTTGGAAGTTGGTTCAGTACCTTTTATAATGAGAGCTGCTTAAAAAAACTATGGAGTTGATATTGCACCAGAACGATTTAAGTTATTAATAAATAATTGGAGATCCCCGAATACACTCAAAAAAAGTTAGTTCAGGGAATTCTTTAAAATTGTCATTTACAAAAAAATAATGAACCGCGTTTATGGAAAAATTGAGACCAATATTACTTGTCGGAGTTCCGCGATCTGGCTATACCTGGATTGCGAAGGTGTTATCGAAAGCTAAAAATAGCACTCTTTTTTTAGAACCGGATAATGAAAAAGAAAATCCACTCGCTTATGTATTTAAGAAAAATCTTCATCGATATCCTTATTTAAATGAAAACGATGACCAGACCGATTATTATAAGTTATGGAAAGCTAACTTTTCAGAAAAAAGAATACCAGACAAAATGCTTCAACTTCTGAATAAGCATTTTATGCCAGAGCAAAATATATTGGAGTTTCAGGTTAGAGAAAAATGCAATAGTCATTACAATAGCGATTTTTTCCGGATTGAAAACGACATTCGCATTGCGGGAGCTAAAAAATTAAGATTGGATAAAATGCTAAATTATCTGCCTCGCCTTTTCTTTTTAAAGAGAACGACGGGGAAAATTATCGTTAAATCTGTTCATGCAAATTTATCATTGCCCTGGATTGATAAAAATTTTAATCCACACATTGTTGTGATATTCAGGAATCCATTGAATGTGATCGCAAGCTATCTGAAATTAAAAATGCCTGATTCAATACGAAATATTTTCGGCCAGGAACAATTAATTCATGATCATTTGTCCGAGACTACAGATCAAATATCAACTGCATCGACATTAGTTCAGAGAATGGCTGTCCAGATCGGATCCATTTATTATGTATTAGAACAACAAATTAAGCAACACCCAAACTGGATAATTACCATGCATGAAACATTATGTGAAAATCCAATCGGGGAATTTAAGAAATTATTTGAACAAGTAAATTTAAAATGGTCACAAAGTGCAGAAGATTATCTTGTCCAGACAAATAAGAAAGGCGAAGGATTTACAAGAAATAGAATCGCAAAAGATGAAATTGACAAATGGAAACGCAATCTGACAACGGAACAGATTGATGATATTCAAAAATATATAAAGATTTTCAATTTAAACAATTATTGAGTTATTTAATTCATGGGAAAGCATTACAACGCTTTTCGAGCAACAGTCTGTATTTAATTTACTTTTGAGTATGAATTTATTAAAAAAGATCACACCATTATGGCGGCTTCGAATGTATTTTCGTAATTCTCTTTTTCGGATGTTTGCGAAAATAATTCAAACACCTGATCTAAAATTGATGTTAAAAAATTCTTTAGCGGGTCTGCTCCACTGGCAACCCAAACTGGATTCGGCTGACTATCACAAATATCAACTACCGTATCCGGAGTTGGAAATCATTTCTCATAATGCTGTTCCGAAAAGTACAGATGAGGTTATTTTCATTACAGGTCGTTTTCGTTGTGGCTCAACAATGTTATGGAATATATTCAGGAACACAGAAGGTTATACAGCCTATTACGAGCCGTTTAATGAAGGATGCTGGAATAAAAACCGGCGCAAAAAAGAAGGCGCCGATCCGACGCATCGCAAAGTTGAAAATTACTGGACGGAATATGATAATTTGCAATCAACCGGAGGACTTTTCCAAAAGAAATGGAGCCTTCACAATCTTTACATGGATCGGTCATTTTATAATCAGGATATGAAAAATTATATTGATATGCTGATACATAAAGCAGATGGAATTTCGGTGCTGCAATTCAATCGGATCGATTTTCGGTTGCCGTGGTTTCGGGTGCATTATCCGGACGCCAGAATTATTCATACCTTTCGACACCCCAGAGACCAGTGGTGCTCAACATTGCGTGACTTGAAATCATTTCCAAAAGATAAGAAGATCAGCGATTTTGCAGCGCATGATCGATTCTATCTGCTGGAATGGGTCAGTGATTTGAAATACCATTTTCCGTTTCTTGAACAAAAATATTTCGATCATCCGTATCAATTATTTTATTTGATTTGGCGTCTTTCGTTCATTATTGGCTCCAGATACTCCGATATTTCCATAAGCCTGGAAAACATTGTGAACGATCCTGATAAACATCTTGAAAAAATAATCAACTCATTGCACCTGAACAACATTCATGTGAATGAATGTAAAAAATTCATCGTCCGGCCGGTTTTCAATAAATGGAAAGACTATGCAGATGATTTATGGTTCAAAAATCATGAGCAGGTATGTGAAAATATATTATACGAATTTTATACCATGTTAAAATAGGTGATGTAGTGCAAAATCCGCGACTACTATTGTTAACTCGAAAATTTGCGCCGTCTTTTGGTGGCGTTCAAAATTATTATAAAAATCTGTTGTTAAATTTAACTAAAACAAAATTAGCGGTTCTTACAGCAACAGAGGAAGATTCCGAGGACATTGATCAAATGTTTGAAAAAGCCGGCGTCCGAATTTTCCGATCTGAATTTATTCCTGAAAACATGGGTCTTTCGCCTCGATTTAAATGGTTTCACTGGTTGATAAAATTCATTAAAAAAGTCACTAACATTAATAAAGAACAACAAATAGATTATTTATTAGTCGGTCAGGCACGAATGTTCATGTTGATGACTGCTTTTTTCATAAAACTATTCAAAAAGAAGCCCTATTTATTATATTTGCACGGAGAAGAAATTCCGCAAATTCCGCTTAAATCAGACTTTCTGTCGAAGTATTTCTATAAAAAGGCTTCCGGTTATTTATGCAACTCGCATTTCACAGAACAGCGATTAAAAAAATATTTGCAGTCTGATTCGCTTAAAACCTCAGTCATCACACCGGGAGTAGAAGATAAATTTTTCCAGCGCCAGGCGCATGATGATATTCGTTCGGAGTTGGGAATCAACGGAAAATTTGTTATTTATACAATCGCCCGGCTGGACGAGCGAAAAGGGCAGGATATGATGATTAAAGCACTGTCAATAATTAAGAAACGATTCCCGGATGTCATTTATCTGATTGGCGGTATCGGACCGAGAATGGAATATCTAAAAAATCTCGTTCTGCAGGAAAATGTTTCAGAGAATGTAATTTTTTTAGGCTTAATTCCGGAGGATAAAATTGTTGCGTACCATCATCTTGGAGATATTTTTGTTCAACCAAACCGAACGCTGGACGATGGAGACACCGAAGGTTTCGGGATTGTCTTTCTGGAAGCGAATGCTGCGGGCAAGCCGGTTATTGCCGGCAATGCCGGTGGCGCTTTGGATGCTGTTGTAGATGGCGTTACCGGATTTTTAGTTAATCCGCTGGATCCGAACGAAATTGCAGAAAAAATTTGTGAACTTCTGTCGAACAAGATTAAGGCGAATCGACTTGGGAAACAGGGTCAGCAACGGGCAAAAAATGAATTTCGTTGGCCTGTTTTAAGTAAAAAATTTGAAGACGAAATTACGCATTTTTCAAAAAACTAAATTTGATTAAAAATGACTGCTACGATTATTTTTTACATTTTTTTGCTGGGATGTATATTTCCGATATTTCTGATTTATAATAAATTTTCGAAAAAAGGGATGGGAAACTGGATAATACCTTATTTACACCATCGAAAAAAATCAGGGCAAAATAACAAACTCACTCACATAATGTTTTGTGTGGCAGATCATTACGAGCCATTTCACGGAGGTGCTGATTTTGAGGAAGCCAGAAGATGTGTCGCCGCCTGGTCAAAAGGATATCCGGCCATGGCGAATCATTTCACAGATGCTGACGGGAAACATCCGCAGCATACGTGGTTTTATCCCCCACATCTGGATCATCGTTTCCTAAATGATCTCGTTGAGATGTGTTTGCAAGGCTACGGCGAGATTGAGATGCATTTGCACCATAATCGAATGCAGCCATTTCCTGACACTTCAATGACATTGAAAAATAAAATCTTAAAGTGCATTGAAGACTATTCACAATGGGGAATATTCTGCTTACCGGATGGAAGCAAGAAATACGCTTTTGTCCATGGCGATTGGTCTTTAGATAATGCTGCTGGCTCTAAAATATGTGGTGTAAACAACGAAATTCAAATTCTGAAAGAAACCGGTTGCTTTGCTGATTTCACCTTCCCGGCGATTAATACATGTCAACCCAAAATGGTGAATTGTATTTATTATGCGAAAGATGATCCCCAAAGACCGAAGTCATATAATAATGGTATTGAAGTAACAGTTCATGGAGAACCCTCTGATTTTGATTTGATGATGGTAACAGGGCCGATCGGTTTACGGTCGAAAAAATGGAAGGGAAAACTAACGATCCCGGCAATTGAATCCGGCTCATTCGGGAAAATCAATCGTCCGGCTCAAGACCGGATTGATTTTTGGATTCAACAGGGAATTTGTGTAAAAGGCAAACCAGAATGGATTTTAGTGAAGCTCCATACACACGGAGGACCTGGTGAAAACCACGATGTTAATTTGGGAGCAACCGCAGAAAAAATGTACGATTATCTCTGCACAAAATACAATGATGGGCAAAACTATTCTTTACATTTTGTCACTGCACGGGAAATGTATAATGTAATAAAGGCTGCAGAAGCTGGAATGAACGGTAATCCAAACGCCTTTCGTAATTATATTATACCTGAATACACTTATAAAAAAAGGGGTTAATACATTGGAAAAAGTGAATATATTGTTTCTGACAATCGACTGTCTGAGATATGATCGAATTCATGCAAATGGGTATGCACATTCAACAACTCCTAATATTGATAGATTTTTAAAAGAGGACGCGACGAATTTCACACAAACAATTGCAGCCGGACCCGGTACGATGGCCGCATTTCCGGCGCTCTTTACATCCAGTTATCCGATAATGTACGGCGGCACGAAATTTCTTTCTGAAGACCGCTCAACTTTATCGGAAATTCTTACTAAACAGGGATATACAACAATTGGCTTAAGTTCGAACCCATATATAACACCGGAATTTGGGTATGATCGCGGTTTTACCGAGTTTTGGGATTCTGTTGAACGTACTCGTAACAGAGATCGAAAAATCAATTTATTGAGCAAGTTCATTTCCAGAGATTCCAAAACGTGGAATCTTTTGCGAAAAATAGCCCGTCGCCGGGAAGTGCAGCAGCAAAAAGCCCTTTATCCGTCGGCAGAACAAATGCGTCACAAATTGAATGATTCATTGGTTGACGGCCAGGAGCCAACGTTTATCTGGTGTCATTTCATGGATTTGCATTATCCGTATAACTTGCCAGCGATAAAACCTGTTCTTAACAACGAATATGGCTTCAATAATTCAATTCTTTCAGATATATTAGCGCGCTTAATGAAAGAATCAAATACATTTACGAAAGAACAACGTAATATTGTAAATAAAATTTACGACACCAGCCTGCATTACATTGATGAGCAGTTGGGCATACTTTTTGATCAACTTAAAAGCTCAGGAAACTGGGACAATACTCTCATCATTTTGACTGCTGATCATGGAGAAGAATTAATCGAGCAGGGACGATTTGGGCACGGCGATGAAGGAGTCGAAAGCTCGTTTTCCGAAGAATTGTTGCGTATTCCGCTGATGATTAAATTTCCCGGAGCAAAGCACGGCCGATCAACTTTTGATACATTAATCAGCCAATTAGATATTCCGGCAACCATTATTGATTTTTTGGGAATTGATTTGCCAGCAAATTGGTATGGGAAAAGCGTTCTTCCTGTCATTTCGGGTGCATCTCCCATAATTCATGACGCGGCAATTACGCAAAGAGGCATTGAGCGAAGTTTTTCATTATCATGGAGAACAGAAAAATGGAAATTTATTTTCAATGCTTTCACTCAGGAGAAAAAACTTTTTGACATTAATAACGGAAGGGGAGATAATAAAAATCTCATTACAGAATTTCCGGATGTTGCCACTGATCTGTACAATCAAATAACAGATCATTTAAATTATTACCAGGACGCCTATACCAAGGAGAGATTAGAAGGCGTACAAATCGACGATGAATTAAAAAACCGCCTCGAAGCATTGGGATATATGTAAACAATAATTGGAGTAATTCCTGATTTATGAAAATTCTGACAGTCAGCCATCTCTTTCCGAATCACATTACACCGAATAAAGGAGTATTCGTCAAGGAGCGGGTAAAATATATCGCAAAAAAAATTGATCTTTCTATTGTTGCGCCAATTCCGTACTTTCCCTTCAATTATATGTTGGGTCAGTATAAAAATTTTAATAAAATTCGGGATGAAGAAATATTCGATCATCTCCCTGTCAAACATCCGAAATTTTTAGCAATTCCGAAACTGGCTAAATCAGCGGACGGGATTTTGTATTATTGGTCACTGAATAAGTATTTCAGCAACCTGATATCCACGCATCAATTTGATTTACTTGATTTTCATTGGGTTTATCCGGACAGCTATGCCGGGATAAAATGGGCGCAAACTTTTAATAAAAAAATTATCGTTACGATTCGTGGCAATGAAAGTATTTATTATTTTGAAAAAAACAGCAGAAAGAGAATCGTGATAAAATGCCTGCATTCGGTTGATCACATTGTTTCAGTGAGTAACGATTTAAAGAATAAAGTCGTGAACGATTATGGTATTAACAGCGAAAATGTGACTGTCATTCCTAACGGGATTGATTTAGATAAATTTTATAAAATCGATCGCAACGCTGCTCAAAAAATGTGTAATCTGGATACGAATAAAAAATATATTATTACCATTAGCAGATTATCTCATGAGAAGGGAATCGAACATCTGATCCGGGCATTTGCAAAATTGAATGCGAAAAATACGATTCTCATTATCATCGGAGATGGGCCTCTGCGCAATAAGTTACAAAGTCTCAGTCACGATCTTAAAATCTCAACTTCGGTTAAATTTCTCGGATTCATCCCTCACAAAGATACTAACAAGTGGTACAATGCAGCCGACATTTTTTGTCTGCCGTCATTATGGGAGGGCTGTCCCAATGTTGTTATCGAATCTTTAGCATGTGGCACTCCGGTAGTTTCTACCCAGGTAGGCGGAATTCCCGATCTGGTTCCGTCTAAATATTATGGGCTGTTAGTTAAACCAGGAGAGCCAAACGAATTAGCGGATGCGTTTGATTATGCATTATCCGAGAAATGGGATCGTTCTGCAATATCTGCATTCGGGCGGAAAAACTCATGGGAAAATGTAGCTGATCGGGTTATTCAAGTTTATAAAAAGGTGCTAAAATAGATGTGTGGAATTTTGGGAATATATTATTTCGATAAAGAGAAAAAGGTCGACGAACACATTGTCCGCGATGCCACTAATTTAATGACTCACCGTGGCCCGGATGACTCCGGTTTTTTCGTTGCTAAAAACATTGGATTAGGACACAGGCGATTAAGTATAATTGATATTGCTACAGGCCATCAACCCATGTTTAATGAAGATGGTTCCATTGCGCTTGTGTACAACGGAGAAATATATAATTTTTTAGAAATTAAAAATACACTTCAAAAGAAGGGGCATATCTTTAAAACAAATTGTGACACCGAGGTTATTATTCATGCTTACGAGGAATGGGGAACCGACTGTGTGCATAAATTCAACGGGATGTTTGCATTTGGATTATGGGACAGCAGGAATCACAATTTATGGATTGCCCGGGATCGATTAGGTATAAAGCCGCTCTATTACTATCGCGATTCTGAGAAAATTGTGTTTTCATCTGAAATAAAACCAATCCTAAAAGCAGTTGCAGAGAGAGCAGTGTTAAACTCAAATGTACTCGATGCCTATTTTTCTTTAGGATATGTTCCTGGCCCGGAGACGATGTTTAAAAATATTTACAAATTAAAACCCGGTCATTTTTTATATATCAAAAATAGTCTTGTTAAAGAAAAAGAATATTGGGACCTGAACACGGTACATCCCTCAAATTTACATTTCGATGATGCAAAAGAGCGCTTGCAAGACCTGCTGATGAACAGTATTGACAATCGGCTACTGAGTGATGTCCCACTTGGAATTTTTTTGAGTGGAGGGTTGGATTCCAGTGCAATTGTCGCGCTTACTAAAAATTATAACAACCATATAGATACGTTTACGGTTGGTTATCATCATGAATATGGAATCAGCGAAGAAAAGTATGCGCAAACCATTGCAGATAAGTATCAAACAAATCACCATTTGTATAATTTAGAGCCTGACGATTTCTTTCAATCGATAAAAACTCTGGTACAATTTGCCGAAGAGCCAATCGTGGAGCCCGCAGCGATAGCTTTGTACTACCTGTCCAAATTGGCGCGGGAAAGCGCGATCGTATTGCTATCAGGAGAAGGCAGTGATGAAATTTTCGCTGGCTATTATCTCTATAATGTGATGCGAAAAATTAATAACATTCAACGTTTAGCACCACCGGAATTTTGGAAAATTTTCAGTCCATTAAGATCTCTCATGAGGCAAATACGCAACAGAAAATATTATGACTGGCTCTGCCTTCCGTTAAACAAGCGATATCAAGGTACATCGAGCTACTTAACTGAAAAAATAAAGAAAGAAATCTATTCAGACGATTTTTTTCAAGCCAAAGGTCAGTATTTGCAAGATACTTTTTCATTTTATTTTGATAAAATTCAACATTCACAGGACATTCTGAACCGATTGTTATACATCGACACAAAAACGTGGTTAGTCGATCGATTGCTGCTGAAAGCAGATAAAATGACAATGGCCGCTTCTGTTGAACTTCGGGTACCGTTTCTCGATCACAGAATTGTTGAACTTGCAACGTCGCTGCCATCTTATTTCAAATCGAAAAATGGAAATGGAAAATACATATTAAAATCGATAATGGAACACAAATTACCAGACGAAATTGTCTTTCGTAAAAAAATGGGCTTTCCGGTTCCAACTCAAAACTGGCTTGCTGGCGATCTTTTGTCAATGGTTGAAGATACGATTTTAAATACGAATCATCTTCCCTGGTTTAAAAGATCAGTGCTTGAAAAAACAATTACGCATCATAAAAATAGAATTGAAGATCACAGTACATTACTCATGACGTTATTGGTAATCATTTTTTGGCAACAGGAATATGTCTGAAAACCGGAATATAATATATCACTTTCGAGTTCGTGGTACCGGCGCCGAGGGAGTGCACATCGCTGGTATCGCAAATGGCTTTCGTTGTTTGGGGCATAAAGTGACCCTGGTCTCCCCTGCAAACACAGACTTGTCAGCGCAGGATCAACCGAATCGAAGATCTTTTTTGTCCGAAGCGCTTGCATTCTTAGCAGATCATGCGCCCCAAATACTCTTTGAAATCATGGAAATTGCATACAATATATCTGGTGTTAAAAAATTAAAGAGAAACGTCAAACATAACAACATTGATTTTATCTATGAACGCCACGCTTTCTACAATTTAGTTGGAACCATTATCTCCAAAAAATTTAATATTCCACTGATCGTAGAAGTCAATGAATTGAGCGGGTTTGAGCGTGTACGGGGACAGGTTTTAGTGAAGTTAGCACATAAATTTGATGAAAGAATATTTAAGCAAGCGACCTTAATCGTTGTTGTTTCTAACTTTCTAAAAGAAAAAATAGCAGACATGTTGGGTTCAGACGAAAAAATCATCGTTGTTCCAAATGGTGTATCAAAATCATGGCTCAATTCAACATTTTCAAAAAAAGAACTTAATTACCTGGCAAAACAACTCGATATTATAAATAACAAAGTCATCGGCTTTGTTGGTGGGCTATCTCATTGGCATAATTTTGATTTTATGATTGACGTTATCAGCGATTTGTTCAATATATACCCGGATTTAATCTTGCTACTGGTAGGCGACGGTCAATTAAAAGACTATATTATTTCATTAGCGGAAAAACGTGGAATACAGAAGTCAGTTAAGATAACGGGGAAAATACCACATCGGGAAATTCAGAAATACATACAGCTATTCGATATAGCGTTAATTCCCCACTCAAATCAATATCGTTCACCAATTAAGCTATTTGAATATATGGGGACCGGGAAAGCTGTTGTTGCACCGTCAACAGATCCGATTCGTTCTGTAATAAGCAATGGGATTGATGGATTATTATTTGAACCGAAAAATAAAAAGGACATTGTTGAAAAGCTCACATTATTACTTTCAGATGCATCGTTGAGAAGAAAATTTGGCAAACAAGCACAGATATGTATAACAGAGAAATACTTATGGGAGATTCATGCTACTCAAATATTGAAAAAATTTGATAAATTAAATTTGAATCAGGAGTGAATATAATGTTTAAACTTATGAATATGTTTTGCATAATGTTTATTTTATCCTCTTTCACGTTTGCAAAAACAATCTATATGGGGCACGGCGAAACATACACAAATTTGCAAAGCGCCATGGCAGCGATGAATGGCGGAGACAGACTTATAATCCGTAATGGAAAATATACCGGACATCTCAATGTAATCGATAGAACAAACAAACCACCGAATGGCAATCCGAATAACTACACGATAGTCAAGGCAGAGAATCCGGGGTACGTATTCTTCGACGGAGAAGACGCAAGAAACATGTTTTACCTGAATGGTGTATCATACGTTCAATTTGAAGGGATAAAATGGGGGAATGCACGATTTGATAACGGGAAAGCGATTGTCAACATAGGATACGGTTCTCATCACATTAAAATGTACCGCTGCGGTGGTTTTAACGGTCGAAATGGGCATGGCGGCGATATTTTTGCCGTTGGTACTTGCAGCGATGTATTATTGGAAGAGTGCTATGCCTACGGAAATGGTCGATATTATTTTTATGCTGCAAAAGGCGGTGAAAAAATTATTTTCAGAAGATGTGTTGGCAGAGCCGATTCTCATCTTCTGTATGATGGGCATTCTTGCTTTACTGTTTACGATGCGACACAAGTAGAGCTCCAAAATTGTGTTGCTATTGATGCTGACAATGACCAATCTTATTATTCGAATGCAGCAGGCAATCCAAACCAGCCCAGGGGATATTTTATCAGGAATACCGGTCAGGGATATGACATGAACGATGTTTATATACGGGGATGTATTGCACTGAACATTGAAAAAGGCACACTCATGATCGCATCCAGCAATCCTGTTGGACTTGTCCATTTTGATAATTGCGTTTTCTGGAAAGGATTGGAAGGAGTTCGGCCTCGGTGTGATAATGTTAGCATCAATAATTGCGTTGTTGGAGATGTTTCCGGTTCAACAAGCAGTTCAAACGGCTTTTACATGGAAACCGGTGATGAACCGGTAATGAATTCTATCATCTATGGTATAGAAAATAATTATGGGATACGATCTAATAATGCGTATAGCCTCTGTAATTACAATTGTCTTTACAATAACAGCTCTAATTTCAATGCGAATTGTGTTCCTGGCACGCATTCTCTGTGTACTGAAAAATCAAATGAAATTAATCCGCTAACCGGTTCACCGGGAAATGGAATCCCATCTTTAAAATACCTGTGCAGAATCGAAGATAATTCAGATCTTGATGGTGCTGCTTTTGATGGCGGAGATATCGGAGCGACAATTTTAAAAAAAATAGGGGTTTCAGGAAGTTTATATGGAGAGACCGGATATAATAGCGTTACCAATGAATCTCTGTGGCCATTTCCGTATGAAGATAGAATCCGCAGCGACATGAGATCATATACCGATTCAGGTTTAAACGGAGCCAGAGGCTTTTGCGCAGACAACCAAACACTCACGAATTACATTTGGGGATATCTGGGCCATAAACCACCGGATTTTTATCCGCCTCATTTAAATTTCGATAACATGTCTCCCGAACCCGATGCCATGGCTGTTGATGTGAATTCAGACATTCAGATTAATATTATCGATGAGGAGGCCGGTATCGATGTTTCATCTATTTTAGTTAATATTAATAATGATATTATTTATAACGGGGTTCATCCAAATAATTATCCGGAAATTACCGTGTCTGGCACGATTCATAATTATTTCATTAAGTACACTCCTCCACTGCCATTTCCGAAAAATTCCAAAATAACAGTCAGTGTAGATGCGCAGGACTTAGCTTCTCCGCCAAACAAAATGCCGACATACTATCTTTCATTTACTACAAGTGCAGAATCTAAGATTTCTGAAAATCATATACTAACTATCACAAAGAATCGGTTAACGTATAATTATCCGAATCCATTTAATTCCGGCACTATGCTTGAATACCATCTCAAACAAAATGGTAAAATCAATCTGTGCATATATAATATTGCAGGACAAATCATTAAAAATCTTGCAGATGGAGAATACGATAAAGGGATGTATCAGATCCACTGGGATGGTAGTGATAATTTCGGAAATCAAACTTCATCCGGCATTTATATTTGTAAACTTTTCGTTGAACAATTTGTACACTCACAAAAATTAGTTAAACTGGAGTAATAAAAACACTAACCTAATTTGAAACTTATCTGCAAATGAAAAAAACAAAATATATTCAATTTAGTATTTTAATCGGTATTACAATAATCCTGTATTTCCCCATTATCAAAGGATTAATCGATTCCTGGTATTCGGATGCCAATTATTCTCATGGATTTTTAATTCCCTTTTTAGCAGGCTATCTAATCTATGATAAAAGAGATGACTTAATTAAGCTAACTGTTGATAAAAACTACTGGGGATTAGTAATTCTCTCCGGGGGGTTGCTGCTTTACATTTTTGGGACTGCCGCGTCAGAATATTTTTCAGTTCGACTTTCATTTATCATTGTACTTATTGGAATCGTCATGTTTAATTTAGGAACACAAGTCTTAAAAAATATCTGGTTCCCGTTGCTTTTTTTATTTTTCATGGTTCCATTACCATACATCATTTATTATAATATCACTTTCCCGCTTCAATTATATTCTTCACAGATCGCTTCTCACATTTTAAAAATCATTGGCATCCCGCTCATATTGCAAGGGAATATTATCCATCTTCAAAATTATTCATTGGAAGTTGTTGAAGCATGTAGCGGATTGCGCTCTTTAATGACCCTCTCTGCCCTCGCGGCAGCAATTGCATACATGATTATAAAACGCCCCTTGCCTGGTATCATTTTAGTTATGTTAACACCTTTAATCGCTATTCTGGCAAATGCCGGACGAATTTTCATGTCCGCACTAATTGCCATTGCAATTAGCCCCAAATTAGCAGAAGGGTTTTTTCATGAGTTATCCGGTCTTCTCATATTCTTAATCGGATTAATTATTATTTCTTTCGCGGCGCTATTATTAAAGCGCATTTTCAAATAAGTAAAACTTAACATTAATTGAGTTTAAATATGAATATGAAACATAAAGAATTCTTTATTTCATTGATATTCTTGATTTCCACAGGTCTATATGTAAATATTGTCAGATACGACCGCGTTATTACTTCAGAAAAGGTCAATCTTGATAATTTTCCTATTGAGGCTGGTGATTGGAAGATGACAAAACGTAATTTTCTTTCAGCAAAGGTATTAGATGTTTTAAAATCAGATGAAGAAATTATGCGCAAATATGTCAATTCACAGGGTGATCACGTCTGGATATTTTTGGCATATTTTCGCGATCAAAAATATGGGGAACAGATACATTCTCCCAAACATTGCTTACCCGGAAGTGGTTGGAATATAAAGCAAACCAAATCACTAAAATTTACAGATCCTGTTAAATTTGAAGCAAATCGACTCGTTATTAATCAGAAAACAGAAGAAGAGATAATGGTTTATTGGTTTTGTACTCAACACGGCATTATCAGAAACGAATATCAATTGAAAATTGATCTTGCCATTAGCTCGTTGTTACGAAAGCCGTCAGATGCTGCTTTTATACGCATTAATATCAGAAATGTTAAAAAAGCCGATGACATTATTTTTGATTTTGTTCAAACTTTTTATCCACAAATTCAGCGTATACTACCATTCTAACGTTGTTTAGTTAATCTCATTGTAAAAAAAAAGGTAGAATTTCTTCTACCTTTATCAATTAATAATAATTGCTTAAACAATTTTTATTTTCTTCTGAAGCGCGCAATTACGGCAAGTCCCAATAATCCGCTCCCTAATAGTAAAATTGTTCCTGGTTCTGGTACAGGTGCTGGTCGCCCCAAAATTTCCTGGCTTGCACTCAATGAATTTGGTGTATAAAGTGTTGGTAACGCATAACTATTACGATAATTCCAGGCTTCGGCCAGCCAGCTATTGGCACTACCATAGCTATCATTGCTTCGGATGTAGAAATCACCTTGCCCTGTGGCAAGATCTAGCGAAGTAGGTGTACCATCAAAATCATAAGAAATTTCCCAGAAAGCCAAACTTAAATCAGATCGTTGACTTTTTAGACCCGGATCTGCTGAAAGCCCGTAAGTGTTATACAGGTAGTTAATCATACGATATTTTTGAATTGTGATACCTGTACCGACTCCTCCCGGATAAGTGAACAGTTTTCCATGTCCGCTTGCAACATCTGCCGGGCCGTATACATTCGCCTGCCAGGAATGTGATGGTATTTCTGTGAAAGGATCAATACAATAGCTATTCCATGCCGCGCCATCGACTGTAAACTTGTAAAGACCTGTATACCAATCTTTATTCTGTCCGGCAATATTCACTTTTTTCCACGTACCATCTAATGCGCCATTATAATTAATTGTTACAGTACTGGCAAAGACTGCCGAATAAGCCAGGCTCAGCACCATCAGAACAACAAATACTACAGAAAATCGTTTCATTTGATCTGCCCCCATTTAAATTTCAGGTTCTAATTATTTAATTTTGTTAAATTGAATTTTTCTTAATATTATACAAAATTCGTACCAAATCAATTATTATTTTCATGTTTTATAATATCATGAAATAACAATATGTTACAAACCCTAAAATGCACTTTTTGCTTTTATCAAAAATATTCATTTAAATTATTTGTCTTATTCGCTCACAAAAATTCATTATTTTTTTTAATATTATGATAATTATAAAATTACAATGTTCAGTATCCTTACACTATTTTACCTTTAATTACAAAATAGAATACAAAATATTTTCATTAGAAGACATCGTTCTAATAATTTATTAACAGCCGACAAGTTAAATTTTACCAAAAACTCCATTGCATCGTCATCAGAACGTAAATTGCCAATAAAAGATTTGTAATTGCATGCGCTATCACACATAATAAAATCTTTCGTTCGCGAAAAAGCAACCAATTGTACAAAATGCCAACCAATATTCCAACCAACCATCGATGATGTTCAATTCCAAATAAAAGGGAAGTGATTATAAATGAAAAAGGAGTGAAGTCACCAATTTTTACGTTTTTAAAATCAGAGCGAATAATCCATCTGACGAGGAAAGAACGCCAGAAAAGTTCTTCAAAAACTGGGACAATGAGAACAGCGCCGACTATCCGAAAAATGATCAAAATAATTTTAAAAAACATTGATTCCACAAGAGTCGGATTGAATTCTGAATATCCTAATTGCGGATATAAACCCTCAAGAGCAACCCAGATTATAAAGGCAAAAATGCCAACGACAATCGAACGAACAAGTGATTTATTTTTTACACGCTTAAAAAGTTCTGAATATTCTTTACGAAAATAGAATAGTAACAAACCAACTATTAACGTTTTTATCGGATAGATATACAAATTTCCATTGGGAAACACATTTCCAACAAGGCTAATACTAATATAAGCTGCAAACGGAAGAATATAAGCGCTCATTGCGAACTCTAATTTTAGTTATTCGAACTAATATAATCTATATACAAGCAACGAGGTTGTTTTGGAGCTTTCATGAAGAAATATAATTTCTCTAATTGCACAATTTTGTCATTGATGTTTAAGAAGAAGGGATTTAATTGAATCTCACATGTCTTTGGGCCAAATGAAAAAAGACAACCTAAATATTTAGATTGTCTTTTAAATCTACGAGCTAAATTATCTGTTTATGCCTCACTGGTTTCAGGTTCGGCTACTTTTTCAGATTCCTTATCTTTCTCTTTCGCTTTCTTTTTTTCCTTTTTTACACCTTCAAAACCAACAAGTTCCAACAAAGCCAGGGAAGCTCCGTCGCCGGCACGCTGTCCCAGTTTAATAATTCTCGTATAACCACCATTTCTTTCATTGTATTGCGGGGCGATTTCGTCAAACAGAACTTTCACTGTTTCTTTATCACGAATAATCTTAAGAACCTGCCTTCTGGCGGTTAAATCTCCTTTTTTTGCAAAAGTGATCAAGCGCTCGACAACACTTCGTGCTTCTTTGGCCTTCGCCAGCGTGGTTTTAATTTTTTTATATTCAACCAGCGAAGTAACCATATTAGCAAACATCGCTTTCCGGTGACTGGTGGTTCTATTTAACTTCCTTCCAGAACGTCTGTGTCTCATAATAACAAATCCTTCATTTTAATCATTTTCAGACTTTAAATATCGATCCACATCCATACCGAAATGCAGGCCTTTTTCCTCTAAAATTTTTGTCAATTCGGTTAGAGATTTTCGACCGAAGTTTCTAAATTTTAGCATCTCCTGTTCATCTCGTTTTACCAGGTCCGAAATTGTTTTAATATTTGCAGCCATCAGACAGTTATAGGATCGTACAGAAAGTTCTAATTCATCGACACTCATTTTCAATAATTTACGAATCCTCAAAACTTCCTCATCGATTTCCGATGTTTCTTCTTCTTCAGGTTCGATATCAAAGTTGATAAAGAGCTGAATATGATCTTTTAAAATTTTGCCAGCATAGGTCAATGCATCATCCGGAGTAATACTGCCGTCAGTCCATATTTCCAGTGTTAGTTTTTCATAATCAATACGCTGTCCGACTCTTGTTTTTTCGACGTCATAACTAACTTTACGTACCGGAGAAAAAATGGCGTCAATCGGAATAGTACCAATTGCCTGATCCGGCATTTTATTTTCTTCAGATGGGACATATCCTTTGCCGCGCCCGATTCGCAATTCAATATTGAAATCAGCATCTTCATTTAATGTAGCGATATGGATATCAGGATTTAAAATTTCAAAATCAGTATTACCATTCTGAATATCTCGGGCAACCAATTCTCTGGGTCCCTTTAGATGAAGGGTAATTTTTTCTGGTTTTTTATTCAGTAGCTTGATTCGAACTTCTTTTAAATTTAAAATAATTTGCGCTACATCTTCTACTACACCAGGAATTATCGAAAGTTCATGGAAAATAGAATCGACACGGATCATGGTGATAGCAGCTCCTGACAATGAAGATAGAAGAACCCGGCGAAATGCATTTCCGATTGTCGTGCCGAATCCTCGCTCTAACGGCTGAACAATAAATTTTCCATAATTATTCGTGTATGTCGATTCATCTAGCTCGATGCTCTCTGGCATGCGTAAATATGGCCAATTCATTTTCACACCTCAATAATATACAAAATTCAAAAACATTTGAATTTTATTTTGAATATAATTCTACAATCAATTGTTCATTTACTTCGATTGGGATTTCTTCACGATTTGGAATCTGCACAAAAGTACCGGTCATATTCGCTTTATCCAAATTTAGCCAGGGAAACTGTTTTCCTTCTTTAATCCTTCGCATTGCACTGTGAATAACTTCCCGCTTTTTACTTTTATCTATCACTTTAATTACATCCCCCACTCGCACTAAATAAGAGGGAATATCAACCAATTGATCATTAACCATAAAATGTCTGTGTCTCACAAGTTGACGAGCGGTTTTTCGTGATGATGCAAATCCCAATCGATAAACAACATTGTCTAATCGTCTTTCTAACAATTTTAACAGGTTTTCGCCTGTAATTCCTTTCTCTCGTTCAGCTCTGGTAAAATAATTATGAAATTGTTTTTCCAGAATTCCATAAATACGACGTACTTTTTGCTTTTCTCTAAGTTGAACACCATACTCAGATTTTTTAAATCGTCTTGATCGACCATGCTGACCGGGAGCGTACCCTCTTTTTTCAAAGGGACATTTATTTGAATAGCATTTAGTACCTTTCAGGAAAAGTTTTTGTTCTTCCCTGCGACATAACTTACAATTGGCTTCTATATATCTGGCCATTAATTATCCTCCAAATTATACACGACGTCTCTTCGGTGGTCTACATCCATTATGTGGGATTGGAGTTACGTCTTTGATTGCTGTAATTTCCAGACCAGCGGCCTGTAACGAGCGAACGGCTGCTTCTCTTCCCGAACCCGGACCTTTAAGTAAAACTTCAACTCTTCGTAAACCTAACTCCATCGCTTCTTTAACCGCAGATTCAGCAGCTAACTGTGCAGCAAAAGGGGTGCTCTTTCGAGAACCTTTAAAACCAACACGTCCAGCAGAAGCCCATGAAATCACATTTCCGTAATTATCCGTTAATGCAATAATTGTATTATTAAATGTTGCTTTTATATGTGCAACACCATTTGCTTCAACTTTTTCGCGTTTTTTTATTCTTTTTCTTTTTGGATTAGCCAAAGTCAACCTCCATTATTTACTTTTTTTCTTAATCCCAACAGCTCTTCTCTTGCCAGAACGAGTTCTCGCGTTCGTATGCGTTCGTTGTCCACGAACGGGCAGGCCTCTTCGATGGCGCAACCCACGGTAACATCCGATATCCATTAACCTTTTGACGTTCATGGCGATCTCGGTTCGTAATGATCCTTCTATTTTGTATTCACCTAAAATGGTTCGGATTTGTTCAATATCGCTACTTGACAAGTCTTTTATTCGTGTATCAGGATTGACTTTTGCCCTGTCCAAAATTTTTCTTGAGCGAGACGATCCTATCCCATAAATGTATGTTAATGCAATCTCAACTCGTTTATCTTTTGGAAGGTCTACACCTGCAATTCGAGCCAAATTTACCTCCTATTAATTAACCTTGTCGTTGTTTGTGACGTGCGTTCTTGCATATAACTCTTACTTTACCATTTCTTCTTATAATTTTGCAGTTATCGCAAATTTTTTTTACAGAAGATCGTACTTTCATTTTATTCACCTAATTTCTTATTTATATCTGTATGTTATTCGTCCCCGATTGAGATCGTAAGGAGATAATTCAACCATTACTTTGTCGCCGGGTAATATCTTTATAAAATGCATACGCATCTTCCCAGAAATATGGGCTAATACCTGATGTCCATTTTCCAATTCTACCTTAAATGAAGCATTCGGAAGAGTCTCAATGATTGTTCCATCAACTTTTATTGGTTCTTCCTTTGGCATAAAAAATCTCTCTTAAGTTAATTATCTTCCATTAGTTAATATTTCTGGTTCACCTGCTGTGACTACAATGGTATGTTCAAAATGCGCAGATGGTGATCCATCTTGTGTGTAAATTGTCCAGTTATCATCTGCTGTTCTAACCTGATAGCCACCTGCATTCACCATCGGTTCTATTGCTAAAACCATACCTTCTTTTAATTGCGGACCATGATTTGGCTTGCCATAATTAGGAACTTGCGGATCTTCATGCAATTTTTGTCCGATACCATGCCCTACCAAATCTCTTACAACTGAAAAACCACCATTTTCGACATGTGTCTGAATTGCGTACGAAATGTCCGAAAGCCTATTTCCTTCAGTTGCCTTTTCTATTCCTTTTGATAACGCATGTTCAGTAGTTGTCAATAGTTTTTGCTTTTCAGATGAAATTTCGCCAATCGCAAAGGTCCTCGCGGCATCACCAAAATACTCTTCAAACTGAACACCAATATCAATACCCACGATTTGCCCTGCTTCTAATCGCCTTTCCCCGGGTATTCCATGTACGACTTGATCATCAATCGAAATACAAACGCTTGCAGGAAATCCCCGGTAACCTTTGAACGCAGGGAGTGCTCCTTGAGAACGGATATACTCTGTTACAGCGTTATCAATTTCAATTGTTTTCACACCAGGTTTTATTAATGTACTAACTAATTCAAAGGTAGTAACCAATATTCGACAGCTATTCCGAATGAGTTCGATTTCACGAGGGCTTTTAATGATTATCACTTGATAAATACTCCTGAATATTACGCTGAATATCCTTTATCGTTCCATCACCATCAATAATTTTCAGGTTCCCTTTTCTTTTATAATACTTTTTTAATGGGAATGTCTTTTCTTCATATACCTTTAAACGATTCACAACAGTTTGTTTATTATCATCCGCCCTTTGAACGATCTCTCCGCCGCATTCAATACATTTCATATCAGCGGGCGGAGGATTTGTAATAACATTATAATCTTTACCACAGTTTTTACACACTCTGCGACTCGTTAGTCTTTTTACGAGCTTATCCTGTTCAACTTCTAAAGCAACAACAGTATCAATTTTCTGGTCATTACTTTCGAGATATGTATCAAGCGCGATTGCCTGCGGTACTGTTCTGGGAAATCCATCAAGAATAAACCCATTTTCACAATCTTTTTCCTCAAGCCTCTCTTTTACTATACCGATGATAATTTCATCAGGTACCAATTCCCCTTTTACCATATATTGCTGAGCTTGCATACCAAGCGCTGTCTTTTTTTTTAAAGCGTCACGTAGAATATCACCTGTTGAAATTTTAGGAATATTTAACTTAAGAGCTATTATATTTCCCTGAGTTCCTTTTCCTGTTCCTGGTGCCCCTAACAATATCAATTTCAATGCTCATTCCCTTTGTTATATCTCAAAAATTACCGTCTACCTCGCAGTTTACCTGTTTTCATAAATCCATCATAGTGGCGCATCAACAGATGGGATTCAATCTGTTGAAGTGTATCCAGTGCAACACCAACGATAATCAACAGCGAGGTTCCTCCGAAAAAAGAAGCGAATTCAAAGTTGACATTTGTAAATTTTGTAACGAAATATGGAAAAATTGCCACTATTGCCAAAAATATGGAGCCAGGCAATGTAATTCGCGTCAAAATATTATCAATAAATTCGGATGTTCGTTTTCCTGGTCTTACTCCCGGAATAAAACCACCATGTTTTTTCATATTATCTGCCACATCCACCGGGTTCAACGCAATCGCCGTATAAAAATATGCGAAGAAAACAATCATCGTCCCATAAATAAACCAGTAAACAATCGATTGATAATCGAAATAGCCAACCATAATATCGACAAACTCACTATTGGGAAAAAATGTTTTAATTGTTTGCGGAAAGAACATAATCGATTGAGCAAAAATAATCGGCATCACGCCTGCTGTATTCACTCGTAACGGAATATGTGTACTTTGACCGCCATATATTTTTCTGCCGACAACTCGCTTTGCATACTGGACCGGAATTTTACGAGTTCCCTGAGTTAATAAAACAACAGCAGCGATTGTAAAAATCATTAGTCCAAAGAGAAAAACTTCGGTTAAAGGAGCACGATTTCCTCCTTGCAATTGAACGATTTCAGAAAATATTGCATTGGGAAGCCGCGCAATGATACCGACAGTAATGATCAGTGAAATACCGTTTCCGATACCTCTTTCAGTAATTTGTTCGCCAAGCCACATAATAAGCACACAACCGCTGGCCATGGTTAACATTGTTAAAAGTTTAAAACCAAATCCCGGACTCGGAACAACCAGTTCTCCTGAAATTGCACTGGGGCCGATATTCTCTAAAAAAACAGCCAACCCATAAGCCTGAAGAGCGGAGATTAAAACAGTTCCATATCGAGTATATTGGGTAATTTTTTTGCGCCCTTCTTCTCCCTCTTTTTGGAGTTTCTGAAAATAAGGTAAAACAGCTCCCAATAATTGAATAATAATGGATGCTGAAATATAAGGCATAATACCCAAGGCAAAAACAGTAGCTCTTTTAAATGCTCCGCCTGCAAACATATCCCATAATCCAAACAATCCTCCACCCTGAGCCTGTTGAAAGAAATCGAAAAGAGCTTGTGCATTAATACCCGGCACTGGAACGTGCCCTCCGACTCGATAGACGATTAAAATACCTAATGTAAATAAGACACGTTTTTTTAGCTCAGGTATTTTAAAGATAGTTTGCACATTTTTCATCATAAGACGATAATCCTCCCTTGAGCCGCTTCTATTTTTTCTTTGGCCGATTTGCTAAACGCATGAACCGATATTTCAATTTCGCGATTAATCTCTCCATCGCCCAGTATCTTTACAGGTTGGTTTTTCTTTCGGATTAAGCGATTTTGATATAAAACATCCGGATCAATTTTTTTGAATCGTTTAATCTTATCCAGGTCCTTCAAATTAATAACCTGGAATTCTTTCTTAAATATATTCGTAAATCCTCGTTTCGGAAGTTGCCGCTGTAAAGGAGTCTGTCCACCTTCAAAACCGATTCTCCGCTTCGAACCGGCGCGAGAATGATAGCCTTTATGTCCACGTCCACTCGTTCCACCATGTCCTGAGCCCTGACCACGTCCAATTCGTTTTCGATTCTTACGGGATCCGGGAGCGTATGTCAATGTCCCTAAATTCATAGTATCCTCTACGTTTAACTTATTTCTTCTACTTCAACTAAATGAGAGACTTTTTTAATCATACCAAGAATTTGTGGCGTTTCATTATGAATTACAGTATGATGTAATCTCTTTAACCCCAACGTTTCAACAGTCAGTTTTTGTTTTTTGTTATAATCAATCGTACTACGTTTCAACGTTATTTTTAGCTTTTTTTCTGACATCTTATGTTCCATATTTATATTAGCACAGATATTAAATATAATGATTTAATAGAATGCGCTACTTTTTATTTGATGTATCGAAATAATTTACTTTATATATGGTTTATCAAATACTTCAACAACACTGATATTGCGCTTGCGTGCAACAATCGAAGCATCTAATAAGCTGGTTAGTGCTGTCATTGTTGCTTTTACAACATTATGAGGATTGGACGATCCGATTGATTTTGTCAAAATATCCTGAACGCCAACAGCTTCCATAATTGCGCGAACTGGTCCGCCAGCAATAACACCGGTACCCGGTGAAGCTGGTTTCAGAAAAACCTGACCCGCACCGTATTTCCCGGTAATTTCGTGCGGGATGGTACCCTTAATTACCGGCACACGAACCAGATTTTTTTTGGCGTTATCGGTACCTTTGGTTATAGCATCAGCCACTTCATTTGCTTTGCCTAATCCAACTCCGACATGACCGTTACCATCACCAACAACAACAATCGCGGTAAAGCTGAATCGTCGGCCGCCTTTTACGACTTTTGCAACGCGATTTATATAGATAGGTCTTTCTTTTAAATCCATTTCATTGGGATTTATTCGTTCGACTTTTCTCACAAGAACTTCTCTCCATTTACTTTATTAAAATTTCAAGCCACCCTCACGAGCACCATCTGCTAAAGCTTTAACGCGTCCATGATAAAGATATCCAGAGCGATCAAAAATCACTTTTTCGATTTTAATTTTTTTTGCTCGTTCAGCGATATTTAAGCCTATAATTTTTGCGACATCAGTCTTTGTTTTTGCTTCTGCCAAAGATTCTTTTAAATCTTTCGACAGGCTTGATACAGTCAGTAATGTTTTTTCTGCTGTGTCATCGATCAGTTGAGCATATATATGTTTAAGGCTGCGAAACACAACCAGACGTGGCCGATCTGTTGTGCCACTAACATTTTTTCTGATATGTTTTTTCTTTCGCATCCTTACATTGCGTTTATCATATACCTTAACAGACATCGTATACTTTTCCCTTAAAAGTTTAAATTAATTAATCAGCAGCTTTACCGGCTTTTCTTCGAATGTACTCACCAACGTACCTGATACCTTTTCCCTTGTAGGGTTCCGGTGGTCTGAAAGAACGAATTTTGGCCGACACCTGTCCTACCAGTTGTTTATTATATCCTTTAACAGATATCAATGTCGGCGATGCTAAAGAAATTTCAACATCTTCAGGTGGTCTAAAAAGAATGGGATGCGAATAGCCAATATTTAATAATAGACCATTTCCCTTAATCTCTGCGCGATATCCTACACCAATAATTTCTAGTTTTTTTTCAAAACCGGTATTTAATCCTACAATCATATTACTGATAAGTGCGCGATACAATCCATGCAAAGATCGATGAATTTTATTATCCGAAGGTCTGGTTACCGTTAAGGTTTGTTCTTTTTCATTCAATTCGAGTTTAAAATCAGGATTTATATCCTGCTTTAACGTTTTTTCACCTTTGCTAACGGTAATGCTTGTACGATCAAATTTTATATCAACACCTTCGGGTACCGGAATCGGCTTTTTACCAATGCGTGACAATTTTAAGCTCCTCAATTATAGTTAATTACCAAACATAGCATAATACTTCGCCACCTACACCAAGCTTTTTTGCTTCTTTATTGGTAATAATACCTTTTGGCGTGGATAATATTGCAATGCCCAAATTATTTAAAACACGAGGAATTTCCTCGGCGCCAACATATTGTCTTAAGCCTGGCTTGCTTACGCGACTTAATCTATGAATCACACAGATATCGTTTTCATCATATTTCAGGTATATTCGAATAACCCCCTGCAATCCATCATCGATATTTATAAAATTTTTAATGTACTTATAGTCGCGCAATATTCTCGTTATTTCACGTTTAATTTTTGATGCCGGAATATCGACCTTCGAATGTTTTGCTTTAGCAGCATTGCGAATTCTGGTCAAATAATCAGCAATGGGATCTGTCATAGACATGTTAAGTTCTCCTAATACTAATAAATTACCAACTTGCTTTAGTAACACCCGGGATCTCACCCTTCAGCGCCAATTCTCTAAAACAAATTCGACAAATTCCAAATTTCCGATAGTATCCTCGCGGTCGTCCACAACGTGAACAACGGTTATATTCGCGGACTTTAAATTTGTGTGCTTTCTTAGCTTTTACTATTAAACATTTCTTAGCCAAGTTACGATTCTCCTTCGTTTTTAGCTTTTTTTGAATGGCATTCCAAAACTGGAAAGCAACTCGTAAGCTTCTTCATCTGTTTTAGCGGTCGTTACTATTGTAATATTCATACCCCGGATTTTTTCAACTTTATCATAATTAATTTCCGGGAAAATAATTTGTTCCTTTACGCCCATATTATAGTTACCGCGCCCATCAAAAGAACTGGGAGAAAGCCCTCTAAAATCTCGAAAGCGCGGAATAGCAACATTAATCAGCCGATCGATAAATTCGTACATTCTCCATCCACGCAAAGTCACAAAACAACCCACTGGCATTCCGGCTCGCAACTTAAAATTCGAGATTGCTTTTTTAGATCGTGTGATTACAGGTTTCTGACCAGTAATAATTTTCAATTCGCTTACCGCTAATTCAAGATAATTGCTGTTTTCTATTGCTTCTCCCACTCCCATGTTTACAAGTATTTTTTCCAGCCGGGGAACCTGCATTTTATTATTCAGATTGAACCTCTTCATTAATTGAGGTACAATCTCTTCTTTATATGATTTCAATAACCTTGGAAAATACTCCATGATTCAACCCAAATTTAGTATTAAGTATTAAGCTGTTTTAACAATCATTTCATCACAGTTTTTGCAATATCGAACGTGAACCTTCTTACCTCTTTTTTCGTCACTAATTGTTTTAGATCCAACGCGCGTCTTCATATTGCATTTCGGGCAAATTATCATTACATTGGAAGCATTGATAGCCGCTTCTTTTGTAACGATTCCTCCTTGTGGCTGCTTCTGACTTGCTCTTGTATGACGTTTGATAAAATTTACGCCCTCTACAATTACCCGATTTGTTTCGGGAAATACTTTGAGTACACGCCCTTGTTTTCCTCTATCGTTCCCCGAAATCACAACAACTTGGTCTTCTTTATGAACTTTCATTTTATCCTCAATAATACAGAATTTATTACAGTACTTCTGGTGCTAACGATATTATTTTCATAAATTGCCGGTCCCTTAATTCTCTGGCCACTGGCCCAAAAATACGAGTTCCTTTTGGTTCCATCTGTTCGTTGATCAACACTGCTGCATTTTCATCGAACCGAATATATGAACCATCGGGGCGGTTTATTTCTTTTTTAGTTCGAACGATAACAGCTTTACTCATATCACCTTTCTTTATCGTACCACCAGGAATAGCCGATTTTACACTGACAATAATAACATCGCCAATCCGCGCATATCTTCGTTTTGATCCCCCAAGTATCCGTATGCACATCACTTTTTTGGCACCAGTATTATCAGCTACATTCAATTTTGAGTATTCTTGAATCATGACTCTTTTAATTCCTTATTTAGCTTTTTCCACAACTTCTAACAAACGCCATCTTTTTCTTTTACTTAGTGGTCGTGTTTCCATAATTCTTACAGTGTCTCCTGTATGGCTTTCATTATTCTCGTCATGAGCCATAAACTTGGATGTTTTACGAACAAACTTACCATATAAAGGGTGTCTTAAATATCGTTCAACAGCAATAACACGACTCTTATCCATTTTATCACTAACAACAGTACCTATTTTGGTCTTACGTCGACCTCTCTGATTTAACATTTCTTTAATCTCCAATCATTATTGAACAGGTGGCTTGCGAATACCTAATTCAAATTCCTTTAAAACTGTCTTCAATCGAGCGATATCTTTTCTAAGCGCTCTCAGTCTCAACGGATTATCCAACTGATGTGTTGCATGCTGAAATCTAAAATTCTGCATTTCTTCCAGGGCATCTTCCAACCGCTGTTGGATTTCAGTTTCCTGCAATTGAGTTATTTCTTCCATTTTCATGATAATTAAACTCCAAAATCTGATCGTGCGACAAACTTCGTTTTTATCGGCAATTTATGGGATGCCAATCTGATTGCCTCTCGTGCAAGTTCTTCGCTTACTCCCTCAATTTCAAATAAAATTCGACCTGGTTTAATAACTGCCACCCAATATTCTGGAGATCCTTTTCCTTTACCCATACGGGTTTCTGCCGGTTTTTCTGTAACAGGTTTATCAGGAAATATCCGAATCCAGACTTTTCCGCCGCGTTTTATATGCCGAGTCATCGCGATACGGGCAGCTTCGATTTGTTTGCTTGTAATCCAGGCTGGTTCCATTGCCTTCAAACCAAATTCACCAAAATTTATAGTAGCACCCCGCTGGGCTTTACCTTTCATTCTACCGCGGTGTTGCTTACGAAATTTACTTCTTTTTGGCATTAACATGGTAATTATTCCTCAAGAAAAAATTAACACTTGCTACGATTAAGCTCCAAGTACTTCACCTTTACAAATCCACACTTTAACCCCGATTGTTCCATAAGTTGTATATGCATTCACAATAGCATAATCAATATCAGCACGTAATGTATGAAGAGGAATTTTTCCCTCTTTATATTGTTCGGTACGTGCCATTTCAGCACCACCGAGTCGTCCTGAACAGGTAATTTTTACACCTTCGGCCCCCATTCGCATTGCGAACATAATAGCCTTCTTCATTGCGCGTCTAAAACTGATTTTTGCTTCTAATTGTTTAGCAACATTTTCTGCAACCAGGTAGGCATCCAGTTCCGGTCGTTTTATTTCGTTAATGTTAAGCTGTATTTCTTTATCAGTAATTTTTTGCAGCTCAACTTTTAGCTTATCCACTTCGGCGCCTTTACGTCCAATTACGATTCCCGGACGTGCGGTATGAATTGTCAATGTTATTCTTTTTGACGTTCGCTCAATTTCTATCTTAGAAACACTCGCCCGCTGCAGTCTTGTACGAATGTATCGACGAATTTTTAAATCTTCGCTTAATTTATCCGCAAAGTTTCTTTCATCGTACCAATTTGAATCCCACGTTCGAATAATGCCTAAACGCAATCCGATTGGATTAACTTTCTGACCCAAAAGATCCTCCTATAAATTTTATTCATTCTCCTTAGCGACGGTCACAGAAATATGACTCGTTCTCTTACGGATACGCACAGCCCGCCCCATTGATGCAGCTCGAAACCTTTTTAGTGTTACTCCTTCATCCACTTTTATCTCTTTAATAAAAAGACCATCTGGATCTACTTTTGAACTACCTTCCAAATTCAACATATTGGAAACTGCGGAGCGCAATACTTTTTCTATGGGACTTGAAGCGGCCTTTGGTGTAAAATGTAATATATTAATAGCTTCACCAACATTTTTGCCTCGTATTAAGTCAGCGACTCTTCGCACTTTGCGAGGCGACATTCGTATATATTTTGCCTTTGCCCTGGCTTCCATCTAAAACCTCTTCATTATTTTGAATTATCGTACCCGACTTTTTTTATCCGACTTTGTCGGATGTCCACGAAAAGTACGGGTAAGAGCAAATTCACCTAATTTATGTCCGACCATATTTTCAGATATGAAAACCGGGATGAATTTATTTCCATTATGCACTGCTAACGTATGACCTACAAAATCCGGTGGAATTGTAGACCGTCTGGCCCAGGTTTTAATGACCTTCTTTTGATTGGAATTATTCAATTCATCAATCTTTCTTTGAAGTTTCTGATCAATGTATGGTCCTTTTTTAATTGATCGTGCCATAATTATCTCGATTTCCTTCTTTTGATGATTAAAGAATCTGAAACTTTTTTGGGACGGGTCTTTTTACCTTTTGCCAACTGCCCCCATGGTGAGCACGGATGCCGCCCTCCTGACGATTTACCTTCACCACCACCCATCGGATGGTCTACCGGGTTCATCGCAACTCCTCTTACTTTTGGACGCCGTCCTAACCAACGAGAGCGTCCCGCTTTCCCACTGGTGATATTTTCATGATCCACATTTCCAACCTGTCCTAAGGTTGCGCGACATTCAATTCTGACTAATCGTATTTCACCTGATGGTAATTTTAACTGCGCATAATTCTTTTCTTTTGCCACTAATTGTGCATAGCTTCCTGCACTTCGGGCAATCTGCCCGCCTTTTCCGATTTTCAGTTCAATATTATGAACAAATGAACCCAACGGCATATTCTTTAGTGGCATTGCATTCCCAACCCTTATCTCGGTTGATTCCCCTGATATTACAGTATCATTCACATTTAATCCAATGGGAGCAAGAATATACCTTTTTTCTCCATCTTTATAATGCAACAGTGCAATACGTGCGGATCGGTTCGGATCATATTCTATCGAAGCAACTTTTGCGGGTATATTAAATTTATCCCGCTTAAAATCGATAATACGATAAGCTCTCTTGTGGCCGCCTCCGCGATGACGGCAGGTAATTCTACCGCTACTATTGCGTCCGCCTTTTTTCTTTATTGGTACTATTAAAGATTTTTCAGGCGTTGTCTTTGTTATATCGTCAAAAGTTGATACTGTTTTAAAACGTAAAGCCGGGGTTATCGGTTTAAATGATTTTACTGGCATCGACTTTCTCCACGCTAAGCATTTTCAAAGAAATTAATAGAGTCCCCTACGCGTAACGTTACAATCGCCTTCTTCCAATCCGAGCGTTTGCCGGTTGTTATGCCGCGTCGAGTGTTTAAGCGCTTGCTTTTTCCCTTAACCCGAATAATGTTTACATTTTCAACAGTAACATCAAATTTTTCTTGAATTGCTCGTTTTACTTCTATTTTATTTGATTTGTCATCGACTTCAAACGCATACTGCCGCTTTGCTTCCTGAAGTTTCAACATCTTCTCGGTTAAGATCGGTCTTTTTAAAATCAGGTAACTGCTTTTCATGCTTTACATACCTCTTTTATTTTTTCAAGCGCACTCTTTTGCAATAACATTACTTGACAATTTAAAATATCATACGTATTCAAATCACTGGCAGTTCGAATTGTCAGATTAGGAATATTGCGACCTGCTTTTAAAATTATTTCATTCATTGTTGGCGTTACAAACAAAACTTTTGTGGAACCCAACTCGTTATTTTTTAAAATGATAAACATCTCTTTCGTTTTTGCAGCCTCAAGCTCAAAATCCTCGATTATTTTGATTTCATTTTGAAGCGCCTTATACGTTAAAGCAGATTTTTTGGCTAATAACTTCACCTTTTTCGGTAATTTCATTTTAAGATCGCGCGGCGAAGGGCCAAACACTCTTCCACCACCAACCCAAATCGGTGAACGAGTCGTTCCGGCGCGAGCAACTCCTCTCCCTTTCTGACGCCAGGGTTTCTTTCCGCCACCGCGTACTTCTGAACGATTCTTAGTAGAAGCGTTTCCCTGACGTTTATTGATCATTACGCCTCGAACTACCTGATAAATCGCATGATCATTCGGTTCAATATTGAACACTTTTTCAGGTAGGTCGATTTTATCGCCGGTTGTTATTCCGTCTTTTTTATATATTTCTAATTCCATAACCTGCCTATAATTCTTGTTTTTTGACGTACACAATCCCCTGAACTGATCCAGGAATAGCTCCTTGTACTACTAATAAATTATTTACAGGATCTATTTTCACAATCTTAAGGTTTTTAACAGTTACTTTTTCGCCACCCATTCTTCCGGCCATACGCATCCCTTTTAATACCCGAGAGGGATAAGATGACTGTCCAATGGAACCCGGGGCTCGTAAACGATCACTTTGACCATGTGTTTTTTGACCACCTTTAAAACCATGACGTTTTATTCCACCAGCAAACCCTTTTCCCTTTGAGACACCAGTAACTGTTATCATCTCTCCAACTTCAAAAACATCTACTTTCAACTCAGACCCAACTTTCACTGTGTCGTCAACTTTTATATTCCGAAATTCCTTAATAACCTTTACCGGAGAAATATTTGCTTTTTTAAAATGCCCCGCTAATGGTTTCGTCGTCAACTTCTCTCTTTTTGAAAGAAATCCCAACTGTACCGCTTCATAACCATCAACTTCTTTTGTCTTTATCTGAGTAATATAACAAGGGCCAGCCTGTAAAACAGTTACCGGAATATTCTTCCCCTGATTATCGAAGAATCTGGTCATTCCTAATTTTTTAGCTATTAGTGCACTCATTTTCTTTCACTTATTGTTTATTTATAATAATTCATCGAGAAACAAAAATTCGAACCTTACCTTATTATACCTTTATTTCGACATCAACTCCAGAAGGTAATTCTAATTTCATAAGTGCATCAACAGTTTTTGGATTTGAATTCAAAATATCTATCAAACGTTTATGAATTCGAGTTTCAAACTGCTCTCTTGATTTCTTATCCACATGCGGCGACCGCAAAACTGTATAAATCGATCGTCTTGTTGGCAATGGGATAGGACCAGAAATAGCTGCTCCTGTTGCTTTCGCAGTCTTAATTATTTTATCTGTGGACTTATCAATCAATCGATGATCATAAGCTTTCAATTTGATTCGAATTTTTTGTCCAGCCATTATATATCTCCAGCATTTATTCTATAATTTGGGTAACAACTCCGGCGCCCACAGTACGGCCTCCTTCACGAATCGCGAACCGTAATCCTTCTTCCATGGCTATCGGTGTTATTAATTCCACATCCATATTTATATTGTCGCCAGGCATTACCATTTCCACACCTTCTGGCATCGCAATCGATCCTGTAACATCTGTCGTACGAAAATAAAACTGCGGGCGATATCCATCAAAAAATGGGGTATGGCGGCCACCCTCTTCTTTGGTCAAAACATATACTTCACCTTTAAACTTCGTGTGTGGGGTGATCGACCCGGGTTTCGCAACTACCTGCCCTCTCACTAAATCTTCCTTGTCTACGCCACGCAAGAGTAAGCCAACATTATCCCCGGCCTGGCCTTCGTCTAACAATTTTCGGAACATTTCAACACCAGTACACACTGTCTTCCGCTTCGTGCCCATGCCGACAATCTCTACCTCATCACCGACATGAACTATCCCACGTTCGACTCGACCCGTTCCTACTGTACCACGGCCTGTTATCGAAAATACATCCTCTACTGGCATCAAAAAAGGCTTGTCTGTATCTCGTTCCGGGGTCGGAATGTATTCATCAACCGCAACCAACAATTCCTTAATCGGATCCCATTCGCCGCCTGTAAAAGCTCCCGCGGCTCCCTTTTCCATTGCATGTAATGCACTTCCTTTGATGATCGGAATATCATCTCCCGGATATTCGTATTGACTCAGCAACTCTCGCAACTCTAATTCGACCAGTTCCAACAGCTCTGGATCATCTACCTGGTCGGTCTTGTTCAAAAACACAACGATTGACGGCACATTTACCTGCCGTGCCAATAATATATGTTCCCGTGTTTGCGGCATCGGGCCATCTGAGGCTGATACGACCAGAATCGATCCGTCCATCTGCGCCGCCCCTGTGATCATATTCTTGATATAATCTGCATGGCCAGGACAGTCTACGTGCGCATAATGTCTGTTCTCTGTTTGATACTCGACATGCGCTGTATTAATCGTTATCCCCCGTGCCTTTTCTTCGGGTGCATTGTCGATCTCATCATATTTCTTAACGTCTGCCTGACCTATATTCGCCAAATACATCGTTATGGCTGCGGTTAAAGTCGTCTTGCCGTGATCGACGTGACCTATCGTCCCTATATTTACATGCGGCTTCGTCCGCTCAAACTTTGCCTTAGCCATCGGTTATTACCTCCATTTATATTAGTTTCAAGTTACCCTACTCGGCTTACACCTTCCAGCATCTGAGCTGATTTTTCTTCAGAAATTAAATCATAATGTGAAAATTGCATTGTGTAAATACCGCGTCCTTGTGTTAATGATCTCAACTCTGTTGCATATCCAAACATCTCACTTAAAGGAACAGTCGCCTTAATAATCTGTACATTCGTTCGGGCAGAAATACCTTCAATACGAGCCCGTTTTGAATTCAAATAACTGACAACCTCCCCCAGGTAATCTTCCGGAACATTTACTTCAACCTGAACAATAGGTTCTAAAATTACCGGATTTGCTTTAATCGCAGCGTTTCTAAAAGCGATTGTACTTGCTATTTTAAAAGCCAGTTCCGTAGACTCCTGCTCATCAAAAGAACCGCCTGTCAGAGCAACTTTTACATCAACAACCTGATATCCCAGCAAAACTCCGCCAAGCATTGCTTCTTTTACACCATCAATTATCGGTTTTATAAACTGTTGCGGAATAATCTCCGGTGATGCTGTATTTTCAAATTGAAATCCTGCTCCTTTAGCATTTGGCTCGATTTCAAGATTTACTTCTGCGTACTGTCCCTTTGATGCTGCTTGTCTAAGAAAACGTCCTCTGTCTCGGACTTTCTTCGTAATTGTTTCTTTGTAGGCAACCTGCGGTTTGCCAACATTTGCATTTACTTTAAATTCTCTGAACAGGCGTTTGACAATTACATCCAAATGAAGCTCGCCCATTCCAGAAATAATCGTTTGTCCTGTTTCCTCATTATATTTAACCTGAAAAGTCGGATCCTCTTCTGCTAATCGATCTAACGAATCCAGTAATTTTTCTTCATCTGCTTTTGTTTTCGGCTCAATCGCAATTGATATAACTGGTTCTGGGAAGCGCATCGTTTCTAACAAAATTTGATGTTTATCATGGCATAAAGAATCACCAGTTCGTGTATACCGCAAACCGACGGCGGCAAAAATATCTCCTGTTTTTACTTCATTCAGGTCTTCACGTTTATTGGCGGACATTTGCATGATACGTCCGAGTCGTTCATGTTTTTGCGTATTTACATTATAAACATTTTTACCAACCAGAGCTTTTCCAGAATAGACCCGGACGTAAATCAACTTTCCGACAAACGGATCGGAACTCACTTTAAAAGCCAATGCAGAAAAGGGTTCTTCATCATCAGCTTTCCGAATCTCATCTCGCTCTGTTTTTGGATTTTTCCCTATAATCGGGGGAATGTCCAACGGTGACGGTAAAAAATTTATAATTGCATTTAACAATGCCTGAACGCCTTTATATTTAAACGCTGAACCGCATAATACGGGAAAATATTTAACTTGTAAAGCACCTGTTCGAAGCGCTCTGATAATTTCGTCCTGCTGAACCTGTTGACCATCAAGATACTTTTCTAAAATTGTATCGTCATGTTCTGAAATTGTTTCGATCAATTTCATTCGATAATCAAGAGCCGTATCTAATAAATCCGACGGGATGTCTATTTCTTTAAACGTTGAACCGAAACTTGTTTGGTCATATACGAGTCCTTTCATGCTAATGAGATCGATGATCCCATTAAACATTTCCCCTTGTCCCATCGGTAGTTGAATAGGAAGCGGTTTTGCTCCAAGTTTTTCTTTGATCATGGATACTGCATTAAAGAAATCAGCACCAACCCGATCCATCTTGTTAATAAATACTAATCTCGGAATTTTATATTTATCCGCCTGCTTCCAGACAGTTTCCGATTGTGGTTCAACTCCTCCCACAGCGCAGAATATAGCAACTGCACCGTCTAAAACTCTCAAAGAACGTTCAACTTCAACAGTAAAATCAACATGTCCTGGAGTATCGATAATATTAATTTTATGATTTTTCCAATTACATGCGATGGACGCTGATGTGATCGTGATTCCGCGCTCTTTTTCCTGATCCATCCAGTCCATGGTTGCGGTTCCATCATCCACTTCACCCATTCGATGGACTTTTCCGGTATAATACAGAATTCGTTCTGTGGTCGTTGTCTTTCCTGCATCAATATGAGCCATTATACCGATATTTCTCAGGTTGTGAAGCCTTATTTCATCCTTTTTTTGCATAAAAAAATCCACCGAAGTGACGAGAGAAAAAATACCTAATCTTTCTCCCAGTATTCTGTGGAGAAATTTTTAATTAACGAATTTACTTTACAGGTATTATCTTCTGAACCACAATCTCATCAAATATTAATATTAATTTAGTATTTACCAACGAAAATGAGCGAAAGCCTTGTTCGCTTCAGCCATTTTATGCGTATCCTCGCGCTTTTTAATCGAAGGACCTTCTTTATTCGCTGCGGCAATTAATTCAGAAGCCAATTTTTGATGCATCGTCTTCTCATTTCGTTGCTTTGCATAACTAATAATCCATCGAATTGCTAAAGCCTGACGTCTTTTTGTGCTTACTTCTACCGGAACCTGGTACGTTGCACCACCGACACGTCTTGATTTAACCTCAAGGATCGGCTTAACGTTTTCAAGAGCTTTATTGAAAACCTCCAACCCACCGTCTTTTGTTTTCGCTTCGATCGTATCTAAAGCACTATAGAAATTTTTCTCGGCAATGCTTTTTTTACCTCTTCTCATCAAACCATTGATGAATTTCGTAACAACAATGCTATTGTACTTTGGATCCGGCAGAACTTCTCTTGGAATTATTCTCTTTCTTCTTGGCATGATTCCTAATCGCTATTTTTTCTTTTTAGTACCATATTTTGATCTACTATTTGAACGGTCCTGCACACCACTTGTATCCAAAACTCCCCGAATGATATGGTAACGTACTCCCGGTAAATCCTTTACACGCCCACCCCTGATAAGAACGATGGAATGTTCTTGTAAATTGTGCCCTTCTCCCGGTATATAGGCTGTCACTTCAAAACCATTCACTAATCTGACACGAGCAACTTTACGTAGTGCTGAATTTGGCTTTTTGGGTGTCGTTGTGTAAACACGGGTACAAACACCTCTTCTTTGTGGACAACCAGTTAAAGCCGGAGCTGATGTTTTTGTGGTTATCGTCTTACGCCCTTGTCGTACTAATTGATTTATTGTTGGCAAATCGACTCTCCTAAAAAAATGAAGTCTTAAATTTAGTTAAAATATTATTAAATAGCAACATATTTTTTGAAAATTTTTATATTTTTTATTGATCAGCAACCAGTTCCTTTTCTTCATTCTGTTCTGAATCAGAGGATTCATCCAGATCATCTCCATCTCCGTCATCCCCATCGGAATATACAACAAGGTCTTTAAATTTAGAAAGCCCTGTACCCGCCGGAATAAGATTACCCATCACAACATTTTCTTTGAGGCCATGCAGATAATCAACTTTTCCTTCAATGGATGCATCTGTAAGCACCCTTGTTGTTTCCTGGAATGAAGCCGCGGAAATAAAGCTTTCTGTTGTTAGAGAAGCTTTGGTAATTCCAAGTAATAACGGCTGAAAAGTTGCTGGTTGTGCCTGACGACTGACCGCATTTTTTTTCTTAGATTTATTTAATCTATCGTTTTCAGCATTAAACTCATTTTTGGAAACCACATCGTTGACGTCAAAATGAGAGTCTCCGGCATCGGTAATAACAACCATATCACGAATTTCTCTGTTTTCTTCCTGAAATCGAAGACGATCGATCTGATCACCTGGCAAGTAAATCGTGTCACCCGGATCTTCAATTTTTACCTTTTGAAGCATTTGCCGCACGATCACCTCGATATGTTTATCGTTAATTTTAACACCCTGCAATCGATAAACTTCCTGGATTTCATTTACAAGGTATTCCTGCACCTTGTTCGCCCCCATGATGTTTAAAATTTCATGAGGTGCAACCGAACCTTCACAAAGTTTCTCGCCTGCATTTACATAATCGCCGTCATGAACGAGAATATGCTTACCATACGGAATCTGATAAATTTTTTCTTCCTGGCCGTCTCGTGAAGTCACGGATATTTTTCGCACACCACGTCTGATTTCACCAAATTTGATTTTTCCGTCAATTTCGGATACAATTGCCGGCTCTTTTGGACGACGGGCTTCAAATAATTCGGCGACTCTTGGAAGACCTCCCGTAATATCTCTTGTTTTAGAAATTTCACGCGGAATCTTAACCAAAACATCTCCGGCCGTTACCTTTTGACCATCATTCACCTGTAACGAGGATCGAGTCGGAATGATGTAGCTTCCAATTTCCTTATCATTTTCATCAACAATAGCAATTTGCGGGTTAAGATTTCGACTTCTGGTTTCGATAATAACTCGCTGTCGCATACCGGTTGCCTCGTCCAGCTCATCGCGATAGGTCAAATTCTCTTTTATATCAATAAATTTCACTGTGCCACTTTGATTTGTTACAATACTTGCGGCATAAGGGTCCCATTGAAATATTTTATGTCCACGTTCAACTTGTTCACCCTCGTTCACAAGTATTGTTGCTCCATAAGGTATAATGTAACTGGCGACTGTTCTGTTGTTTTCATCAATAATCAATACTTTTCCATTGCGCCCTACAGCCACTAAATCATCATTATGTGTAATCAGTTTTAAGTTTTCAAATTTTATTGTTCCGCTAAATTTTGCCACAATTTGCGATTGCGCAGCGATACGAGATGCTGTACCACCGATATGGAATGTTCGTAATGTAAGCTGCGTTCCAGGCTCACCAATCGATTGAGCCGCCATAACACCAACTGCTTCACCAATTTTGACTGGCTTCCCGCTAGCCAGATTCCGTCCGTAACATAGTGCACACACGCCTCGCTTTGCTTCACATGTCAACACGGATCGGATTCGTACATATTCAATTCCTGCATTGTATATGGCATCTGCTATTTCTTCATTAATTAATGTACCTGCTTCGACCAGTACATTTCCCTCGTCATTAAAAATATCTTCAGCCGCGACACGTCCTAAAATTCGATCCCTTAGCGGTTCGATAACGTCTTCACTTTCTTTCAAATCGCCTACTGTCAGACCAAGTATGGTTCCACAATCATGGTCAGTAATAATAATATCCTGGGCGACATCAACGAGACGACGAGTTAAATAACCAGCGTCTGCGGTTTTCAGAGCGGTATCAGCCAATCCTTTTCGGGCGCCATGCGTTGAAATAAAATATTCCAACACAGTTAATCCTTCTTTAAAGTTTGAGACAATCGGATTTTCGATGATCTCCCCCATTTCACCTGTCATTTTTTTCTGGGGCTTCGCCATTAAACCACGCATCGCTGCTAACTGTCGAATCTGATCTTTTGAGCCTCGCGCACCGGAGTCTGCCATCATAAACACAGGATTAAATCCTTCTTTATCAATGCGCAGTTCTTCAAACATAATTTCCGCGACCTCACTCGTCGTATGGGTCCAGATATCGATAATTTTATTATACCGCTCCCCATCGGTAATAATCCTGTTTTCATACTGTTTTTGAATTTGCTTTACAAAATCGAATGCACGGTTCAGGTATTCTTGTTTCTTTTCTGGAATACGAACATCTTCCATACTAACAGTAACACCGGCCTTCATGGAATAATAAAAGCCTAAATTTTTTATTTTATCCAAAAAACTCGCTGTAACAGAATTTCCGAACTTGTTATAAACACTCGCGACAATATCTTCAATTCTTTTCTTTGTTAACAGTTCGTTAACATACGGAATGCCATCCGGTATGATTTCGTTAAATATTATTCTACCGGTTGTTGTTTCATGCATTTTTCCATCAATCCGCACATCAATTTTTGAATGTAAATCGACTGCTTCATTATTAAATGCAATTAAAACTTCACCCGGAGATGAAAATTTCTTTTTTACTATTTTTTGCTTCGGTTTAGCTTTTGATAAATAATAACAACCAATTACAATATCCTGGCTCGGTATTGCCACTGGCCTGCCATTGGCCGGAGACAAAATATTGTTGGTTGAAAGCATTAACAATTGTGTTTCAATCTGGGCGTAAAATGAAAGAGGAACATGTACAGCCATCTGATCTCCGTCAAAGTCTGCATTAAAAGCTGCACATACAAGCGGATGAATCTGTAACGCTTTCCCCTCGATCAGTACTGGTTGAAATGCCTGTATGCCCAATCTGTGTAATGTTGGCGCCCGGTTCAGCATAATTGGATGATCTTCGATGATCTCTTCCAGAATTTCCCAAACTTCATTATCACGCCGATCAACCATTTTTTTTGCGCTTTTCACCGTTTTCACAAGATTACGTTCTACGAGTTTTCTGATAACAAACGGTTTGAACAGCTCCAGCGCCATTTCTTTCGGTAGTCCGCACTCATGCATTTTAAGCTCTGGTCCGACAACAATCACAGAACGTCCTGAATAATCGATACGCTTACCTAACAGGTTCTGACGAAAACGTCCCTGTTTACCGCGGAGCATATCAGAAAGTGATTTCAACGCACGATTGCTGTCGCCGCGAACAGCCGCAGATTTTCTTCCGTTATCGAACAGGGAATCAACGGCTTCCTGTAGCATTCGTTTTTCGTTTCGGAGTATAACGTCAGGAGCTTTTATTTCCAGCAATTTCTTTAATCGATTATTGCGAATAATAACCCGACGATATAAATCGTTCAAATCAGACGTGGCAAATCTCCCACCTTCCAATGGCACCAAAGGACGAAGCTCTGGCGGTATGACCGGAATAACAGTCATAATCATCCATTCTGGTTGATTGGGTTTGTTTAATTTGCTTCTTTTGAACGCCTCAATAATTTTTAATCGCTTAAGCGCATCATTTTTTCTCTGAATCGAGGTATCCACCTTTATTTGATGCCTCAGTTCCAGAGACAGTGCATCGACATCCGTTCTCTTTAGCAATGTTAAAATCGCTTCGCCACCTATTTGAACGACAAAATTATCTTCTTCGCTTTCTGATTCTTTTACTACTTCCGGATACTCGCTTATAATGCGAAAGTATTCCTCTTCGCTAATTAATTCTTTTTCCTTAAGGCCACTTTTCCCCGGTTGAATAACGACATAAGACTCGTAATATATAACTTTTTCGAGTTCCTTAATGCTCATTCCTAAAATGTATCCAATTTTGGAAGGCAGAGATTTCCAATACCATATATGGATTACCGGTACCGCAAGTGTGATGTGCCCCATTCGCTCACGGCGAACGCTTTTCATCGTTACTTCTACGCCACAACGATCACAAACGATTCCTTTGTAACGAATACGTTTGTATTTACCACAATGGCATTCCCAATCCCTGACCGGACCAAATATTTTTTCACAAAATAAACCGTCTTTCTCCGGTTTAAAGGACCGATAATTTATTGTTTCTGGCTTCGTTACCTCTCCTCTGGATCTTTCTAATATCTTATCCGGTGAAGAGAGATTAATCGAAATTGCCGAAAAATTTGATCTCGAACTTGAAGTATTTTGTTTCATTGAAGGCAGCAAGTCTATACCTCAAAATTTTTATTTTTTCTTAACTGAAATATTATTATCCTCTAACAACTCCACATCCAGTCCCAACCCTTGCAGCTCTCTTACAAGCACGTTAAAGGATTCGGGTAGTCCGGGGTCCGGTAAATTATCACCTTTTACAATCGCTTCATATACTTTTGATCTTCCACGAACATCATCTGATTTTACCGTCAATATCTCTTGTAACGTATGAGCGGCACCATAAGCTTCTAATGCCCATACTTCCATTTCCCCAAACCTTTGTCCGCCAAATTGAGCTTTTCCGCCAAGAGGTTGTTGAGTAATAAGTGAATACGGTCCTATTGAACGCGCATGAATCTTATCTTCCACTAAGTGTGAAAGTTTCATAATATAAATATATCCGACTGTCACTGTTTGATCAAAGGGTTCCCCTGTATGTCCGTCATATAGCTTTGATTTACCATTCAAAGGCAAGCCGGCTTTTTTCATTTCTTCAAGGACTTCCTCGTAAGTAGCTCCATCAAACACCGGACTTGCATAATATGAATCTAAAATTTTAGCAGCCCATCCCAGGTTTGTTTCCATGATTTGTCCGAGGTTCATACGTGAAGGAACTCCTAAAGGATTTAGTACAATATCTACTGGGTCCCCATTTGGCAAATATGGCATGTCTTCAACCGACACTATTTTAGCAACAACTCCTTTATTGCCATGGCGACCAGCCATTTTATCCCCGACCATTAATTTTCTTTTTTTAGCAACATACACTTTGGCAAGTTGAACAATACCCGGGGGAAGCTCATCTCCTACCGTTATCTTAAACTTCCGACGTTCATATTCTTCTTCTAACGATTTGATCTTTTCATAATATCTATCAAAAATTTCCCCGATTAGCTGATCTTTTTCAATATGTTGAATTAATGGCTGGGTATAATCTAATGTATTAAAATTGATAGATTCCAGGACATCTAAACTAAGTTTTATATTTGCTTTTACAACCAATCTGCCACTTTCGACATCCCGAATCCCTGCTGAAATTTCATTATTTAAAATAACTCTAACTTTTTCATCGCGCAGGTTATTAGCACGCTCTTTTTCTTGTGCCAACCAAACATCTAATTCATCAATTTTTTTCTTGTCTTTCCGTTTAGACTTAGCGTCGCGTTTTTTGCGCGAAAACAATTTGGTATCAATCACAATCCCTTTCAATCCCGGAGGTGCTTTTAGAGATGCATCTTTTACATCACCGGCTTTTTCACCAAAGATTGCTTTTAATAATTTCTCTTCCGGCGTTGGATCTGTCTCACCTTTTGGAGTAACTTTTCCAACCAAAATATCGCCTGCTTTTACTTCTGCGCCAATACGGATGATGCCGTTTTCATCCAGGTCTTTTGTTGCTTCCTCGCTTACGTTAGGAATTTCACGAGTCAGTTCTTCCTCGCCTCGCTTTGTATCCCGTACCTGTAATTCGAACTCTTCAATATGAATAGAGGTATAAATATCTTCTTTCACAACTCGTTCGGAAATAACAATTGCATCTTCAAAATTATAGCCGCGCCATGGCATAAACGCCACTAACACGTTTCGTCCAAGCGCCAGCTCGCCGGAATTCGTTGCGCATCCGTCTGCTAACACCTGTCCCTTTTTCACTTCCTGCCCTTGCTTAACAATGGGAACCTGATTAATACATGTATCCTGATTCGTTCTCTGAAATTTTGTTAACTTGTACGTAATTTGATCAATATGTTCAAAATCAAGCAATTTCTCTTTTGCCGAGTAATTAGCCTCAGCATCTTTAATTCGTACAGTAATTTCATTTGCGGAGACCTTTTCTACAACTCCATTTACTTCGCTCACGATCATTGCCCGTGAATCGCGTGCCACTTTTGATTCCAGGCCAGTTCCCACAAAAGGAGCCGCCGGTTTTAACAGTGGAACGGATTGACGCTGCATATTCGACCCCATCAATGCTCGGTTCGCGTCATCGTGTTCTAAAAATGGGATAAGAGAAGCAGCCGCAGAAACGATTTGCGTTGGCGCAACATCCATATAATGAACAGTTTCCTTTGGATAAAGCGGATAATCTGCTTTATAACGAACCTGAATTCTATCATTAACAAATTCATTGTTTTCATCAATTTCAGCATTTGCCTGAGCAACAAAAAGTTCTTCCTCATCATCTGCTGATAAATACTCAATCTCATTCGTTATTTTTCCGTTAATAACTTTTCGATAAGGAGTTTCAATAAAACCAAAATTATTTATTCTGGCAAACGTTGTTAATGATGAAATCAATCCAATGTTCGGGCCTTCCGGCGTCTCGATTGGGCACAACCTACCGTAATGTGTATAATGCACATCACGGACCTCAAATCCGGCTCGTTCCCGCGTTAATCCTCCAGGCCCAAGTGCGGACAATCTCCGTTTGTGTGTTAATTCAGCCAAAGGATTTGTTTGATCCATAAATTGTGAGAGCTGGCTTGTACCGAAAAATGTGTTGAGAACGGAAAGAATTGTACGCGCATTCACCAAATCCTGTGGCGTTAGCTTTTCCGTCTCCCGTAAATTCATTCGTTCTTTGATGGTTCTGGCCATTCGGGACAATCCAACTGTCATCTGAGCAGAAAGCTGTTCACCGACAGTTCGTATTCTTCGATTTCCTAAATGATCAATATCGTCCGGCGTCCGTTTTCCATTTCGCAATTCAAGCAGATACGTAATAATAGCAACAATATCATCTTTTGTCAGGACGGTCGTTTCGTTATCAATTTTAACACTCAGCTTCTTGTTCAGGCGATGCCGTCCTACTTTGCTAAGATCGTATCGTTTTGGGTTAAAAAACAAGCGATCGACCAGATTTCTGGCAGTATCCAAATCTGGTGCGTCCCCTGCTCTTAGCTGACGATAAATAGTCTCGAGTGCATCCTTCTCTGATTTCGCAGGATCCCGTCTCAATGTATTTGATATCACATCCGGTCCTGTGACCGCGTCATATTTCATAATTTTGACAGTTTCAATACCTGCTTCTTTCAATTTATGAATTACTTCTTCAGTTAAGGGAGCCTCCCGCTCGACCAGTATTTCCCCGGTTTCCGTATCAACAATATCAATTGCACAATACGCATCTTTGAAATCATCCGTATTATCAGAATTAATATTGATATCTTCAATTAAATTGAAAAGGTCCAATATTTCCTGGTCACTGGAATATCCAATAACACGAAGCAATGTAGTAACTGGAAATTTTTTCCTGCGATCAATAAAGACGTACATTACGTCATTTATATCCGTATTAAATTCTACCCATGCTCCTCGAAGCGGTATAATTCGCGCAGAATAAATTTTAGTTCCATTTGGGTGCTTTAATTCATCAAAAAAGACGCCCGGGGAACGATGTAATTGACTAACCACAATTCTTTCTGCACCATTAATTACAAACGTGCCGCGATGAGTCATAACTGGAATATTGCCCAGATACACAATTTGCTCGATAGTGTCAATAAATCCGTCACTGCTGTCAGCGTCCGGATCTCGCATGGAAAGACGTAATTTTGCCTTAAGTGGCACGGAATACGTCACACCGCGATCTTGACATTCTTCAATATTGTATTTCGGTGTATCCAGATAATATGATACAAACTCCAGGATAAAATTTTCCTTACTATCAATAATTGGAAAGATGCCATTAAAAACTGCCTGAAGACCTTCGTCTCCCCGTTTTTCGTGAATCACATTCGCTTGCAAAAAATCTTCAAACGATTTTAACTGGATATCCAAAAGGTCTGGCAGTTCCGCAACTTTCGATATTTTAGAAAAGGATTTCCTCCTGACATCGTCGTTCATCATAAAGAAACCGACATCCTTTCTAAATTAGATATTTAAATAACCTAATTACTTCAGTTCTACGGTTGCTCCAACTTCTTCTAATTGTTTCTTAAGTTCTTCAGCTTCTTCTTTAGGAACACCTTCTTTTACAGGCTTTGGAGCTGAATCCACCAAGTCTTTGGCTTCTTTAAGACCCAAATTCGTTGCAGCACGAACAACTTTAATTACCTGAATTTTCTTATCACCAACAGAACTTAAAACAACGTCGAACTCAGTTTTTTCTTCTGCTTCTTCTGATGCCAAAACGGCACCAGGAGCATTTGCAGCAGCGACAACTGGAGCCTGTGCTGTTACCCCAAACTTATCTTCTAATGCTTTAATTAATTTTGCAAGATCAAGTACTGTTAATTTTTCAATTGCTTCAATAATAGAATCAATGGAACCATTTTCAGTTTTTGGGGGAGCATCGTTTTTTTTCGCTGCAACCTTTTTTTCTTCGCTCTTGGCCTCTACCTTATCAGCCATTTCTAATCCTCCGTGATAATATCAACCTTCTTGTTCTTTTTTCTCTTTTATTGCATTTAAAACAAGTACTGTTTTTTGCAGTAAATTATTTAACAAATAAACAAAATTTGATAAAGGGGCACTTATTGTTCCCACTAATTGACCCAATAATATTTCCTGATTTGGAAGTTGAGCCAACTCTTCAATCTGGGCGCCCTTATATAACTGTCCATCTAAAAAATAAGCCTTTATTTGAGGTCTATCGTTTTTCTTAGCGAACTCAAAAATGATTTTTGCCGGTGCAATCGGATCATCTAATCCAAATGCTATTGCAGTCGGACCGTCAAGAAATTCAATTAACTCTTGATATCCTAAACTTTCGATGGAAATTTTCGTTAAAGTATTCTTGACTATTTTGTATTCCACAGAGGCTTCTCTAAGCTGAGTTCTCAAATCGCTAATCTTTTCGACATTTAATCCTTTATAGTCTGTTAAAAGGATACTTTTCGCCTCAGAAATTTTTTCTGCAAGTTCGGTAACTTTTTGTATTTTATCTGGTCTGGGCATTGGCTTGTTTCCTTTAAGATTATTTAAGCTCATCTAACAACAAACTTTTATCTAATTTAATACCAGGCCCCATCGTCGCTGAAATTGTTGCACTCCGTAAATACTGTCCTTTTACAGAAGCTGGTTTCATTCTGACAATTTTATCTATGAAAGCCTTAATATTGTCTTTTAGCTTATTCGCATCAAAAGAAACCTTTCCAACTCCGACATGAATTATCCCGTTTCGATCAACTCTAAACTCTATTTTTCCAGCTTTTACCTCTTTTACTGTCTGGTCAATATCGAAAGTGACAGTTCCACTTTTGGGATTTGGCATTAGCCCTTTTGGACCTAAAATCTTACCGAATTTACCAACAGAACTCATTACATCCGGCGTGGCAATGATTACATCAAATTCAAACCAGCCTTCCTGAATTTTTTCAAGATAGTCGTCAAGTCCTACAAAATCAGCGCCGGCGTCTTTGGCTTCTTTTTCTTTTGCGCCTTTGGTTAGCACCAGCACCCGAACGGATTTCCCGAGACCATGAGGTAAAGACACTGCACCGCGAATCATCTGATCAGCGTGACGCGGATTAACCCCAAGGTTTAATGCAATATCAATCGTTTCATCGAACCTGGCTTGCGGAGTTGATTTCAGGATTTCAATTGCCTCATCAAGAGAATAAAGCTTTCCCCGGTCCATCTTGCTCATTATTTCTTTATATCTTTTACTTCTTTTCATCTTTTCTCCAAAGAATCTTGGTCTTAATCAATAATGGTGATGCCCATACTTCGAGCAGTTCCTTCAATCATTCGCATTGCACTCTCGATAGTGAATGCGTTTAAATCCTTCATTTTTGTTTCGGCAATCTCTTTCACTTTCGCACGGGGAACCTTGCCGACTTTGTTCCGATTCGGCTCTCCAGAGCCCTTTTCCAACCCAGCGGCTTTTTTTAGAAGAACTGCTGCCGGCGGGGTTTTTGTAATAAAGGTAAACGACCTGTCAGCATACACAGTAATTATTACCGGAATAATTAAGCCCTGCTTATCCTGTGTCTTTGCATTAAATTGCTTACAAAATTCCATTATATTTACACCATGCTGACCTAATGCCGGACCGACCGGCGGAGAGGGATTCGCTTTTCCTGCTGGAATCTGTAGCTTTATTGAACTAATAACTTTCTTTGCCATTTATCGTCCCGTCCGATTTAGCTATTTTTCTAATTCTACTTGTAAAAAATCTAATTCTACTGGAGTCGCTCTTCCAAAAATACTGACCATTACTTTTAGTTTTGCTTTCTCGTGATTGACTTCTTTCACAAAACCTGTGAAATCTGTAAAAGGGCCGTCAATTACTTTGATCGGATCCCCAACACGAAAAGGAGCATCCACCATATCCTGCTGCTTCGATTGATCAACTCGGCCAAGTATTCTTTCGATCTCTTCAGCTCGTAGAGGTTGGGGCATATTTTTAGGCCCAACAAAATTTGTGACTCCTGGAGTTGAGGTAATAAGATGAATACTATCCTTATCTAAACATGCTTCAACTAACATATATCCAGGAAAAAATACTTTATTTTTTACTTTTTTCTTACCATCTTTCATCTCTGTCACTTCTTCAGATGGAATAAGGATATTGCTAATCGTGTCAGATAATTCTAACGTCTTAATCTCATTTTCAAGGTATGTTTTTATTTTTTTTTCGTGTCCACTTAGAACATGAATAACATACCATTTTTTTTCACCAGTTGTCAATTATTTCTCATCCCTTGTTAATAGATCACGTCTAAGATGACCTGTAAGATTTTATCGACTCCAAAAATAAAAAGAGATAAAATCACTGTCATAATAATTACGACAATCGTTGTCCCTTTTAGCTCATCTCTCGTAGGCCAACTTACTTTAGACATTTCCTGTCTAACTTCCTGAATAAATCTACTTATTTTTTTAAACATCCGTTTTTTGAATATCCTCCCTAAATAATAAGAAAGCAGGCCAGGAGGGATTCGAACCCCCAACACCCGGTTTTGGAGACCGGTGCTCTACCAGTTCGAGCTACTGGCCTGTATCGATTTTAGCGAGTTTCTTTATGAGTTTGATGCTTATTGCAAAACGGGCAATATTTTTTATGTTCAATTCTTCCGGAATGTTTTCTCTTATTCTTCGTTGTTGTATAATTACGTCGCTTACATTCAGAACATTCCAGAATAACTAAATCTCTCATTGCTAACCTCTTTATTCTATAATTTGGGTAACAACTCCGGCGCCGACAGTACGGCCTCCTTCACGAATCGCGAACCGTAATCCTTCTTCCATGGCTATCGGTGTTATTAATTCCACATCCATATTTATATTGTCGCCAGGCATTACCATTTCCACACCTTCTGGCATCGCAATCGATCCTGTAACATCTGTCGTACGAAAATAAAACTGCGGGCGATATCCATCAAAAAATGGGGTATGGCGGCCACCCTCTTCTTTGGTCAAAACATATACTTCACCTTTAAACTTCGTGTGTGGGGTGATCGACCCGGGTTTCGCAACTACCTGCCCTCTCACTAAATCTTCCTTGTCTACGCCACGCAAGAGTAAGCCAACATTATCCCCGGCCTGGCCTTCGTCTAACAATTTTCGGAACATTTCAACACCAGTACACACTGTCTTCCGCTTCGTGCCCATGCCGACAATCTCTACCTCATCACCGACATGAACTATCCCACGTTCGACTCGACCCGTTCCTACTGTACCACGGCCTGTTATCGAAAATACATCCTCTACTGGCATCAAAAAAGGCTTGTCTGTATCTCGTTCCGGGGTCGGAATGTATTCATCAACCGCAACCAACAATTCCTTAATCGGATCCCATTCGCCGCCTGTAAAAGCTCCCGCGGCTCCCTTTTCCATTGCATGTAATGCACTTCCTTTGATGATCGGAATATCATCTCCCGGATATTCGTATTGACTCAGCAACTCTCGCAACTCTAATTCGACCAGTTCCAACAGCTCTGGATCATCTACCTGGTCGGTCTTGTTCAAAAACACAACGATTGACGGCACATTTACCTGCCGTGCCAATAATATATGTTCCCGTGTTTGCGGCATCGGGCCATCTGAGGCTGATACGACCAGAATCGATCCGTCCATCTGCGCCGCCCCTGTGATCATATTCTTGATATAATCTGCATGGCCAGGACAGTCTACGTGCGCATAATGTCTGTTCTCTGTTTGATACTCGACATGCGCTGTATTAATCGTTATCCCCCGTGCCTTTTCTTCGGGTGCATTGTCGATCTCATCATATTTCTTAACGTCTGCCTGACCTATATTCGCCAAATACATCGTTATGGCTGCGGTTAAAGTCGTCTTGCCGTGATCGACGTGACCTATCGTCCCTATATTTACATGCGGCTTCGTCCGCTCAAACTTTGCCTTAGCCATCGGTTATTACCTCCCCAATTTTAAGGTTAAATTTTTAATTATAAAAGAGCCCACGACCAGGATTGAACTGGTGACCTCATCCTTACCAAGGATGTGCTCTACCGACTGAGCTACGTGGGCTTTGGTTAATTGACATTTAAAACCCCTCACAACTTTCAGTCGTAATCCGCTTTTGATTATCTTCACCACCACCCGAAAACTTTCCGAAACTCCCCTACTACCCACGTTGCAAGTTCAATGAAGAAATCAAAATAGGAGCGATTATGAGGGGTACAATAGATGAGCGGGAAACGGGGGTCGAACCCGCAACCCTCAGCTTGGAAGGCTGATGCTCTAGCCAATTGAGCTATTCCCGCAATATCTTTAACAGTATCAACTACTGCCTCAACAGTATGTAGATAAATGAGTTGTGGGAAGGGGAGGATTCGAACCTCCGAAGGCTGAGCCGACAGATTTACAGTCTGTTCCCTTTGACCGCTCGGGAACCTTCCCATATTGAGCCACCAGCAGGAGTTGAACCCGCGACCGACTGATTACAAATCAGTTGCTCTACCATCTGAGCTATGGTGGCTATTTTGTCGATGACCACCATTAGTAATCCTAATGGAATACACGTTATTATTTCTCAGTCGATTTTTTAGAGAAAATTATAATATAATATTTATTTTTTAAAAGTCAAGGTTTTTTTTTGAATTTTTTCCAAACTGTTGTGTCTTTTCGGTCTTCCAGCTCAATGCCAATTTCAATTAACCTGTCTCGTATGAAATCAGCCAGCTTCCAATTCTTTTCTTCTCTTAATTTTTGTCTTACATCAACTAAGATGGCCACAGAAACATCCCCTTCTACTTCCGAAATTTTATTTTGTTCAGTTTCTATAATTGTTAAAATTTGATTGAATTCCAAAATTGTATTTTTGATTTGATACAAATTCTCCAGATCGCGTTCTTGCAGATGTTCGCCGGTCAAGATAATATTGGCTTCTTTTACCATATCAAAAATTTTAGCCATGGCATTCGCTGTATTGAAATCATCATCCATTGCCTCAATAAACTGCTTTTTGAGACTTTCAATTATGTTAGATTTCTTTATCTCTCCCGCATCTGGTTGAAAATTTTTCAACGCGATATTAATATTATCTATTGTTGTGCTAATCCTGTTTAATGCCTGTTGTGCCTCATGAATCCGCTCTTCACTAAAATCAATCGGGCTTCTGTAATGTTTCAGCAGAAAAAACATTCTTATCACTTCCGGGCTGTATTTCTCCAAAATTTCGCGAGCAGTAAAAAAATTACCCGCAGATTTTGCCATTTTTTCGCCTTCTACATTTACGAAACCATTATGCATCCAGAAATTCACGAAACGTTGACCAGTGGCTCCTTCACTCTGGGCGATTTCATTTTCATGGTGTGGAAAAATAAGATCAACACCGCCTGCATGAATATCAAACGTGGTCCCTAAATATTTCATTGACATGACGGAGCATTCGAGATGCCAGCCAGGCCTGCCTTTCCCCCAGGGACTTTCCCATGATGGCTCTCCTGGTTTCGCTGATTTCCAGAGCGCAAAATCCAGAGGATATTTCTTTCGTTGATCCACCTCTACGCGGGCGCCGGATTGCAAACCACCGATCTTTTTACCAGATAATTTCCCATATTGAGGTAGCTTTTTCACATCAAAAAAAACATCACCATCAACAGAATATGCGATTCCCTGTGCCACCAACTTTTTAACTAATTCGATCATCTCATTAATATGATCTGTTGCTTTTGGGCTCACGTCCGGTTTGTTTATACCCAATTTTTCGCAGTCTTCAAAATATGCTTGTGTATATTTTGAAGCCACCTCAGTTGTGGTCGTATTTTCTTGGTTAGCAGCTCTAATGATCTTGTCATCAATATCCGTAATGTTTACAACATACTTTACATCGTAACCGCGATACATTAAATATTGTCGAAATAAGTCAAATATAAGTAATGGTCGGGCATTTCCAATATGAAAATAATTATAAACTGTTGGGCCGCAAACATACATTTTCACTTTTTTATTTTCAATGGGTTTAAATTCTTCCACCGACTTTGTATAAGTGTTATAGATTTTTAATGCCAACGTTTAACTCCAAATTTTAGTATAATTCTTTTTACCGATAACTTCCGACAATATTTTCAATAAATCTTTGGCATTTATTCTTTCCGAATAATTCGATAACAACGGGCAACTCCGGTCCATGTACCTTCCCTGTTAATGCCACGCGGATGGGCATCCATAGATCTCGCCCCATAATACCGGTTTCTTTTTGAACAATTTTCATAATATCTCGAAAGATGTCAACATCTATACGGTCGATAGTTCGAAGTTCCCTTAAAAAAGACCAGAAAACTTTTTGAGACGTATCTTTGCGAATAATCGCTCGTGCGTCCTGATCATTTATTGTGATATGGTCTTGAAAAAATATTTTTGCATGGTCAGTAATCTGACTTAAACAATCTATTTTATCCTGCAATGCTGCTACAATTTTTTTTGTCTTTTCTTCGTTTTGCGTATCGTAACCTGCTTGTTCAAAAAATGGGATTGCCAATTTCGTTACGTCTTCAATATCCATATTTCGAATATAGTAGCCATTCATCCAGTCAAGTTTTTCTATATTGAATACAGCAGCAGATCTGGAAATTCGGTTAAAATCAAATTCTTTAATTAATCTTTCCTTTGATAAGATTTCATCACCAGATTCAGATGACCAACTGAGTAGACTCAAAAAATTGATTAACGCCTCTGGGATATACCCGTTTGTTCGATATTCATCAACAGATGTAGCGCCATGGCGTTTCGACAATCTTGTGCGATCCTGGCCGAGTATCATCGGAATATGGGCGAATTGTGGCAGCTCCATTCCGAGTGCCTCTGCCAGCAAAATTTGTCGCGGCGTATTGGAAACATGATCATCCCCGCGGATGACATGCGTAATTTTCATCAAGCTATCATCAACAACACAGGCAAAATTATAGGTCGGAATGCCCTCAGCTCGCATTATTACAAAATCCCCGATATTTTCAACATCAAATGATATTGTTTCTTTTATCGAATCATCAAATTTTACCTGTCCGGTCGATACTTTAAACCGTATGGCAGGTTTACGTCCGGCATCAATTTGGCTCTTTTTTTCCTGTTCCGAAAGGTTCAGGCATTTTCGATCATAGGTAACCGGCCGCCCTTGTTCAACAGCGGTTTTACGCATTTGTTCGAGTTCTTCTGCATTACAATAACAATGATACGCGTTGCCATCTTGAAGTAACTGATTTGCATAGCGCTGATATATTTCCAGGCGCAGTGACTGTCGATATGGGCCATATTCGCCGCCAACATCAGGTCCTTCATCCCAATGAAGACCTAACCATTTCAAATCTTCATAGATACGTTCGACATATTCGCTTTTTGACCTTTCAGGGTCTGTATCTTCGATTCTTAATATAAACTTACCATGAACGTGGCGTGCAAAAAGCCAATTCAAAACAGCAGCACGAGCATTACCAATATGTAAATGACCAGTTGGGCTCGGAGCAAAGCGAACACGTGCAAAGTTACTCATAAAAACCTTTCCTTGTTTTCAATTTTTTTAAAAAAAATATAAAAAGCCACAATAATTTCACTAACAATTATAAAATTAACATAGCATCGCCATAGCTATAAAAATGGTATTTATTTTCGATTGCTTTTTCATACGCTTTAAAAAGGAAATCTTTCCCGGCAAATGCCGACGCAAGCATAATAAGTGTTGAACTCGGTAAATGAAAATTGGTCACCAATTTATCGACGATTCTGATATCATAGGGTGGATAAATAAATTTGTCTGTCCAGCCATTCATAGTTTTTACCCATCCCTCAGATGTGACCACAGATTCTAACGCGCGTACAGTGCTTGTACCAGTAGCGATAACCTTTCCACCATTTTTCATTGTCTTATTGATAGTTTCAGCCGCTTCTTCGGAAATTTCAAAATACTCGGAGTCCATTTTGTGGCGGCTCAAATCTTCAACCATTACGGGTCTGAAACTTCCAAGACCAAGGTGGAGAAGAATGGGGACCACCCGCACACCTTTTTTCTTTAGTTTTTTTAGCAATTCTTTTGTAAAATGCAACCCCGCTGTTGGTGCAGCAACCGCACCTCTTGTTTTCGCGTACACTGTTTGGTAACGTTCTTTATCAACAGGCTCAGGAGAGCGTTTAATATAAGGCGGCAGTGGTGATTTGCCTAATCTTTCGACAATCTCAAAAAAATCGCCGTCATAGAAAAATCGAACGACTCTACCGCCGGAAACCGTATTGTCGATCACATCACAGACGAGCTCATTTCCAATTGTTAATCGATTACCAACGCGGACTTTTCGAGCGGGCCGAACGAGGACTTCCCACATGCTGTTTTCCAGCTCTCTTAATAAAAATATTTCAACCTGGGCATCTGTTTTATCCTTTGTTCCCATCAAACGTGCAGGGAAAACCTTGGTTTCGTTAATTACTAAACAATCTTTTGCATCGATATATTCATGAACATCACTAAATTTTTTTTCTTCAATTGTTTCGTCCTTCCGATTAAGCACCATCAACCGCGCTTGATCGCGCTTTTCTGATGGATATTCTGCTATTAATTCCTCTGGCAAATTAAATTTAAAGTCGGATAACTTCATAATTTAACTCCTCAAAATAGTTTCCCTTGACCATTTTTCTTTTTGGTCAATCCTAAATGGCTGTACGCTAATTCCGTTGCGACTCTGCCGCGTGGTGTGCGGTTGAGAAAACCTTTATTGATTAAAAATGGTTCATAAACCTCTTCGATTGTTTCACCTAATTCCCCGACTGCAATTGCCAGGGTGTTCAAACCAACCGGTCCTCCACCGAATTTATGGATAACCACCGTTAGAATCTTTTTATCCATTTCATCTAAGCCCAGTTCATCCACATCTAATTGAACAAGAGATTCTTTGGTGATTTTCAAATCGATTTTTCCGTCTCCGCGTACCTGAGCGAAATCTCGTATTCTTCGTAGTAATCTATTTGCAATGCGAGGCGTCCCACGGGATCTTCCGGAAATCTCTAACGCAGCTTCCGGTTCAATTTCAAGCTCCATAATCCGTGCGGATCGTCTGACAATTTTTTCCAATTCACCCGGTTCATAATAATCCAATCTCCCGACAACACCAAATCGCGCTCTTAATGGCGAAGTCAAAGAACCCGCCCGGGTTGTTGCTCCAACCAATGTAAACTGCGATAATTTTAATTGTACGGATCGTGCATTCGATCCTTTATCGATGATTATATCCAGTTTAAAATCTTCCAGTGCGGGATAAAGATATTCTTCGATAACCCGACTAAGTCGATGGATCTCATCGACAAATAAAACGTCTCGATCGGATAAATTGGTTAATAACCCGGCCAGATCGCCAGGTTTTTCCAAAGTCGGCCCGGATGTCATTCGTATATTTGCATTTAATTCGTTCGCAAGAATATGGGCTAAAGTTGTTTTACCCAACCCCGGGGGGCCGTAAAAAAGAACGTGATCTAATGCCTCCCCTCTTTCCTTCGCAGCTTGTATGAAAATTCTAAGATTGCTTTTAAGCTTTTCTTGTCCGACAAAATCCTCCAACCGGAGAGGCCTGAGAGATCGATCCAGTTCAAATTCATCATCCAGCAGAGCTGGCGTCGTTGTATTTGATCGTTCGTATGACATAATTATCTTTTCAAAATTTAAGCAATCTTAAATTTGATTTTTTTATACTGACTGTTTTTTATTAAGTTCAATTTAGAGAAATTTTGAAGAGTGAGCGTTCATACTTTTCGTAAAGCACGCGTAATCAATTCTTCAAGATCTATATCTTTCGTTTCCAGTTCTAAAATTGATTTAATCGCGTTTTGAGCAGCGACCTGATTGTATCCCAACGAAATGAGCGCTAATACAGCTTCTCTGCTGATATGTCTCTGATCAGTAACCATGGCCGGAGACAAGGGTTCCGGCTCTAACGAGGGTTTTAATTTGTCTTTAAGCTCCAGGATTAATCGCTGCGCTGTTCGTTTTCCAATTCCGGAAAGCGATGTTAATCCGACTAAATCCTCTTCCAGGATATATCGTTGCAAATCCTGAACACTGCTCCCGGACAAAATCGCCAGCGCCTTTTTCGGTCCTATTCCCGATGTCGAAATTAAGTCAAGAAATAACTCACGCTCTGCTTCTGATATAAAGCCGAAAAGCTGTAAAATGTCCTCCCGAACGTGCAAATACGTTAATACTGTTTTTATATCTCCTGGTTCGCCAACGGATCGGGAACAATTTACAGAAACCTGTACCTGGTAGCCAATATTATTCACATCAATTAACAGCCAGGTCGGAGCTTTTTTTACAATTTTTCCTTTTAAGTAACTAATCATTTTACCGGTTTGAATTACAAAATTATTTGATTTTTCATTGTTCGACAACCATGACAAATAGCGACTGCCATAGCATCCGTCACATCAAAAGATGAAGGAGACTGAGGTAAATTTAATAGTTGCACAACCATCTTTTTTACCTGCTGTTTAGAGGCCGCTCCATTACCGGTTGCTGCTAACTTTATCTCTTTAGGTGAGTATTCAGAAGTTGTCAAATCATTATTACTTGCAGCAAGCAAAATGACACCGCGTGCGTGCCCCATTTTAAGAGCTGTTTTTATATTTTTTGCATAGATAACTTCCTCTAACGCCAGTGTATCTGGTTTGTGCTTTTGAATTATGAGGACAAGATTATCGTAAATATGTTTCAGTCGAATCGCAAAACCTGCTGTCGGATGTGTTCGTATACATCCATAATCCAAAATGACTGGGTTTTTTTCTTTAAAATTTATAACAGCATAACCAGTATTTACAACGCCCGGGTCTAATCCCATCACAATCATGAATCTTGTTCCAATCCCTTCAATACATCCGCATCAATATCAAAATTGGAATAAACATCATTCACATCCTCGTGGTCTTCCAGTGAATCAATTAACTTGAGAAGTTGTTCCGCATCTTTTCCAGACACCTTTACCGTATTTTGCGGATGCATTACAAGCTCTGCAGATTCAATATTAATTCCTTTTTGTTTGATTGCTTCTTTCACATTTTCGAAGCTGGCAGGAGAGGTTACAATTTCGAATAATTCATCTTCAATTTTCATATCATCGGCGCCAGCTTCCAGCACGAGTTCCATCAAATCGTCTTCACCGATCTGGTCAGAATTTACAACAATAATCCCCTTTTTATCAAACATCCATGCAACACATCCGGATTCGCCAAGATTCCCATTATGTTTTGATAAAATATGTCTAATATCGGCGACGGTACGATTTTTATTATCAGTGAGTGCTTCCACTAAAAGCGCTGTGCCACCCGGACCATACCCTTCATAAGTCGCATCCTCATACTGTACACCGGGGAGTTCTCCTGTTCCTTTTTTAATTGCCCGCTCGATATTCGCCGAAGGCATGTTGGCAGCCTTTGCATTTGCGATAGCAGTTCGCAATGCCGGATTCGATAACTCATCGCCGCCACCATGTCTGGCAGCAACTGTTATCTCTTTTATAAGTTTTGTAAATATCTTGCCGCGCTGCGCGTCTGTTTTCGCTTTTTTCCTCTTTATTGTACTCCACTTTGAATGACCTGACATACTTGCCTCCTAAAAATATAATCTTTAAATTTAATAAATTTTTTGTCGAAATCCAAGTGAAAAATTCATTACGTTCGCTTTTTTCATAAAGTTTCCAGTTTTTCGCGAGTGTGAGCTCATTCAATAGAAGTAGTGGCAAAATTTAAAATAGTGACTATCAATCGAATTCGTATGGTTAAAATTGAGGGGCAATTTCCTTCGTAGCAATGTGATTATTAATGCATCGATGAGACTTCATAACATTTGAAATAAATAATGAGATAGAGCACACCAATAAAAAAAGGAATTCTTTACAAGTAAGGAACTCCTTAGTTTTATTTATCAACAAAAATTACGGTGCAGAAATTTTGATAGTTCTTCAATCCATTGAGACAAAAACAAACTCATTCAACAGTACCAATTCCTTCTCGATTAATTCGATTGAACGCTCGATCTGAGTTGAATTTTGATTCTTTCCCATAGACTCTATTTCTTCTGCAATTTCATAAATTTCTTCTGCACCAATATTTACAGCGCTACCTTTGATAGAATGTGCTGAAAATTTAATTTTTTCAAAATCATTGCTTTTAAGCGATTGCCGAATAATTTTTAGATTTTTTCGAGTTGTATCTAAAAATACATCCACGATAACCTTGTAGAAAATTGCGTCACCCTGAAACCGTTTTTCGATAACCGCTTTAATCTGATCTGAATTTGAATAGTGTCGTTCAACCTTCTTGACCATTCCAGTTCCTGTTAAATCTAATACGAGCGAAACTTGACTTGAAAAATTATTAGGCACAAGGGGCAATTTATCGCATTACCAATGAACTTTTGCATTTTTGTGCAAAATATATATGTGATACTAACTCCTTTTGCAGCGCGTGAAACGTAAAACGAAGCGCCAATTTTTCGTCTCACATCTCACGTTTGACATCTCACTTGCGCTTTTGCATGCCACGTTATCTTATTGTTTTTTTTTGCAAAGCCATTACGGAAATAAATAGCAATAAATTATGCATATCTACAAAATCCAATCGTAATGCAAACATTGGTGTGATAAATGATTAATTGATCCAAAAGTCTTTAAATCTATCTAATTCTTTAATCAAACCATTCAAAGATTTTGGCGCTTCTTGAATCCTGTTTTCCGCGCCGATCATCTCAAGCTCGTTCGCAGATTTCTGTACATGAAGAATACCCAGATTCGCGGCAGCTCCCTTTATGCTGTGCGCCAATCGCTTAATTTCTTCAGATTCTCGCTTTCGCACAGCTTCTTGCAACTCTTTAATTTGATCAGACGAATTCTCTAAAAATAAATCCATCAATTCATTATAAATATCTTCATCGCCTCCAACACGAATCAATGCACCATCTTTATCAACGAGAACATCTGACTTTTCGTTACTTAACATAATTATCCTTCCCACATAATGTGTTATATTCATTTTCTTAAATCGGCATATTTTCTTTTTTTCTTAATTATCATGCAGCCTTATATATTGATGAACAAAATCATGGGAATTCTTGAATTTTCTCAGTAAATCAGCTTATAATTTATTATTTATTTACGATCATAATTAGAGACCATGTAAACGTTCGACCTGCTTGACTGGCAAGATATTTGCAAAGTGAGAATGATTTTAATTACTAATACATCATTTTTCAAACGGATCAATAATGCAACCGGTATTTAAAGACAAGCTAACGCGGTTTCGCGATAAAATATGATAGTCTGGATACGATTTTTATATCACATAAATATTATTCAGCTATCGATAATTAATTTAATAATATAATGTTAACAAATTTTTTAGCATTATAATAAACTGAATGTAACGTATTTGAAATACGTTTATGTATAATAATATATTTACAGTTTTACATATTATAATTTATAATTTATTATTATTATTCTATTAATATAATTTTTTTTATACGGTATAAAAATTGCCCTTAAGTATAACACATCCATGAACAGCAACATAGAAGGAGTAATATGAATAAGAAATTAATACTATTAGCGCTATTTATGTTGAATCATTTTAAAACAGTGTATTCAGCAGACATTACGATTAATGCAACCGCGCCATCGAAAGAGATTCGCTTTCACAATTTTTATGGCGGCTATCATCATAATCGGTTTTATTTTGAACAAACGCCTGCGTTTAAACGAGCACATGATTTGATTAATGAAATTTCACATAAACGACTGGCAATTCAATACTGGCGATGTCAAAACCTGTTAACATACCGGAACAATTCAAGCCAGGCAGATGGTCTTCACTGGTTTTCAGAAATTCGATCTGGTCATCCTTATGATACAGATCGATATGCGAGCACCGGTGGCTATAATTGGACAAAGGTAAATGAAGTATTTGATGAGATAGTAACACGCTCCGGACTTACTCCGGTAGTAGAATTTAACTATATGCCTGAATGTATGGCTGCCGATCCGAATGAGATTGGGAGTTATGGACTGGCTGTCATTTCCCCGCCGCGTGATTATAACGAATGGAGCAGCCTGATCGAAAATACTGTACGCCACTTGCAAGGCAGATATAGTACGAATAAAACCCGCACATGGTATTGGGGGGTATGGAATGAGCCCAATTATAATATGTTCTGGGATCATCAAAAATACGGTTATGCTGGTTATATAAAAATTTATGATTATTCATCGATTCCGTTAAAACAAGTCGATGATCAATTACAAATCGGCGGGCCGGATAATACTGCGGTACTTACTTATTCAAAAAGTTTTGTCCAACATACTTACAACGGTCAAAATTATTGTAACGGGCAGGTAGGAAGTCCGGCAGATTATTTTTCCGTTCACGCATATTCTACCAGCACCCGGTTTATTTGCGGTGAAGTCTGGAAGATGGCGGCCGATGTGCGTGAAATTTATGGCTCCGCGTATAAAGATAAAAAAATATTGTTAACAGAATGCGCTCCGAATTTTCAAATGACGAAAATGCCTTATTTCCACAATCGCTATACAGCATCATGGTTATTAGGTGTTTTTGATACATTTTTAGAAGCAGCAGATGAACACGGTGAATATTATTTACCAAAGACAGTTCATTACTGCGGAATATTAAGAGACTTTGGAATGCGAAGCCTTCTCGTTTATATTGGTGAAGACAATAATAAATCCGAGGTTTTGAAAACAGCGCCATTTAATGTGTACGAAATGTTAAGCTATTTAAGCGAAGAACGTATCCCGGTACAGGGGTGTGATTTTCCTCAGGGTCATACGGATGTTTATAATAACGTAAGTACAACGATCAACCAATTTCGCTGTTTTGCTACCCGTACGCCTGGTCAATCTATTGAAATTTTAATTTATCATTTGGATGAAAGCGATCGCCTGGTTTACAACAGAAAAGACGATGGCGACAATCCAGCACAACCTTATGGAGCATACTACAGATCTAATCCGGTTATGTATGATGTAAATCTGACGATTGATAATGTTCCGTTTACCAGTGCCCGTTATCGAAAATTTGTTATTGATAAAGATCACAGTAACTCGTTTGCTTATCATACTCTCAATGGCAAAACAGAAAATTTTTATACGTTGGATCAGCATGATGATCTTGAAAAGACCGAGGAGAAAGGCGTCATTTTTTCAAATGGCCAGTATCGGGAAAGTCTGAGAATGCAAAAAAATTCGGCAATGTTAATCATTCTGGAAAATGAAAATGTAGAACCCGGTCCACGGCTTGGACTTGCGCCGGCTTCTCTGGAATTTGGCGCTTACTCGTCAACATCTTCTTTTACTGTCTATAATTATGGCGACCAGTCACTTACCTGGTCAGCTTATGAAAATCCTGACATGAGCTGGATTACTTCTCTGGATCCATCCAGCGGAACTATTGATCCGGGCTCCAGCCAAACTGTATTTGTGAACGCAGATCGAGCCGGAATTCCCGATGGTAGCTACACCGGAGAGATTGCTGTGAACTCCGATGGCGGCGACCAGATTGTTAATGTTGCCATACAAGTTGGGGGACCAAAATTACCAACAATTTACCGTATTAACGCCGGAGGCAATCGATATATCGACACAAACGGGAATGAATGGGCTGGTGACCGCGCCTACGCGGTTGGTGAATTTGGATATCTGGGAGGGCAAATTTCATCGACAAATGATCCGATTGCGCGCACAGACGACGAGCCGTTATTCAGAACCGAGCGATACGGTTTACAAGCATATCAATTTCATCTGCCAAATGGCGAATATCAAGTAAAATTACTATTTGCTGACATTTATTTTAATTCACCAAATGAACGTCTGATGGATGTTGATATCGAAGGTGAGCGAAAAATATCAAACCTGGATATTTACCAGGAAGTCGGGCATGATGTCGCTCTCATTTACACGTTCAATAATATTTCCGTATCTGATGGCCTTTTGGAAATTGAGTTTTCAGGTTCTGTTCGGAGACCCAAAATTTCTGCCATCCAAGTACTAAATAATAAACATGTTGATCCGAATTTGGATACTTTAGCACCGGATCCGCCGATCAATATTAGAATAAATAATTAATCCTCTCTTGCAGGCTGTATTGTAGAATTGCGTTTTGTTAGGTGTATGAATGTTTTAATGATTGTGTTGAATACCGGAATCTGTTAACCTGATTCTGTGTTTATGATTATGAGAAGCTCGAGTTGAAAACAAAACGTAAATTCATATTCAATGCAGCCTTGTTTTAATATTCACCCCCAATTATATTACTCTTCGAATTTTCCTTTGTTAAATTTGAACCAAATTTATTCTCGTATGTATGTAAATATGAATAAGACAAATCATATTAACATAACAGGAGTAGAGAAAAATGAAAAAATCCGTTTTTTTTGCCGTGCTGCTAATTTTTACAAGCTCCACGCTTCTCTGTTCAAAACCGCAAAATGACACACCTCAAAAAGTATATCGGATCGTGTACGAAGTGCGATCGGATGCCTGGTATGCAACCCAGGCAAATTTATGGAAAAAGGAGATTGAAAAAAACCCGAAAAACACAGAAGCCTGGCACAACTATTACAACGCAGTTCGATATGCCAGTTTTGCAGAAACAATTGATACAAAATCGAAGCAGGAAAAACTCCAGAAAATTATTGATGATATGGGAAAAGCCATTCCAGGGACGTATACTTATTATTTTCTACGCCAATGGAATTTAAACAATTGCATGGATTTAACGTATGCTCAAAAAGCGTACGAAATTGATCCGGACCAGCCCGAAACATACTACTCGTTTATTTCATATTATCTCATGAACGGTGAGCCCCAAAAAGCCAAAGAATTTTACCAGAAACTCTATCAAAGCAAAGATATTGCGCCCTGGCTTATCGATTATAATTACAACGTGCTTATGTCAACCGATGAGAATGCGATTTTATTTACCAACGGAGACAATGACACCTACCCGGCGGAAATGCTGCAATTTACAAAAAATATTCGGGACGATGTGACTATCATCAATATTTCAATGAGCATCAATCAGGTTTATCTGGATAGTAAATTTCAATCAAAAGGAATAAAAATCGATACAAATCCGTTAAAACAAAAAGCAAAAACTAATGATTCGGAAAGAAAAGGTGGATTTTCAAAAAGTACCTACATTCAAAGTTTATGTCTTGAACTTTCGGAAAAGTATCCTGACTTTCCTATTTATTTTGCCCTGACTGTTTATGAAAATAATTACAAACCATTTAAAGATGATCTTTACAATGTCGGGCTTGCATTTCGCTATATCCAAAAAAGAATTGATAATATTGCTTTAATTAAAAAAAATATTGAAGATACGTTTCGTTTGAATTACATTATAAATAACTGGTATTCAGAAAACGCTCCTTCGATGACGATTATGCCGCGAATGAATTTAAATTATGTCTCCGGGTTGATGATGCTTGAAAACCATTACGAACTGAGTGGAGACATCGACAATGCGCAACGGATAAAAAAACTGGCATTGACGATTGCCCATCAGGCCGGGAACAAAGAATTAATTGAGGAAATAGAGAAATAAGAAGAATCAATTAAAAAGCAGCTTTTGAAACATGTGGTGCACGCATGAGATTGATATGCCATTTTTAAAGATAAAATATAAAAAACTGAGCGATGAAGAATTAATGCAATTCCTGCGCAGGAATGACACAGCAGCGTTTAACGAATTATACAATCGGTACAGCGCTCGATTATTACACTTTTTTCACCGCATGTTAAATGGTGATGAGCAAACGTCACAGGATTTTTTACAGGACATTTTTTTAAAAATCGTTGAAAAACCGCACCTGTTTGATTCGACTCAAAATTTTTGCACATGGATTTTCACCATCGCCCGCAATATGTGCAAAAATGAATATCGGAAACAAAACGTCAGAAAAATAATGGAATTAAAAGCTGATTTTGATACAGATATCACGGATAGCGACGGCTTCTATTTTTCGGAAGAACAGCAGTATGATATGAAAGAGTTTCAATCGGCATTGATCAATGAATTGGAGCGATTGTCTGATTCGCATCGAAGTGCGTTTATATTACGGTATCAACAACAATTTTCGATTAAAGAAATCAGTGAAATTATGGGCTGTTCCGAAGGAACGGTAAAATCAAGGCTATTTTATGCAACAAAAATAGTTGCGCGTCATTTAAAAGATTTTAATCCATACAATAATAATGAGGAGGTGGTCACCAATGCAAAAACACGATGAATATAATTGTGATGATATCGAAAAGCTGCTGATGTTTGGCGAAATAAATTCGAGTAATGAACAGCTTGTGGCACAGCATCTGAAACAATGTAGCGGGTGTCGGCAATTTGCATCCAACCTCGAACTCATTCAGGCAGAAATGACCCATTCTCATGAAAAAGCATTACAACCTGTTCCTCATATTCGCCAGGAAATAATCAACCATATAAAGAAAAAGCGCCGTGCGAATCAATCAACAGCGGCTGGTATTTGGTTGTTGTTAAAATCATTATTAGAATACCGGGTACCAGTTTATCAGGCTGCGTTGAGCATTGTGACATTCATGCTTATAATACTTCTGGTAACGCAAGCCCCCACCCCCCGTATACGCTCTGATAATTCATTGAAAATCGTTCAGCAAGACACGCTGGATTATCGTCTGTTCAATGTGAATATCATCGAAAATATCAATGAAATTCCCAATCAGAACATCGGCCAGACTAGTGCGGAAGACAGCATATTCAGCAGATACATATTTTCTTCGATGTGAAAAATAATTTGATAAAAAAATGCACTTCCGAACAGTTGCCAACTTCGGAAGTGCGTAGATGCTTATGTTAAAGTTCTCTATCTTTTGTCAGGACTTTTTAAACATTTTTCGGATTGAAATAGGTATATTGAAAAACATATCAAAAATCCAATGTTCGAGCAGCGCGCCGCGTTCACCAAAAACCGGAATAATATGAACCATATTTGTTGCCCATCTGCCTGCCATCAATCGGGATAGCGCGGGAAATTTGGTAACCATTTGAATGGGAAATCCTAAGTAGCCGATATAGTGCCAGAACGAAATAAGCGCCGCGACCCAGTAATTTTTGACATCCCGCTCCTTAATCATTAAATACATAACATACAACCCTCTGACAAGTGACCCCGGAGACACTGGCGTTATCTGGAATGCTGCTAAAATGAGACCTGCATACGCCAATCCTTCGGTCCATGTTTTTCCCATAAAAATCATTCCCGCCAACGCAGCAACTACAGAAATTACCTGTGTTATTGGCAGGGTTGCAATATGAACAGCCACACATTTGAGATATTTCTGAATAAACGGATCTTTTATTCGCTCCCGAATATATGCTGCTTCATTGGCCGAAATCATACCTTCTTTTTGGCCACCTTCGACTTGTTCCATTAGCCATTTTTCACGGAACTCACTATCCCGATAAAAACGAACAGGATAGGTCACAGTATTTTTGGTTGCTTCCCAAGCATAATCCGGTTCTGCAAAAAAACGGTGCCAGGTTGGGGGAAGCCAGCCCATGAAGACTTTTTGCAACCAAAATCTGCCTGGTTTTTTCAGGAGTTTTTGAATTCGGTTTTCATTTGCCCTGCCATCGCGAAACCAATCGATCAATGCCACCGCTTGTTTGGCTCTCAACGTTTTTTGAAAATATGATTTGCTTTTCAAAATGCTTTTAATGTGATGTGCATAATTTTTATTTCCCCGGATTTTCCGGATGAATCGACCCAGCAATGGTACTGCACCAAGGACATAAAAGAATATAAATCGAATGGTAGATCGATCCAATTTTTCTCCGAATTCGTTATCCACCAGTTCCTGGCATTTCCAGCCCTGAATAAGTCCTTTTGCAACATCTTTTTGCAGGGAGCGGCTGAACAGTAATTTAAAATGATGATGCGTAATATCCGGTAAAGAACGCCGATATTTTGGCTCCATTTCTTTTAATTCTTCATAAGCCGGCATCAAATCCTCAAAATACGTTTTATACTTATCAATGAATTGATCCAATTTTTTCATATTTCCGCGATCGAATTGAACGAGTTGTCCTCGTAACAATCCTTTGATGATCAATTTAAAATCAGCCGGACTCATTGGGAGAAACGGCAACAGGGCCAATCCTGCCCGAAAATCAATGCCGCACAGATCATTTGGTGTTGGATTCGGAATATCCTGGCGCAACAGCGCGTTGGGTTGACTTTTCATGGTTCCCCATTCATATTGGCGCGCCAATTCCGGTGCTCCCATATCGTGAAATAATTTCACTAGCTTTTCCATAAAGTTTTGCTTGGCAAGATATTCGGCTGAATTGATTTTCATTCCCTTAATTACTTTTTCAGTACTACCCAATTTCGTACGCTTGAATATCCGATCATCAATTTCAAATTTCCAGTTGCGACCGGTGACCCATTCATTAATTTCTCCAAAACTTTTAAAATTCTCATCATAAAATGTTGCATGAGTATCGACAACTGATTTTTCAGTCCCAAAATATATTTTGGCACCACGGCGGATAAGTTTCTGCCATAATACACCAACCCGTGCCGCCGAGTGATTTACCTGCGCCGAAAAAGCGCCCTGGTACGCCAGCCAGTAAACAAAATTTCTAAAAATCAAGGCAAAACCGGACGGCGGCACCAAAATTTTTACAGCATAGATTTTACCCACTTCAAGACCAGGGATTTCTCTTTCTTGCATATCCAATTCAACAAGTCGAACGCGATAAACCTGGCCCGCAAATCCGCCGCCGACAAATTTTTCAATTTCCATCACTGCCCGACCTTCATGCGCCGGATGTACGCCTTTGATTTTGTATTCAAGCCGTTGCCCAACATCATATCGGGACGGATGATATTTTTTTAAAATATTTGAATCTTTACTAATCTGCTCTAATTGCTGATAAACGTCCAGTGAACCGCTGGCTTCTTTGTTCTCCTCAATTTCCTGCTCACTCATTACAACAACGCCCATTCTCTCGTCTGCCAATTTTTTGCCTCATTTAATTTATTATTCCCGATTTCCATAATTTACATAACCGCTGAAAATTTACATTTTATCATCATAGATTTGTTTCAATATGTGGGATATTCCCGAGGATTATCTTCATTATTTTTCTTTATCTTATAACGCTTCTTAATTATTTATTGAACTTAAATATACTAATCACTTTGGATATTGTCAAGATAAAAAAGAGATGTGAAAAAATGTAAATGTTTATACATTCATTTAGTTATATTTGAGTAAAAAAAGTACCTATCCTGAAAAAGTCATAACCACAGAGGCTCAAAGTACACAGAGCTTTTATTTTCAAATCGTTAGACAAACAATAGTAACTCGAATTTTTCTTAACTCAGTTTGAAAAGTAATGTGCACACAAATTATTGTTTTTCTGTGCTTCTGTGGCACGATTTTTTAATAATGCAGGCTATAATTTGTTTTTCGAATAACTCTAAAATCATGCTTTTCTACATTAAGCGTCGAACTACATCAAAAATCATTCCAAACACCAAACAGAAATCAACCATACCTGACCTGTAACGAACCAGCTTCGTCTATTCATAAATAGTTTTTGCTAATTTTACTCATTTTATCACTATTGATATATTCATTAAGTAAATATTATTTTTTGTTTTATATTGTTATATATTAATAATTATTTAAATATTGACAAGACAGTTAATTGGCACAAATATTGTTAATCATAATTGTCAAAACATAACATAATCACAATTTATCACCTAATTATTTTCAGGAGGAAGCCCCATGGGATATCAACAATTGCTAATACTTATGCTCGCTGCGATTTTTGTGGGTGCAGCGATCATTATCGGAGTGAATATGTTTACGGACAGGGAAGTTGATATTAACAAGGCCGCAGTTCTCCAGGACTGTATGACTTTGGCAGTTAGAGCCCAGCAGTGGTATCGCACTCCGAAAATACTTGGTGGTGGAGGCCAATCTTTTACAGGAATAACACTGGAAGAGGTACAATTTCCTGTAATAAATGAAAATGGCTCATTTGAGGTTGTTGTTAATGATACCAGTCAAATCATGATTATCGGCATCGGTTCAAAACCGAATCCGGTTAATCCATTAACGGTACAAATTATCACAGCGCCAGACTCAATATATGCACCAACCATCAACATTCCCTGACCCCAAATCAATACTGTAAAAAAATATCATTCGTTGTAATACCAATCAATTGAGTTTTCGTTTACATACTATCTAATGTATCCATTCAATAATTGATGGTGTGCATCAAAGCTTTCGGATTCTCTTTAAATTTATTGATTAAGACGCGAATCTGTCATATCGGGCGAAGTCGAGATATGACAACATCCATTAGAAAAATGAAGATATATTGGGTATACATCCTCAAATGTAGCGATGGTAAATACGATACTGGTAGTACAAGTAACCTTGAGCAAAGAATTGCGCAACATAAGTCTGGCAC
>CAZCJL010000008.1:0-109926 GCA_964498785.1 uncultured Cytophagia bacterium | reverse complement strand
TTAAAGAGAATCCGAAAGCTTTGATGCACACCATCAATTATTGAATGGATACATTTTTAAATCAGGAAACAATTTATTTATTTAATTGTTAAAAGCCGCAATGAATGATTTTTTTTTAAAAAATGGTTTAAATTACTAAACAGTGTTCACTAAGATTCAAAAAGATATTGACTTTGTAAGGAAAAATATTTATATTTGCAGATGTTAAAAAAACGCGAGAGTGGCGGAATTGGCAGACGCGCTAGACTTAGGATCTAGTACCTTCGGGTGTGGGGGTTCAAGTCCCCCCTCTCGCACGGTATTTTTTTTATTATAGGATGATGTGTAATGTAACGTAAGGAGTGAATATTGGACGTAACTATTAATGAAAAGAGTAATTGGGAAAAAGAAGTTGAAGTCGCACTTTCGACTGCTGAATTAGAACCGGATTTTGCAAAAGCATATAAAGATTATAAAAAAAGAATTCGGTTAGAAGGTTTTCGTCAGGGTAAGGTTCCATTAGATTTGATTAAAAAGCTGTATGGAAAAGAAATTGAAGCACATGTTGCCGAGGAAAAGATTCCTGATATTTTAGACGAAATTAATGTTGAGCATAATTTTAAATTAATTTCACCGGCCAAAATTCAGGATTTTTCTTATGACAATGAAAATGGCCTGAAATTTAAGGCGTTGTTAGAGCATGTACCGGAAATTGAGTTGGATCAATATAAAGAATTGTCTTTGGAAAAAGAGAATTACGAGGTGAGCGTTGAAGATGTAAATGAAACGTTGAAAAATATGCAGGAACAACAGGCAACGATGAATACAATTGAAGAAGAAGCGCAATCAGATCATTTTATCGTTGCAGATTTGCAAAAAATTGATGCAACCGGTGTACCAATTATCGGACAAAAATTTGAGAACCGGTTTTTTCAATTAACTCATTCTGAAAAAGAGGAAGATGATAATCAATTAACTGATCAATTGATTGGCGTAAAAGCCGGAGACACCCGCAAAATTCAGCTTAAAATTGAAAATCAGCAGAATCAGGAGCAAATTGATCATTATGAAGTCTCTGTGAAAGAAGTGAAAGAAAAGATATTACCGCAAATAAATGATGAATTTGCAAAGGATGCTGGTGATTATGAGAACCTTGATGATTTGAAATCCAAATTGACTGATGACCTGAAAACACGTTTTGCAGAGGATAATGATTATATTTTCAGGCAAAAAATAATTGATGAGCTGGTGAAAGTAAACACATTCGAATTACCAGAGCCAATGATTAAAAATTATCTGCAGGCAGTGATTAAAAAGGCGAAGGAAGATTCCAAAGGACAACGGGTTGATGAAAACAAAATTCGCAACGAACATCGATCAGAGGCGATTCGCCAGTTCAAGTGGATTTTGATCCGTGATAAAATGTCTGAGTTAGAAAATATTAAGGTTGAAGAAAAAGAAATTGATGACTATATTGAAGATTTGATCAAAAAGAACGAGAACAGCCGGATGAAGATAACGAATTACTATCGCAACGCGGAAAATCGTAAACGATTGGAGACGGATTTATTGGAGAAGAAGATCACTCAATTCGTTGCAGATCATTCGGAAATTACAGAGACGAGCGTAAACCGAGAAAATTTGGAAAAGAAGTCAAATATACTAACTTAAATTCGATGAGGAGATTGGGATGAGTTTGGTACCTATCGTAATAGAGCAAACGGGTCGAGGAGAACGTGCGTATGATATCTTCTCGCGATTATTGAAAGAAAGAATCATTTTTATCGGGTCAGCGATTGACGATGTCGTTGCCAGTTTGGCAATTGCGCAATTACTTTTTTTGGAAGCTGAAGACCCGGAGAAAGATGTTTATATGTACATTAATAGTCCCGGGGGATATGTGACTGCGGGCATGGGTATTTATGATACAATGCAATATATTAAACCAGATGTGGCGACAATTTGCATGGGACAGGCAGCAAGCATGGGCGCTGTCCTTCTGGCTGCTGGCACAAAAGGCAAGCGTTCTGCATTGCCTCACTCCCGCATAATGATTCATCAACCATTGGGCGGCGCTCAGGGAATGGCTTCTGATATTGAAATACAGGCAAAAGAAATTTTGACGATTCGCGAAGAAATAAATCGTATTTTAGCGGAACATACCGGTCAACGTATTGATAAAATTGCAACAGATACGGATCGTAATTTTTTCATGTCAGCCCAGGAAGGAAAAGAGTATGGTATTGTCGATGAAATTATGATCAACAAAGCACGATCAAAATCAAAAAAATAATTTAGGAAATTTGATGGAAAATCAATATAACCGAAAAAAAGAGAGATTATTTATCTGCTCTTTTTGTGGCAAAAATTCAAATCAAGTTGATTGCATCGTTACCGGACCGGATGTTTATATATGTAATGATTGCGTGAAAAGCGCAAGCGAAATTATTAAAGAGGATTTAAAACGACGAAAGAAATTAGCGAATCAAAAGATTCGAACGCCTTTGGAAATTAAGCAAGAGCTTGATAAATTTGTGATCGGCCAGGAAGATGCTAAAAAAGTGATTTCAGTGGCTGTTTATAACCACTATAAGCGAATTGACGCGCTCAACGACTGGGATGATGATGTTGAGCTGGAAAAAAGCAATATCATGCTTGTCGGACCAACAGGTACTGGTAAGACGTTGATGGCGCAAACACTGGCGCGATTTTTACACGTTCCATTCACGATTGCAGATGCAACGTCGCTAACAGAAGCTGGATATGTCGGAGAAGATGTGGAGAATATTTTGGTGCGCCTTGTTCAGTCAGCGGATTATGATGTGGAAAAAGCAGAACGGGGAATTGTCTATATTGATGAGATTGATAAAATATCACGTAAAAGCGGAAATCCGTCAATCACACGCGATGTTTCGGGAGAGGGAGTACAACAGGCGCTGTTGAAAATTCTGGAAGGAACGGTTGCCTCTGTACCGCCAAAAGGCGGGCGAAAACACCCGGAACAGAATCTGATCAATATTAATACGAAAAATATTCTGTTTATCTGTGGCGGTGCATTTGAGGGCCTGGAGAAAATGATCGCATCGCGGATCGGTAAAAAAACGGTTGGATTTGGCGCTGATGTTCAGAAAAAACGCGACATGTCTCAGGGAGATTTGCTGCGCAAGGTACAGCCCGAAGACCTGTTGCAATACGGATTGATTCCGGAATTGATCGGTCGCTTGCCGGTAGAATGTGTATTCGACGAACTGGACGAAACAGCGTTGATGAATATTCTGGTAGAACCGAAAAATGCCTTAGTCCGTCAATATAAAAAGATTTTTCTGATAGACGCCGTGGAACTGGAATTCGAAGAAAATGCTTTAAAAGCAATTATTAACGAAGCCAAGAAACGTAAAACAGGCGCCAGAGCATTGCGGGCTATTGTGGAACAGGTGATGCTCGATATTATGTTTTACCTGCCAACGAAAAAAAATTTAAGTCAATGTATTGTCACTGAAGAAGTAATTACCAGGAAAAAAGATCCTATTTATATTTATAATAATGAAATAAAGAAAACAGCCTGAAATAGTACTCCATTTTTGATTGAATATTGTAACGACAGAAGCGTTCGCGATTTACGCTTCTGTCGTTGTGTTTAAAGGATATATGTAAATAAGTTATTATAATTTTACATGCATTCATTTTTGGTGGATGTACGTTTTGGTTGTCGGTTTTATTTTGTTGTTTAACTGGTTGCTGAAAGACTGGAGAATAAAAGAAATAAAAAATGAAAATACTTTCTGCTGAATTCGTCAAGAGTATTGTTGATATACATCAAATTCCGGAGCCGCGATATCCGGAAATCGCCTTTGCGGGAAGATCGAATGTCGGCAAATCAAGTTTAATAAATACTCTCCTTAATCGTAAAAAATTAGCTCTCACCAGTTCTTCCCCGGGAAAAACCAGACTAATCAACTTTTTCAATGTGAATGAATCTTTATATTTGGTTGATTTACCTGGCTATGGATTTGCAAGAGTTTCCAAAGCAGAACGAAAATCATGGAAGCGGATGATTGAATCATACATTACCGGGAGCGCATACCTTAAAGGAGTCATTCACCTCATTGATTGCAAAGTTGGGCCGACACAACTTGATTTAGAGATGATTGACTGGTTACAGCATTTGCAAAAACCAGTTCTGATAGTTGCAACAAAAGCCGATAAAATTTCCAAAAGTAAAGCAAGTTATTATTTGAAAAAATATGCGCAAGAGATGGGGCTTGTTGATAATTCACAATTAGTTCCATTTTCGGCAGTCACAAAACAGGGAAAAAAAGAAATTTGGAAAGCCATCAAATATTTGCTGATAAAAGATAATCCATGAGACCAAAATTATACACAGCCGGCCCGGTTACAGTGCCGCAATCCATTCAACAGGAACTAAGCCAACCGATTTTATATCATCGGGAGAGTGAATTTCTGGAGATTTTCTATAGCGTTATCTCCGGAATGAAATATATTTTTCAAACTGAAAATGATGTGCTGCCATTTATAGCATCGGGCACAGGGGGAATGGAAGCTGCAATCCTGAATTTGTTTTCTCCCGGTGATCAGGTACTGGTGCTGGACCAGGGAAAGTTCAGCGCTCGCTGGGTGGAAATTTGTCAATGTCATCGCTTGCAGGTAGAACGAATCGAATTCTCATGGCGCGAGAGCATTGATAAGCGACAATTAAAAAAGGCCGTCAAAAGCATGACAAGTTTGAAAGGTGTGTTTTTTAATCACTGCGAAACATCCACCGGGGCATTGAATGATATTCAAAAGGCTGCTGAAATTGTTCATCGCCATTCAAAGGCGCTTGTTATTGTTGATGCTATTTCTACAATCGGCGTCATCCCGTTTAAAATGGACGAATGGAATATTGACGTTGTAATCACCGCCTCAAATAAAGGCCTGCAAAATCCACCAGGTTTGGTTTTTGTTGCATTAAATGAAACCGCATGGAATTTTGTGCAATGTTCAGATCTGTCCACATATTATTTTAGTTTTAAAAAAGCAAAGCATGCTATGGAAAAAGGAATTGGTTCTGCTTTTACTCCAGCGATTTCCCTGTTTTACGGAGTTCAGCAGGCAATTAAAGAAATTCAGCAGAAAAGCATTGACGCTGTATGGGAAGAACACAAGAAACTGGCGCAGACGTTCCGAAAAACTGTCAAATATTTAGGTTTGAATATCTGGCCGCATAATCCTTCTGATTCGTTGACAATGATTGAAATTCCCCGTGAATTTCAAGCAAACAAAATTATCGCCCAGGTGAAGAACAAATACGGTTTTATCCTTTCAAAAGGCCAGGGTATTTTGAGTAATAAAGTGATCCGAATCGGACATTTGGAGAATGTAAACCCTGAAACAGACGCTAAATTACTGACTGCGTTAGAGGATGTTTTAAAAACAACCGGTATAATATTAGCGCACACGAACAGTTCTGATTACTTTCTTAAAAAATTCCATTCTCGTTAACATTTCAAAAAGACTTGCCGATAATACAAACAGTGAACTATCTAACAGAGGGACTGAACATGTATAAATTTTTCACTGTTTATTTGTTAATGGTGTTTGTTGTTAATTGTTCTTCGATTCAGCAGTTTATTAAACGAGAAAAATCGGCAGATGAATTACCATTGATTGTCGGCAATCACGACGTTGCCTCAATAGAAAAACCAGAAGTCGCGGTACAAGATGGTAAAGTAATGGAAGGGATGACCAGCGATATGGTGGAAAAGAGCTGGGGGATCCCGGATAAAAAGGATATTACCGAAAGTGGTTTTGTTGTATGGGAATACGGGAAGGAGAAACTTTATTTCCTGGAAGATATCCTCGTTACCATGGAAAAGCAATAACAGTGCACTCATATATGATATAAACGGAAAGCCTGTTTTTTATGGAGGTGCGAATAATTCGTAACCTCTTTTTTTTTATATTATCTAAAATTCTAAAAAGAAAATTATTATACAATTGTAGCCCACTAAACATACAAAAATACACGAAATGTTATTTTTTTTGAATTAAGCACTATTTCGTGTGTTTCGTGGACAATAAATCTATTTTTTCATTATTATAATTCATTTTAGAAATTTAGGTATTAAAATGACAATCCATAGATTATGCGAAAAATAAATTCAGGTGACTTACATATTTCTCGACTACATTTCATCAGCCTGCTTAAGTTTATCCTGCATTATTCACAAATCGTGCCACAGAAGCACAGAGGTCACAGAGAAACAATAACTTGTGTGCACATTACTTTTCAAACTGAGTTAAGAAAAAATCGAGTCACTATTTTTTGCGTAACGTTTTGAAAATAAAACGCTGTGTGCTCTGAGCCTCTGTGGTTATGACTTTTTCAGGTTAAAGTTTTTATCCAATCCGGGCCAATTTGCTAAAATTTTCTTGACAATAACGGTATTTTTGTTTTATTTAATACCTTAAATAGTATCCGCTCAAACATCTGATGGTTATCTTTTGAAATATTCAAAGCGCAGCTCTAATTACTTTCAGCTTTTGGCTATTAGCTGTTGGTTCTTCTAATGTTAACACTAAGCCAACAGCCAATAGCCAATAGCCAACAGCTAACAGCTAACAGCCAACAGCCAACAGCCAACAGCTATTAATTGACTTATTAACGATACGAGCTGCCATGCAATTTAAATTTTACCATAAAATATTGAGCGTATAAATTAAATACGCATTGATCAGGAGGAAAAATGAACGCTTTTTTGGAATGGCTATTAGCGCTGTCTCAAAATGTGGTTGGCTTTATGTGGGGCAATTGGATGATCTTTTTATTGGTAGGAACCGGAATTTTATTGACTGTGATGACCCGGGTTGTGCAGGTACGGAAATTCATTTTGTCGATTCGGTATTTATTTCAGGGCGGCAAAAAAAGCAAACTTCTGAAAAATGCAGAAGGAGATATTTCCCCGTTTGCAGCGTTGATGACCGCGCTGGCGGCAACGGTCGGAAACGGAAATATCGCGGGTGTGGCCGCGGCGATTGCAACAGGTGGTCCCGGAGCGCCATTCTGGATGTGGCTGTCCGGCTTTTTTGGAATGGCGACAAAATACGCGGAATGCTTTTTAGGTGTAAAGTTTCGCAAAGTCGCTGAAGATGGTTCCATGGCCGGCGGTCCAATGTACTATTGCCGATACGGAATAAAAAATCAATCTATTGCCAAATTTTTGGGGATGCTGTTTGCCATCTGCGGAGGAATGACAGCGTTGTTCGGCACCGGGAACATGATGCAATCCAATTCAATGGCATTGGCAATGAAGGCGCAATTTAACGTCCCCACGATATTCAGCGCCATTGCAATTACACTTTTGGTCGGAATTGTGATTATCGGTGGTATTAAACGCATCGGTGCAGTTGCTGAAAAACTCGTCCCGTCGATGATACTCTTTTATATCGGTGGCGCCCTGATTATTCTGGCAGTGAAATTTGCCGAACTGGATAATGCCATCATTCTTATTTTCAAATCAGCGTTTTCTTTGCATGCCGTGGGCGGGGCGCTTATCGGTACGTCAATTCAAAAAGCGATCAGCCTCGGCGTACGACGCGGCGTGTTGTCCAACGAAGCCGGACTCGGTTCCGCAGCAATTGCCCAGAGCGCTGCCAAATCACCGGATCCGAGATTTAATGGACTGTTAGGCATGACAGGCGTCTTTATTGATACCATTTTAGTGAATACAATCACCACACTTACGATTGTCGTCACAGGTGTCTGGAAACTAACGCCAGCCGCAGGCGTTGAACTAATTCAGATGGGCACGAAGCTGTCTGCAGAAAAAATTGCCGTACTACCGCCGCAGGTTCATGAAATGGCGTCGAAAATCGGATATGATTTGACTGCCGGCGGCCTTTCCAGTACGGCGTTGACAGTAGAGGCATTTAACACGACGATCCCTTCTGGCGGATTGATTATTGCATTCGGATCGTTTTTATTCGGATATACGACCTTACTCGGCTGGGCTTACTATGGCGAACAATGCATCGGCTATATGTGGGGAGTCAAATCACATACGCCGTACCGAATCGTGTTCATCGCTTTGCTTTTTTTCGGCGCATTAATGACGGGTAAATATCTGGATATTGTGTGGAATATCGGGGATACGTTCAATGCAATTATGGCGGTGCCGAATCTGGTCGGATTACTGTTTCTCAGCCGGATCGTTGCCCGCGAGTCAAAGAATTTTATCGAACCATAAATCCAAATACAGGAGAGTGTTGGTTATGGCTGTACAACGTTCAAAAAAATATCGACGGGTTTATGAGCAATTGACAAATTTTGAATTGCAGCAGGACAAATTACACAACCGACTGATTTCTGATGATGACATAATGGGCGATCTGGCGCAGAAACAACGCCCCCACCTTTTTCTGGATTTTTATTCTGAAGAAGGTGTGCGCAAAGCACTGGATCACTACGGAATATTTCGTGATCTGGAAAAACGGGGATTTAAGGATTTTATCATTAAACTGGATACCAAAGATCCTTATCGCCATAAATTCCGCGCATACTATGAAAAGCAAACGCCCGACCATCTGTTGTGCGAAGTTTATCTGCGCAAAAAAACCTTCACTGCGAAACCGATTTTCGTATCCGATGTTGCCGGAGAAAATTTTACATTGATCGTGATTGAATGGCTGATGTTGCAGGACCCTACAGCACAGTTTGCCGCACACCGGCAGCCGCTGCCGGGACAAAAATATCCGGGACTGCGCATCGGCAGAAAGGTGCTCGATATTTTCGTGAATATGTGCCTGCGCCTCAAAACCGACGGATTGTTAAATATCCCGGAACACTACCATAACGCCGCATTCTACAGTCGAAGCTTCAATTATTTCAATCCGCAAACAGAGGGTTATTATCAGGCTATCCGTCGTGACCTGTCGCAATACGGAATTTACCACATTTCGTGGGCGATTTTCTGGGAATGCCTGATCGAGAAAAATTCGGGCGAATATTGGAAATGGTTTACCGATGAACAAATAATGCCAGTTAGTGAAAAAATTGTCGTCTATTTTGAATCTGCGGAATACAGAAAAAGAGTACAGGAAACAAGCGACTCCGTTCGTTTTCAAATCGATGATCAAAAATACCGGGATCAACGGGACAAACACAAAATGAGGGATGCGGCGCCGATGCCGGAGGTGAATTAATTGTTTTATTTTTATTCTGAATTAAAAAAAACATGACCATCGTTCCACAGATATTATATCCGCGAAATCTGTGTCATCTGCAGTTCCGGAGCAGGATTGCAATTTTCATTATCTTTAAAATTCAAAGATGCAGGCATCTCACTTTTTCCGGCACCCTCTCAAATTCCTCATTATTCGCTTGCTTTTTTAAATTGAAATAATTAATTTAGTGAAACATATTGTGTTTCTATAAAAATATAAAAAATGGAAAATCAATTACTTGTGAGGTGTAATATGAGAAGCAAAGGAACATGGCTGTGCCTGCTGTTCTGCCTTATTTTGCTAACAAATATCGGATTTGGGCAGATCAACCGGGTGTACGAACCGGTGATTATCAGCGGTGAAAACACTGCTGCGCTCTGGAATTCAGAAATTAAAAACATGTATCTGATGTCTTATGATGAACCAGGCGATTCCTGGAGCGTAATTGCGTTTCAGGTGGATGAAGTCGATTCCGGCGCGAATGACGAAGATAAATATTTCAGCGAAGAACCGGAAGGCCTCGCCGGTATTTTCGATATTGATGATGAACTGGTGTTCATGGGGGGCGATCTGTTCGGTGATCAGGCGGATTCCTCTCACTGGGCAGAAGGAACCGATTCAATCCGTTTTGAAATCGAACTAATTGATCCCACCGATGGATCTGTAGGGTATGTTTACGTCTGTTTTTCCGAAACGCCTCTGGAAATTCCTGATTATCATTACAATATGACATACAACGATGTGACCGACCAGGTCTCCTCTTTAGCATATCGAGTTGGCTTCAATGAAACCGGCTTGCTCGGCGACGTGCGTATTTCGCCGGATATTGGTGGCACCGGCGATGAGATATTTGACCGGGTGAAGGTGAAGCTCTATGGAATTGTGGATCTTGGCTTTGTTTTTTTGCCAGCATCCGTGGCTGAAAATGGTTTAGTAGCTGACAGTGCCTGGGCAAAAGTTGGGGCAGTGCGTGTCATTCGAAATCTAAAAGCAAAATTTGTATTGGGAGAAGGAGGTTTTGAGGAAACAAGTGATCCCTTTGTGCAAACATCTTTTTTCTATCCGTATAGTAATACATTTGCAATTACCTTTCCGATCGAAAATGTTACTGACTATGTTGATATTATGTATGCCAGATTATCATGGGACATGAATGCTACTGCATCTGGTATGAAATTTTATAGCGAAAATAACAGGCAGGGGATAACCGTCGATGGCGCGGGAGATCACGAAAACGTAAATACAGAGAGCCGCGTCGGTGATCTGGAGTGGTCCATGATATCCGGGACTCCGGGAACAATGCTGAATGTCTTTTATTTACCGAATTTAGGCTCGACACAGGGGATTTTCTATTTCGATAATACTGACGAGGATAAATATACAACCGGGGATGTTGGCGATAGCGAGGAACATACTCAGGATACCGGAGATGGCGTTGCGTATGGTGATAACGGTTATTTTGTATATGACGATGACCACATTGAAGTCTCCGAGCTGACATTGGCGTACTTCAATTTTTTCCTGCCGCCGTCGTTTACGCCGGAACAGGCATCCCTGTTGACTAAGCAGTTGCGCCAGCCACTGGAGTATTCCATAAACGAGCAAAAATATGTAGCTCCGCCAACATCAGTTGCCGCTGCTCTCTCTAATTCTCCCAAAGGATTTAAATTGAACCAAAACTACCCGAATCCGTTTAATGCATCAACAATGATTTCTTTTAGTCTGCCGCAGGAGGGACAGGTGAGCCTGATAATTTATGATGTAATGGGACGGCAGATTCGGGAACTGGCGAATGAAAATATGCAGGCAGGTCAGCAACAGTTTATCTGGGACGGACGGAATGATGTCGGTGATTATGCGCCGTCAGGAATTTACGTTTATAAATTGCGGATGAATTCGCTGGTTCAATCGAAGAAAATGGTATTTGTGAAGTAGTTTTGATAAGTGTCCGGAGTGAATATGTGTCGTGCGGTGCGAACATCCCCCTGATTTCGCCGATGGCGAAATCGTCCCCCTTCAAAGGGGGAATTTTGTGGGACGTTTCCCGCCATGCGAGGTTCTCAGAAAGGGGGAGTTTTTCGAAAGCCTGTTACATGCATTGCATTAATACGCCTGAGGCGCACAGGTGCAATGCACTCCGGAATAAAATTTCTATAATCAATTTAAATAATTGTGACGTGTTTATATGAAAAAAATACTTTTAATCATTTTAATCGCTTTGATTGGCATGATGGTGTTCATAATCGCATGTGAAATTGATCATGGCCTTTATCCGAAAAAATATGCAATTAAAGGAACAGTCAAGTTTCTGCGTGGGACTGCGCCGGAAAATACTGACCGGCTGGAAGTATATGCGTTAAAAGAATTTCCGCCGCAGGATCCGCAAAATTTCTTATATCTTGGACAAAGTGGGAAACTGGATTTATCCCAGGGGAATGAGATCGATTATGAAATTCAGGTATCTCCCACCAGTTATGATGCGCTTGGCTTGATCTGGAAAGAAAAGGGACAGGATATTTCATTAACCGGGCTGATGGGCCTTTACACGACCCCGGAAGATTTTCCCCTGCCCACACGTGTGGAAGTATCAAAGGAAAATCCGGTTGTGGAGGGGATCGATATTTATTCCGACTGGAATAAAGTGAGCAAAGAGTGCAGCATTGCCGGAAGTATTGTATATCATGGTGAATGGCCTGAAGATACGCAAATTTTACTGCTGGGAATTTATCGGGAAAAACCAATGAATGAAACATCGCTATTGTTTTTTGAAAATGTGGATTACACCCAGCAACTATTTGTGGAATCTTCGGAATATCGATTATTGGTAGGCAGCGGCACATATAAGTACATCGTGCTGTTCTGGGTTGGGAATTCCATTTCTAAAGTGACCGATCTTATTGAACTGGGTGTGTATGAAGACCCGGAAAATCCCGGAACGCCAGGATCTGTGAAAGTACAATCCAGCGACCACGCTGAAAATATTGATATTCATGTTCATTTCGATCAAATCCAATTTCCAAATTAATCATGAATAAAATTTAGTGAAAAATATGATCCAAAAGAAAATTTATTCAATATTTATTCTCCTGCTTTTTAATATATCACTGTTCGGCGCGGTGAAAGGCCGGATCGTCGGGGAGGTAACGGAAAAAAACTCAAACCGTGTACTTCCGGGTGTGAATATCCAAATTGAAGGCACATTGTTGGGAGCAAGCACTGATCTGAACGGGCATTTTGAAATTCGGAATGTACCCCCGGGCACATATTCTGTAAAAGCCACTATGATTAGTCATCGCCCGCAGCGCGTTTCGGATGTTGTGGTTGAACAGGGGAAAGAAGCGACAGTCAATTTTGTACTGGAGGAAACGGTGATTGATTTTTCTCCGGTAATTATTACTGCAAACAAGACGAAACAGGAATTAGATGATACTCCGAACGCAATTTCGGTAATTGGCGCTCCGGAAATCAGGGATCGCCATGCCATGCGTGTAGATCAGGTGTTGGAAGCAATGCCCGGCGTGACCTTTATTCGTGATCAGGTAAATATTCGCGGATCGACCGGTTTTACGCTGGGGGCAGCCAACCGGACGCTGCTGCTGTTAGATGGCGTGCCGGTAATGGCCAGCGATACCGGGGAATTTAACTGGGATTTGCTGCCGGTGCTGGATATCGAGCAAATCGAGGTGGTAAAAGGCGCGGGATCGGCATTATGGGGAACGGCTGCACTTGGCGGAGTAATCAATATCATCACGAAATCGCCCTCGGAAGAAGGGCGAACCATGGTGCGGGTAATGGCCGGAGAATATGATGATCCGCGCTATGAGCAATGGAAATGGACAAACACACCATTGCAATTTAGCAGAGCCGATGTCAGTCACAGTCGTCGCATTGGTCCCGTTGGTTTTCGGATTTCCGTTGGCAGACATGTTTCCACCGGTTATACCGAAGTCGGCGACTTCCAGCGCTGGAATTCCACCGGGAAGCTGATTTATAATTTTAATAATGGTTCAAAATTTACCCTGTACGGTTCCTATAATTACAATATTGCGGGTATTTTTGTTGGTTGGGACGATCCCCAAAAACCGTTTGAAGTAAAACCTGCCAATCGAAGCAGTCGCGGTAAAATACGAATGGGAAGTTTGTACGCTAAATATAATTGGGTTATTTCTCCGAAAGCTGCTCTCAAATTTCGCGTGTCCTATTTAATGACATTAATGGGCAATCAGTTCATTGAAACCACGGATTTTAATCCGGCGCACGGGCTTGGCGCGGAAATTCAGGGAGATTTATTGCCGCATAAGAAATTCGATATCACCTATGGTGTGGAATTCAAGTGGGATACCGGGAATACCAAATATTTTGGCGAGCACAAAGGGTATACTGTGGGATTGTACGGACAAACAGAGTATCGCCTGAACGAAAAATTACGGCTCACTCCGGGGATTCGTTATGACCGCTACCAATTAATCGATGGATTGGCGCAAAGTTTATTAAGTCCGAGAATGGGGATTAATTATCAGCCGTTTGAAAGCACAATTTTACGTGCGTCCGCCGGAAGTGGATTTCGTGCGGCTACTATTGCTGAGCGCTATCTGGATTTCAGAAGTAACAGCGTGGTGGTTGAATCGAATCCCGATTTGCAGGCCGAAAGTAGTTGGTCGTATGATATTGGCTGGCGGCAGTATATGACCCGGAACTGGTTTGTGGAACTGGGAGCGTTTCGTAATGATTTTGATAATCTGATTGAAATCGATTTGCGGCAAAGTCAGATCGACTTTGCAAAAGATATTCAGGTGAGCGTCCGTTTTCAGAATTTGCAACAAGCCCGTATTCAGGGGGTTGAATTGACAACCTCCGGGATATGGTGGCGTAATCGGCTTGGCCTGAAAGCCACGGCGACTTTGATGCATCATGAAGATTTGACATTAAATGAACCATTAACATATCGCCCGAAAGTGATTGCATTTATCAATCCGTTTATTCGCTACGGATCGTGGGAATTTCATGCAGATTATCGATACGCGAGCCGGATTGAAAACGTGAAATTATATTACTATGATGAACGGGTTCCCCAAAAGGTCTGGAATTTCAGGCTGATCTATCATCTGGGAAATGTCGATTTTCAGCTTGCAGTGAACAACGCGTTTGATTATTACTACACACAAATTGAACGCACCATGGGCGAGATCAGGAATTTTACCGTTGGGGTGACAGGAGCGTTTTAGCGCAATCCTTCGCAGGTGTAGCTCGTGAAATCTGTAAAGAGCCTGTCCACGAACTACCCTTGCGAAGGTTTTTCAAAACGGGCAAGCTGTTTATTGATACATATTCATCTAATTATTTATCTACTGTGTTATCGCGAAACCTTCGCAAGGGTTTTTCCGATGATATCAAAGTTCCTGGACAGGTTCTAAAGGAATTTTTCTCCGGGTGCATCGAAAGAGACCAGATTTCCGAAGTTTTCAAAACTTCGGAAATCTTTTTTTTAAAATGAATAGACGAATATGAACAAAGACAATTTCAAATTTTTTACGGAAATAGAAGTCAGGGTGAGTGACCTGAATTATGGGGGACATGTTGGCAATGACCGCTATTTGACGTTTTTTCACGATGCGCGCATTCGCTATTTAAGTGAATTTGGTTTCAGCGAAGTTAATATTGGTAACGGCGCGGGACTGATTATGAGTGAGGCGCGCGTTAAGTATAAAGCACAGGCGTTTTTAGGTGATGTCATGAAAGTCGGCGTTCGTGTCCACGATTTAGAACAAATACGATTTGACATGGATTACATCATGATCCGTGAAAAGTGTGATACCATTATCGCCACCGGATCGACGCGGATGGTGGCTTACGATTATAAAAAAATGAAGGTGAGCAAAGTCCCGGGTGAATTTGTTACAAAAATCCGCGACTTTGAAGAAGAGTGAATGTGTTGTTCAAAAATGTGTTGACAATGGTTTAGAAAATGATTATTTTTTATGTTTAAAATAAAATGGTATGATATAAATGATTTTATCAAAAAGGAAAATATTATGGGTGGACGATGAAATTGAACTGCTGCGTCCACACATCATATTTTTAGAAGAACGAGGCTATGAGATAACGCCGGTGACGAATGCCGAGGATGCGCTGTCTCTTATCCATGAAAATAAATATGATCTGATTTTACTGGATGAAATGCTCAACGGGATGGACGGCTTAACCGCATTGAGCAAAATAAAGGATATCAATCTGTTTCTTCCGATTATTATGATCACGAAAAGCGAAGAAGAAATGATTATGAATGAGGCGCTTGGCGGTAGAATCGCCGATTATCTGACGAAACCGGTCAATCCGTCACAAATTTTTCTGTCTTGTAAAAAAATATTGGAAAGTAAAAAAATCGAAGGTGAAAGAATCTCTCGTGATTATACAGTAGAATTCAATAAAATCACACAGGCTTTGCTTTCTCCGCTAAGTTGGGATGAATGGATTCAGCTTTATGTGCGGCTAACCGACTGGGAGGTGGAGCTTGATGAGCATCCTGATTTGGGCCTTCGACAAACGCTGCTTGCCCAGAAACGGGATTGTAATATTGAATTTGGCAAGTTTATTGAAAAAAATTATAAACATTGGATCGATAATGGCAACCGACCGGTTCTCTCAACAGATATCGTGTCTCGGTATATAATTCCGTTGATAAAACAAGAAAAACGGATCTTTTTCATTATCATCGATAATTTGCGAGCAGATCAGTGGCGCTCCATAGAATCGCTACTCTATCCGTATTTTGATATTTCAAAAGAATATTATTACTCCATTTTACCTACAGCAACGCCCTATTCCAGAAATTCCATTTTCGCAGGAATGTTTCCCGGGGAAATTGAAGAACATTTCAACCAATTCTGGACATCCGGCTCTGAAAATGAAAGCAGCCATAATCGCTATGAAGATGTATTGATGAAAGAGCAATTAAAGCGCCTGCATGTTGTAATTAAACCGGAGTTTAAATATATCAAAATTCTCGACATGAAACGTGCGAAAAACGCCACCAAGAATATTGTATCGTATTCAAAACTACCGCTGGTCGCGCTTGTTGTAAATTTTGTTGATTTTTTAGCGCATAGCCGCAGCGACTCGCAGGTCTTACGGGAAATTACACCAGACGAAGCAGCATATCGATCGTTAACTAAATCATGGTTCGAACATTCTGAGGTTTTTAAGATTCTTAAAAAGCTTTCTGAATTGGGAAATACAGTGATTTTAACTTCAGATCATGGTAGTATTAGAAGTCGGCACGATGTAAAGGTTTTAGGAGACAGGGAAACATCCACAAGTTTGAGATATAAATATGGGAAGAATATTAAATGTGACTCGAAGCATGCAATAAATATTTCAAATCCCAAATATTATAAACTTCCTGAACATAGTATGAATACGAATTATCTGATTGCCAAAGAAGATTTTTATTTCGTGTATCCCACGGATTATAATCACTATTTGAATTATTATAAAGATAGCCTCCAGCACGGTGGGGTTTCCATGGAAGAGATGATTTTGCCTGTGATTAAACTGGAACCAAAATGATTTATAAGATTGTGACAAATAGCAGCGACGAAACATTAGCGTTCGCGTCCCATATAGCAAAAGTATTGGAAAACGGTGATGTGATTGCATTATTCGGTGAAATGGGGAGCGGGAAAACCTGTTTCACTCAGGGAGTTTGTCGTGGCCTCGGAGTTCACGAACCTGTGACCAGCCCAACATTTACGCTGATAAATGAGTATTCAAATTCAAAGATGATTTATCATTTCGATTTCTATCGTATTGGCTCTGAAGATGAAATTTATGGTCTGGGCTATGAAGAATATTTTTATGGAAATGGGATTTGTTTGATAGAATGGGCAGATCGGGTGCAAAATTTTTTGCCAGCGAGTCGAATCGAAATATATATGGAAAACATGTTCGAACAAGAAAAAGAATTCAGTCGTAACATTAAAATTAACATTATTGGCAGTAAACTGGAAAAACGAAATTGGGCAGCTCTTTTTAACGGAGTCAGGGGAGAGAAAATAAGGGATAACTTGTGAAAATTTTAGGGATTGATACAGCAACGAATGTTTGTGGTGTTGCTTTTACAGAAGATGAACGTTTAGTTACAGAAATTCGCTCAAATTTTAAAAGAGCTCATGCAGAGAAATTGATTGGTGCAATTAATACAGTATTAACAGAAGCGGATATTGCTCTGAACAATTTGGATGCAATCGCAGTTTCTATTGGCCCGGGATCGTTTACCGGACTACGGATTGGATTATCCACTGCAAAAGGATTGGCTTTTGCCAATCAGTTGCCTGTCGTTGCTGTTAATACCCTGGACGCTCTTGCCAGCCAGGCAATATTATGGCAGGGACAGGTGTGCGCCCTAATTCGCGCACAGGCGGATGAAGCTTATGCAGCGTTCTATCGCAGTATTGGTTTTCGACAACAAAGAGTGAGTGAGTACCAACTCATTGATTTAAACCAGATAGAGCAGTTTATTAAGGAACAAACGTTAATGCTTCACGTTGGTATTCGTGATTTTAATCGCTATTTATTGAATACAGATACAAACCTGATAAATGTGGCGCCGGAACATGCCTGTCTCTTAAGCGGAGGAACAATCGCCCGGTTGGGATATGAAAAAATTAGGAGCAGGGAAACAGAAGAAATCGATTCTTTGGAGCCATATTATTTAAAAGAGTTTAAAGTGAAATTAAAAGGTGGACGCAGCGCTTAAAAATCAAAATAAAACTCCGTTTCATTCAACGGATTTTAGTTCCCTACATTATAAAAAACAGCTTAGAATGGGAATACGCTTTTTTTTGAACAATGACACTGTTTTTTATATTCGAAATATTGTAAAGGATGATGTTAAGAAAATTAGTCTTATAGAACAGAAGATTTTTAGAGATCCCTGGACAGAGCAAATTTTCCGGTCTTATTTGGATGATAATTTTTATTTTTGGGCTCTGGCCGGTATATTTAACCAGGAAATTGCTGCTTATTTATTTTGCAGGGTGATCTTAGATGAAGTTCACCTTGATAATCTTGCAGTTGAAAATTCTAACCGCCGCTGTGGTGTGGGAAACATAATGGTTTGGATTTTGTTAAAAATAGCGTCTGTCCAGGAAATTCGATATGTACATCTTGAAGTGAGGAAATCAAACATCGCTGCTATTTCACTTTATGAGAAGTATGGATTTAAAAAGGTTGGAATTTGTTCTCAATATTACGCTGACAATGATGAAGATGCATTGCTGATGACAAAAGAACTATCAAAAAACAGATCGTTGTATATCTGAAATAATGATAATTCGATAACTTCACAGTTGGAGATTATGGAATGGATTGGTTTAAAAGAGATAAAAGCAAACTTGCAACTCAGCAAAAAAAAGATTTACCAGATGGGCTTTGGTTAAAGTGCCAGGGGTGCGGTGAAATTATTTATAAGAAAGAACTGGACAAAAACTTGTACGTTTGCATGAAATGCGATTATCATTTCAGAATTCGCAGTAGTAATTACATCAAAATTTTGTTTGATATGGGCGAGTTTGAAGCTTTTAACGACAATATGCAATCTGTGGATCACCTGAAATTTAAAGGCACCAGAAAGTACACAGATCAATTGAAAGATGCAGTTAAAAAAAGCGGATTAAACGAAGCTGTTCAAACCGGGTTGGGAAAGATTAACAGTATTAAAGTCGTGGGTTGTCTTATGGATTTTTCATTCGTTGGTGGCAGTATGGGCTCAGTTGTCGGTGAAAAGATTGCGCGTGCAACACAAAAAGCCATTGAATTGAACCTGCCGCTTATTGTGCTTTCGGCGTCCGGTGGCGCCAGAATGCAGGAGGGTGCTCTTTCGCTGATGCAAATGGCGAAAACATCGGCTTATCTGGCTAAATTATCGAAAGCCGGACTGCCGTTTATCTCGATTATCACCGATCCTACAACTGGTGGTGTTTCTGCAAGTTATGCCATGCTGGGAGATGTCATCATCGCTGAACCCGGTGCACTTATCGGATTCGCCGGACCACGGGTGATTAAACAAACAATTGGGCAGGATTTGCCAGAAGGTTTTCAACGATCAGAATTTTTGCTTAAACACGGCTTTTTGGATGTTATTAGTAAACGACATGATTTAAAAATGACTTTAACAAATATTTTAGGATTTTTTGTCGACAAATGAAAATTTTACTTACAAATGATGACGGAATCGGGGCGCCGGGTTTATATGCCCTGTACCAGGAAATGGTAAAGCACGGACAGGTAACGGCCGTCGCTCCGGACAGTGAAAAAAGCGCTGTTGGCCATGCAATTACACTTTCAGATCCGCTACGGGTGACAAATTTCAGTAAAAATGAAAAATATTTTGGGTATGCTGTTAACGGCACTCCTGCTGATTGTGTGAAGCTGGCTTATTGGGCCCTCGATATCAAACCAGATATTATTATTTCCGGAATAAACCTGGGAGCGAATACAGGCATAAATATTTTGTACTCAGGAACGGTCTCTGCCGCAACAGAAGGCATCTTTTTAAAGATTCCCTCTATCGCAATTTCACTTGCAACCTTCCAATCACCCGACTTTCGCTTCGCGGCAAAGTTTGCAGCTAATCTCGCCAAAAAGGTGGTCAAAAAAGGACTGCCAGAGGGAACGCTGTTGAATGTGAATGTTCCGCCGGTTAAAGAACAAGAAATAAAAGGCATTGAAATAACAAAACAGGGGAAAGCCTTGTATCAGGAAAAATTTGATAAACGGATCGATCCTCATAATAAAGTTTATTATTGGTTAACAGGCACAAAGGTCGAATTGGAAAAGGATGACGATGTTGATGATCGGGCTGTTTTAAATAATAAAATATCAATTACTCCGGTTCACTTTGATTTAACGAATTATAAATTTCTACAGGAATTAAATTCCTGGAATATTGAGTTATAAATTCAAAAGAGAGGGGAATCTGAGAGGAATACAATGAATTCAGAAAAAGGATCCTGGCGGATTTGGACAATTCCAAATCTATTATCTGTTTTCAGAATTTCACTTATCGGGCCGATTATTTATCTTATTTTACAAGATAGCACGCTTTGCTCACATCTTGCACTTGTATTAATTTTTATGGGAGTGCTTTCTGATTTTCTGGATGGTAAAATTGCCAGAAAATTCAACCAGATTTCAGAGGTTGGTAAAATTCTTGATCCTGTGGCAGATAAATTGGCAGTTGGCGCCGTCATTATTGTGCTGGTTTTTCACAGAGATTTTCCCATCTGGGCGGCTGCGTTAGTTATCGGTCGGGACATTCTCATATTGATTGCCGGCCTGTTATGGGCAGCGCGCTATAAATTTGTCGTCCCTTCAAATATGCTTGGCAAATGGACGGTGTTTTTTATCTCTCTGATGATTATCGCTTATATTATTCATATTCCTGAACTTGAAAAAATATTAACTCTCGTTGCTGCTTTTTTTGTGGTACTCTCCGGAATTGTCTATCTGATCCGATTTGTCAAAGGTGTTAAAAACGAGCAGGCAGCGAAAAGGTAAGTCCTTTCATTAAAGTAGGAACAGTTAAAGTAACCCGTGATCAGCAAAACTAAAATAATTGTCTTTGCCGATTATAATATGATCTAACACGTTAATACCGACAACATTGCAGGCATTTAGCAATAACGACGTTATTTTTTTATCCTCATTACTGGGATGCGGATTTCCGCTGGGGTGATTATGGATAAACACCACAGATGCGGCCGCTTCATTCAACGCTTCTTTGATGATTTCGCGTGGATTGACCAGACTTTCAGCTAAACTCCCCTCAAAAACTGTTTTCTCTGTAATCAGTTTATTTCTGGACGTGAGCAGCAGAACTTTAAAAACTTCGCGGTTGATGTCACGCATATACGGAGCAACCAGTGAATACGCATCTTTGCTGGATTCCACACTTCTTTTATCTTTTGATTTTTCAATAAATACCCGTTTCCCGACTTCCAGCGCGGCTTTTATTATTGCTGCTTTTGCCGGTCCGATCCCGTTTAATTCACACAACTCGGCGATTGATTTGGAATCAATGCCCCGAAAGCCGTCGAATCTTTGTAACAGGTGTCTTGCCAGATCGATTGCCGTATCCTCTATGCCGCCGCTTCGTAGTAATATTGCCAGAAGTTCTGTGTCCGTAAGTTTATCGGCGCCCCATTTTATAAGTCGCTCACGCGGACGTTCATCCTCTGGCCAGTCCTTTATTCTTGACGGATATTCTTTCATATTTTCTTTCCCAAAATAGCAACTCCTAACACTCCTCCCAGTAAACCAAATATAATGTTGATGACCAGGCTCATTGCGATATTCAGGATATACAACGCGCTTTGATTTTCCCGAAAAAGCTCCAACATTTCCCGGGCTTCAGGTGGAATTTCCTGCGAGAATTGCGTTAAGTGCTCCAACAATTTATCCATTGTCACCCCAAAAATAGAGTTTAATATTGCAGAAAAAACAACGCCAATGATTCCTGCGAAAATTCCGATGAGTGCACCGTCGCTGTAGGTCAATTCATATTCGCCCAGCGTTTTATTATAAACATAAACCGCAACGAATCCCCCGATGATAATTCCGGCGCAGCAAAAACAATTAATAAAGTTAAGTCCCGGAACTGTGGAAAGTATTCCAATAACAGCTCCGCCAATGATCGATGGAACAAATTTATCAGGTTTTGTATTCATGTTTTACCTCCATTTTTTCATAGAAATTATAAAATCCCGGAAAGACCAGTAACGCCGTAAAACACCCTGAAATTAGACCAGTGATGTATCGGGAAAAGAACGTGTTTTGCCAAAAACCAGAAAATGAGATAAGTACATCTATAATTAGCGGTATTATCATAATCAGAAAAAATGTATAAGACAGAAGAAAATCTTTTTTAAAGATTTTTATTAGCGGGAAAAGAATTATGCCGAATAAAAAACCAGTATAGATTCCGGTGCATCGTGAACATACCGCAAATTGTTTATCACAAACCATGAAGGATCGATCCGGAATCTGGTGGCAAATTTTTGAAAAAAAATAGTAGATCGTTCCGGATGATAGTATCATTTGATGACATGATAACAGCGGTGCGGCGATGATGAGCACGCACCAGAGGAGGGCAAAAAACAAAATTGACATGTAGAGTGATTTTGATTTTTTCAATATCAATTTATTTAATTGTTTGATTAGAAGAATCTGATATAGCTTCTGCTCTTTTTTCCAATTCAGTGACGATTTTATCGAAGATTTTTTCCCAGGATTCCGGATCCGTGCTGTATCTTTCAACCGTATTTTCGAAAACATCCCGAGATACATCATAGTGCTGAAAAGTGCTATCCACAAATGCTTTTCGTTTATCTCTGGCCAGAATATCATAACGGGCGACTACATCGCAATAAAGTTGCACAAATGTGTCACTGTCAATCGTCTTCTTCTTTTCAGGAGAAGCTGAACAATTCAGCATTAATAATAGTAGTATTATGATTATAAGAAAAGATCGCATTTCCACATCACAAGCTAATGTACATTATTTTCATATTTCGAGGTATTAAAATATAATATAACTGTGAAACAATTACAAGTATTTTTTATTTACTTTTGTAAATAACTTATGTATATTTAGAGCATGAATCTGAGAGATAAATTAAAATTCATTGAATCAATACCAAAGGTAACAGAGAATCGACCTGCGAAAAGCCCCCATAAAGTCAACTTCAGCAATTATTTTGACGGGGAATTTCAGCCAACTCCTTTTGGAAAATGTTTTGTAATAACTAAAACTTTTAGACACGACTACAGGCACGGAGCCGTTACTTTAAACGCAATCGAGAATGTCGATCTCGAATTGCTGGCGTTGGTGGGAAAGGACGAACGGCTTAAATCTGTTCAACTTGAGCAAACGCTATTTTTTGATACAGAAACAACCGGGCTATCGAGTGGCGCCGGTACTTATATTTTCCTGGCCGGCTTTGGTTATTTTGCTGAAAGTGGATTTGTTGTCAAACAATTTCTGCTGCGCGATTATAATGAAGAATTAGCGTTTTTATATGCGATAAATGAGTTGTTCAAACAATTCACCGGTCTTGTTTCTTATAATGGTAAAAGTTTTGACTGGCATTTAATAGAAAGCCGGTTTGTTTTTTCACGACTGGAACCGGCGTTGAACAAGCCACCGCATTTGGACCTTGTTCATACGGCGCGAAGGATTTGGCGACACCGGTTAACGGATTGCAGTCTTGGTAACATTGAACGATATGTACTTGATTTTTTCCGGCATGAGGATATTCCCGGATTTCAAATACCATCAATCTATTTTCAATATTTACGGGAAAAAAATGTTGCTCCACTGTTACCAATTATCCGACATAATGAATGGGATATTCTATCGCTGGCGGCACTGTTTATTCAAAGTATGTTTATTTATTCTGACCCGCAAAAATTTCTGACACATCATAATGACCTGGCGAGTCTGGCGCATTCATTGGAAAATATGAACGAATGGCAGCGAAGTATTGAAATTTATAAATTCTTATTAGCAAACATTACGGATAAACAACGAACAAATCATCTGGCTGGCAGGCTCGGTCGCTGTTATAAAAAACTGCAGAAATGGGAAAACGCCGTCCAAATGTGGGAAGACATGATTTCTGCCGGATACGTCGAAATCGAACCGTATGCGGAACTTGCGAAATATTATGAACACCAACAGCAGGATTACCAAAAAGCGATAGATCTGGTGAATAATGCAATCAGTGCGCTGGATCTTGCTGAAGAATTGGGGAAAAGCCTAAAATTAAAACAGTACAAAGACGAGTTGATTCATCGGCGAGAAAGAAACAAACGGAAATTAAATGCACGTAATATGGCGGAGTAATTTCTCATGTCATGATAATTATGCCATTCGTGTGCTTCATAATTTTGCTATTTTAAAATGATAAAAAATTGAGGTGATGGAGTCCACCTGTGACCGCATAACATGCTGATGACTCCTATATATTTTTTGATAGGAGTCAAGGATGTATAAATTATTACTTGTTGGTATCGGTGGATTTTTCGGCTCAATTCTACGTTATTTAACAAGCGGCTTAGTTCAACGCATTTGGGGAAAATCATATTTTCCTTATGGAACGTTAGCCGTAAATATATTAGGTTGCTTTTTAATTGGGTTCCTGAGTGGGTTTTCCGAGAATAGACAGATATTTAATCCTGAAGCACGGATGTTGATTTTCGTTGGATTTTTAGGGAGTTTTACCACATTTGCAACATTTGGATATGATGTTTTCAATTTAGCGCGTGGTGGTGAATTTATTAGTTTTTCTTCTAATCTTTTATTTCATTTCGTGATGGGAATTGGAAGTGTTTGGTTCGGTTATTCAATATCAAAATTAATTTAACGATGCAAACTTGATCGTTATGTATAAAAAAAAAAGAGAGAATGCTCTGAACAGAGATTCTCTCTTTTTCATAAGTACTCATTTAAATTGTCATTTCCAAAACTTTATTCACACATTTTTCAATACCTTTGGCAACAAAGGAAATAGATGGTCCTAACATATATGCTGGCGTTGAAACAATTTTATTATTTTCATCTACAGCAATTTCATCTACTTTGCAGGTTTCATGTTTTCCGCCCATTTCCTCAATGGCTTTGGCGGTTCCTTCATCATTTCCAATCGTTAATTGTGGTTTGTAACTTCCCAAAACTTTAGCGCACAGAGCCGGTGCGATACAAATAAAGCCCATTGGTTTTTTCGCTGCGTGCATATCATTTATCAACCGTTCCACATCAGGGTTTACGTTACAATTTGTGCCTTCGAAGGCAAAAGTGCACAGGTTTTTTGCGGCTCCGAAACCGCCAGGAACAATTAAACCATCCAGATCAGCAGCGGAAACATCCTGTACTGCTTTTATTTCTCCGCGCGCGATACGTGCAGATTCGACGAGAATATTGCGTGCAGCGCCTTTCACCTCATCGCCCTTCAGGTGGTTAATAACGTGAGCCTGATTTGCATCCGGCGCCATGGCCACGATTTCCGCTTTAGCATTGTCCAGTGCCAACAGTGTGACAGTTGCTTCGTGAATTTCACTGCCATCAAACACACCACACCCGGATAATAAAACACCAATTTTTTTGTCCGAGAAATTTGGCATATAATAACCTCCTATATTATTTAAATGGAAATAAAAAAATTAGTTACGAAATAGCTTGTTTTAATGTTTAATAAAGTGCAATGCAGAAATGTGTAGTCAGTTTTTAATATATAAAAAAAACAGTTGGTTGTCAACAACAAAAATGATTTATTAAAGTACTTGACATTTTTTAATTTTTTTCTTATAATAGAGTTTAATATTTTTGAATGAGCAAAATGAGAAAGCACTTAATTATTTTAAATATAGATCTGGATTCAAATTCAGAACAGAAATGATGATCTCAAAACATGTTAGGAGGAAAGATGAAAATCAAAGTTGGAATTAATGGTTTTGGAAGAATCGGACGACTGGTGTTCCGTATTATGGAAGCTAAAGATCAATTTGAAGTTGTCCAAATTAATGATATTACGAATGCCGAAACATTGGCGCATCTTTTAAAATACGATTCAGTTCATGGCAAATTCAATGGCGACGTTAGGGTTGAAGGCGATGCAATCGTAGTTAATGGCAAAAAGGTTAAAATTTCGGCAGAAAAAGATCCTGCCAATTTACCCTGGGGCACCCTTGGGGTAAAATGTGTTGTTGAATCAACAGGTGTATTCCGAACCAAAGCATTAATCGAGAAACATATTCAAGCAGGCGCTGAGAAGGTATTACTGACTGTACCGGCAAAAGATCAAATTGACGCAACGATCGTTCTTGGTGTGAACGATTCTGATTTAAAACCTGAACATAAAATCGTGTCCAATGCCTCATGTACAACCAATTGTTTGGCTCCTGTTGCCAAAGTTCTCAACGACAAGTTTGGCTTCGTGCGTGGTTTTATGACAACTATCCATGCATATACAAATGATCAGAAAATACTAGATTTACCGCATTCAGACCTTCGCAGAGCACGTGCTGCTGCAATGTCAATGATTCCTACGACTACTGGCGCTGCAAAGGCCGTTGGAAAAGTGATACCCGAATTAAATGGCAAACTCGATGGATTCGCAATTCGCGTCCCCACGTTTGATGGCTCGGTTGTTGATCTTGTGGCTGAATTAAAGGAAGACGTTACTGTAGAAAAAGTGAATGCCGCAATGAAAGAAGCTGCCGAAGGTGAATTAAAAGGCATTTTGGCATACACTGAAGATCCTATTGTGTCGATCGATGTTGTGGGCGATAATCATTCCAGCATTTTTGATGCGCTTTCGACTATGGTTATGCAAGGAAATATGGTCAAAGTGTTATCCTGGTATGATAATGAGTGGGGTTACTCAAATCGAGTCGTGGATTCAATTGAAAAAATGTTCTAAAACCCATGATCGAATTTTTATACGACGGTTGGAACTTTTAATCTATTAAAAAAGGTATAAGAATATTGCGACGAAAAATTATAGCCGGAAACTGGAAAATGAATAAAACAGTCCCCGAAGCCGTTGAGTTTGTTCGGGGGCTTACAGAACGCGTGCAAGAATATCAAAACACAGATATAATTGTAGGACCGCCATTTACCGCGCTTGCGCCTGTTCGGGAAGTTATCAAAAAAAGTAATGTAAAACTGAGCGCACAGAATATGCATCAGGAAGATGATGGCGCCTATACAGGGGAAATATCCGTTTCAATGCTGGAATCATTGGGATGTGATTTTGTGATTATCGGTCACTCCGAAAGAAGGCACTATTTTGGCGAGACGGATGAGCTTATCAATAAGAAACTAAAAAAAGCGCTTTCATCCCGGTTAGATCCGATATTTTGTGTCGGAGAAACAATTGAGCAAAGAAAATCTGATAAAACAGAACAGGTCATCGAGAGACAGGTAAAAGATGGTCTTCACGGAATCAATAAAGAAGATGTAAAGCGCATAACGATAGCGTATGAGCCTGTTTGGGCGATTGGTACTGGTGAAACTGCAACTCCGGAACAAGCCGAAAACGTTCATGCATTTATTCGTAAATTGCTTAGTGAATTATATGATCGTGAGATTTCTGAAAAATTGAGAATTCAATATGGTGGAAGTGTGAAACCGGCAAATGCTAAGGAACTTCTGGGACAGCCGGACATAGACGGAGCCTTGATCGGAGGCGCCAGTCTTGATTTGGATTCATTTGTACAAATAATAAAAATCGCCGATCGATTATAAAAAATTATGATGGAGTAATAATGTATTCATTTTTGATAATCGTTCACATACTGGTTTCTATTGTTTTAACGATTGTTATTTTACTACAATCAAGTAAAGGTGGCGGTTTAGCCGGCGTCTTTGGTGGCGGCGGCGGCGGTATGGGAGCTGTGTTCGGAGGTAGAGGAGCAGCTTCTTTTTTAAGTAAATTAACAACAATTTTAGCTATCCTGTTTATGGCAATTTCCTTAATGCTGGGAATAATAACCAAGGGCAACGATGGAAGCCAAAGTATTGTTGGACAGGAACGATCCAGTGGCGGTATCTCTTCACCGGCAGATGTGTTGCCAACTGTACCGACGACTGAAGAACCAATACAACAGGGAGCAGTACCCACACCTGCGCCTGAAGAACAACAAGACGGAAGAGAATAAATAAACATGTTACAATACCAATCATTCCCTTTTTGGTTGGTATTGATTGCCGAAGTGGTGGAATTTGGTAGACACGCTATCTTGAGGGGGTAGTGTCCCATGGGCGTGCGGGTTCGAATCCCGCCTTCGGCACATACATATTAATTGTGTATTAAAAAAAGTGTGGAAGGAGGAAACGTTTTATGAGTTTATGTAGAATTTTGACAATAATAGCAGTAATGCTGTTTGTCGTCAGTAGCGGCTTTAGCCAGGAGGCTGATTATAATCAACAGCTTGAAAAGTACAAGCAAGATTCAATTCGAATTGCTAAGGAGAATGAAGCAAAATTAAAGCAATTGGAAGAAGCAAAGAATGCAAATTTGGCTAAACAGGCTGTTAATGAGGGGAATACTTTTATTAAAAAACAACAGTGGGAAAAAGCTTTAAAATCTTATGAATTAGCATTGCAATATGATGCGACATTGTCAAAAGCCTATTACGGAAAAGGATTAGCTCTGAAAAGACTGAACAGGTATAACGATGCGATCATGGCGTATCAAAAAGCGACTGAATTAGACCCAATGTATGCAGAAGCTTTCCTGTCGATGGCAATGCTATATCGCCAGTTGAAACAGTATGATTATGCACTTACTACTATTAATTCTGCTGTAACAATCGATACTTCTTCGTACAAGGCTTTTTACGAACTGGGAACAATCTATAATGCTTTAAAGAGATTTGAAAAAGCTGCGGACGCCTTTGAGAAGGTAACAGAGTTGAGAGAGAATCATTTTTCTGCGTATAACGCGCTCGGGGTGGCGTACGAAAATGCAGGAGATACAGAAAAGGCAATCGCAGCTTATAAAAAGTCGATTGAAATCAAACCGGATAAAGAAAGCGCGTATTATCGACTGGCGGCACTTTTCAACAAACTTGGGCGAAATAGTGAAGCATTGGAAATGGCGTTAAAAAGCCTGGAAAATCAACCGAGAAAAAACGGTAAGGCTGCCTTCGAAGCCGGCCAGGCTTACGAGCGATTAGGCCAGTACGATAATGCTATCAAGTATTACACAATGGCCGGAGATATGGATCGCCGTTGGAAAAGAAATGCAGATTATCAAATCGATTTGATCAAAAGAAAATATAAAAAGTAACAAGTTGAAATTTAAATAACGCCCTCGTTTGATATCAGGGCATTGTAAATTCTAGAAAAATGCATTTGAGATTGTTGTGAATATGAATCTCAGATGCATTTTTTATTTTTGCGCCATTTTTTATGTTACTCATTTGATTCTAATGTTCAAGTCTTATTGTTCTTGATATTCGAATGGGGATTAACGATTTTAAAAGGAATTGGAATGATGAAGTTAATTATTTAGTACAAAGTCTTGCTTTCTGCTTCGAAAAATCAGTAATCCGTGTTCATAACTTAATTTAATACTTGCTGGCAGCCACTCCTTAAAAAGATGTTTTTAATCCGGTTACATTCATATCCTGACGGCTATGTCCTGGCGGATACAAGTGATTCATTCACGAATAGAATAGTGCTTATATTTTCATTTTAGAATTTTGGATGGTAACTAAAGGAATGGCAAGGGTTCGTCGATAACAGAGATTAGTGAAGGGAGTGAATATCCTAACTAAAAGGGAGATGAAATGTCTCTAAACGACGAATCAGAGGTAGGAAAATTTTTAAAGAAAATAAATTTTTTTGTTAAACAAAAAAATTTAATCAATGAATCAAGTCCAACCAAAAGACGAGATATTAGAGAAGTAATTTCGCTGCTTAAACAACCGCTGGCACAGCTTGAACACGAAAAAAACGGTGCGGCATCACGATATGCCGACAAAAACCTTCTTACTCTTGATAAGGCACTATCAGAAATCAAAGATTTATCTGAATTTGAAACAGATAATAACTTTGCATTCTTTATTTTATTGTCGTATTCGAAAATATACAGACTAATAGGTGATTTCGAGAAAGCGAAACATGTATTAACAGATACGATCCATATAAGTCAACGATTAAAGAATGCACGATATCAAGCATTGGCAAAATTGAAATTAGGAAAGTACTATTTTGAAAAGCATGAATTCGTAAATTCAATAATGAATTTAACCGAGGCTTCGGAAATATTTAAAAGTATAAATGATTTTATGGGTGAATTGGATAGCTATTTTAATATTGGCCAGGCATTTCATCGTTCTGGTGATTATTTTAGAGCGAAAAAGCATTATGAAATCGCTTTACGAATCGCGGAAGGAGTTGCCAATAAAAAACGATTGGCATGTATTAAAAATTGTCTTGGCGTTGTTTCTCGCATAATGGGAGAATCTGAACAGAGTGAATATCATTTTCAAAGTGCTTATGAAACGTTCAAAGCAATTAAGGATTTTAATGGTCAGAGTGATTGCTTGAATAATCTGGCAATTGTTTATTTGCAGCGCTCTAATTATCAACATGCATTGACATATCTGAATAATGGCCTGGAAATTAGCCAGGAAATCGAGGATTTTCAGCAAATGGCCTTCATTAATTTGAATAAAGGATTGTTTTATCTTGAAGTTGGTGATTCAAGAAACGCCTGCAAGTATTGCACAAAAGCGTTGCACCTTTTAGCAAAAATTGATAGCTCGCTTGGTCTTGCGAAGGCTTGCAAAATACTTGGCTCTATTTTTAAAAATTACAATCAATATAAAATTGCATCTCTCTTTTATGAAGAAAGTATTCACTTTTATGAGGACTTTTGTATTCCGCTGGGAGTTGCTAATACGTGTACAGAATATGCTAAAATGCTTATTGAATACGAAAGGATCGATGATGCAGCACATTATTTTCATAAAGCGTTTGAGATTTATCAGAAATTGAAATTGTACAATTATACAGAAAACTTGAGATTATTTTTTAATACACCTGAGAATGATTGGTTAGATTTACTACAACATAACGATACAATCCCGGAGGCTTTACATCACGAATCGAACTAGCGATATTTTCATATAACATTTTCTATTTGCCCTGTCAATCCTGACAGGGTTTTTTTTACTTGATTTTTGTCTGATTTTTTTATATAATCAGATAGATTAATATTTAAACTTAAATGGTGATTGTTTATGCTTAGAAGAGATTTTATTAAAAAGAGCCTTCAGCTCGGTACGGTAACTTTTGGAGCTTTAAGTTTGAATGTGCCGGGGATGTTATTTGCAGATGAAAAGAACAAAATGAAATTACCTCAGGATCTTGTAATGGTAAAAAATGGTAGTCCTGCGGAATTGGTTGTCAAGGCGTTTGATATGTTCGGAGGGATTTCCAGGTTTATTAAGAAAGGGGATACTGTTGTTGTAAAACCGAACATTGGTTGGGCGCGGAGACCGGAGCAGGCAGCGAATACAAATCCTGATGTAGTTGCCGAAATTATCAGATTATGTGATCAAGCAGGCGCTTCAAAAATTAAAGTTTTTGACAACACATGTAACGAAACAAAGCGATGTTATCGATTAAGCGGCATTGAGAAAGCTGCAAAAGAGGCCGGCGCCACGGTCAATTATATGTTTCCGCAAAAATTTAAAAAAGTGAAAATTACAAAAGGAAAAGCATTAAGCGCATGGGAATTTTATTCCGATGTACTGGATGCTGATGTTTATATCAATGTCCCGATTGCCAAGCATCATTCTCTGGCACAAGTGACTCTGGGGCTGAAAAATATTTTGGGGATTATCGGCGGGAATCGCGGGGCTATTCATAGTAATTTTGATCAAAAACTTGCGGATTTAAATACCGTTATTCGTCCCAGTATTACGATAATTGATGCTGTACGTGTATTGATGCATAACGGTCCCCAGGGTGGTAATTTAAACGATGTTAAAGAAATGAATACTGTGATTGCAGGAATAGACCCTGTTGCCGTTGATTCGTTGGGCGCTACTTTATTCAACTTAAAGGGGACAGATCTGGGTTATATCCGGGTGGCATCCGAAATGGGACTGGGCGAAATTGACCTGGATAAACTCAATATAGCCACTGTCGACCTGTCCGTTTAAATTCATTTCTTTAAAAAATATGAATCACCTCTTACGACACTTGATACGACTCCTTTGAAAAGAGGTGATCTGTTTTTTATGGATTCCTCATCTTTTAAATCAATATTAAATAACAATCGTTTTTAACAATGTGGATTTTTGAAGATGCAATTAGTCAGAAGAATTTCTCAATCCTTTTTTTTGATAGTATTCGTATATCTGTTTTTTAAAGCAACCTTTCCTTACGAGACGCTAATCCCTTCTGATATTTTTCTTCGCTCTGATCCGTTAGTGGCACTTACGACGATCATTACCACCAGACAATTCATTTTTGGATCATTTATCATCGCGTTTATATTTCTTTTTGTAACCGTATTTTTGGGTCGTGTGTTCTGTGGGTGGGTGTGTCCGTTAGGAACAGTAATTGATTTTAGTGATCATATTTCTGCAAAAGTGCGAAAATTAAAAAATGATTCCAAACGATCTTATCGCGTCTGGAAATACTCAATTCTAATTCTGATTTTATTTGCGGCATTCGTATCTGTACAGCTAATCTGGTTTATGGATCCTATTGCACTCATTACCAGAACATTTACTTTAACGCTGTATCCGATTTTTTCAGTTTTCGTTGAATCCATTTTTAATATCTTCATAAAATTGGGCTGGTTTGAGGATACGGTTTTTTCAGTTTATGATTCCTTTCGCGGCTCGGTAATCCCCATTGAACCACTGCATTTTCAGAGAAGTGTATTTATTATTCTATTCTTTATGGGGATTTTAAGTCTCGGAATGATTACGAAAAGATTTTGGTGTCGGTATTTATGTCCGTTAGGCGCGTTATATGCGTTATTTTCAAAATTACGAATCCTGAAGCGTTCTGTAAACGATAACTGCATCGATTGTGGTCGGTGTTATCGGAATTGTAAAATGGATGCAATTACAGAAGATTTCAGGTCTTATTCGCGTTTTGAGTGCATTGAGTGTATGAATTGTGTTACGATTTGTCCGACTAACGCTTTTGAATATTCTCTGAAGGCTGAAAAATCTCCGATTAAAACTGATGTGTCCAAACGTCGGTTTGTGTTTTCCGGGCTGGCAGGATTATTCGCAGTCGGAATTACTAAAACTGCATTTATCGAAAAAAACAATGCTGATATTGCAATTCGGCCTCCAGGATCACTTGAAGAGGATGATTTTTTAGATCGTTGTATTCGATGTCAGGCATGTGTTAAAATTTGTTCTACCACCGGCCGGTTTTTGCAACCAGCATTGTTAGAAAGCGGCTGGGAAGGTATTTGGACACCAGTTGCGTCACCGCGGTCCGGTTATTGCGAATTCGATTGCGTGCTTTGTGGGGAAGTATGCCCCACTGGAGCGATTCATCCATTGACGATTGAGCAAAAAAAGAAATTACCACTCGGAACGGCCCGGTTCAATAAAAATCGTTGTATCCCCTGGTATCGGAATGATGATTGCATTGTTTGTGAGGAACATTGCCCTGTATCTGATAAAGCGATAAAATTTGAAGTAAAAGAAGTTACAAAACCTGATGGCACAATGAAAAATGTGAAATATCCCTATGTTGAAGAAGATTTATGCATTGGCTGTGGTATTTGCGTTACAAAATGTCCGTTAATGGGTGAGGCTGGTGTATTCCTTACCGCAGATCGTCAGCAAAGGTGGATCGAAATTTAATGATTAATTTTTTTTAAAACAAAACGATAATTATAAAAAACAGTTAACGAATTTTAAATAATAAAGAATATGAACGGCAATATCGCTACAACTCAAAAGATAGGCATCAATGGAGATGCCGTTCAAATTGATTTGGACAGAGGGGCTGAATTACCCGTTTCAATACCTGAATTAGAAGAATTATTTCGTAATTGTTTTAAGAATAATAAGGTAAATTTGACCATTAATATGCAAAATATAAAGCTTCCGCCTAGTCGATTCATTGCGCTATTGATTGAAGTCACGAATCAGGCTCGAAGGCTGGGAGGAACCGTGAAGCTCATTAACGTGTCAAATTCCGCTCGAAATAATTTGGCAACATTTAGCCCGCTGACATATCTTGCTATTGAAAGCGAAGAAGAATTCGCATTACAGGATTTTGGCGAAGATTTTGAACAAGCGTCCATTCATATTAATGGAAATCTTCAGACAAAATCAAGCGATAAAAAAAATGTCGAATTAAAGTTGGAACAGGAAAATCAGGCTCAAACTTCGGATTTAGCAGTTTTTGAAAGCATTGAGGGCGAAAAATTCAAAACCCAGAGCAACGTGGAAAATTTATACAGCATTTGTGATTTTGTTATTGAGCGAGCAAAAAAGGCCGGATTTAATAAAAAAGAGTTAAGCAAAATAAAAGTAACTGTCTATGAAGCCTGTCTTAATGTTGTAGAGCATGCGTACTATTCCACCTCTGCGGATAATTTGATCGAAGTAACCGTTGGCACGGTTGATAAAAAGTTCATTATCATGATAAGTGATTGGGGCAAAGGATTTAAATTTGACCCGAATAAAAAATTCGATGTTCGACAAGCTGTCAATGATCGTAAAACCGGCGGATTTGGATTGCATATCATTAAGCGTTCTGTTGATGATGTTTATTACAAAGCAGATTCAATCGCAGGGAATAAGCTTATTCTTGTAAAAAACCTGTACCATACAAATTGAACCGAAGAAAAAAAATGATGGTTTAGTTCTACAAGAGTCAGGGCTTGCGGAGGTCGTGCGAAAATAGACCGAATTACTTTTATTTGTTCAAAAAGTGTCATATTAGAACCCCCTAACCTGAGGAACTATTTTAAAGTATTTTGAGTAAAATTTGTTAAAAAACGTGAACAAAATGAGGGATGAAAATATGTTTTTCGGATTTTTTTCATTAACAGATTTGATGCTTTTAATCCCGGCGATGGCTTTTGCAATATATGCTCAGTATAAAGTAAAAAGCACTTTTAAAAAATATAATCAGATTGTATCCTCCCGTGGATTAACCGGTTCACAAGTTGCGACAAATGTACTAAGAAATAATAATATTTATGATGTCGAAGTTGAGAAAACCGAAGGTTCATTAACAGACCACTACGATCCAACTTCGAAAAAGCTACGACTTTCTGAAAGCATTTACAGTTCCAAATCCATTGCTGCTTTGGGGGTTGCTGCACATGAGGCCGGACATGCAATACAACATAGTACAGGGTATTCTCCATTAAGAATGCGTCATAGTTTTTTCCCTGTGGCAAATATAGGCTCTAACCTCGCAATACCATTATTTATCGTCGGATTATTTATGAATTCTGGTATTTTGATGGACGTTGGCATTTGGTTATTTGCTGGCGCCGTTGCTTTTACTGTTATTACGTTACCAGTAGAATTTAATGCAAGCAAACGAGCAATGTTACAACTGGAATCTGGTGGATATTTAGCAGGAAAAGAACTTAAATCAGCCAGAAAGGTACTGAACGCCGCGGCATTAACTTATGTTGCATCCACTGCGGTAGCTGTTATGCATCTTGTTCGCTTGTTAATTTTACGAGGAGAAGGCGATTAAATATTGATTATGAAGGAACAAGACAATGTCTGGTAGATTACGCATCCTGATGGTTACAACAATAGCAGTTTTCGTTACGCTTATTTTTAATTTGGGATATAGTGTCAAATCCTCGGATGATTTTATTTTAACCCGAAATAAAAATATATCGAAATCGACATTTAATATATACAAAACGAGTCAGGCGTTTACAGAAATCGCGCAACAAGTTATTCCCACTGTTGTGAGCATTCATAGTACACTGGTCGTCCGTACAAGAGATTTGTGGCGACAGAGATTAGGCGGTAGTGACATGAACGAATTTTTTGGCGATCAATATTATAATAATCATTCGATCCCTCGGGAATTCCGTCAGCGCGGATCCGGATCAGGAATTATTGTTTCAAAGGATGGTCATGTTTTAACAAATGTACATGTCGTCGAAAATGCAGAATTTATTGAAGTGTCGTTATCTGACCGTCGAACATTTCATGCTGAAATTGTGGGCGTGGATCCACTAACCGAAGTCGCGGTTATAAAAATCGACGGTGATCGACTGCCAGTGGCTAAACTTGGTGACTCCGAATCATGCCTCATTGGTGAATGGGTTCTTGCGGTAGGAAATCCGTTGGAATTGAGTTCTACAATCACAGCAGGCATTATCAGCGCAATGGGAAGAGATATTAATATTATTCGCGATACGTATGGTGTGGAAAATTTTATCCAAACCGACGCTGCGATTAATCCTGGAAATAGTGGGGGGGCGTTAGTTAATTTAAACGGCGAGGTGATTGGTATTAACACAGCTATTGCCACGGAAAACGGCTATAACCAGGGATATGGATTTGCTATTCCCATCAATCTTGCCAGGGAAATTATGGATGACCTGATTGAAAAAGGCCGGGTTGTGAGAGGCTATCTCGGCGTTTCGATGCAGGATGTTGATGAAAAGAAAGCACGTGCATTAGGATTGGATAAACCCAGAGGCGTTTTTATCGATGCCCTGAGCGAAGGTGGCCCCGCAAGGGCTGCCGGATTACGTGAAAAAGATGTTCTCATAAAAATTGATGACATGGAAGTCAATGATGCAAATATTGTTCAAAGTATCATTACACAGAAAAACCCAGCCGATCTTCTCGAATTAATAGTTATCAGAAAAAAACAACCTGTTAAATTAACCGTAGCCCTTGGCGAAAGAAAACAATCGATTCAAGTTAAATCTGCTCTTAATCAAAAAAAGAACTACGAGAATGGTGGGCTGCAAGTTGAATCTATTGCTGGCCAGGTTGCCAAAGATTTGGGCATTGATAAAGATTATGGCGTAATCGTTACCGCGCTGGAAAGATTTAGTCCGGCCTATGAGGCAGGTGTTCAATTACATGATCTTATTCTCGAAATCGGTGACCGAAAAATACTTTCCGTAGATATTTTCCTGTCGGTGTTGGCCGCACTCAAACACAAAGACGTTATCATCTTGAAAATATTACGGGGTGATACCACTTTTCATGCTTTTATGGAAATTGTCTAACCTGAAAAATTAATACCCACAGAGGCTCAGAGTACACAGCGTTTTTATTTTCAAAACGTTACGCAAACTATAATAGCAACTCGAATTTTTCTTAACTCAGTTTGAAAAGTAATATGCACACACGTTGCTGTTTTTCTGTGACACGCTTTGTGAATAATGCAGGCTAAATATCAATATCTTGATTTGAAATTTTAGGCAAATTTTAACGGCACAGAATTCTTCTAAAAATTCTGTGCCTTTTTTTTGTCTGTCAAAATGTCAGGCCTTTTTTTTGTATATAAGAATTTATATTGTATTTTTATGCGAGCTAACTTTCTGATAAAAATAATGATAAGAGATAAAGAAATGTGCTGGCATAATTTTTGTCAATAAATCTTTTTAAAAACAATTGCCGTCTTATAGAAAAATGGCCACACAAATAGTGTAAACAAATGGAGTAAACGAATGACAAATAAGAAAAAATATGATGATGCGTATGATGTACCAATTTCAAATGAAAAAAAAAATGAAAGCAAGGACTTGGAAAACAAGGATGGTGATCTGCAACAGCAAGATTTAACGGAGAGCCAGCAGGCTTCAGAAAAACCAGAGTCTGATGACCGCGATTATTTTGATATGTTGCAACGGTTAAAAGCTGAATTTGAAAATTATAAGAAACGAGTCCGGAGGGAGAGGATAGAACTTTCCGATTTTGTTAAAAGTGACTTGATTGGTAAATTTTTGCCAGTTATTGATGATTTTGAGAGGATGTTTGATAATTCGCAACATATCGAAGAAGCACAATTAAATGTGAATAAGTTGATTTATGCAAAGCTTATTACCATATTAGAAAACGAAGGTCTTGAACCGATAGATGCTGTGGGAGAAGAATTTGACCCGGAATGGCACGAGGCGGTCGTTATAGAAAAGGGGGAGGATGGCGAGGATAACATAGTTTTGGAGGAATGGGAAAAGGGTTATTTGTTTAAATCAAAATTGTTGAGACCAGCGAAAGTGAAAGTATTTAAAAAGGAGTGAATAACATAGTTATTTATGGCGAAAGACTATTACGACATATTGGGTGTAAAAGAAGATGCCGATACCAGTGAAATAAAACGAGCTTATCGTGAACAGGCAAAAAAGTATCACCCGGACGCTAATAAAGGTGACAAGGAAGCAGAGTCCCTTTTTAAAGAGATTTCTGAGGCTTACAGCGTTCTTAGCAAGCCTGAAAAGAGAAAAAAGTACGATCAGATGCGGAAAATGGGCGCTTTTGGTGCGGGCGCAGGCGGCGCTAACGGCGGATTTGATTTTTCAAACATCAATGATTTCTGGGGGCCGGGCCATGACGAATATCAAAGAACAGAAAATTTATCTTTTGAAGATATGTTCGGTTCTGCTGGATTTGGTTTGGGTGATATTCTCGGAGACCTTTTTGATCGACGCGGACGCGTTAAAAAAACTCGACGAACTGGCAAACAAACTGGTGAAGATATTTATTCAACAATTACGATACCATTTGAATTAGCGCTTAACGGTGGTAAGCAGTATATAAACGTCTCCCGGGAGGAGAATTGTCCGGTCTGTCACGGCTCTGGCGCCAGTCCGGGATCAAGACCGGAAATATGCCCCACATGTCACGGGACAGGTTCTATTTCGATGTCTCAGGGCTTTTTTGCTGTCAACCGTCCCTGTCCTCAATGTTACGGTAGGGGACAAATTATTAAAAATCCATGCAATCAATGCAACGGACGCGGTGTTGTACATACACAAAAAAGATTAGCGGTTAATATCCCGCGCGGTATTCAGGAAGGAGCAAAGTTACGATTGAAAGGTCAGGGAAATCCCGGAACTAATAAAGGTGTGCCTGGAGATATCTATTTAACAATCAAGATCAAGCCGCATCGATTTTTTAACCGCAATGGAAATGATCTTTATTGTGAAATTCCGGTGGATACTGACAAAGCTGAAACAGGAACGAAATTACGCATCCGAACACCTTATGGAAAGAAATTGGAGATTAAACTTCCTCCTAACACTAAAGATGGCAAAAGTTTTCGGCTAAAAGGGCATGGGGTTGAATCAAAGAGTGGCAAAGGAAATCTTTACGTAACAATTAAATTGCGTCAGCAATCAAATGAAAAAAAGGAAAAGTAGCAATAAATATGAATTAAATATTTATTCCAATATGAGGAGGAACAAATGAAATCACATAAAATAATGTTGGTGGTTGTAGGGTCTATATTCATTGGAGTTATTGCCGGTTTAATTATCGCATCGAATTTTGAATGGACCGATAGCAGTGTCGCTTCACAACAGGATAAAAATAAAGTCGTTGCACTCGGATCAAGTAAAGATCCGTTGCAATCAGGCGTAGATTTAGCCGGGTTAGAAAACGCTTTTGTGAATGTTGCAAGAGAAGTAAAACCATCTGTTGTTACAATAACCAGTGCAAGAATTATCAAATACCGGCGAAACAATCCTTTTTCAGATTTCTTTAATGATGATTTTTTTAGACATTTTTTTCAAACACCTGATGGCAGAAGAGATCGAGGCCGGCAGCTCCCGGAGGAAGAGGAATTTAGACAACAAGGATTAGGATCCGGAGTTATTATTAGTTCGGACGGATATATTATTACAAACAATCATGTGATTAAAGATGCAGATGAAATAACAGTTCTTACCATTGGTAATAAAAAATACGATGCCCAAATTATTGGTGCAGACGCGAAAACCGATGTTGCTGTGATTAAAATTGACGAGAAAAATTTACCTGCTATTCGCCTGGGAGACTCTGATAAAATTCAAGTCGGGCAATTGGCTTTGGCAATCGGGAACCCGTTTTCAGCACAGTTGGAACATACGGTAACTCATGGCATCATCAGCGCAAAAGGACGATCAAATTTTCAATTGGCTCAGTATGAAGATTTTATTCAAACCGATGCTGCCATTAATCCGGGAAATAGCGGTGGCGCTCTTGTCAATTTACGGGGTGAGTTGATTGGCATTAACACTGCAATCATTTCCGGAAGCGGAGGGAATGTCGGAATTGGTTTTGCGATCCCTGTTAATATGGCACGCCATGTTATGGAAATGCTGATTGAAAAAGGGCATGTTGTGCGTGGCTGGTTGGGCGTCATGATCCAGGGCATTGATGATGAAATGGCTCAAGCGCTGGATTTAAAGGAAGCCCGCGGCGCTCTTGTGGCTCAGGTTCTTGAAGATAGCCCGGCTGAAAAAGCTGGTTTTAAAGTGGAAGACGTAATTCTCGAATTTGATGGTAAAGAAGTTCGTGATCAGACGCATTTAACTTTAATGATTGCCTCTACAGAGCCGAATAAAAAAGTTATATTTAAGGTAAAAAGAGGAGATAAGATCATTAGTGTCGAGACCGCCCTGGGAGAACGACCCGATGACAAGGAAGCAGTTGCCTCCGGCCGGGAAGCGAAAAGCTCTGAAAAACTAGGTATCAAGGTGGAGTCTCTGACATCTGATCTGGAAAATCGTTATGGCTACGAAAAAGAGCAAGGCGTTGTTGTAACCTATGTCAGTCGCGCGAGTATCGCTTTTCGCGAAGGAATCCGAGAGGGAGATTTGATTAAGGAAATTAATCGAAAGAAAATAAAAAACGTTAGCGATTTTAATGAAGTCTTAGATTCAATTAAACCAAGGGGTATTGTATTTATTCGCCTGAAAAAAGGGAATGATCATTACTATGTATCATTCAAAATTCCAAAAGAGTAACAATTGATATATAGGAGATATACAGATGCCGACGTACGAGTATGTATGTGATGAATGCGGGTATCATTTCGATGAGTTTCAGCAAATCACGGCCGATGCTTTGTCAATTTGTCCGAAGTGCAATGGACATGTGCATCGCATTATTAGCGCGGGAAATGGATTTATTTTTAAAGGATCCGGATTTTATATTACTGATTATCGAAGCGATAAGTACAAAAAACAAAAGTCTAAAGTCGAAAAAATTCCGACTGACAGCTCTGTAAGTAAAAGTAGTGAAAAAACCAAAACTGTTAACAATATGACAGAAAAAGCATGACATAACGGCAGATATTTTAATGTTTTTTGGTAACAAATAACATGCAACGAAATGCGTAACAATTAATTAATCAAACGGTTACGCATTTCGTTTTTAAATGGCACAATGGTTGCATTTATTTATCCGAAATTTTAGCAATTAATTATAGACGAAGAATATAGAATTTAGATGTTGGAGGTTTTAAATGGGTAAAATAATAGGAATAGATTTAGGAACAACTAACTCATGCGTAGCTGTGATGGAGGGCGGAGAACCTGTTGTAATTTCTAATTCCGAAGGTGGAAGAACAACTCCGTCTGTCGTGGCATTCACAAAAGATGGAGAACGGCTGGCAGGGCAGGTAGCAAAAAGGCAGGCTATTACAAATCCTGAAAATACAATTTATTCTATTAAACGTTTTATGGGAAGACGTTATGACGAAGTTGGGACAGAAATAGATGAAGTCCCTTACAAAATCGTTCGTGGAAAAAATGACGTTGCGCGAGTAAAAATTAAAGATAAAGAGTATTCACCGCAAGAAATTTCTGCCATGGTTTTGCAAAAAATGAAACAAACCGCTGAAGATTACCTGGGTGAGAAAGTAACAGAAGCTGTTATTACTGTTCCTGCTTATTTTAATGACAGTCAGCGACAGGCGACAAAAGAAGCTGGTGAAATTTCTGGTCTTAAGGTGCAACGGATTATAAACGAACCGACAGCCGCATCTCTTGCCTATGGATTAGATAAGAAAAAAGATGAGAAAATTGCTGTGTTTGACCTCGGTGGCGGAACTTTTGATATTTCGATCCTTGAAATTGGCGATGGTGTTTTTGAGGTAAAATCAACGAACGGTGATACGCATCTTGGTGGTGATGACTTTGACCAGAAAATCATCGATTGGATGGTGGATGAGTTTGTCAGGCAGGAAGGAGTTGACCTTTCTAAAGACCCGATGGCTTTGCAGCGATTGAAAGAAGCGGCTGAGAAAGCAAAATGTGAATTATCAACAGTTTCTCAAACTGATATTAATTTGCCATTTATCACAGCCACAGATTCGGGACCGAAACATTTAAATATGACGTTATCCCGATCCAGGTTTGAACAATTATGTAATGACCTGTTTGAAAGAACAATTGCACCTTGTAAAAACGCACTACGAGATGCGGGCATGTCTCCGGGCGATATCGATGAGGTTGTATTGGTTGGTGGTTCAACCCGAATGCCAAAAGTACAGCAAATTGTTAAAGATTTGTTTCAAAAAGATCCGCATAAAGGAGTAAACCCGGACGAAGTCGTTGCCATTGGCGCTGCAATTCAGGGTGGTGTTTTAGCAGGTGATGTTTCGGATGTACTGTTACTCGATGTTACACCGCTTTCTCTCGGAATCGAAACATTAGGCGGTGTTTTTACTAAATTGATCGAGAAAAATACCACAATCCCGACTCGAAAATCGGAAATATTTTCCACAGCTTCGGATAGTCAACCGTCTGTAGAAATTCACATCTTGCAGGGTGAACGAGAAATGGCGACCGGCAACCGAACGTTGGGACGATTTCATCTCGACGGAATCCCGCCGGCGCCGCGCGGCATTCCTCAAATTGAAGTGATATTTGATATTGACGCTAATGGTATTCTCAATGTCTCGGCAAAAGATAAAGCAACCAATAAACAACAATCCATTCGAATTGAAGCATCCACCGGATTATCTAAGGAAGAAATTGATAATATGGTAAATGATGCAAAAACGCACGCTGCAGATGACAAACGAAAACGAGAATCCATTGAAACGAAAAACAGAGCAGATCAGATGATCTATCAGACTGAAAAGAATATACAGGAAATGGGCGATAAAATTGATTCCGAATCAAAGAATAAGCTTGAAGCTGCTACTGGGCGCGTCAAAGAAGCGTTAAAAGGTGATAATACCGATGAGATAAAATCAAGTGTTGAAGCCCTCGAAAAAATATGGAATGAAGTTTCTGCTAAGATATATCAACAAACTGCTGGCGCTGAAGGAGCGACTGGTGAAACTGGCGCAGATGAACAGCAACAACAGCAGCAGCAGGGCAAAACTTCTGATGATGATAAAGGTAATGTGGAAGAAGCAGATTTTGAAGTTGTTGACGATGAAGATAAAGATAAGAAATAGTATATATGTTGATTTTGAAATGTATGTGATATTTTGCGGGGGCGCGAAAAAGCGAGGTTATTTAGCCTCGCTTTTTTTAAATAACGAAAAGGAAGGTGATGATATATGACATTAGATAAATTTACGATTAAATCACAGGAAGCGATTCAAAAAGCACAATCGATTGCTAATGAGCATAGCCATCAGCAGATTAGTCCAGAACATTTACTATTGGCTCTCATAGACCAAACTGATGGGATTGTCGTATCCATCATTAAGAAAATCGGTGGAAATATAGAGTTGATTAAACAGCGAGCAACAGAGTTGCTCGAAAAAATTCCTCGGGTATCCGGGGGGAGTATTGGGCAGTTATATATTTCACAAGAAATGAACAGAGTATTTGAACAGGCGATAAAAGAAACAAATCAACTGCGAGATGAATATGTTAGCACAGAACACCTGTTGATCGGACTTGTGGAAAAAGGAGAGTTAATTTCTGCTTTACTAAAAGAACAGGGTGTGAGCCGGAGTACGATCCTGAAAGTTTTAAAGGAAATAAGGGGCAACCAACGAGTAACGGATCAAAGCCCGGAAGGGAAATATCAGGCGCTAAAAAAGTATGGCCGGGACTTGAATGACCTGGCCCGAAAGGGAAAACTGGACCCTGTTATCGGTAGGGATGATGAAATCAGACGAGTGCTCCAGGTATTATCTCGCCGGACGAAAAATAATCCGGTGCTGATTGGTGAACCGGGCGTCGGAAAAACAGCGATCGCTGAAGGACTGGCGCACCGGATCGTCGAGGGAGATGTTCCGGAAAATTTGAAAACGAAAAGAATCATCGCTCTGGATATGGGCGCGCTTATTGCAGGTGCAAAATTCCGCGGTGAATTTGAGGAGCGTTTGAAAGCCGTGCTAAATGAAATTCAGCAGGCTGAGGGTGAAATTATTCTGTTCATCGATGAGTTGCATACGCTGGTTGGCGCAGGAGCGGCAGAAGGTTCTGTTGATGCATCTAATATGCTGAAACCCGCGTTGGCGCGGGGTGAATTGCGTTGTGTGGGCGCAACAACATTAGATGAATATCGAAAATATATTGAAAGAGACGCCGCATTGGAAAGACGATTCCAGCCGGTTTTTGTTGATGAGCCGTCTGTAGAAGATACAATTTCCATTCTGCGCGGAATCAAAGAAAAATATGAAGTTCATCATGGTGTTAGAATTCTTGATTCTGCCATTGTAGCTGCGGCAACATTGTCAAAACGCTACATTGCTGATCGGTTTTTACCGGATAAAGCCGTAGATTTGATCGATGAAGCAGCATCAAAATTGAGAATTGAAATTGATAGTATGCCAGAAGAACTGGATGAAGTTGAACGACGAATTCGGCAGTTAGAAATCGAACGGGAAGGCATCAAAAAAGAAAAAAATGATGCTGCAAATAAACGCCTAAAAGATATTAAACAGGAAATAGCAAACCTGGACGAGAAACGAAAAGAGTTGCGCGCACATTGGCAGATGGAAAAAGAAGTAATCAGCCGGATTCGCGAAACAAAAGGGAAGATAGATCAGGTTAAAACAGAGTCGGTAAAAGCAGAACGGGAAGGAGATTTGAGCAAAGCTGCGGAGTTACGCTACGGAAAGTTGATTGAATATCAGAAACAATTAGAAGAGGAAAATGCCAGATTAATTGACCTTCAGAAAGAACGAAAAATGTTGAAAGAAGAAGTGGATGAAGAAGATATTTCTGAAATTGTTTCCCGTTGGACTGGTATTCCGGTATCTCAAATGCTTGAGTCGGAGCGCGAGAAATTAACTAAAATGGAGGACCGGATTCATCAGCGGTTGGTGGACCAGAATGAAGCTGTGAATGCAGTCGCAGATGCAATTCGCAGAGCCCGCGCCGGGTTACAGGATCAGGAGCGACCTATCGGCTCATTCATTTTTCTCGGATCAACCGGAGTGGGAAAAACCGAGCTTGCGCGATCTTTGGCCGAATTTCTGTTCGATGATGAAAAAGCGATGGTTCGTATTGACATGTCCGAATACATGGAACGTCATTCTGTTTCCCGACTGGTGGGAGCGCCTCCGGGATATGTCGGCTATGAAGAAGGCGGACAATTAACCGAGGCAGTGCGGCGCAGACCATATTCTGTGGTTTTACTCGATGAAATTGAGAAAGCACATCCTGAAGTGTTTAATATTCTGCTACAAATCCTGGATGACGGCCGCTTAACTGATAATAAAGGTCGTACCGTGAATTTCACGAACACAATCATTATCATGACGTCGAATCTCGGCGCTAATTTGATCATGGAAAAAACAAAAGATATTACCGATGAAAATCGTGAGAAAGTGCATGAAGAAATTAAAAAAGAAATGGAAAAAGTATTGAAACAATCATTACGACCGGAATTTCTGAATCGCGTGGATGAGATTATTGTATTCCATGCTTTGACGCGTGGGAATATCAAACAGATCGTTACGCTACAGTTCAGGAATATTGTGAAAATGATGCATGAAAAGGGCATAGAAATTGAATTGAGTACCGGAGCTGCAAATTATCTTGCTCAGGTTGGGTATGATCCGGTATTTGGCGCCCGTCCTTTGAAACGAACAATTCAAAAATTGGTGACAAATCCACTTGCATTAAAGTTATTAAACGGCGAAATTCAAAAAGGAGACCGTATTGAAATATTTTTAAATAAAAATTCGCTTGATTTTAAAAGAAAAAGTTCTTAAATTTCTCTAATAATTTAACTTAAATTGGAGGTAGGAGATATGTTTAAACATTTCGCTTCTTTTGCGGTTGTAATACTTCTTATCGTAATGGTCGTCGGTTGCGGAGAAAAAAAGACAAAAGAGCAGTTGATGACATTGGCGGAACAGTATGAAGCGGAAGAAAATTTTCTAACCGCGATTAAAACCTTTGAAAAAGTGTTGAAAAAATACCCGGATGCGCCAGAAGCTATTCAGGCAAAATATAGAATTGCTTTGATATATTCAAATAATTTGAATGACTTTGAAAAATCTGTGGCAACACATAAAAACCTGATTGAAAAATATCCGGAAAGCAAATTCGCTGCCCAGTCATTGTTTATGATTGGTTTCATAAATGCCAATAATTTACAAGACCTGGAAACAGCTAAGGAATATTACCAGGAATTCCTGGAAAAGTATCCTGATAATGAATTGGCAAGTTCCGTAAAATGGGAATTGGATAATCTCGGAAAAGATATTAATGAGATCGATTTTCTTAATCAGCCCGGAGCCGCTGAGGAAGAAAATGTTAGCAACGAATGAGGACCGCCAAAATTTAAGAACTGTTAAGCCGATGGGTTTAATTCAAGAACGATTAAACACTTCGGCTTTTTCTTGGCTTTCGTTTTAAAAAGGCTTCTCATCACTTCAATTGTTAAAATTGAATAGAAAATACCGCTAAGTAAACTCACATACTATTAAATAAGTTCGACTGTGTTGATGAAAACAGGCGTCAGCAATACCGGAACTTTAAAATATCATTCACGTTTCACAATAAAGAAATTTTAGAGGGAAGTATGAAAATTAAAATTTTTATCTTTCTCATTGCAGGAGTTCTCGTTTTCTCAATGTTATACGCGCAGACTTTACCACCGGATTCTACAGAGATTATGCAGCCCAATCCGGTGGCTTCTGGTATAAAAATGAAAGCAAGCGTTTCTTCAAAAGAAGTGCCGCTAAATCGGCCTCTCATTTTCACAATCCGGGTAGAATGGTTTGGGGAATTAAGTCGATATGAAATCAGCGAAGTGGAAGACCCGGTTGTCAGGAATTTTACGATACAATCTAATTCCAGCTCGGATCGTCGTGAAATGATCGATGGTGAATTAAAAGCAATTAAAACCTTTGAATTTGAGTTAATTCCGCTTGAACTCGGCATGGGTTATATTGAGGGCGTTATCGTAAAATATATTGATACGGCTGCCGGAGAAGGCAAGCATCTGGTAACGAACCGCCTGGAAGTGAAAGTTATCGACCCTGTGCCTGAACCGGGTTCAAAAAAAGGATTGATTAAGTGGGTTGTTCTTTTTCTCATTTTAATCGTCCTGGGAGTAGCGATATTCTGGGGACAGAAACGGCGGGTTGAAAATAGACGCAAACAAGAAGAAGAAGCGGCCGCCATGGCCCCGATTGAAGAGGATTATCTGAAACAGCTAAAAGCATCCGTTCCCATTAATAATCCTTCCCTCAATTTAAAAGAGGGGTATTCTCAACTTTCGGCTCTTCTTAAAAAATATCTTTCGGAAAAATATGAAATTCCCGCAACGACCGCGATCTCTGAAGAAATTATTCAGCGATTAAAACAAAATGATGTTTCTGAAAGTCTAATTAATAATACAGCAGAGATATTAAATACCACTGATGTGATCAAATTCTCCGGCAGTGTTGGTGAACGGGCCGAATTGGAAAGGCTGTACACGCTTTATGAAGATATGCTGGATCGGAATTTGCAAGAGGCCAAAACAAAGCTCTATAAAGAGTCCTGAAATAAAATTTGAAAATAAATAATGATATTTAATTTGAATCTATACCGATGATAAAGATGAATGTTAATCCGTAGGAGGCATCGATGAACGTCGATATTCAAGCGATCAATGAAAAAATAAAAAAAGAAAGCGTTTTTGTTGATAAGATTATGACCGAGGTCGGGAAGGTGATTGTTGGCCAGAAATACATGATTGAACGGCTATTAATTGGCATGTTATCAAATGGCCATATTCATTTGGAAGGTGTGCCTGGTCTTGCAAAAACACTGGCAGTAAAAACGCTATCCGCTGCAATTCAAACAAAATTTCAACGCATCCAATTTACTCCTGATTTATTACCCGCCGATTTAATCGGAACGCTGATTTATGATCAGAGTACCGGTAAATTTATGACCAAAACGGGACCTATTTTTTCTAATTTAATTTTGGCAGACGAAATTAATCGCTCTCCGGCAAAGGTTCAATCAGCGCTGTTAGAAGCAATGCAAGAGCGCCAGGTGACTATTGGCGATGAAACGTTTTACCTGGACGATCCGTTCCTGGTGCTTGCAACGCAAAACCCTATCGAACAGGAAGGAACATATCCTTTGCCAGAAGCGCAAATTGACCGCTTTATGCTAAAATTATTAATCGGCTATCCCAATAAAGAAGAAGAGCTGGAAATTATGCGCCGCATGACGCAAAAAGAAATGCCGACTGTGTCACCCGTGGTAACTCCGGAGGAAATTATCAAAGCCCGTTCTGTTGTGCAGGAAGTTTATATGGACGAAAAAATCGAGCGATATATAATCGATATCGTTTTTGCTACGCGAAATCCCGGGGACTATAAATTGAAAGAACTGGAACCGCTGATCAAATATGGCGCTTCCCCGCGGGCATCGATAAATCTTGCGTTAGCAGCAAAGGCACATGCTTTTCTTCGTCATCGCGGCTATGTTACGCCTGAAGATGTTCTCTCTATCGGGCCGGACGTGTTGCGCCACAGAGTGATTATTACGTATGAAGCTGAAGCAGAAGAGAAGACAGCAGAAGATATTGTCCGTCAGGTGCTAAATAGAATTGAAGTACCTTAATCGAAATTATTGTCCCCCAAAAAGTAGCACGCAATTCAAACAAAATAATAATTAATAAAGCGTATGATTTCAAAAGAAATATTAAAAAAAGTTAAACGGATTGAAATTACAACCCGTGGTCTGGTAAATGATATTTTTTCCGGCGAATATCACTCTGTTTTTAAGGGTCGCGGAATGGAATTTTCAGAGGTACGGGAATATCAGATCGGAGATGATATTCGTACTATCGACTGGAATGTAACGGCTCGCATGGGACATCCGTATGTAAAGGTTTTTGAGGAAGAACGCGAATTAACAGTCATGCTCCTTGTTGATGTCAGTTCGTCAGGGAATTTTGGCACAGTAGAGCAAATGAAGGGAGAAATTGCTATTGAAATTTGTGCACTGCTCGCGTTCTCGGCAATTAAAAACAATGATAAAGTCGGATTGATTATTTTTACCAATGAAGTGGAAAAATTTGTTCCGCCGAAAAAAGGGAAAACGCACGTGTTGCGTGTTCTGCGAGAGCTGTTATATCATAAACCAAAAGGGACACAAACGAATATTCAGGAAGCGCTGGAATATTTAACCCGGGTAACCACACGGCGAAGCGTTGTCTTTTTAGTATCAGATTTTATTGATGAAGGATATGAAAAAGCGCTGCAAATTGCAAATAAAAGGCACGATATTGTCGCGATAACGGTCACTGATCCGAGAGAACTCAGTATGCCGGATGTGGGATTCATCGAATTAGAGGACGCCGAAACTGGTGAGGTCGTGCTTGTGGATACATCGCACACAGAGACGAGAACCACATACAGCCATCAAACAGCAGAAAGGGTTCGGGAGCGCACGAAATTATTCCAGTCGTTAAATACTGACCATATCGAGATAAAAACAAACGAATCTTATGTAGAGCCTCTGATTCGTTTTTTTCGCATGAGAGCGAAACGGTTATGATAACAAAGGAGGTTTTAAAATGAGGGATATTTATCCAAAACTGTTATTCTTTATTTTACTGATTGCCCTTATAACAGGTTGCTCTGAAAATAAAACAGAGCCAGCTATCGGTAAAAGTAACGCCAGAGATTTTGCGAATGTGCTTTATAATCGTCAGTTGTTTCATCAATCCATCCAACAATATGAATTTTATTTGAATAGTTATGATTTGGATGTGACTGAGCAGGCAAATATAAATTATGTCATCGGCGATATCTATTTTGAGAGAATGCGCGATTATGAAAATGCACTTGCTTATTACCTGAAAATAAAATATTTGTATCCGGAAAGTAAACTGGTTACAGAGGCCAATAAAAAAATCGTGGCGTGTCTGGAACGATTGCAGCGATCGGAAGATGCAATTCAGGCGCTGGAAGAGACCACAAGTCTTGAGCCCGATAAAATTCGTAAAAAACGCCCTGGTGCAGTAGTGGCAAAAATTGGCGACAGGGAAATAACTCAGGGTGATATTGATTTTGAATTAAACCAACTGCCTCCATATCTTCGATCTCAATTTAATACTAAAGAGAAAAAATTGCAGTTTGTGCAACAATATCTTTTAACAGAAATTTTATATGACAAAGCAAAACGAGAAGAACTGGATAAAGAGGCGGAAATAATTGAAGCTGCTTTTCAGGCCAAGCGTGAAATTATGGTGCAGCATCTTTTGAAAAAAGAAATTGAACAGCGAGTCAAAATTGAACCCGCGGATGTGGAATTATATTATAATGCAAATAAAGAAAAATACGCTGAAAAAGACGACGAGGGCAATATAAAACGCCAGAAATCTTTTGATGAGGTAAAACAACAGGCTGCACAGGATTTGATAATGGAACGACAACAGGAAGCGCTGGAACAAATGACTGCACAGTTAATGCGTGCGGAAAGTGCTGAAATTTACGAGGATAAATTACAATAGGTTGATTTTTATGATGAGGAGAATCTCTGCATTTTCAACGGTTTTATGGATTCTATTATATATGCAGGTCGGCTTTTCACAACAGGGCAGTATTTCCGTTGAATCGAAAGTGGATCGCACGAAAATAACGATTGGCGACCAAATTACCTACTCAATTATTATCACAAAAGACCAGCCGATTGACGTCGAATTTCCTGAATTCGGTGCGAATCTGGGAAATTTTGAGATTCTCGGATACAACGATCCGGAACCAATCAAACGAAATGGTAAAATTGCGCTGACAAAAGAGTACATAATTTCAACCTTTGTTACCGGCGAATTTGAAATCCCTCCGGCCACTGTTCGCTTTTCAATGAAGGATGATACAACATGGCAGGAGCTGGCAACTGAATCAATTAAAATTGTTGTGGAAAGTTTGCAGCCCAGTGAAGAAGGCGATATCCGGGACATCAAACCTCCATTGGAATTACAACGGGATTATTCCCGGCTGATGCGTATAAGCGCCGTGGTGCTGGTATTACTGTTAATTGCCATATTAGCCTATTACTTTATCAAACGCAAACGTGAGGGGAAAAGCCTGATACCCATTCGCGGAAAACCGCCTCGACCTCCTCATGAAATCGCTTTGGAAGAACTGGGCAAACTAACCAGATCCGATCTGATTAAAAAAGGTGAAATAAAATTATTTTATATTGAAATTTCAGATATTATTCGAAGATATATTGAAGGACGATTTTATATCGTTGCAATTGAGATGACGACCACAGAGCTGCTGCAAAATATGAATGAAGCGGAAATTTATGAGGATATAATTCAAATGGTCGCTGAATTTCTCCATCAATGCGATTTTGTGAAATTTGCCAAATATGTTCCTGATGATGATGAGCATGAAAAAACTGTCCAATTAGCCTATGATATTGTTAATACGACCAAAATTGTAATAAAGGATGAAGCGACATCGGACGATTTACACGATGGAAGTCCGCAAAAACAGAATGACGAACAATGCGAATTGGAAGATGAGAACCAGGAACCGAAAACTGATCAGGTAGAAAAGGAGGTGGAATAACAGATGTTTAGATTTGCCAATCCTGAATTCTTAGGATTATTAGTAATTATTCCACTGATGATTTACTGGTATCTCAGGAAGAATATTCATCGGGGCGGAACATTACGCTTCTCCAATCTTGGAGTGATAAAATCAGTGAATAAATCTCCGTCGCGAAAATATCGCCATATCCTGGTTGTTTTACGGGTGATTGCTGTTGGCTTGATGATTTTGGCCTTTGCCCGACCACAATCTGGCAGCACTGAAGAAGAAATTATCACCGAAGGTATCGATATTATTTTGGCGATGGATATTTCCAGTAGTATGAAAGCAGAAGATCTGGCCCGCGGAAAAAATCGGCTGGATGTGGCAAAAGATGTTGCCAAAGAATTTGTCCGCGGCCGATATAATGATCGCATCGGAATGGTTGTTTTCTCCGGAAAAAGTTTTACACAATGCCCGCTGACCCTGGATTATGGCATTTTGCTAAATTTTCTGGATCAAATTTATATCGGAATGGTGGAGGATGGAACGGCAATCGGAATGGCAATTGTAAATTGTATTAATAGATTGCGAGATAGCAAGGCGAAAAGCAAGGTGGTGATATTGTTAACCGATGGCCGCAATAACCGCGGCGAGCTGGATCCGATTACCGCTGCGAATGTCGCAGAAACAATGGGAGTGCGGATTTACACCATCGGAGCAGGGAAACGCGGCAAAGCGCCGTATCCCATTGATGACCCGCTTTTAGGCCGGCGCTATCAATATGTGCAGATCGATATCGATGAAGATGTATTAAAAAAAATGGCACATATCACCGGGGGGCAGTATTTCAGGGCAACGGATAAAGCCAGCCTGGAGCGAATTTACCAGGAAATTGGTGACATGGAAAAGACGAAGATTGAAGTAAAAGAATTTACACGATATACCGAACTGTTTGTCAACTTTCTGCTTGCTGCGATTGCTGTATTAATGTTAGAAATTGTTTTGGCCAATACACGATTTAGAAAGATTCCTTAAAATGATTAAAGTTATCAGGTGAAATATGTTCAGATTTCATAATATTTATTTATTACATTTATTATGGTTGATTCCGATATTAACTGTTTTTTTTGTGTTCATTTTTAAGTGGAAAAAAAATGCGCTAAAGCGATTTGGAAATTTGGAACTCATTGAAAAATTGACTGTTTCGACGAGTCGCGGTCGACAGGTTTTTAAAATTTTTTTGATATTGTGTGGTTTGTTCTTTATAATCCTCGCCCTTTCTCGCCCCCAAATCGGAACAAAACTTGAAGAAGTGAAGCGCGAAGGAGTGGATATAATTATTGCCCTCGATGTTTCTCTATCAATGACAGCAGAGGACATTAAACCGAATCGCCTGGAAAAGGCAAAACATGAAATCGCCAGCTTTATCGATTTGCTGAAAGGCGACCGCGTTGGACTGATTGCATTTGCCGGGATTCCCTTTGTACAATGTCCGTTAACATTGGACTACAGCGCGGCCAAGTTGTTTTTAGATATTATGGATGAAAAGACAATTCCACAGCCCGGAACAGCGATTTCACAAGCAATTATGAAAGCTGTTGAAACTTTTGAACAGCGTGAACGAAAACATAAGGTGCTGGTTTTAATCACAGATGGCGAAGATCATGAGGGAGAACCTTTAAAAGCTGCCGAAGCCGCAGAAAAGGAAGGTGTGGTAATTTATACAGTCGGCGTTGGGTCTGTAAAAGGTGTTCCTATCCCGATGTTTGATGAACGAGGTCGAAAAACAGGTTTTAAGAAAAATCGAGATGACGAGGTTGTCACCAGCAAACTGGATGAAATAACATTAGAAAAGATCGCTTTGCAAACGAATGGGAAGTATTTTCGGGCGACAGGCGGAGAAGATGAGCTGCGTAAAATATATGATAATATTTTTAAAATGGAGAAAAAGGAACTGGCTTCTGTTCAATTTTCCCAATATGAAGATCGGTTTCAATATATCCTGATATTCGCGATTTTTTTTATTGTAATTGAAATGTTTATTTCAGAACGAAAAAAAGTGAAAAAAGAATGGAAGGGGAGGTTTTTATAATATGAAATTCAGACGCTTAATGATTATAATGATTTTAGTTCCGGTATATTGTTTTTCGCAAAGTGCACGTAATAAAGTTGCCCAAGGAAATGAATTGTTTACCGAAAAAAAATTTGATGAGGCCAATAATAAATATCGGGACGCTCTCCTTGATGACCCGGAATCAGCAGAAATCCATTTTAATATCGGAGCTACCCAGTATAAGAAAAAAAAGTATGAGGAAGCGATTACAGAATTTGAAAAATCACTTTCTACAGACGATATTTTGTTGCAATCAAAAAATTATTATAATATGGGAAATACCCTGTTTCGCATGGGAAAATTGCCGGAAGCGATACTGGCATATACCCAGGCGTTGAAATACAATCCCGATGACGTGGACGCCAAATACAACCTTGAATATGTACGCAAGAAGTTAAAGGATCAGGCTGATAAACAGCAGCAGCAAAATGATCAACAACAGCAACAGCAGCAGCAACAAGAACAACAACAGCAGCAAGGAGATGAAAACAAAGACGAAAAGCAGGAGCAACAACAACAGGATCAGGAGCAGCAGCAACAACAAGAACAACAGCAACAACAGGAACAACAGCAACAACAGCCAGAACAGGAGAAAATGTCAAAAGAAGATGCAGAGAGGATTTTAGACGCACTTAAAAATGATGAGAAAGATTTGCAGAAACAACGAAAAGCAAAAACATCGGGGAATTATCGGGCATTAAAAGATTGGTAAAACAGATGAGTATTTTGGTTAATACAAGAATATACCTGACAATTGTATTATTGTTTTTGCCGGTGATTATAACTGGCGCACAGATAGAAATTTCAGCCACAGTTGATCGTTCGACAATTGCTTTGAATCAAACATTTGTCTATACCATCGAAATTTCCGGTGAAAAAGCAAACTCCGTTGGCAACCCGGAAATTCCTGATATTTCGGCTTTCACGAATTATTTAGGGAGTTCGGGAACATCACAAAACATACAGATTGTAAACGGCAAAATGACGGTTTCCAAATCCATGAGTTTTTCGTTTATGGCAACCAGGGCCGGAACGTTTACAATTCCGCCAACCCAAATTAATTATGGCGGTACAGTTTACAAAACCGCGCCAATTGAAATAGAAATAACAAAGCAGGCGTCAAAGCAACCACAGTCCAGCGTCTCCCGCAAGCCCCCTCAAAGTCAACCTGGTCAAGCAGAGAAAATAGCGGATAATATTTTCTTACGACCGTTTGTCAATAGAAAGCAGGTTTATGTAAATGAGCCGGTTATTCTTAGGTATAAAATATATACAGCCGTTACAATAACAAGTTATGGGATCAGCAAACAACCAAACACAACCGGGTTTTGGGCCGAAGAGTTTGATTTGGGACAACAGCCACAGACGAAACGGGAAATGTACAAAGGACGGGAATTTTTAGTTGCGGAAATTAAGCGAGTTGCACTATTCCCAACAGATCCCGGTGTAAAAACAATCGAACCAATGGTTATTGAATGCGATGTGCGTATCCAAAACCGGCGGCGATCCATTTTTGACAGTTTTTTTGATGACCCCTTTTTCGGACGAACGACGCGACAGCCAGTCGCTTCCCCGCCAGTCACTATTGAGGTGTTACCATTGCCAGAGAACGGAAAACCGGCTGATTTTACCGGAGCTGTTGGTCGTTATTCAATTAGCGCATCAGTTGATAAAAACCAGGTAAAAACAAATGACGCGCTGGCGTTTAAAGTAAAATTAGCCGGTAGCGGAAATATTAAAGTCTTGCCAATTCCTGAAATCGAAATACCGAATGATTTTGAGAAATATGAACCGAAGATCTCTGAAAATATTCAGCGCAGCGGAAATTCCGTTTCTGGTTCTAAAGTTTTTGAATATGTACTCATTCCTCGATTTCCTGGAATTCAGAAAATTAAACCAATCGAATTTACGTACTTTGATCCGAACAGTAAATCATACAAAAAAATATCAACCCGGGAAATTGAAATTACTGTAGACAAAGGAAATGAGGAATTTATTGTCACCGGCTCCGGTTTAAGTAAGGAAGAAGTGAGATTATTAGGCAAAGACATCCGTTACATACAGAAAGACATTCCTGAGTTTCGTAAAATTGGTGCATATTATTATCGGAGTCCGATTTATATTGTGCTCCTGATTTTACCTGTTATCATGCTGGGAACTGCAGTCATCTACCGCCGCCATCTTGATAAACTCAGTGGGAATGTCGCTTACGCCAGAAGTCGAAAAGCCAATCAATTAGCAATGAACCGATTACGAAAGGCGAAACGAAAATTATCGCAACAAACGCAAAAAGAATTCTATTCAGAAACATCCAAAGCATTGTTAGGTTTTCTCGCGGATAAATTAAACATCTCCGCGGCCTCCATTATAACAGATGAAGTGGAAGGAATGATGAAAAAGCGGAATATTGATCCGCAGGTGATTTCTCAATATTTGAAATGCCTGCAGGTATGCGATTATCAACGATTTGCTCCTTCCTCGTCCAATTCGGACGAAATGAAACAATTTTATGACCAGGCAAAGCAAGCTATCATTGCATTGGAAAAAGTAATATAGATACTAATATGAAAATGATTAATCATTGGAATTAGACGAGTGAAATTAACTATTGACAGAGGAAATTAGTCACAAATGAAAAAATATTCGTTCATTATATTTATGCTAATAACACGTTTTTTATTCGCTGATCATAATCAGTATTTATTTGATCAGGGAAATACTCTTTATGCTCAGGATGAGTATCAACAAGCAATTGAAAAATATGAAGAAATTCGCACGAACGGATATGAATCATGGGAATTATATTTTAACCTCGGAAATGCATATTATAAAAACGGGCAATTAGGCAAAGCCATTTTGAATTATGAACGCGCTTATTTGCTGGAATCGGATAATGAGGATATCAAGTTTAATCTGGAAATGGCAAATTTAATGGTGATCGATAAGATTAATAAACCACCAGAGTTTTTTTTGTTTAAAATATTTTCAGAGTTTAAAAATTCAATGGGATTAAATACACTCGCACTTATTGTGATTGCAGCGTATCTCATTTTAATTTCGCTCGTTATTTTCCGTATTTTTATTAATAATACAAATACGCAGAGAATAACATTGATTATAAGTATCCCCGTGGCGCTCATGTTCGTTATTTTTTCCACTATTTTAGTTTTGCGAATTCAGGATTTGAATAACTATAAATACGGCGTTATCGTTGCGAATAGGGTTGATGTAGTCAGTTCGCCGGAAGGTAAGGGGACTGAAATATTTTCGCTACATGAGGGCGTTAAAGTTCAGGCAGAAAAACAGGCCGACGAATGGCTACAAATACGCCTGTCTGATGGCAAAGTTGGCTGGGTGAAAAAAAGTGCAATTGAGATCATTTAGTCCGATTCGATGGTAATCGAATGTATAATAAAAAATCCAAACATTATGAAAGTGAATACCAGAAGATTATTAAGATAGCGTTAATCATTGTGATTGTATCCATCATTTTGGTTCTACAGCTTTTCCCGATGTTGAAGCCGCATCAGATAGAAGATCAAATCATTCATTTAAATATTATTGTTGAAGACATTCCGCTTACAAGACAGACCAGCTTTCGGCCTCCTCCGCCAAAACCAGCAGTTCCCATTCCCTCGGAAGAGGAAACCGTCCCGGAAGACGAAACAATTGAACAAACTGATTTAAAGCTTGATTTATATTCAACCTCACCCGCCGGTGAAACAGGAGGGTTTGGAAGTCCTTCAATAATCCCCCCACGGCCAATTGCGGAAACAATACCAGAATATCCGAAAGTAGATTATAAAAATGGAGTTACTGGTAAAGTAAAACTTCACATTCATGTTGATAAAGCTGGAAAAGTAATCGACGTTGTTGTTTTGGAAAATACCACGAACAGCAAAAGATGTGAAGACGCTGCAATTGCCGCTGCTTATCAATGCCGCTATATACCTGCTCGTCAGGGTAATAAGAATGTCAATAGTTGGATGACGCGAACAATTACCTATGAAATTCCCCAATAATTTACGTGTGTACATGTTATATTGATGGTTGATTACATAAATGTAATATAAAATATTTAAGTTGAATTTTTTAAAATTATTATGTTAAAAAGTGGTATAGTTATAAAATATTTAGTAAATTGAAGCGATTAATTATGAATATTAAAAATTAAAAAAAATTCATTCTTGAAAATTATCTTGCTTTTTTCTAATTCAATTCGTATTTTGAAAAATCCTATTATATAACATAGATGTTGATTGACGCTATTGCGTTTTATTAATGATTTAAGTAACCAAAAGATTGAGATCATGAACTGCCTGGTAAGGTTATTTTGTTACCGTCCTTACTTCCTTTTATTATTCAAGAGTATTCGTTTTAGGTTCATCAGTTTTGTCACCTTAAAATTCCACTAATTTTTATTTTAAATGATAGAAGAACTATGAAAGAAAAAACAATAGTTGCTATTTTTCTGATCTTTTTATTTGTTGGAATTGGAAAAATAAGTGCGCAAACAGGGGCAATTAGCGGATTTATTTATGATGATAGTAATAATCCGATTGCAGATGTGGATGTCTATGCATCTACAACATCAGGAACATATTATCAACAAAATTCAATTAGCCAGGAAGATGGAAGTTTTTATATTTCCAGGCTGCCTGTCGGGCTGTATATTGTTCGTGTCTTCAATAAACAGGGATACGTAAATGAGTTTTATAAAAATGCATTACAAAAGTCCGAAGCAACACAGATAAAGGTAAATGCCAATAGTGTTAGTTCCAATATAATAATTTACCTTGAAAAAGGTGGATTCATGTCCGGGCATCTGTATCAAAAAGATGGCAGTCTCATAACTACCGGTATTGAGGTTAGCTTTTATGAAGCAGATAGCCAGACACTGATGGGGAGTTGTATTTCGGAACCTGATGGTTCGTTTATAAGTCCCGCGTTGCCAGCAGGTGAACATGTTGTTATGGCCGGAGATACAGAGCAGGGATATGTTATAACATTTTATAATAATGTTTATAATTGGAATGAAGCGGAATTAATACAAATAGCTGCAAACGATACTGTTCCGGATGTTGATTTTTTTCTTGAAAAAGGAGGGAGCGTTTCCGGCTATGTGTATGAAGAGGATAATCCAGGAAAATATATAAAAGCATGGATTGTAATTGAGGATTGGGACAGCAGTCAATGGCGCTCCGAAGCGATGAGCGATTCAATTACCGGATATTATCGGGCAAGCGGTTTAAGACCCGGAAAATATCGGGTGTTCGTTTTTAGCGTGGATCCAACAAAATATCACACCCAATATTTTTGGAAAAATGCACGTAAAAATGATAATAATACGCCAGTCTATATCAAATCTCTGAACGATATATCAGCAAATAATGTTAATTTTGAGCTTGTTCCAGTAACTCGTGAAACTTTAAGCAATGAACATATCCAAATTTCAGTGTCAGATAAATATCCGGGTACAAATTTGACGCTTGGAACAACAGGAGGATTACCCGATACCTATCTTGATGATAATAAGTCGTTGTTGTTTGGTCATCCCTCTCCGCATACTTCTTATACAACAGTTAGAATAGGAGATGATAATTTTATATTTGGATCACCGGAAGGTGATTACATGTATGAAAACAACATATTCACCCCAGAAAATCGTATCGTTCCGCATATAACGGCAGACGAATATGGTATTACATGGGGATGGACGTGCAAATTTGTTCGCATTGAACAAACGATATTGCTAGTAAAAAGCGAATGGTCTGAGAAGAAAATTTTCGATACTGCAAAGATAAAATATGTATTAACGAATCTGTCCCGGGAATCTCAGGAAGTCGGCTTGCGAATGCTATTTGATACAATGCTCGGTGAAAACGATGGTGCGCCAATTCGCACTCCGGACGGAGTATTTACTGATCATGAACGAGACTTCCTGAAACCACATATTCCCGCCTGGTGGACTGCTGTGGAAGGCGATAGTACGAAAACAATCTTCTCGGCGCAGGGAACCTTAACTGGCTATGGCTCAACAATTCCGGATCGATTTGCGATTGTAAAATGGCAAAATGTTTTTCAAAATATGTGGAATTATAAAACAGAAGATTCCTGCAAAACTATCCATGATAGTGCGGTCGCAATGTGGTGGAACCCTGTTCTTTTAGGTAGAAATGAGTCGCGGGAGATTGTAACCTATTATGGATTGGGAGAAATGATCCCGGATACAATTCCACCTTATATAGAGGCATTGAATCCGGATAGCAATAGTGTTGTCGCACCGGAAACTGAAATAAACCTGCACGTAAAAGATGATTATATGGGAGTGGATGGAGGATCAATTAAAATGTGGGTCAATCAGCAACGGGTCTATCCGGATACCAGCAGCGATCCGGAAAAGAAGGATTATGCGCTTAGATATCAACCACCACATCTCTTTAAATATAATCAACGAGTAACTGTGCAAATATTTGCTAAAGATCGAGCGTTTATCCCAAATGAATTGAATAAAAAATATTCTTTTGAAATTTTAAAAGATAATGAACCACCATTTTTAGCAGAATTAAATCCTGATAGCGGAGTGACTGACGTTCCTGTAAGTTCATTGATTCAATTTCATATAAAAGATATCCTTTCTGGCGTCGATTCAACTAAAATCAGGATTATTGTAAACAGCGACACAGTGCGTGATTATCAAATCAGCGGTAATTCAAATGATTATGAATTTACTATTCAACCGAAACACTCTTTTTTTTATAATGATACAGTGACAGTGAAAGTATGGGCGTCGGATTTAGCGGCACCAACGAATTATATGTATGAGGAATATACATTCACTATTCAGAGAGATGATGATTCGCCTTATCTCGATCAAATTTCACCGGCACGGGATATGGTGGATGTCCCAATTAGCTCACAGCCCGGATTCCATATAAAAGATGATTTGGCTGGTGTGGATAGTTCGTCGCTATCAATAACAATAAATGGATTACCAGTGTTAAATCAGGGGATTACCGGAAATCCAGGGGACTATTCGGTAAGCTTCACTCCTCAAGCAGCATTTCGATATAACGATACAGTCAATGTCGATGTCCAGGCGACAGATCTGGCAAATCCCGCAAATCAGTTAATAGATCGCTATTCTTTTACGATAGAAAGAGATGATGAGCCACCTTATGTTGATCAGCTTATTCCTGCCCCAAATGAAGCCGATGTTCCGGTGAATACAGACATATCGTTTCATCTTAAAGATACCATCTCTGGTGTTGATCGCGCCACTATTCAGCTTGTCGTTAATGATTCAATTTACACGCCTGTGATTACCGGAGATTCAACAGATTATTTTGTTGTATTCAATCCTGTACAAAATTTCAGATATAATGATACTGTTTCGGTTGCTATCCGAGCGGCAGACATGGCCAGCCCGCCAAATGTAATGCAACCGTTTGAGTGTTCTTTTTTCATTAAAACAGATAACGTATCGCCTTATATTACTTCCATCTTTCCATCGGAAAACGCGGAAAATATCGAGAGAAATACAGAAATTTCTTTTATTGTGGTGGATAGCCTGGCAGGCGTAGATCTCCAATCGATACGGTTAACAGTGAATGACGCCGTGAGAACACCGACTATAGAAGGGGATTCCAGCCAATACGCTGTACGTTTTCAGCAAGATAATCTTTTTTTTTATAATGAAACAGTAACTGTTAAAATAGAAGCATCTGATTTGGCACAACCTGCCAACCGGATTGATCCGCCCTTTTTATACATGTTCTATGTTGAGCGAGATACAATACCGCCTTATTTTACAAATATCAATCCACCGATGTTTGCAAAAAATGTGGAATTGGATGCCGCTGTTTCTTTTACTGTCCTGGATAATCATTCTGGTGTTGGGCACGTCCAATTGTTTGTTGAGAATGAACCTGTGAATTTGACAACAGATGGAAATGATTATTTATTTCAACCAGATGCAATCTTTTCCGAGGATGATACAATTGATATACGCATCATCGCACAAGATAGGGTAATCCCTGCGAATATTGATACGGTTGAATATTATTTCGTTACTTTGATTGACAGTATGCCTCCCGAAACCAAACATCACGTGCCTGCAAAAAATCAGCAGAATGTTGACCCAGGTACAGATATAAAACTGAAAATAGTTGACGATTTTACAGGTGTGGATAGTAGTTCAATCGTGATGCGTGTGAACAACGAACTGGTTTCTCCAACGCTTGAAGAAATTAACAAGGGGTATCAATTATCCTATAAACCGGAACAAGATTTTCATTATAATCAGACATTGGGTGTGCGTATTAATGGAAAAGATCGCGCAAAAATTCCGAATGCGATGGAAGCGGACGAATACTATTTTGAAATTATCAAAGATTTTGAGCCGCCTTATGTAACAGATATGCAACCTGTGGACGGTGATACCGGCGTTGCCCGGAATTCATCGATTACATTTCATTTGAAAGATGATGTTTCTGGTGTTGATTCATCAATGATCCGGATGTTTATTAACAATGAGTTGATTGATCTGGGTGGTTTGCATTTTGAAGGTGAAAAGTCGGATTATTTAATGCGATATAATCCGGATGAACCATTTAAGATCGGTGAAATTATCAAAATGAAAATTATTGCACCGGATTTTTCGTACCCACCGAATATCGATACTACCGAGATTCAGTTTACTATTTCGACACGAAAAGATCGGCACCCGCCCTATACAGCCGGGCATTTACCTGAAAGATGGACCAGGAATGTAAATCGTGGTGCAACGATTCAGGTGCATATCAAAGATGATTATTCTGGTGTGGATGAAAATTCAATTGTTTTTAAGGTAAATGGCCAGGAAGTAATCCCTGAAATGAGCGGCGCCAAATATGATTATTTACTTGTTTATCAAACGGACAGTCTTTTCAGATTTAATGATAGTGTTCTTGTCGAAATTGATGCCCGGGATTTGGCAGTTGAGCCCAATGAAATGGAAACCGATCGCTATCTTTTTTATATAGAACGCGACGTCAGGCCTCCGAAAATAGTATTCACGAGTCCCGGAGATCAACAAGAAAATGTACCATTAGATACGGAAATTAAAATAGAGCTTTTCGATGATCAACTTGGCATAGATTTGGCATCGATACGGATGAATGTGTACGAAAGTGAAGTAAAACCGGATATTTCCGGCGATTTGTTTAACTATGTGTTGGATTATCGGCCAGATAGGTGGTTTAAATATAACGAAATTGTACCAATTACTATAGTTGTAAAAGATCTTTCAGTTCCGCCAAATGATACAACAGCGCTATTTCATTTTAAAACGCTTGAAGACCGGACGCCACCTTATGTGACGAATCTTGTACCGGAAAAATACGCGGAACAAGTCGATTTTGATACAGATATCCGGTTTCAACTGAAAGATGATATCGCGGGGGTTGATTCTTCCACAATTTCATTAGTTGTCAATGGTGAAAGCGTTCCGATCTCATTTAGCGGGCACAAAGCTGATTATGAGATCATTTACACTCCGGAGCCAGGTTTTAGTAGCGGGCATATTGTTAATGTGGCAATATCAGCCAACGACTTAAGTAATCCGCCAAATGCGATGGAAACTGAGTCGTATCATTTTAAAATTAAGGATATTTTGCCCGATTTGATTGCGAATATCTCGGTTGACAGCAACCGGGTAATCGTTCATCATCACGTTAATATAACAGCTAATGTATCTGTACTGTATGCTCCCGTGCAAAAGCCTTTCGGAGTTTTGCTAAAAATGGATAATCAGATCATTCACGAAACCACAATTGATAGAATGCGCATCGATGAGGTGCAGTTGATAACTGTCCCCGTTACATTACATGAACCGAAAAATTACAATATTGTGGTAGAGGTTGATCCCAATAATACAATTAATGAATCAAATACAGATAACAATATCGTTACAACGTATATCCAGGCAGTTGAGGGAAATTTAATTGTCAGATCAAATCCGTTTACCCCGAATGATGATGGATATAATGATTTTGTCGGATTTGATTTTAAGCAATTCACGCTAAATTCTCCGGTTTTGAAAATATTTGATTTTCAGGGGAGAGACATTATTACGCTAAAGAAATATGCCAATTCCAAATTTGTTTGGAATGGAAAAAATAAGGATGAGAAAAGAGCGCAGCCAGGGCTTTATCTGTATATTTTGGAAGATGGCGGGCGAAACGTTGCCAGAGGCTATGTTGTATTGGCTCGTTAATTAATTTGATAGTTCAGTGTGCAAAAGCATCGGAGAGTTTTATGCAAAGAGCCAAACGAACCATATATTTTCTTTGTATGTGGTTTATTTTACATACACCTGTAATATCTGGATTATATTCTCAAAATTTGGTTGTTGCAAATACTGCTAACTATCGCGATGCAAAATCCGTGTTCATAAATCCGGCTGTTTTACCATTTCAGCCGTCTCACATAATGGCTGGAATGAAAGCTTTTCATGTTGGATTTATGCCGGAAAATGCGTTCGGATTTCGAAATAATTACTTTGGTGTTATTTCTCCGTTCGTGTTCAACCAGAATATGGTTGTTGGTTTAACGGGCCAGTTTTTCGGTCTTCCTATTTATCAGCAATCGCAATTCAGCTTTAATATTAGTCATCGGCCGTTTCGTAATATTTCTTTAGGAATAAAATATAATATTTTTACATATTCTTATGATAAGTCAAATTTTGATCAAATTGATCAGTATGATCCGGTTTTTTCTGATGGAACTTCCAAAACATCTCATAGCTTTGGTTTTGGGCTGATTTTTTTTCCAAAGTCAAATTTAAATCTGGCGATTACATGGGATCATATCAATCAGCCGGATGTATCTCTTGCTAAAGATGGTATAAAACAACCCCATCAGTTTGATTTCGGAGTTCGCTATAGTTATAAGTTTATCAGTACTACGTTGAATATTAATATAACGGATCAATCGTCCTCGTATTCTTGTATGGTAGAATCTTATTTTCCCGGAAGCGGAATTATTCGTCTCGGATATGGAACAAAAAGTGCAAAAGTAGAAGGTCAATTAAAACTGTTAAGAGGATTTTCTCTTATTTATGGGTATGACTATCCATTGTTCGATTTTAATGAGATCAGCACAGGCTCTCATCAGCTATGTTTTGTGTACGACTTTGCATATAATCGATTTCATACAAAAGAAGAAACCGGGAGCATTGTTACCGATGCTCTTATCAGCGATGATTTGGTCGTGACAATGTCAGATTATCGACTTCAAATAATGAAGAAAAAAATGAAACGGGATTTTTGCAGAGAAATTACAAATAATCATGTTGAGTTTTTAATGGAGCACGAATTAGGTGAGATCGATTCAAGTCAGACAGATGATAACTTTTTCAAGCCAGAGTATACATACAACGCCAGTTTATCAGATAAAAATTTAAATCCCAAATTAGCTGAGCAATATAAACAGTATTTGCACAAAATTTCAACAACAAACACAAAAGCAAATCAAATACTGGTGCTGTTAAATCCTGTTAATGAAAGAAGGTTACAAAAAGTTGCCAAGCACTTGAAAACAACAGATGATAGTCAATTCAAGACGAAATCAATATCATGTGATTCGATTACCAAATTAGAAAAAGAAAATATTGCGTATTATAAAGAAATTGAGTTGATGTTCCCGGAGAAAGTAACGTTTTATATCCGGGGGGATAAGCTTAATTATATTCATAATTGGTTACTGGAAATTTACGATTATGATGGACACGTTTTGCGAACATTTCAAAGCCCGGATGATCAACTCCCTAAAATTGAATGGGACTGGCGGGATGCAGATGGAAATCTTTTGCAGCCCGACAAATATTTTTACCTGTTTCGATGGAAGGATGTTCATGGAAATTTGCTAACAACCAGACGAAAAGATTTTAGGGTTGAAAAGATTGTCCGCCAACTGAATGTTGAGGTGCTTTCAAAACCTAAAAATGGAGAGGACGGGAAAGGCGGCAATTTACGTATTAAACTGCACAATTAGTGACGCTTTTTGAATTATAAATACGAACAATCCCGGATGAATCTCTAAGCCGTAAAACGTGGGCTGGAACAGAAGAGGGAGTAAGACTATGAAAATCAAAACTGTCATTTTTATTCTGTTATCGTTTATACTTGTTGGAACATTTGTTATTGCCCAGGAGAAAAATATCGCGGAAAATGCATTTCAAATGTCGCAACAACGTAAAGAATCCAATATAAGTTCGATGGCAAACATAACAGATTTCAATAACTTGTGGGACATAACCAGATTAGCGGGCCCCTTTCGTTGGTTTATTTTTCTTGTTCTATCTTTTGGCCTGGGCAGCGTTCTTTACAAATACGTCGAGTTTTTTGTCGATAGCCGGCGATCCCGGGCGATTTATGGCATGGATTTAAAAAGAGCCGATATTCAAAAAATTGAGGATACTATCAGTAATAATCCTGATAGTCTGATCTATCATTTGTTTAGCAATATGCTGAATATTTTTCGAAATACAGAACGCGCTGAAGATTTTCACTATGAGATCACCAATTTTGATCAGGTGCAACAAGCTAAATTTGCAACATTTCAGGGAAAAATGGCTTTCCTTTCTGACACTGCCGGTGCGCTCGGATTGCTCGGTACTGTGTGGGGCATGTTTGTCACATTCTCAAAAGGCATCCTGGATAATCAGGTTATTTTGACAGGAATGGGGCTTGCGTTGGTAACAACACTTATGGGACTGGTAACCAGTATTATTTTAAATTTCTTTTCAACCCAAATACAGAGTGCGTTCCGGCGGAAAATAGACCGAATGCTCGAAAAAAGTGATGAACTTCGCCTGAGGTTGCTTCAGTACCAGCGTAAACCTCCGGGGCGATTGGGGCGACGATTTGAGGATTATATCGATATACGAGACAAGATTTCTGACGAATCAAAGGACCAAAAAGAAAGCACGGTTTTAGACGAAGATATGCTTGAAACGATTATCGAGCCTGAATCAGAGGAAGATGAAGGCGATGCATCGAAATATAAAATAATTGCTGTATCTGGCAATGATCAGGTTGGCACTGTTAATACCCGTTTAAAATCTCCGTTTGTCGTCCAGGTTCTGAATTCTGATGAGAGCATAGTTCGCGGGCAGACCGTCATATTTTCAATCGAAGGCGGAAATGGAAATTTAGGCAACGGTAGCAAGGTCGAAGAAATTAAAGCTGATGAAGATGGTTGCGCGAAAACGCATTTAATTTTAGGAAACCATGCTGGTGATAATATCGTCCGGGTTGGTTTAAAACGGAATAATGATGAATTTGTTAAATTTAAGGCAACCGGGATGCCGGCGAGCCCATGTAAGTTGCGTTATGTCTCTGGTAATCTTCAAAATTCTCCTGCAGGCCAGGAGTTGAAGGATCCATTTGTGGTTAAGCTGGAAGACCCTTACAATAATCCAATTATTGATCATCAGGTCGTTTTCAAAGTTAAAATTGGAAAAGGTTTTTTCCCGGGAAATAAGAGAACTTACATTACGAAAACTGACACAAGCGGGGTTGCTCAAAGCTATTTCACATTGCGACCCGAACCTGGTTTCAATTCCATTAATGTTTATGCAAAGGGATTAAAAAGAAATAGAATCGAATTTGAAGCATTAGGTCAGTGATATGACAGGTGGTGGAATAATTGTCAGATTAATCGATGTTGTGCTGATATTGCTTTTCGGATTTATTTCCATTAGTGAAATTAGTCGGAAAAGTAAAATTGAATTACCTAAAAGTACGCAAACACCAGCGACTGAACTTGATATGGAATCCATTCTCATTATTGGCATTACAACGGATGGAATTTTCCTGGTAGATAATGAAACTCGAAAACTTGCGGATTTTGAGGATCTGAAAAATTATATTATTGATAATAATCAAAAAGCAATCATTAATAATGCAAAAACCCGGATTAGAATTCGCTCGAATTGGGACACTCCGATTCGTTACACGGTGATGTTAGCGCGATTTTGTGATGAACTGGGCATTGTAAAAGGGATCGATGTGATAAGACGAATGAACTAAACGCATTGGAAATCTTATGAGTAAAGGTGGTTTAATAATTCGGTTGATAGACGTTGTATTGATTTTGCTCCTTGGTTTTATCGGGATTTCTGATTTTACGGTAAAAACCCAGGTAAAATTACCACAGGGAGCCACAGAGAGCAATACACCGGTTGAAAATAAGATAGTCGTTTTCGTCAGGATTCTGAAAAATCAAACGTATGAAATCGATGAAGGAAAACAAAAAGCAGTAAACGTTGCTGAACTAAAAGACGTTGAGGCAAAATTAATTGAACTTCAAAATGAACATGGAAACCTGGTTGCGATAATTGAACCGGATTTGGATACTATGATCCAGTTGACAATTGATCTGATTGATCTCTGTGAAAAGAACAATATTCAAAAAAGTATTAATTATGAAATTTAGATTACGAATTAATAAGCAGAAGCGAATGTGTGATGCCATACTCGCGGTCATGCTAATTTTAATCTATTTTATTCTGGGAGCAATTAAGGTAACTCCGAATCGTTATATTTTCAAACAGCCGCCGAAGGAAATAGACTGGGCGCTGTTTAAGCCAAAACCTCCGAAGCAAACTGTCAATAACCAACGTATACATGGTTCTGTTGCCGATAAAGATGCAGAGTCAGAAACAGATAATATTATTATTCCGAGTTTGGATTTCCTGAGTGAAACGGACCGTAAACTAAAATTAAGTCGAGAAAAATATAACGCCCTGCAGATGCCATCTACCCAGCAGACAGATAATAAAATTTCTGTAACCAAAACAGACCAGATTGCTCAATTGACCGACTTGCGGTTTGATAGTAAATATACTCGTTTCCCAAGAAATGTGCTTTCATCAGGGCAGCCTGTGGAAGGACCCAGTATTGAAATTGAAACAGGTTCAAATTTGCATGTTGATGTTTACACGAATGATTTCGGAGATATTGAAAATGAAGGAATCCCGGATGAAAAAGCGATCCCTGAAGAACAAATTGTGGAAATAAAACTTAGGGATGATGTTGATGATAATGAACAGGACATTTCAGAGTTAATAAATGAGTTAATTATATGGATGAAAAATAATTCAACATCATTTTCGAACGTGTTGAAACGATTTATGAATTATGAGCACGGAAATTTAACTTCTAAAGTTAAATTTTCTGTTGACAATGAAGTTTATGACTTGTATTTACTGTGCAAAGAAAATATGATGGAAGTTCGAATTTGTCTTGTTCATAAAGATAAATCTATCTTGCTCATTGATAATGGCTTCAAAGAAAAAAGTAATTATTTGAGAAAAGGCGATGTCCGAATAGACCAGAATAATCGGATTGTTTCCTTTATTACAAGACAGGAAAATCCATCTGAAGCCGCAACTAAAGAATTTTATCAGATATTTCTGTCATGGTGGCACACAATTAAAACTAAAGATGCGAACGGAGAAAACGGCAAATGAAAACTATGATGTCTCTGACATGTATCTTCATCCTATCATGGATTAATTTTTCTTACGCTCAGATTGATAATAAAGTGGAAGTGAATCAGGTTTCAGTGCCAAAGGTATCGCTGTCAGATTCAAAATTGATTTCATTTTTTATGGATGAATTTTTTATTCCTGAGACTTTAGTAACAAAAATGGATATTATCGACGTGAGTCGAAACGGCTTTGGTGAAAATGATATTGTTAAATTGTATCCGTCTGATAATGTATATTTCCTGCAGTTTATATCAGATGCCGCACAAAAGCGTATGAATCAATGGGAATTTAAAGCGAATTTTCAGATTACTGCTGAAAATAAGGATGTTTCTTTTGCCGCAGATTATGAATCAAATAAACCAGCATACAATATCTTTGGAGCTATTCTGAAAGGACTGAATCATAATTACCAGGACTTACCTATTAAAATTCGGTTTGAACGCGATTCATCCACAGTTTTGTTTGAACTATGGGGGCATACAGAAAATGCATTAAAGGTTATTCCCAAGGAAGAACCTCGCGTCAAAGATGTACTTCTCGAACAAATCGCAGTAAAAAGTGATACAACCCTTTATGACTGTATTTTTATTTATAAGACACTCGTTGATACTGTCTTTATCAGAGATCGAAATTGAAATGTATGATTGTTTTTTTACTTTTGCGAAGTTAAATATTTTTAAATTACTGTAAAATATCCTTCCCATTCTGTTTATTACAACAAATAATGCTACGATAAGCAATCTCGATGAACGGGATTGAATCTTTCTAACCTTAATAAATTCAATATTAATGATGTTATGGTAATATTACCGGACTTTACTTTCGGCTTTGTCATTTGTATATTGAAAATAGTCGTTGAATGCTATCTAATTTTATAGCTAATAATAAATCAATAATGTAATATGGACTAACCAAATAAAACATCGATTGATCTTACGAAGAAATTGTCTAAAATTAAGCTTATATCTAATAAAAATCTTGACATTGTTAAATAAAATATATATATTTTACTTTAAAAATAAATTTAGAAAGCAGCATAAAAATATAATGAAAATAGATGTGTTATTGCATAAAATTAGACAACCTATAATAATACAATAAATTATTAAAAGGAGATTTGTTAGTTTATAATAAAATCAGTAGCTTGTTATTAAAAAATCATTAATAGCTTGATGTTTTACAGTAAGAAAATGTAATTAAATATAGATGCTGGTGGCTTGTGGAATAATAGTATATAAGAGCGTGTTATCGTAATGATTTATGGAAAAGGGATATTGTTAAAAAAGAGCCATAGAATTATGCAAGATAAGTGATAGATAAATTTCGGATCGCGCGTAGGAGAACTCGGGTTTCCCTGTAATATTTGCTTGATTTTCAAACGCTTATCAAACAGAATTGTTGAACTCCGCAAAAATTCAACGGTTGTGAATTAAAGCGCAATTTTGCATAAATCTATAAAAAATTCATTTTAAGAGGGAGGGATATCGGTGAACAACAAGCTTCGTTCAATGGATAGTTTTTTATCCAAAATTGCATCATGCATCTTTACACTTTTTATCCTTTTAAACTTTTCGAGTCACTTTGTTTTAGCAAGTCCGCAGGAACAGCCCCCCAAAAGGGATGACCAGAGTCTGTTAAAGCCAAATTATATTGACATTTACTCGAAACTGACCACGGATACTTCCACTGTCAGGCGCGGCGGGACGATAGAATATACATTTACATTCATTAACATTGGTAGCGAAACTCCTAAAGATATTGTTTTTACTTTCTATGCGCCGAATCAGGGTCAACCAGTTCCGGGGAATTATGTCAGAAATTTTCAACAAATTGGGGTATCGCAAGGAATTGTCTATGATACGACAACTTATGCAGATGAAGGTAATATTGCGACTGTGAAATGGACAATGGCGGAATTATCATCCCCTGACTCTCAAAGAATTGTTTTTTCTGTAGACGCTGATTCGTTAAATGAAAGTAGAGCACTCACCGGCGTTATGGCGTTGGTATGTCCGGGGTTTTCAAATTCAAACAGTGCTGAGGTTACACTGATTCTGACACCACAACTTACGATCAGTAAATATGTTGATCCATCTGGGGGGTATAAGCCAGGAAGCCAGGGTGTATATTATTTAAAGGTTTGCAATAACGGCCAACGCGGGATTGACAGCGTCCTTGTTTATGACGAACTGTCGCAGCACATAATTGTTGATCTCGCCGGTATTATCCCGGATGAGTATTCAATCGACAATAATATATGTTCCTGGAATATTGATATGTTAAATCCGGGAGATAGCGTTCTTTATTCAATTCCGTTTATGGTAAATCCAGGTTTTCAGGTGACATCTAATCCTGCTGAGAGCAGAATTCTAAATACTGCACACGCGGAAGCAGGCATCTATAGGAGTTCAGCCTCAATCTCATTTCTTGTGACAGCAGCAGATATTGAAGCGACCATTACTCCAAAACTTGATGATTATTCACCGGGATACCCGCTAACATTAGAAGGAGTGATACAAAATATTGGTATTTCAGCAATTGGAGATCCGTTCCGAGTGGGCTTTTTCCTGGAAGATACGAGTAAGCAGAACCAGATAGGTGAAGATTTCATTTTTGATACACTTAGCGTTGCAGAAGGAGATATTGAACCCGTATCCGTTGTTTGGGAGAATCCTCCCGAAGGTCTCCATCGCATTATATTATTTGCTGATCATCAAAATGACATTCTGGAAATCGATGAAATGAATAACCTGGATACGATGATGGTGAGTGTGCGCATCACGGAACTCGATGTCCGAACCAACGTCATTACCTATTTCGAGAATAGCGATCCGATCTATGACATGAGCCCGTTCTATCCTGACAGCTTGTTTGCGTATGTAGCTGTGATGGATCAAAATTTTCACCCGGTTCGGGGGATTGCCAGTCGCACCGGATGGGTGAGCGGTGATCAACAGACAGATGCCGGTGAATCCGTCAGGTCTGTCTGGTATCCGATATATGAATTTCCTGAAGGAGCAGCTGAACCATATCCATCTGTTTACACCACGGGTGTCGCTCCGTTCGTAACTCAAATCGCAGAGCAAGACCAATGGCCGGTCACTGCGACTTTTGTCGTGCCGACGAGCAGTGCGGGAGTCATTTCAGCGATAAAAGATTCGCTGTGTTCCATGGTGGAGAAATTTAATGAAGCGAAAGATCAGGTCGCGGTGGTTTCCTACTCAAACCATGTTGAAAACGTGCTGGAATTAACTGGCAATTTTGAAGATGCGTGCTCAGCACTTCGCGAATCAAACAGTACATCGCCGGCAGTGCTAATGGATGCAATTTATCGCGGCATTGCTGAAAGTGCGCAACGACCCGGAAGACGTGCAGTGATTGTTCTCACGGATGGAAACAATACCAGTTTTCTTACCCGTACACAAGTGATGGATTATTCAATGAAGATGGCTGTTCCGATCATTTTGTTGAATTACGGCACAGCAGATCAAACGGAATTGAAAATTCTGGCCGAGACATGCGGAGGCTACTACCAGGAATTGTCTTCTGCGGAAACGGAATTTTTTGAAAAACTTTTTGAGTTGTTGACAAATTATTATCTCGTCGCTTATAAATCACCAAATCGAACAATGGAAGGCACAATTCGGAATTTTGATGTGACGATCAATTATCCGAAAGATCCGTTCCCGGTTGGAACTGATACGCTCGGACGCTATTTGGCGCCGGTGGATAACAATGATTTATGGCTCGAGGTGGCTTCTTTTCCGTCCGGACTGGCTGTCGAGAAACACTGGAAAACGACAAATCCGGAAGAAACCTACGACTATGTTCTTTCTATATTAAATACCGGAAATGATCGTCTGAATAATATCACAATCGAAAATCTGAATTCACAATATGTAACGATAACAGAACAATCAACTGGCGATGACCGGAGCGTCTGGCAAAATCAGAGCCTAAACATGGGAGAACGACGCGTATTAACCCTTCCGGCAACAGTGGACAGTGAATTGCCCTATTCCTGGCTTTCAGTCATCGACTCTGCAGCAGCGTATACAGCCGATGTGAGTACAGCAGCAAATGATACAGTCTGGATAATTCAGGATGTCGCTGCGGATATTCGGGTCTCTCAGGCTGATGTCGCAGAATATCCGTCAACGAAAAAGGCTGAAAGATTTTTATTTGCGTGTGATAGCGAACGAGATTCTTGCGCGTATAATATAAAATTTTGGGTGCAATTGCCAATGAATGTTTCAGATTTCTCAATCATTGTGTATGATGCACTCGATGTGGAGCAGAATTTTACAGAACAAATAACAAATATGCCGCAATTTCCGACTTTACCGGATACGATCTCAATTGAACCATTCTTCTCCCCGACTGGAAAAGTAACTGAAACAGATGAAGAAAAGTGGGTTGCCCGGTTATCCTATACTGATGAATTGGGTAACCAGGGAGCAAGCCTTGCCGAATTTTATCTGGTTGCAGAAAACAAGCTCATTTTAAACAGAAACGTGGTCGATTTGGGGAATGATGTGTTGGTATCAATTGAACTTACGAAAGATAGCCCTGTGGATCTTAATGTTTACAATGTTGCAGGGGAACATGTTCGGACGCTTGTTGAAAACAGACAATATCCGATTGGATTTTCTGAAGTCGATGGAGGATGGGACTGTAAAGATAAAAATGGCCGCCTCGTTGGTAGTGGTGTGTATATTGTCACGATGGAGGCTGGTGGGCGAACAACATGGCAAAAGGTGATCGTAGTCCGATAAACTTTGTGGAGGAAAAAAATGCGTAAGACAATTTTTGTTTTTATCATAGCAACTCTTTTTCTGCCGATGCATATCTCGGCTCAATACGGAACTGGGGCGAATTTTTTGAAAATTGGAATCGGTCCGAGACAAATGGGAATGGGCGGCGCATTCACCGGTGTTGGAGATGATTTGTACACGATTTACTGGAACCCCGCTGGTTTAGGCAATGTGAGGAATTGGGAAGTTTCTGCAATGTATAATAAATATTTCGCTGACATGTATTATGGTACACTCACAGGCGTCAAACAATTTCGAATGTGGGGAAGCCGCAAAACAACAGCAGGTATTGGCATCTTCCATCATGGCATGCCGGACTGGGATGCAACAGAAGGAACCGCCGGCAAAGTCAGTGCGGGCAACTTTTTAGGTGTGGCTTCGTTCGGACAAAGATTGGATTGGCTTTATGACAAAGTATCCGTGGGATTAAACGCCAAATTCGGTCACAGTACACTGGCAGATTATAGCGCCTGGACAATCGCTTCTGATGTTGGCGTCATGTACCGAATGAAATTGCATGACCGACCCTTTGCGATTGGCGCCACAATTCAAAACATTGGAATTCAAACAAAATTTAAGGATGAATCCAGTCCGTTACCATTGGGCTATCGGTTGGGGCTCAGTTATCAGTTCATTAAATGTGATTATCATAACCTGCTGCTTGCTTCGGATATCGCAAAATATAAGTATGGAAATTTTAAATTTATATTCGGCGCTGAGTACTGGTTTAAGAACTTAATCGCGGTTCGTAGTGGGTATGCATTTAATGAAGATGATTTGGGAGATTTGTCATTTGGCGTCAGTGTTCGTATAGATGCCTTTAATGCCGGATTACAGGCAGATTATAATCAATCTGATTTCGGAGAAGCTCTGGGCTATGATATGGCAGGCGCTATCAGCATGAAATCCGTGAGTCCGGAATCATTCCGCTTGCTTTTACCCACGAATCATCATATATTTTGCACGGAACATACCAATTTTCTGTACTGGGAAAATTCCCCGGATCCGGATGTGTGTGACATCGTTTCATATCGGGTGCTGATTGACAAAAATAAAGACAACCTGCAAGCTGTCGTCGATGATATTTGCAAATCGGCGAATATGAAAGGTGATGTTGAATATGACCTGTTGACAGAAGAAACGCGAATCCAACTTCCGGAAATTCTGCCAGGCGCGTATTACTGGACCGTCGTTGCTATTGATCGAAATGGGCATACGACTTCTGCCGGAGAAATGCGATCCTTTATAAAGTCTGCACCGGATTTGAAGATTCAGGAACTTGCATTCTTACACAGCGATACATTGCCGAATTTTGGAGACAACTATCAGGGGCAAATTAAAATAGTGGTCGCAAATACAAGTTCCTGCCCGGCTTATAAATTCAGAATTACGCTGAGTGATTCATTTGATTGTGAACAGACGAAAATATTAGCAGAACAATTTAAAGTGGATTCCATTAATGCTCGCTCAACCATTACAAAAATTTTCGATTGGCGAACCGATGAAATTGGGAAGCACTTTTTTGCAGCAGTCGTAGATCCCGATAGTGTAGTGATGGAATTAGATAAAAATAATAATGATAAAATGATTTCTGCTATCACGATCCCGCGTGGCAGAATCTACGCAAATACCGATACACTTGATACGAAAAAGGTTATTTATACCTATTGTGAAGTGCCAATTATCCCGATTGTTTTCTTTGATAAAGAATCAGCAATTGTTGAAAAAGATTTTTATAAAGAAAGCTGGTTATATCCGTTGCCTGCGCTTAAAATTATTGCAGATAGACTGAAGAAACGTGAAACCCTGAAAATCGAACTCACTGGCTATGTCGATCCGCTGGGCGAAAACAGTACTAACTCACTGGCAATGCGACGAATGAAAACGGTAAAATCAATTTTAGTTGATACTTTAAAAGTGCCTGCGAGTCAAGTACTACTAAAAAAAGACTATAATGTGAAAAAACTTCGCATTGAGAATTCAACTGATAGAAAAGCCGGCGAGGAAAACAGGCGAGTTGAAATTTCAGTTGTTGGGAATAACAGGGCAGATGAATTTGCTTTATTCGGACCACAGGTGATGGCCCAAAATCCGCTCATATCAGATGGAATTGAAATTAATTCGGAATTAGACGCGTATATCGATATCATTTCATGGCAACTGCTTATTAAGGAGGTCAGAACCGGACAAATTGTGAATCGCACGCCTTTCAATTTAAATAAGGATTCTCAAAATGGCATTAATTTAAGCGATAGATTTGTCTGGGCCGGATTGAATTATGAAAAAAGATTAGTGCCATTAAATAGAAGCTACGCGTTTATTATGAAAATCGAAGATAAGCTGGGCCGAACATTTTTAACAAATCAACAGAAATTTTATGTGAAGTGCGATAATATTCAGAATCAGGAGTTGCAGGTGCATCTTAATAAATTCGATTCAGCGCAGGAATTGTTTACATTCAATGATATTCGCTTGCAGGATATTGCTGAAGAACTGATAAATTCACCGGAAATGAGAATAAAATTTAATGGCTATTCTTGTGAAATCGGATTATACAAGCACAATCTTGAGCTGGCATTCAATCGCGCTAAATTAATAAGAACTAAATTCCTGGGAATTCTAAAATCAAAATATAATGAACTTGATAATAAGATTCAAACCTGGCAGCAGATAGCTGACAGAGTGGAGCCAAATATTACAAAAGAGCAACTTGAACGAAAATATGCCGGGCATCCAGGCGGTTTTAACGAGCCTTTAAAATATTATTGCCCGTGCACATTAAGCAAAATTTATTATTCGACAAACGACGCCTATATTCGTAATATCAATAGACGTGTAGATATTATTTTATTTAACGAAATAGAATATATCGAATAATTATTAAAATTTGCTCATTATCGGAAATTATGTAAATAAGTATTTGATTTTTTATAATAAATTTCTTATATTTCCTTTATATAATATCTACTACGTTTGACACCTGAAACATTCGGAATGTTTCAAAACAGAATAATTTTATAAGCTTACGTCTTAGAAATACGCCAGACCGAACCTGCCACGAACTGCAACGATGATTATATTTTTTTAATGGGGAATGTTTTTATTTTAATTCGGGGCTGTATCAAAAGTGATTTCTTAAACATAATACACAAAAAGAAGTCACAAAGCCTGATTAATAAATAATAACATTGTGATTTAATAAGATTTTTGATTTCCTACACCCCAAAACAGGTTTTGTTTTTTTTCTCTGAGGGATTTTTTACATCGGTAAATTTTTTAGTGGTCTTTTAAAAAACGAATTTATACAATTGTATGTAAAAATTCCCATAAAGAAATACTAACAAAAATATCAAAGGTAAATATTACTAATGAATAAGTTAAATAATATTAGTTTATTAAGCAGTTAATAAATATTAATAGTTTTTAAGGTGTGTAAAATTTACATTTTTTAATATAATGTGAAATATATTTCTGACTTTGTGGAAAATTATAAGTTATTGTATTTAATCTAATTATAATTTATGGTGAAGGGTGTTTGATGTTGGTATGAGTTTTGTATGTTATAAAGTAAACTTATGCAATCAGCGAGTCATAAAATAATGCAGCAAAGTTTACCAGGAAATTTTTTTGGGGGAAGATTTTTTTTATCGGTTGGTATTTTTATTAAATTAAAACTTACTAACAAAATTAAATAATTGGGAGAATAAAATGGTAAATAAATCTTCAAAATTAACACTGGTAATGGTGGTATCAGTGGTAATATTTGGGATATTAGGGCTTGCTGGTAACAGTGATGCTGCTCCGCAAGATTTACCTCAAGAAAAAGCTGATGGTCAGCTTAACACAACGACGAGTGCTGAAAAGCCTGGCGGAGGTGAACCGGATTCAACAGAATGTGATCATGTGCCTCCATATTTTACTGAAATTGATCCATGGCATCTGAAAACAGACGTTCCTCGTGATGCGATTTTAAAATTCAGAGTCAATGATGATTATATCGATGAAAATACCAAATCGGGTGTGGATACAAATAATGTCCATATCTCTATTTATACCCGAAATTGGCAGGTTGAACAGCAGAAAGCAACAATCGTTGACTGGACGCCAAAATTTCTGAAAGTCCGTTACAAATATCAACCAGATCAATTGTTCGACTGGTCGGATACGGTGACAGTAACGATTTGGGCAATGGATCGGACCAAGTATTATAATAATGACGATACAACTTATACCTTCTATACCGTTCGTGATACAATGAAGCCGGAGCTTGTCGCTGAAACTCCGCAACCGGATGAAATCGATGTGCCCGTGACGTCAGATATTGTAATCAATGGTACGGATGAGGGACGAGGTATTGATTTCAGTACGGTTGTATTGACAATAAATGAATTCCCAGTGAATACCGAAATAACCGGCGATCCGAATAATTGCCAGATCATTTACTCCCCGGAGATCGAATGGCCATCTTACGATTCAATCCATGTAGTATGCACAGCACAGGATTATGATGGAAATCCGGCATCTCTATCTTACTGGTTCAAAATAACGGATATCGTAAAACCGACGATAACGCCGCTATATCCACAACCCGGCGATACAAATGTGTCAATTCTCTCGGATGTAAAAATACTTATTACAGACGAGTCAGGGATAAATCAAAATTCAATTCAACTGCAAATTAATAATAATGTTGTTCAGGGAACGTTCTTCCAGGATACGCTCACATATACACCGGATGTACCTTTCCCGTATGAATCGGAAATCAATGTCAGTTTGGACGTGGAAGACAACTATGAAAATCCGGCAAACGCGAACTACTCGTTTTTCACAGAAACAGACCCGACGCCTCCAACGATAATTCCGATTCGCCCTGAACCCGGAGATACCCTGGTCAGCATTTCCACTGACGTTGCTTTCAGTGTAATCGACGATGAGTCAGGTGTGGACTGGCAGTCACTCGTATTTAAGATAAATGATGAAACAATAGCAGATTATGAGAATAATAACGGAACAATTCGATTTGAATTTCCCGAGACGTTGAATTATAATGAATGGTATGATGTATATATTGAAGTTGCCAACAATGTCGGAAGGATGAACTCGCTTAATTATAGTTTTCGTACAGAACCCGACGTTGTTTCCCCGATAATTACCATTATTCGACCACTGCCAGATGCGGTAAATGTTCCCCGCACGACTGACATTGTTTTTCACGTTTCAGATATTGGCACCGGAATTGATTTTGATAGTGGTATTCTGAATATCGATGATACTCAGGTTAATTTCAATGTCAGTAATGATACAATATACTACTATCCTGAAAATCCATTTGGCTATGCCCAGTCAGTCAAAGTAGATTTTTACATTGCTGATTACGCCGGGAATCCTGAGGATACTACATACAGCTTTACAACCGAAGCAGATACTATTAAGCCATTGATTACACCGGTTTACCCGGTCGAAAATCAAATAGACGTTCCCCGGATGCCAAATATCGTGGTCGCTCTTCAGGATTTCGAGACCGGGATTGATTCATCGACTATCACATTTGAAGTACCTGGCGAGGGTAATTATACTTATGAAAATGATACACTTGTATATGTACCAAACGTACCATTTGATCATGAATCCATTGTTGACGTGAATGTGAGTGTAAAGGATTTTGCCGGAAATGAAGAGACTAAATCATACAGCTTTACCATAATATCAAAGCCTGTTGATTCAGAGAAGCCGGAAATTATCGTTGTTCGTCCGGAAGCATACTCAGAAAACGTCCCCCTGGATACGGATATTCTCATTCTCGTTCACGATGCTCTGTCCGGTGTAAACCCGGCTTCAATTGAGTTATCGCTAAATGGGACTGTGGTAACTCATACGTTCAGCAATGATTCGATTCATTATGTCCCCACGGAACTGTTTTCCTATAATGATTCGATTTCGGTAAATGTGAAAGTTGCAGATACTAAAAATAATTGGGCGGACGCGACCTATTATTTCAAGACAGAAATCGATGATACGCCTCCGGATATTAAAATCGTTGAGCCATTGCGGGATCAAACAGGTGTTTCTGTTATGGCGCCGATCATCCTTTCGGCGAACGATAGTCAATCCGGTTTGGATACGACAACAGCCAAGATGACAGTAAATGGAGAAGATGTAGCATTTACAATTACGAATGATACAGTTTTTACCTACTCTCACCATGTGCCCTTTGCTTATAAAAGTCGTGTAAATGTATCATTCGTGATAGATGATATTGCCGGAAATCCTGAAAGGGTTGACTATGGATTTAATACAGGGCAAGTTCCGGTTGATCTGACTCCGCCGATAATCGAGATCGTACGTCCTGACAGTAATGAAACCGATGTTTCGATTAGCACGGATATCGTTCTTACAGCAGTTGATCCGGAAACTTACATAAATTCGGATTCAATTAAATTGTGGATTGATGGTGATCTGGTGTTGCATAAATTCAGTAACGATACAGTGAGTTTTAAACCGGATTCCCTGTTTGAATACAACAAAAATGTACGTGTGAAACTATGGGTAAAAAATAACGCGAATTTGCCGGCAGGCGTTTCCTATGCATTTACGACAGAACATGATGCGGTTCCTCCACTCATTGAAGTACTGTGGCCGGTACCATTTTCAACAGGCGTTGCAGTAGATACTTCTGTCGCTATCAGGGTCAGCGACGCAGGAAGTGGTCTGAACATAATTTCCGCGACAATGCTGATCGATTCTGTTGAAGTGGAACTGGAAGTAAAAGGTGATACGCTCATCTATAAACCAGCGACTCCGTTTGAAGCTGGCACTAAAGTGAATGTGGACTTTTGGATCGAAGATCTGGCTGCAAAAAAAGCTGATACAACCTACTGGTTTACAACAATCGATGAAGTGGATACCATTCCACCGCAGATATTTGTAATTGAGCCAAAGCCATATCAAACTGGCTGCAATGCTATGACGCCGGTCTTTCTGACGGCAACAGATGAGAATTCCGGTGTTGATTTTTCAACGGCTGTCCTTAAAATCGAAAATACGGAAGTAGATTTTACTGTCGATAATGATACAGTACGCTATATTCCGTTAACTCCGTATCCATTCGAATCACGAGTTGATGTTTATTTCTACATAGAAGATTTTGCAGGTAATCCTGCAAATACCAGTTACTGGTTTGAAACCGGTGAGGAAGTGGATATTACACCTCCGATCGTTTTCGATCATCAGCCTGAAATTTATGGTTTTTCTGAATCGCTGAGTACATCCATCCAATTCAAGGTATGGGATGCAATGTCCGGCGTTGAACCGGAATCAATTCAGGTGAAAACAAAGATAAATGCGCTGCCTGAACAGCCATTAAATTATACAACGACAATCCTGATGGACACTGTGTTTGTCACTTGTGAAGAACAGCAGTTTAATTATAATGATACTGTGTGGGTGGATATCTATGCAGTCGATAAGATGGGAAATTCCACGGATCGCTCGCAGCAGGATAGCTCTGTTTACTACTACTTTACGGTCCCGTATGATACAACTGCTCCGACAGTGGTTGCTATTTATCCGAAACAATTGGAAGCACTCGACGATACGTTTTTTGTAGAACTTACGGATGATTTTTCCGGAGTGAAAAATGAAGCACTGCAACTATACCTGTGGACTCGAAAAGATCCTGTACAAAAAGACATCACCGGCGCGCTACGAATCACGGTACAGGGTGACACTGTTGTCCTTGAATATAAACCTGATAACGACTATAATTATAACGATTCTCTATCCTTGAAAATTATCGTAGAAGACAATGTTGGTAACATAGATACATTAATATATAACGACGAAATATTAACACCGGGCAAATTATCTGATCTGTATGTGCTGAGCTTAACGAACTCGGCGAATGGGAAGGCTATTGAAGTCGAATCAAGTGTCTCGATTACGGCTCTGATTGGGATTGATTTCATTGATTGTGACCAACCGTTTGAGATTAAGTTTTACCTGGGGCATAGCGAAAATGCATTTTACCAGATTGAATGTCCCGGATTGCGTGTGGGACAGCTATTCGAGGCTAAAACGAGTATAGAACTCATGCAGGAAGGCGATCATCGGGTGGTCGTAAAAGTAGATCCGGATCCAATGCCTGATGGAAAAATCAAGGAGGAAATTGAATATAATAATGTCATGGAAACAGTCATTCATGTCGATGGCGCGAAACTGGAAGTAAAATCCAACCCCTTCACGCCGAATAATGACGGTTTTAATGACTTTGCAGATTTTAATTTTGAACAATTTGTGATTGAAAAACCAAAATTAAAAATATTAGACATCCATGGTAAATTGATACGGGAATTCAATGAAGGGGATCAACAAGGCAAGAGATTTGTTTGGGACGGACGGGACAGACATGGCAAGGCGTTGATGCCGGGTATTTATTTTTATGTATTGTTAAGTGATAGTAATCCCATTACCCGGGGCTGTGTTGTCATCATTAAGTAAATAAAAGGGAATTGAAATGAAAAAAGTAATCAACATCATATTGATTGGGCTGTTTATATTGACATCAACAGTGAGTTCGCAGGATTTTATCCGAACGAATCCTGCGGATTTGGAGGATCCCCAATCGCTTTTCATCAATCCTGCAGTCGTTCCGTTCCAGAATATGGTTCTGAATTTGGGAATGAAATTGTACCATGTCGGATTTGTGAGTGGAAATAGTACGGCGCTAAAGCATACATTTAATAGCAACAGTCTGCCGAATATCCCCTTCCCGCGCGTCGGGTTGGGGATAACCACCCAGAGTTTCAACACGCCTTATTTTCGTACAGTGGGCATTGGGCTCTCGATGGCATATTCTGTCTCGCCAATATTTGCGTTTGGCGTTAGTGCAAACGGATTGAACATTAATTATGATTTTGATTATGATAATGTTCTTCATTACGAAGATCCGCTATTCAAGGACATGAATAACTGGAATGTGAGCTTTGGAGTTGGGGCATTGGTACGACCGGTGTCTGATTTTTCCTTCGGAATCGCTTTCAACCATATTAATCGCCCGGACCTTTCCTTGTCAGATGTCGGGGCGCGGCAACCGATGACAATGGATTTTGGATTTAAATATTATTATAATGTATTTGGCGCTTCTTTGTATGGCCATTACCAGGAAAATGATCTTATCTTCGGAATTCTGGCAGAAGCGAAATTATATGATAAAGGACTGTTGAAAACCGGATATCATGACCGATCACTGTTAGTGGAGGGACAATTAAAACTCTTCAAGGGTATTTCATTAATATATCGATTGGAATATCCGCTAAATGATCTCAATCATTACAGTTATGGCTCACATCAATTTGGGTTTTCCTGGAATATGAAACCAAATTTTGAATATAAATATAATATTCATGCCTCAACAGACACAGTAAAAATTATCAAGCAGAGATCACTCATTCGAATTGATAAGTTATTGTTCGATGATCTTGACAGGCTCTTTTCTTACTTCGGTAGTTCCGAATTTGGCATTCCGGAGAATAAATCCTCCCAAAAGCTAATGAACAATATTATTGAAGACCCGAATTTATCTTTAAAGGAAGAAAGCTATAATCAGTATCGTGATAAATTAAAGAGCTTACTCTCCTCGCCAGAAGAATATAATAAAAATAATACGATCGATATTTTTTGTCATGACGAGACCACTGAAGAGCGCGCAATCCGGGTCAGGAATTATTTAATTAACGATATTGGCATCAATAAGGACTATGTTAAAATTTATCGTACATTTAGGGTCTCAGCAACCGACAGCATTCTGCGCCAGGAGAAGATTGACACTCTCACAAAAACAATTCAAAGTAAATTTGTCCAGGATACGTCCGAATATGTTGAAATAAAACAACCCTGGAAAGAGAAGATGATCCCGGAAAAAATACATTTTAGAATATCAAACGTAGTAAAGACGAAAGTTTATGCATGGCGAATCGTCATTAAAAGGGTTACCGGAAAAACGATCCATACGATTCCAGGATATTCACAGATACCGGATATTGTTGAATGGGACGGTTTTGATGCTGATAGCAATTTAGTTAATGTCGGCAATTATTATTGTTATTTTCAGTATAAATCATCACGAATAAAAAGCTGGCAGCCCAACGATCCGAAACCTAAACGCATTACCTTTGTAAACATTACTCGTGATCGCATTGTGAGGTTTACGCCATCTACACCAGTAAAACCGAAAGATGTTGAGATTATACTGCAATAAATCCTTTTAACGTCTCGTTTACTTTTTCTAAATTTTAATTAGTTGTTCGTTTTTAATGGGGGAATTGTATTTGTTATGTTAAATCAATTTAATATTTAAAGCAATAGAATTGCAATGATAGGTACTACAATTGAGGAAGGAAAAAGAATGCACGCTTTCTGCAAAATATCATTAGTGATCATTTTCATGGGTATCCTTTTGCAACCCACATATATCTGTGCTCAGAAAGGAGCCGCAGATACTGCGATGGCCAATGTTCAAGCAGATACTATAGCTACAGATACATCCAAAGCCGGAGCCGGGGAGGATGGTTCAAACGCTCCGGGTTTAACCGGGAAAACTGTACTTGATTTACTTGGCACCGCCCAGGAAATCGGATATTTGCTGATCTTTGTGTTTATATTAGGGGTCCTATTTGTATTTCAGCAATGGTTTGTATTGAATCGTGAAAAGGCCGACGCCACTAAAATTCCGGTGGATGAAATTAAAAGTTATAGTCTCGATGATATTAAAAATATGTTCACCAAAATGGAAGGGCAAAAAGGCGCTGATGGTAAGGGAATACAGAAAGTTCCGCTTCTCAGAAAAATCTTCCGCATGAAAAAAGCTTCTGCTTTTCAGTTGCTGTTTAAATTATATACAATTTATGATACGCAAAAAACAACTACCGGATTTAGTGATGAAATTACGAGCTTTAAACAATATTTAAAAGACCTCTTCAATCCCTTCCTTACACGGCTGGCTTTTCTGTCTGATACCGCAGGCGGATTGGGACTTTTAGGTACTGTTTGGGGGATGTTCCTTGTGTTCTACAGAGGCTCTCCCGACCAAAACGAGATCCTGTCTGGTATGGGCGTGGCGCTTTCCACAACTATTATCGGATTGGTAATTAGTATTTTGCTGAACTCGTTAGCAACTGTCGTCAGCAATTTGTTTGATGGACATCTTGATAGAATTGATAAAATGGCTAATATTTTTTATGGCCGGCTAATGAAAGAAGAAATGAAAAAAGGACCGATGCCAATTCAGGTCATTGGTTCAGCGGGCGGAGATATTGCTGTTCCAACAATGTTACCCAGCCAGCCAGGGATCGATATGGAAGATGAGGATGAACAACCAATACCGAAAAAAGTAAAGAAAAGACCTGAAATTATTGTTCCCGGTGAACCAGCATCAATGAAAATTCTTTCCGGTGATAATCAGAGCGGCGTGGTGGGATCTGAACTCCCCGAAAATATTAAGGTGGAAGTGCGCGATGATGATGGTAATTTACTGGAAGGTGAGACAGTTATTTTCATGGCAGAGGAAGGAGATGGCACATTTCCGAACGGTAACCGGATCCAAAAAATCTTGACCAATGAAGATGGAATGGCAATTACTAAATTTAAATTTAGCAAAAAATCTGGTGAAAAAACGATCCGGATTAGCGTTGAACGCGCCAAGCACATTAGTCTGACGATTTTGGCGATTGCAAAACCAACCCCGCCAGTGAAAATGATCGAGATTCGCGGAAATTATCAATCAGGAGAAATTGAACGACGATTACCAACTCCGTTTACTGTGGCTGTTCGCGATAAATATGATAATCCGATTAATAATTATTCCATTGATTTTCATTTGCGACGAGGAGATGGGCGGTTTCAAGATAGCGAAAATTCACATTTCTCAACCAAAACAAATGCCGAGGGACTGGCAGAAGTCTATTTCATTATGGGTGGTAAACGAGGCGCCAGGGAAATTGAAGTTGAGGCAGATAAAGTCGATCCCGCTAAAATTAAATTTGAAGTATTTGCCGTGTAATTAACATCAAGAAGAAATATTATGTCAAAAAGTACTATCATTATACGATTAATCGATATTGTACTCATTCTTCTGTTTGGCTTTATTGTGATCAGCGAAATTAATAAAAAAAGTCCGATCAGGCTTCCGCAGAGCCAAACTCCCATTAAGAAAGAAATAGATGAAGAAGAACTGTTTATTGTGGGCATTGATGAAAATAAACGGTTCTATGTTGAAAATGAAGATCGATTTGTTTCAAGTCTGGAAATTTTGACAGGAATGATCCATAACAAACATTTATATTATGAAAGCCGGGGCAAAAAGCTGAGAGTGCGTATTCGATCCTATTGGAATCTTCCTATTAAATATACCATGCGGATTGCTCAATTTTGTCAACAACACGAAATTGCCGTGGGCATGGACGTTCATAGTGTTAAGTGAGGTAACCGAATGAAAGGCAACATAATTATACGTCTGATTGACGTTGTTTTTATCTTGTTAATGGGATTTTTATTAATTAGTGATATTGTTCATAAAAACCAGATAAAATTACCCAGCCGCGCTCGTTCAAACTCGACTAACGAAAATAAACCGCAAATCATTCCACTGGAAATTGAAATTGTTCCCAGTGATACAGTCCTGGCGGAAATTGATCCGGAAACTGAAACCTCACTGATAAAAATTTGTCAGCTAAAGGCATACTATCATGTCACAGAAAATGAAAAGACAAATAAATTTCGAATCCTGGAAAAATTGGAAGATTATCTGATAAAAACAAAACTTGAGTATGAAGCAGGCGGGAATAAAGTGGTGATTATTATTAATCCCAAACCAGAGTCCATGATACAGGCCACCATAAATTTAATTGATATTTGTCGAAAATATGGACTAAAAAGGAATTTTAAATATTATGAAACCAGCTAACATATCTCTGGATTCCTTAAATTGGAGTCACTTCGATGAAGATCGGTGGATTGTCGCATCGATTATTACCGTGATCGTCTGTATTGGGATGTATTACGGTTTGCAATTCATTGGGATTCCTGAAATGCCGGAGAAAGTAATTATCGAAGATGACTATGAAAGAGTCATAACTTTTAAAAATCAAAAGCCAGATATAACCGTTCGGGATAAATCGGAAACAAATACAGTTGCAGGGTTCGGCGCTTTCATCAAAGAATTGAAAAACAACACAATTAAATTACCTGGCACAGAAAAAATGCTCACCAATAATCCATATAAAAATATAAATGCTGATAATCCGACTCGGGAAAACGTTACCACGAAGGTCGTTTTCAATCACGGATATAATTATGATAATTCTAAAGACAATCGGAATGCTGTAATTCAGGGGCGCCCAACGGAAACGAAAAATGTGTTTATTTACAGCAAATCAATTAACGACGATCTGCTCAGCAGGGGAGGCATTCGATCTGATGGAGGGCTGGCAGATAACAGTTCGCCAACGCAGGCAGATGCGATTTCCGGAGATTATGTCGGCTTTCAGGGAGAAGTCGCATGGGAAGACTGGATAGATCCGCTGCTGGAATGGATCCGAAATAACCAATCACCAATATATGATGTCGCTAAAGATAAAATGAATGTGCTTGCAGGTGACCATACGGCCCGTAAGGAAATTATTGTTACAGGAGTTAATTATGAGCTGCTATTGGCGAGCAAGCCAGGAAAACGGCAGCTTACTTTTCTGTTAATTAATAAGCGCACCGGCGATTATGTAATGCTCATCGATCAGGGAATTAAAAAGAGCAGTAATTATTACAATTACGGGAGGGTGGATTTTTATCAAAATGATATTGAATTTACCGGAACAGCGAAACGCGCATCAGACCAGCAGGCAAAGGTTTTTACAAAGATATTTTGGAGTTGGGCGAACACTGTTATTGAGAAATAGAAAGTTATCGCATTTTATACTTATCTAAAATAAATAATCAAAGCACAGCATGTTTTATAAAAAGATGATAAAGGGAATTCAGTCCGCTGTATCCAATATAATTATTGGGTACTGACCGCGAACATCGTCGAGGGATTTTAAGCAATATGAAACTAACTAATTTTACTTTAGATTCCCTGAATTGGAGTCACTTTGATGAAGATCGATGGATTGTATCATCGGTCATTACTGTAATTGTGTGTATTATAACATTTTTTGGCTTGAGATCAATTCATATCCCGGAAACACCGGAAAAAGTAATCCCACCGGAAATTATCGAATTTGTTCCGGAAGTTAAAAAGATAATACCACCGAGAGAGGATCCTGATGACCCGGATAAGGTGCCGGACAAGGAAGTCGAAGAGAATATTGACCAGATCATCGAAGAATTTAAAAGCGAATTGAATATAATGCCGGAATTTGCCGAGATCAAAACGATTAGCGATCGCTTGAATAAATTTGAAAAAGAAAATCCGGACCGAACAGAAACCGCGGCACAGATGCTTATCAATAAGGGATATAATTTTGAACAGTCCGATGCAAATCCATTAGATATGATTCAGGGACTCCAATCCGTGGATGAGGACGAGAGTATTCGGAGTATGCAAGTCACTAACGATCCGCGACGGAAAAAAAGCATTACTTCCAATGAAGGACTCTCGACTCGCCCCCCATCTTCAGATAATGTTATTTCCAGTGATTATGCTGGTTTTTCAGGAAATCTACAATGGGAAGACTGGATGGACCCACTACTGGAATGGATCAGGAATAATCAATCTCCGATTTATGAAGTCGCTGAAATTCAAATGAATGTTCAGCCAAATGATCATACTGCGCGTCAAATTATAAATGTGGATGGAGTACGATATGAGTTATTACTGGCGAGTAAACCGGAAAAACGCCAGCTTACATTTTGTTTAATTGATTTGAGCGATGGTGCTTACATGATGTTAATCGATCAGGGATATAAAAAGAGTAGTAATTATTTTAACATCGGCAAAGTGAAACGTAGAACGAATGAAATGGAAATTGACGATTTCACCGGAAAAACGAAATCAGCTTCGGACCCGCAGGCAAAGAAATTTACAAAGATATTCTGGAGCTGGGCAAATAATATCATCAAAAAAGGGTAAATCCATTGAACAGGTTTAATCTATGAATAAATATTTGTACACATTTTTTTTAATTATTACAATAGCCACAGCCGCAACCGCTCTGGATAATGAAGACCACCGCGATCTGGTTGCTCAAATCGATAGCAGCATGTGGAAGTATTTTGCTATTGATGATACCTCGCAGTGGACGATTTCGACGGAAGATTCGGAAAAAGTATTTAAAGAATACTTTGTGAGTGGCTACCGTATTTTTCGCCGGTTAACACAATTGCAGGAGCGAATCAAGAAAAAACAAATCACTTACGAGAAAGCCGCACCTCAATTAGCTGTCTTATTGACTGAGCTTCGCGAAAAATTTGAGCAAGGGTTAAAATTAAATCCGCTGGATCAGTACCTGAAACAAGCGATCACCCGGGTGTATTATGATATGGTTCAACTATATACTTTTAAAAAAGATGATCCGAATCGGCTGCAAATTTTTATGAATATTCTGCAATTTGAACAAAATCGTCAAACCAGAATTGCATTAAACAACCAGGTCGGGATGATTTTCTTTAGAAACGAATTATGGGAGCCGGCAAAAGAACGATTCAGACTGGCTGTAAATCTTATTTTTGAAGGTGAGGAATCTGACATAGATTCTTCGGTTCTGTTTACCAATATATATTTTCGCGGTCAGTCTTATATGAAATTATATGACCCGGATTCAGCGTTAATATCATTAACGCGGGCCAGAATGGTCGCGCCGGGTCACAATGAATATGACCAAATTACGAGCCTTATAAATTTTATTAACTGGGACAAGGGAAATATCCGCGGCTCTGAAATGTATTATGATTGCCGTTTACTTGTATCTGAAAAAGAGTATCAAAAAGCCGAACAAGCATATCTCGAATTATTAGATATTCTTCAATCCGATCGTGCCCGGTATGAAGCGAATTACCGATTATCGCTCATTCAATTTAATCGGTTGGATAAGCGAGATGAAGGAATTTCCAGACTATGGAACGTGGTGAAATTATTTGAGGAAAATCCATTGCCAGAACTGGACGGATTTGTGCAAGAACCCGCGTATTGGGAAAATTACAGTTTTATGTGTGTGCAACTGGCAAATCTATTTTTGGGAACAGATCGTAAAAAATCATTCTTTTATTTTTATAAAGCATCACAAATTGAAGGCCCGGATCAGGCGCGGGCATATCTTGGATTAGCGGGTATTTCGTTCGATGCCCCGGAAGTGTGTTTGGAATATTGTCATCAGGCTTATGAACTGGAACATCAATTAAGTGATAGTGAGCGGAAAAATTTGTATAATTTATTGTATATGGCCCATAAACGAAAAGGCGACTTTGCCGAATCTGTAAAATGGTTCGATCGGTTCAAGCAAATATAATTTTGAATTGTAAGGATTTGCAATTAATATGAGATATTTTAAATTAATTACATTCATTCTGTTAATAATAATTGCTGGCTGTGCAACGCAAAAAACTATCGTTCAAAAACAGTCCGTTGTACGAATGGAGCTTCCACCGGGAATCGATTCAATGACTGTGATGATCGCAGATACCATTTTCTCAGAAGTCGCGGTCACTGAAAAGCAAGAACAGCAGGCGATGGCGTCGTTTAATGATGCTGAAAAAATATGGGAACTCGGTGATTCATTGTGGCTGGCAACCGAACTTGATTCATTTACTCTCGCGGATTCTATCCGTAGTTCACGTCAATTGACGGCTTCTGTGCAATATTATGAAAGCAACAAAGACGTCTCAAAGAAAATTAAAAAATTAAAAAAGAAATACGGTTTCATTAGCACGAATGTTATTCGTGAAGTGAGCGCTTTTTTGATGAATGAATCAATTAAGCAGTATCAATATTCTATTGAACTCAATATATTTAATATCGATTTTCGTTTGAATTTGGTACAAAGATTTGAGACAATCGGAACACGGCTAAAGGATAAATATTTTCTGAACCTGGCGGTAAATGAATTTGAAAAGATTATTGATCAAATAAAGGACGATCATCGATTCTACTTTCGATTGGGAAAACTTTATTTTGATTTGGTGAATTGGCCAAAGGCGTTTGATAATTTTGAAAAGGCAACTGAAACAATTCGAAAGACTGCCATTTTTCAAATCAACCAACCTCAATTGTTTTTTAGCCGCCCGGATTCGGCGCCATTGGATACCACAGCATTAGTGAATTATATTTATCATCAGGCGTTATGTAAAACCCGATTATATGATGCAAATCCAGCGCTGAACTATTTTCGCGAAGCACAGGAAATAACACCATTGGTGGAATTAAAAAAAACATTTCAGGAATGGATCGATTGGATTTTATGGGATGATGGAAACATCAGAGCGTCAGAATTGCGGGATGCTGCAGATACCTTAAGAAAAGCTGATAAATTTTTACCCGCGAAAACAGCATACCTTAATTTATTACCGCTATTAAAAACACAACGCACATTTGATCAGATTAGTTGGCGCATTGCAGTTCTGGATTACGCAAACTTGAATAACAAGTATGCCGGGCTGCGGCGAATGCACAAATTGATTAAACGATCAGCAACAGACTCTCTAACAGGAGCGCCGGCAGATACAGCTTATCAAGTTTATTTTGATAGCTATGGCACGATGTGTTATAATACAGGCGCTGAATATCTTAAAATCAAACTAAGCGCGGCGTATGTCTATTTTTCCCAGGCCGCTGATGTTCGCTACAATGACAGGGGAAAAGCCTATTTGCAACTAGCCATGTTATCGGAATTTGATCCAAAAGAAACAATCCGACTATGCAACAAAGCTCAGGAGTTGTCACAACAGTTGGATGCAAAAGAAACGGAAATCCTGTATAAATTATTTCATACTTCTTACCGGAAATTAGGGGATTTTACCGCGTCAAAAGAATGGTTTGACAAATGGAAACAATTATGATTAAAAATATAAATTATATAAACACGACAAAATTGCTTATATTATCCTGGTTAATTCTACTGTTAATCGGCTGTGCATCAACGAAAAATCAGCCGGATTTGATTGACGTATCGAACAATCCCAAAATGCCTGTTATTATCGCCGGTGTGGATAGTATGATCGAAGTTCAGGCAAAACAAAAGGCAACGCGGCTTTTTGTGGAACTGAATAAACAAAAACGAGCCGATAGTTTGCTAACGTATGGTCAGGACTTTTTGAAAATCACAGAAGAATTATACGAAGATATATCAGATAAAGAAGAAGAACTGGAAAAAGCACAAAAAAAAGCTGAAGACGAAAAAAGCACGGTCGATAAAAGCAAGCCAGCTTCACTGGCTGAGCAAAGAAAACAAAAGCTTCAACTGGAACAAATGACAGAAGATTCTCTGACAACAACCCTTGTGAAAAGTCTGTTAGAATATTTTCTCGATCACTGTAGTGTCGCCTTTAACGAGGCAAATGAAATTGACCCATTTAATTTAAGAAGCTATCAGTTATTGGCACGGGGTAATTGGGATAAAGGACTTATTTTTGAAGATACAACATCTTACAATAAAGCAGTGGTCGCCCTGCAACAGTTTTTGAATCACGACAAGGGGTATCCATTTATCTACAGGGAGCTGGGACGCAATCATTACCAGCTCGAAAAGTGGGATCTGGCGTACCAGAATTTAAAAAATGCAAAAGATATTTTGATGATTACCGCTTTTTTTGATAATGAAAAAGTTGATAGCACTATCTTAAAAAAATATCCGTTCCTTGGACATGTTGAGCCGGCAACCTATTATGATTATGTTTATGACAGAGCGCGCGCTGAGATGAAAGTGTATAAAGCCGATTCTGCCCGGCTTTCCCTGCGGGAAGCGTACGCGCTTGCTGATACGCAAGAGGATTCCACAAGAATCCAACGCATGGCGCTATGGATAAATTGGGATGATGGTAATATTTGGGCGTCTGAAATGAGAGACCAAATAAATGATTCATTGAGAAATAAAAATTATGAATGGGCACGAGATGCTTATCTTAAATTAATACCAAAACTGCGTACAAAGGAAGCACGCTATAATACAATCTGGCGATTGGCCCGAATTGAATATCACAACCTGAAGGAAATGGAAAAAGCAGCCAATCGACTGTATCAGGTCGTGTTAGACCTGGACACAAGCATAACTCAACCTCCAAAATTTTCACTTGATGACGAGCAGGAAAAACAGTACAGAATTGAAGCTGATTCATTATATAAATTATATTCCAAAGATTGCGGACAAATGTTTTATGATATTGGCGTCGATTATCAGCGGAAAGGGTTGTTTGATCAAGCGCGATCGTTTTTTGTAAAAGATACCACCATTGAATGGAAAGGAAAAGCAAAAACGTTTCTGCATCTGGCGCAGCTTTCAAGGACGCTTAATATCTCCTCAAAGGATCGTAAAAATCTAACCTTCGACCAGGTAAAACGAATCGCACATCAGAATAATATGCTCGCAATAAAACTGCTGAATAGAATGCTGGAGTCAAAAGAAGACCTGGAGCGAAGAGAAATTGAATTTGCTTATGGACAACTGATCGATCTGTATAAAGAAGTCAATCCGAAAAAAGTGCCTGTTATTTTCAGGGAATATCAGGAATTTGTCGAAACGCAAAAAGGAAAAGGCGGTTCCGATTAATCTGCCTTAATTGGGAGGAGCTTTTATGTCTTTAAAACAACTTATCATTGTGGTAATTATCTTTCTGCTCACAAGCTATTATATGGCTGCTTTTGCTCAGGAAGATCTGGGTTTTTATTGGGATAAAGAACTTGTTCGGAAAGTTGTGATAAATGATAAAGAAATTATTAACAGATTGTTAATTGATTTATTTATTATTGAAGCAGATGTAAACCAAATAGAAATTTTTGATGTGGATAAAAATGGGCCATCAGAGGGAGATTTGCTAAAAGTTTATCCCTCTGAAAATGTATATTCCATCAAAATGCTGTCTGCCGAAGTTCAGGATACGATGAACAGATGGCCGTATACTGAAAATATCGAGAAGCGCGGTAAAACTGTGAATATCAGAAAAGCAGATACAGCAGAAGAGAAAATTTTGTATGTTTTGGCGTATGCCATTAATGCGCTGTATAGTCATGACAAACCACTGAAGCTATACTTCGAACAAAAAGAATCCGGTATTTACACCTACGAACTTTTGGGCTATAATCCAAAAGAATTAAAACAAAACAGCGATGTACTGCTCGGCGATGACAAGCAACAAAAAATTATGGACTTATTCAAAGCATTTTATAAAGAAATGACAGAAGGCCCGCCAACACTCATTCACGTGGTGGAAACCGAACGGGACACGATTCGGATTCCGCAGGACGAATAATTTCATGGCCAGAATGGCGTGCAGTTTTTTTATGCACTGCAAACGTGAGCCAGAAACTGGAGACTGCTGGATTGCATTGCCTTTATGCAATGCCAGCGTTTGATGAATCGGATCGCCAGATTTCCGAAATCTGATTTTTCTCAACGAATTACGATAACTGATATAAATATCTCTAAATCAAAAGCGCGTAATCAAAATCGCGCTTTTTTATTTTCATAAAATTAATAAATCACGTGCATCTTTATCGAGAAAATGGTATTAACCGACTAACACAAAATGAATGAAATAATCATAATTTGTCAATTTGGTCTACAACAAAAATATATTCCCCCTTTTCAATTATTACCTGAATTTCTAAAATGAATTATAACAATGAAAAAATAGATTTATTGCCCGCGAAACACATGAAATAGCGCATAATTCAAAATCAAAAAATAACATATCGTGTGTTTTTATGTGTTTAGTAAGCGACGATTGTATAAAAATTATCATTTTAGAATTTTAGTTATTATTAAAACAATAATATTTCTTATAAACGAAATAAATCCAACATAAAAATATTCAAAATAATTGGTAAAGCAATTATTAATAAATATTGATTTATAATATAAATAAAATGTTATTTAATAAATAAAAATATATTAATAACAACCAAACACCTTAATCGATATAACACACATGAAATGAACAAACAGCTCACAATTTATTACGAAAATTACAAGAAATCAGAAAAAAATCTTGATTTTTACAATATTATTTTATATATTTTGGATATTACAAATCTGACTTATTAACTTGCGCCAACATCTGAGAGCTTCATACCAAACAAAATGAGGAAGTGACGGAGAACGGATGCAGGTTTGGGGATGTACTGCAGGCTTTGTCTTACTTCGTGACCTACCGTGGGGATGTTGCTTTTTCTGTATTTTTAAAAAAACTTGAGCTATCAAGTCTATGGATAACTATATCAAATTGCTGAATAAGGTGTTAATAATACTTCTAACAGTCGTTAGCCTGTCAAACGCTCAATCTACTAACAAAACGACAAAAGATCCACTATTAGCCTTACACGTTGATGAAAATTCCATAATTCCTGTACCTGAAATAAAATTTAACAGTGTAGAGAGTCATATTTGGATGCATTTTAAGAACTATAAAAAAATAAAATTAGTGAAACTGAGTGATTTTCAGAATATTAAAGACAATAGTGATCCATCAATTATTTTCTTGAATAAGAAGTATGGGATAACACATAGTTTGAAGTGCGAATTTTCCATCGTGACTGCAACGTCGATAGACACCTTGTATTCAGTTGCTATGGTATTCAAATATATAAAGAACACGGCAGATAGTATGGAGCTATTTACAAAAGGGAATTTTCAAAAAATATACCCTTCAAAAATTGATAGCTGCCTGGGAATAATTGATGAATACTTTAAGAAGCCGTTTTATTGTTCAAAGAAATTTTGGATTGTAAGTGGAGGTATAGTTATAACTCCAGTTTTAATAGTATTTGGCAAAAAATTATATGATTATTTATGGGGTGGAGATAGTCCTGTAGATCGAAAGAGTGAATTACCTGGAGTTCCCGACTTCCCATAGAAATTCCAAGTTATCAGAATCAAATAAAGGACAAATCATGCTTTTAAATGTGAATAAAAAATATGTATTTTTTTTCATTACATTTTTTAGTTTATGTATAAAAGCATTATGCGGAGAAAATAATACGACCTGGACACCATTTAACACTGGGCTGTATGGAGGTAATGTTCAGGCTATTGCGGTTGATCCTGATAATTTTGATCATATTTATGTAGGAACATTGGGCGGAGGCTTTTACTATTCACAGAACGGAGGACAAACCTGGAATTCAAACAGCTCAACTTTAAGGAGTTGGGATATTTTATCACTTTTAGTAATAAAAGGAAATGGGAGCATAAACATCTATGCGGGCACATCTGATGGAATTTATCGACTTGAAGGATTAGATTCTGATTGGAGTGAAGATCCTGTATTTTTAGATGGAAAATACATTAATCTGTTAAAGAGAGTTAAATCAAATTCACCATTTTTTTTTGCAGGAAGTGGTAGTTATAACGGAGAAAATAGTACGCCAGGGTTATGGCGTATAGATTCAGAATTAGATACTGTTTCTGAGCCAATTCAATTCGGAACAGATAGTAATCCCCAAGTTTTTGATATTCTGGTCACTGATGATCAATATAGGTTTCATGTAGGTACTGACCAGGGTTATTTCAGGTTTTGGGAAGATGAAAATGAAATTGATCAAAAATTAACTGATTATGCTATTTACAATATAGCAGAGGATGAAGATGTAAAAGCAGTAATTTTTGTTGGTACAAATAAGGGAGGTCTTTTCTCTGAAAATGACGGCCTCGATTGGTATACTGATACTAATAAATTTTTAGCAGATGAGTTAATTACTTCTTTGCCTACTTATTACCACCTAGTTGATCAAAAAGTCAGGGGAAAAGTAATATATGCAGGGACTAAGAATTCTAAAATTTTTAGATGGACAGGCATTGATCCAAAAGTGTGGAATTCTATAGATAATACTAATTTACCGGAGCTCCCAGTAAAAAATATTATTATAAACGCCGAAAGACTATCGGAGTTGTATGTAGCAAATCGGTTAGGTGTATACTTTAGCAATCAGAACGCTGGTTTTTGTGATTTCAAAAATAATAGTGGATTTTCTGCTCATCGAATTCACGATATAATCTGTGCAAAAGGAGTGGTGAAAAAACTTTTTGCGGGATCCGATGCAGCTATTTTTGAAAAGAATATTTCAGTAACTAATTCCGACTGGCTGCCAGTTAGTGGTTTGAATGAAAATGTTACGTCTATTACCTTTGATTCGCAAGATGATTATATCTACGTTAGTACAATAGAGAATTCAATTTTTCGAAAGCTGGATGAAACAGGTGATTGGGAACAAGCAGAAGGTGTTAATAAAAAAAATAATACGACTATTGTTCGAAAAAACAACAACCAATTTCTGGTCGGGATAGGCGATTCGGGTCTTTATAAGATTAATCACTTTCATGATGAATGGGAGAAAATTAATATTAAAGAATTAAATACAGCCAGGATAACGGACATATTATTTAATAATCACAATTCAGATATTGCATATATTTCGACATTAAATAATGGAGCTTTTAAGGTTGATTTGAGTACTCCTCAAGTCTTAGGTGAATGGAATAAAACTAATATTCATGATTTAGCTATTTCAACTTTATCTGATTCAATATTTGCCGGTACGAAAAATGGATTATTCTGTAGCGATGATTTTGGCGATTGGTGTAAATACCCACCGCTTAATAGTAAACAAAATATAATGAAGTTGGAAATTGTACCGACTGAAACTTCTTTTAGTGATGTTTTATATGCGATGAGTCTACAAGAACATAGAAAAACAGTTATTTATAGAAATATAATAGGTACAGATAAAGTCGTCGAATCAGATATAAATTCAATTAATTTTCAACATGGTGAATCCATTTGTCTCGATATTGATGATCCAAATATCGTTTATCTGGGAACAGCCGGATCTGGAGTTCAAAAATATGTATTCCCAATAGTGGCTCCAACAATAAAGACTGCTCTGCAAGGATTTGGAGACGTCGCGAAAGATACCACCCGGTTTGATACTTTGGTGATAAAAAATGAAGACGATTTTATGCCCCTTATTATTAAATCTTCTCTTTCCGATACAACAGAGTATAATGTTGTTACAAAAGATTTAATAATAAAACCTATGGAAGAAAAAGATTTTATCCTAAGTTTTAAACCTGATTCGAATTTGGAATCAGAGGCAACATTAAAAATAGAGAGGAAAGATATATTTCTCAATACATCGTTAAAAATTATTGATGGACAGGTAATTATTTTAAATGATACAGGAAAATATGCAGAATTTGATATTGATTCAGTTAATCACAACGATACACTTGAAGTGGTATTTGATTCTACTCATGTGGGTTGCACAGATTCAATAATAATTCCCTGGAAAAATGAGGGAAATGTTACTCTAAAAGATTTTTGCATAGATTTTCCGGATACGAGTCTGTTTGATGTTGAAGGGCTACAAAAAAATTCATGTAGTGAGAACGAGCAGGGAGAAATTACAATAAGCTTTTCTCCTGCAACCATGGATACAGTTTTGGATAGCGTGGTGATAAATTACAAATATTATGTTGATGGTAAATGCATTAAAGGCAAAACGAAAGTTATTAAACTAATTGGTGTTGGTAGGAGCAGTAAGTATTTTACAGTGCCGGAAGATACGGTTAATTTTGGTAATATACCCATCCTAAGTTCCACAAGTAAGCAATTACAGATAATAAATGATGGGAATATCAGTTTTTCAATTGATAGTTTATATGGATTAGACGGCGCTAATTTTAGCATGAAAAATGAGGTAGAAAGGGAATTAAAGTTTGGGGATACTATTTTTGTTGAATTGAACTTTGCACCCATTGAAGAAATAACTTACCAAGATACCTTATTTATTGAATATCGAGATTCTTTGGATTGTGATACTGCTTCTGCTTCCGACGCTATTCTTCTTGTTGGCACTGGAATTAATACTATTTTGAAGTTTAATTATCCGAATTTTAAAAACACACATCGTGACAGCATTAAACGTACAAAATTTTTGAAAATTGAAAATTTGACTTCTGATTATGAAGCTAAAATTTGTACTGTATTTGTTGAGAACGGGCCATTCGAAATTGATTCAGCAAGTTTGGATAGCTTGTTGAAAACGCCCATAACTTATGAAAATTCTGTTAAATTAAAAATTTACTTTAATCCTTATCCCTCTGCTCTTGATACATTTATAAAACAAATAACAATTAAATATAAAATATTATGTAATGACACAACAAAATGTGATACCAATGTTGTAAATTGTATTGAGGATTCATTACATGGCAATATTGTTTTTGGTGAATTAACAATTGAGCAAAATGAATGGATTTCTGATAAGGAAGTCCATGTAGAAGATTCTATTTCTAAATTTTTTACCCTCACACATGAAGGCAATCTTAAAGTCCATTATAAAGTTGATGGTTTAGCATCACCATTCACATTAGATTCGCCAGATGAAGGCTGCTTGTTGCCTGATTCTGATGAAGATGAAAATATCGAGGTCAAATTTGAACCCCTGGGTATTAACTGGCATGATGAAACCTTAAAGGTTACATGTTGGGATTTACCAGATAGTGGAGGAATATTGAACACAATCGAGGTTCCCTTAGATGGGCGTGGCGCTGATGCTATTGGAATATTTACTGCTGATACGTTCAGTTGTAAGGGAGCGCATGTTGGAGATACAACTCAATTTCATGTCGACGTATCAAATACGGGTAATATCGCGATGGTAAGTATCAGTGCAGAATGCGATAGTCCTGTATACCACATTATTAACTCAGCCCCTTCTGAAATAGACTCAGGGATTACCACTCCGATTAATATTGAGTTTATACCAGATAGCTCAATCTCATATCCTGACAGTTTAAAAATACGCTATTCAGATAGCTTTTGGAAAGTTGAGAATAAATGGGACACTATAAAATGCGCTATTAATGGCACAGGTTACAAAGCGTATTTGAAAGTATATGATGATACTTGTGAAACCAGAATGGATAGTATTGCTTTTCCAAATATTCCTCGTAATACACCATCTGATGAAAAGCTTCGCTGCTTTAAAAACACAGGAAATTTGACTCTTTATATTGATGATCTACCGGAAATTGATGGATTGACAATTACCGGTATCTCAAATAATGATTCTCTGCAGCCGAACGAATCAAGAATAGTAACATTTCAATATACCTCAAATGAAGTCGGTGGATTTAATGAGGATTTAATTTTGAAGTATCATGACAAATTTGAAAACAAAACCTATACGGATTCAACAATTCTTACTCTCACAGGATCAATTGAAGGAGCGGATTTTGCAGTGGCTGATTCTGTTGTAAATTTTGGGGATGTATTAATAAAAACAGAATGTACCATTATAAGAAACATCAGAAATCAGGGGACCTTATCTGGAACAATCGATTCGGTTCACTGTAAGCTTCCTTTTTATGATAGTTCAATGGTGGTTGGTGCAGAGATAGACACGAATAGTTGTTTAGAGATAGTTATTTGTTTTTCTCCTGAAAGGCTTGGTCAACATGATTCGACCTGCACAATATTTTACCATGATACGAGCGATTATGTTGATTCATTGATTCTTTCACTTCAGGGAAAAGGTATAGACACGGTTGCTCCTGTAGTTGGATTTAAAGACACCGTTTCAATAAAAATGAATACTAATAATAAGAGTATTTATGCAAAAATCTATGATGTGCATTCCGGAGTATATCAAGACAGTGTTAGACTTTGGATCCGAAAAGGCGGCGATAAAGATTTTGGATCAATAAGCCACAATTCTTTTATTGCTAATGATACAACGTTTGAATTCCTAATACCGAGTGAATATATTACTTCCCGGGGAATCGATTTCTATTTCGAGTGCTGTGACAGTGCAGGCAATAGTATTTTCCATGGATCAGGAAATGAACTGGACTATTTTTCACCTAAAATTAAAATAGACGACGAGGATGAAATTAAATCGCCAAATACAATCCACACCGGAGACGCTCAACAAGATTACCGCTTAATATCAATACCGATACAGGTAGATGACGGGAAAAAATCAGCCAAGGATATTTTATTTTCGAGTTTGGGAGTGAATAATTACGATCAAACTCTCTGGCGGTGTGCTGATTACCATCATTACAGTGAAACAGATTCATTTATTTATCTGAACAGTGCTGATTTTTCACCGTTTGAACCAGGCAAAGCGTTTTTTCTGTTAGCTACTGAGAATTTTTCAGGAAAATATATTCAGAGTAAATCAGGTTTTACAAACACAACAAATGATACTTTTAAAATAGCCTTGCATAAGGGTTGGAATTTAATTGGAAATCCGTATGATTTTTTAATACCAATTGAAAATACGTGCATAAATAATGGATTGCCTGAAGTTTGGGAGTATTCAGGACAGTGGAGAAATGATGTAACAAGTATCGAACCCTGGCAGGGATATGCAATTTATGTTGAAAATAATGACACTCTTAGAATAAAGCCTGATCTCCGCTATCCATATTTTGAATCGGGATTGGCAAAATCGGTAAACAGCAATCAATTTGAGTGGTTTATAAAAATTAATGTTTCCTGTCAAAATGCGCAGAATAATGAAAATATCGCTGCGGTGGCGGAAAAAGCTTCTCATGGATTTGATCATTTCGATAAGCCGGAACCTCCGCCCATCGGACAATATGTAATGTTGACATTCCCGCATCCTGAGTGGAATAAAGCCTTTGACTACTTTACCGTGGATGTGCAGGCTCCAAATGTCGATGGTAATTTTTGGGATTTTAACGTGTACTCGAATATTAAAAATGGGGAAGTTACATTAGATTTTACAAATTTGGATGTGGTTCCACAGGAATATGACATAAAATTGATTGGAAATAATTTAACTCGTCCGGTGAAATTAAGAAAAGAAAGTAAAATTAGTTATGTGTCGAACAACGAAGCCGGATATGAAAAATTTCGATTATTGGTTGGATCGTCAGAGTTTGTCAACGAAAATGATAATTCACTCGTCCCGTCCGAATTTTGTCTTTACCCGAATTTCCCGAATCCGTTCAATAATTCAACAAATATTTGTTTTGATGTGCCTGAACAGATCGAAGGGGATATTTACATCTTTAATGTCACTGGCTCGCAGGTGAAAACAATTGCAAAAAACAAATTATTTGAACCGGGCAAAATAATTTTGACCTGGGATGGAACAAACGATCAAAATTTCTCCGTTTCCAGTGGCATCTATTTTTGTAAAATTATTACCAGAAAGTACTCAAACACAATCAAGATGGTGTTGATCAGATAAACCGGAGGTGAACATTCAATGCTGGGGAATAAACCAATTTTTTCATTCTTTATTACACTATTACTTTACGTGAATAGTTATTATATGGCTCTGGGTAAGCCTCAAGAAAGTATAGAACGACTTAAACAAGAAGTCATGGCAAAAGAACAGGAAGTTATGCATAATGAAGCTAATGCCGAGGCTTTATTTGATCTCGGGATTACACATCGAAAATTAGCAAAGCAACAATTACAAATCGAGAATAGAGAAGAAGCGATCTTTTCATATATTAACGCTATTAGTGCAATTGATCATGCTGTTAGACTTAAGCTGAATAAGTGCGTATGGTCGTATGAATTAGCCCGGAGTTACGATGAAGCTGATAGTTGTCAATTAGATTTTGAAATACCTGGAGGTACTAAATTTGAATTAGCAGTTAAAAATTATAAAAAAGCAATTAGTCTAAAAACGAATTATAGGCAAGCGTATTTATCTTTGGGATTGTTATATTACAGAAAGGGAAAATATCCACAGGCAATAGATAATTTTTATGAAGTATTAAAAATTGATCCTTCTAATGAAACTGCGTATACAAACATTTTTGAGTGTATTAAAAAGCAAAAAAATAAAGCAGATGCTGTGGAGAATCTGGATAGATTGAAAAAGATAATACCTGATAAAGCAGAACCTTATTTGCTTGTAAGTGATATTCGCAGAAATAATGGCAATTTAGAAGCATCACTTGTAGAATTAGAAACGGCGAAGGAATTAGAACCGGGAAACGAAATTATCGAGCAGAAGATTACTAATACTAAAAATCAAATAGAAGTTGATAGCAAAGTGAACGATAGTTTTTCTAAGGGAGAATCAGCATTAAATAGAAATCAATATGGAAGAGCGATAGGGTATTTTGATGAAATATTAAAAATTAAACCAGACCACATTGAAGCACGAAATATGTTGGAAGAAAGTCGATCAAAATACTCTGATTATTGGTTTAAAAAAGGAGCGAGGAATTCTGATTTTAAGAAGTTAAATGATAAAGATTTAAAAAACAAGGTACAAAATTTTAATAATGCTCTGAAATATGCTGAAGGTAAGAACCAAATTGATAAAATATTAGAAAAATGGCAGGGAGTTCAGGGAGAATTAGGTGAAAGAGGAATGATATATAGAATTGACAGTACCGGAGCCAAATATTTTCAGAATGGCGAATTGGATAAAGCAATAAATTATTTGATTGTTGCTTATGATAATAAAAATAAGCCTGTTGAAATTAAGGTAAAACTTGATTCACTTGACAAGCTCACCCTTTATAACAAAGGTTTAGAAAAAGAGAAAGAGGGTGATTGGGTAGGTGCTCTGAATAAATACAATCAACTTTATAAAATTGATCCGAATTTTATGGATTTGAAATTTAGAATGTGGAAAGTGAAGGGAGATTCTGCCTATAGTGCGAAACAATGGAATCTGGCAATAGATAGATATGGAAAGGCTATAAAGATAGATTCTGTCAAATCTAAAAAAAGTGATACTCCCCATAATACAAGTTTATTCCAAAGGTATATAGAAGCAAATGAGAAAATATCAAATAAGAATGTGTTTAAAATAATAGTTTGGGGAATAGTTTGCTTGGTTTGTCTGGCTGGTCTTGCAATTTTCATTTATCGAAATCGAAAAAAGATTATAGAAAAATCTCGAATCGATTTTATTAAAAAAATTTGGGAGAGATCTAAATTTGCGTTATCAGTTTTCATTATTTTATCGTTACTAGTTATATTTTGGGGAAGCGATTTGTATCATGCATTATTATTGATTGATGAGAATATTAGAGCGTTAATCTATACAGTCATTTTTGCCGTTGTACTTATATCCATTCTGACTTTTATTCCAATTAAGATCGTTACATCATTTAATATCATTTCTAAGTATATTTCCTTTCTATATTTTCCCAAAAGGAATCCAAATGAATCATTATTTAAATCGGTTGTTGATGTACAAAGCCTGAATTTAGTGGATATTACTCGATTAGATTTAAGTGCAATGAAATTGGTCGAAATAGCTACAGCTAATCCGCTAATTTATGATAATGATATTATCATTAAACCGTGGGATGAGACAACAGATTTGAATGTCTTAGTTAAAGTTAATGATAGCAATTCCTTATTGAAAATTCATAATTTATCTTTGAAATACTCTAAACTTGAACTTGGATTCAATTATGATAAGGAAACATTGAAAATTTTTTTAGTGAATTATAAGAATGAGAAAAACTATAACATTTTGGAATTAAGTCCAAAATTACAAATAATTTTGAGTAAATGTCATATATTTAATAAAGAAAATGAACTGCTTAAATCAATCGAAACAAAAAAGTCATTTAATTACATTTCTGCCGATACAAAAAAAGCTATAATAAAATTTAGCATAGGTAATGGCTCGTCTAAAATCGAAATAAAATCTCCAACCATAGTAGACAAAAAAACAAATAATTTAATTGAGGGGCTCTCCGTAAAAAAATTAGACTTTATAGATAGAGCTGAGCTAACTGATGAAAATGAGATTAGCTCAGTTTTGTCAGGAACTATCAAAGTCGTTTTAAGGAAAATGAAGCCTCATAATTTGAAAGAAAACGATTGTATTGTTTTTTCCCCAAATATTATTAAGTCATTGCAAATTAAATTAAACTCAGAAGGTATTAACAGTATATACAAAGCGAAACTCAGAACGTTAAAGTATGGCGAAAAAATAACAATTGATGATTCTTCCAATGAGATACCCAAGTTTACAGAGTGGTTAATTGAACATAATAAGCCGTTAGCAATTGCCATATTATTCACTGGTTGGATTATTGTACTAATTATCCAGCCTTATTTAGAAAATTTATTCGGAAAGTTATTTTTTGATTGACGCTCAAAACTTTATTTGATAGTTATTTGCTGGATAGTTGAGAAAAAATAAATGGGTTAGGATTAGACATATTTAATTGATATTAATCTTTTGAACAATATTTCCCTTCTGGTATGTTTATTGCCAAATTAAATATATTGATTAAATCTATAATGGCAATAATCATCTAGGAGGACACCAAAATGTTTTCGCAACTGGGTAAGCTTCGAGTTGGGGCGGTCGTGGTTTTTGTAATGGTACATGCATTTTTATTAAATTCAAATAGTTGTGAAGGAAAGCCAAACCCAGTCATTAAATTGGGGACAATCGATTTAAATAATTTATCATCAGGGCAAGCGAGTCAGATAAAGACTCAGATTAAGTCAATTGTCTCAAGTTACAACAATGATAAGAAGTACGCGAAAGAAGTATCCGGTTTGGTTAGCAGAGTTGATCAGATTTATGTAGTAACTATTACCTCAAAAAATCTGAACGGAAGCAATAAAAAGCAAGTGACTAAGAACTACAAAGGAGATTTCAGCGGATTTTTAAAATCCTCAAAAATAAGAGAAGCAGTCATTGCCGCCATCGAAAATTAGTACCAAACCGAAAAGCGAAGCAGTCTTTTATTTAGATGCGTTTTTGAAAGATAGCTTCGCTTTTTGAATTTCAAAAATGTATTTTAGAACCTCTCATCATACCGCGTCCACAACATATCCCCCAAATCCCATGCTTCCTGGACGACGGTATTGCCCCATTTTATGCTGTAATCCGTTAAAAAGGCTTGGGCTTTTTGCGGATTTTTTATGTGGAGCGTCAGGGCTTGTTGTTCGATGTCCGGCTGGTTGGTGAACATTTCCTGTTGCATAGGTGACCAGACTTCGGTCACATTGTGGCGCATGTCGCCCCATCGTTGGGCGGTCAGGGTGCCCAGGCGGTTGAAAGCCCACCAGGCGGATTTTCGGCTGTAGCCGGTTTTGCGTCCCTGGGTTTTGAACGATTCGGGCACGTCGGTGATGCCGCAGTAGAGTGGGACGTAAATGGAAGTGGCAACATTATCGAATGCCAGCCAGACCACGCCGCCGATCTCGTCCGGGAGCCAGTCACGGGATTGTGTGATGGTTGCGTACATCGTGTACCAGCGGGCGATGGTGCGTTCGCCACGCCAGCTCCAGCCGCCGTTGATATCGAAAATGTGGTTCATGTCGTACGGCATGAACGGATTCGCCATCGGGCTGATCTCGGTTTTGCCTTCCTCGTTTGTCCAGGTGATATTTTTGATGAAATTGAAATCCGTGCCTTCAAAATAGTCCTGAAAAATGGAGACCAGTTTTGAGAGCGTGACCAGCGTATCCGGCTCAACGGAAAACGGAAAATTGTTCGCATTGGGATTCAATCCCAGAGACGGCGCAACGAGATCGAATACGCGCCATTCCCGGCGTGTGGCTGCAAAGGAATATCTGCCCTCCGGTGCATACGCGTAGCAAAATTCAAAGGGACCATCGGAGGGTTTCCACCAGCCGCTGTCCTGTGCAACTTTATAAATATTATCCGACGCCATAAAATAATCGGGATTTTCCAAATCGATCCCGCGGATACGACTGGCGTTGGCGTTTACGGAAATGTGATCGTCAGGAACGCGCTGCGCAACCCAGATTGAGCCCCTGTTTCCTTTTCCGGCGCCGGTAATTTCCAGGTGCCACACTTCATTGGGATCGGCGACGGTGAGGCACTCGCCTTCATCAATGTAGCCGTATTTCTGCGTGAGCTCTCCTGCCAGGCGGATCGCTTCCCGCGCTGTGGTGCAGCGCTCGAGCATCAGTTGCACCAGGCGCTGGCAGTCGATCAGTCCGTTTTCTGATCTGAGAGATGATCTCCCGCCAAACGTCGATTCACCGATAGCCAACTGATGTTGATTCATGCAGGGATAAGCGGTATTGATAAATCCGTACGTTTTTTCTACTTGTGGAATTTCGCCGACTGGCGCATGTCCGTAAATCGGCATGGCGAATGAATCCACTTTCGTTCGTTTGCGCATGATGACAGTATCGCCTTTTTTGTGCGTTTTCGCAGGGGTGATGTCCAGCCAGGATCGGGTGCGGTGACTGTCGCACGTGTGCGACGTGGTGACAGAGCCGTCAGCAGATGCTTTTTTACCGACTGTGATGGTGGTGCAGCCGTCAGGCATTCCGGCGACCCAATCCGGTTTTTCCTGCAGAGATTGTGAATGTGTGGGGATAACAGTTATTGTGAGGATGAAAAGAAGGACCGGTATTGCTTTTTCGATTTTGCTCATATCGTCTCCTTTAATTCAAAAATATTCTTAGACACTAATTTGCAAAAATTATTTACAGATTCCAAGTGAAAAATTTATTAATTGAAGCGATCGAGGAGCAGCCCGTGGCGGATACCGTAGGTGCTGATCGTGAATTTTGATAGCCGAAATTTTGTAAGAATTTCCGAAACAATCAAGGCACCGGCGAGAATAATGTCAGCACGTTTTGGATGCAGACCGGTGATTGCCTTTCGCTGACCGATTGTCTTTACACTGAGTTCGGCAATAATTTTGGTTAAATCAAGTTGCGTCAAAATTGTGCCTTCAATGAGAGAGGCAGAAAAATTATCAATCTTTTTATGCATTGCGGCAAGAGTGGTGACAGTGCCGCCAATTCCCAACAATGCGGAAATTTCAGATGTTGATTCCAGGATTGAAAGCATGCGCCGGATATGATGAATAGCACGTTCAATCTCACTATTTTCGACCGGGTCTGATGGCAGGTATTGTTCTGTAAGCACGACCGCGCCGATATCCAGACTCATTTTATTTCCATTTTCCGGATAGAAAAATTCGGTGCTGCCGCCGCCGGTATCAAAAACAAGGAAGTTTTTCTGCGGCGTATTCTGGCTAAATTTTACAGCCAGAAATGATAATATTGCTTCTTTTTCCCCTGAAATTGTTTCGACAGTTAATTTGCATTCGCGTTTTACTCTATCGATAAACTGGTCACTGTTTGTGGCCTGTCGCAGCACCCTGGTGGCGATCACAGCGGTTTCTGAAACACCAGATTTACGGATGCGCTGCTGCAATTTTTTCAAGGCGTCGACTGTTCGGAGAATTGCCGTTTCACTCAGACGCCCGGCTTTAGAAATATTTTCACCAAGTCGGGTAATTTCGATGTGATCTTCGATAATATCAAATTCGTCAGGCGCTCGTTTTAAAGCAATTGTCATTTTGACTGAATTTGTGCCGACGTCAACGACCGCATATTTGGCCATTGTCACCTCATTTTAATTTAAATAGACAATATAGCGAACTTTACTTTCCATGGCAAGACATTTTTCTTGACTTTTTAGGCTGTGAATTGTACATTTAAGATGAAGTTCCGGAGTGCAATCCTTTTTATGGATTGCACTGCGACGCATAAAGGCGTCGCAGTCCGGATAATATTTCTCGTTAAACAGGACATCAGAATTTAACTCAGGCATGATTTATAAAAATGGAGTTAATATGATTTTTAAAAAGATCGTTGTGGGGCCCATGGCGGTAAATTGTTATCTGATAGGATGCGAACAGACGAAGCACGCCGCGATTATCGATCCGGGTGATGAAATTAATGCAATTTTAGCGCCACTCCGTGAGAACGGGTTGACGTTAAAAACAATTTTCCTTACGCATGGTCATGTAGACCATTTAACGCAATTGCAGTTATTACAAGAAAAAACCGGCGCTGAAATTTTGATTCACAAGAAAGATGAGTTTTTATTACAGGATGTCCGGCACCATGCCATGCTATTCGGCTTGCCGGATCCGGGTACGCCAAAACCAGACCGATTTTTAGCGGATGGCGATGTGATGAATATCGGTAATATTCAAGTGGATGTGCTGCACACGCCCGGCCATTCTCCCGGAAGTGTGACATATCAAATTGAGAACTGCCTGATTGTCGGAGACCTCATTTTTGCCGGTTCCATTGGCAGAACAGATTTGCCCGGAGGTAATTTTGATGATTTGATGCAGTCGGTTCGCACGAAAATATTTACGTTGCCCGATTCAATACTCATTTATCCCGGGCACGGACCGGAAACGACTGTGGGCCACGAGAAGCAGTTTAATCCTTTTTTTAATTGATAAAACATTTCCTGGTTTGAATACTAAAAATTGGCTCAAATAAAATTAGCAAAAAACTTAACCCAAGTTCACCTCAATTTCTAAAGGATAAACTCCTTTTTATTGAACTTATGTCGATTTTATGGTATCCGCTCAATAATTTATGGTAAAAAGTTCTTTGATAATTTATTTTTCACTTGCGCCTAACTTTTAAATGTCTAATATTTCTTTTGTAATGCAAAACAAAACTACAAGAGAAATATGACTATAATCCGTGGAAAGCATTTTTCTATTTCTGAAATTGATCTTATCAAGCAGACAATATCAGACAACCCGGCATCAAGTCGTCGCGAATTATCTCTATAATTGAAGAGTTAGCCAAAGAAAATAGTGAACTACGCCAGGACAATCAACGT
>CAZCJL010000007.1:115293-118373 GCA_964498785.1 uncultured Cytophagia bacterium | reverse complement strand
AGATTAACTAATTATTTTATAATTAATTGAACGTTTTCGTTCAGACACTAATTATGTAAATCCTGTTATCCTGTCTAAATTAAATTAGTTGCGAATTCATAAGGTCATTTGATACAAACTACAAATAATGCAGAGACCGGGAGAGGATTGACATAATCCAGGCTGCCCCCTGAGATGAATAGCCACGTGATTCATCTTATGGACCAGGCATGTCTCGCTGCATTGCAGCCCTCTTTTGGCTGCAATATTTCGCTTGGGAATTTTACAAACCACAATATGAGAAGACCAGTAATTGCCCTGAAAGGGCGCTTTCATTTCGGCTCGCTGGAAAACCGATCAATCCACCGCAATAGCGTTCACTGAAGCCAGATTTCCGAAGTCTCCAGGACTTCGGTGCAAATGACCGGATTGAAAAGGTCAGCTACGATGAAAATGAAGGGCGTGTTTATATTAACAAAGAAAAGTATTTTGAAGGAATCGCACCGCAGGTTTGGGATTATCAGATTGGTGGTTATCAGGTTTTACATAAATATCTGAAAGACCGCAAAGGCAGAAACATGGACGAAGCGCTGCGGTATTGTCGCATTGTTTCAGCATTGACCAAAACGATTGAGATACAGAAGAAGATAGACAAAATATATCCTGAAGCAGAGAAGGAGCTTGTTCTTTTTTAGACAGGAAACATATCAATCCAATTAAAGAGTCCAAAACACATTTTATGTGTGATCAGTCGCTTTTTTCTTGAATGATATTTTTCTCGTTCAGTTCAAGCTCCAATATTTATTATTAGTTTCATCAGAAAAATAAAAATATAGGACTCAGCAGTTTTCACTCCCAGCTCGGCTCACACAATTTTTCATTTTACATTCCGAAGGCATTCAACAAGTGGAGATGCTGGCCGGAGAGCTGGTGGATTTAAATAGCCGAAAGCAAATATTACCCTGCTTTGAAGTTTGATATTTTTTTAAGATATTTTTAACCTTTAGCGTTTATGGTCGGCGCTGCCAATTCATTGACAACTCCGCTCTCTCCGGAATTCCAAACATGGATCAAACATCGGATTATGGATATTATATCGTTTTGTTAATTTTATGTTATCATCAAAATAACTCTCCACTCTAATGTTTACTTCACTTTATTGTTGACTTTTAACGCTAAATATCTTATTTTATAGCTAATTATTTATTGAGGCCATTTGATAACGTGGGCCTTTTTAAAGTGATAAAATTTATCCCTGCAAAAGAATGCTTCACTCAAGACAAATAAATAAATCCAAATATCGGATTCATCAGGGAAGATAACAATTAATTTTTATAAATTTAAAACCTTCACTGCTCAGCATCCTCGCACACCAACCTAAAAGCACCATTCATATACAGGAGGAATCATGAAATCATTCATCTGGTTCGCTTTATTATTCGTCATCATCTGTTTCACTCAGTGCCAAACTGAAAAACAAAATTCGCTACCTCAGAAAAACCTCTATTTCGGCGATATTCACAATCATTGCAGTATGGGATATGCCAAAGGGTCGCTGGAGAGGGCGTACGATGTGGCGCAAAGTCACCTCGATTTTTTCTGTTTTACGCCGCATTCGCAGTGGCACGATCAGCCGCAAAACGAAAATCTGAAACGATTCATTGATGCGTATGCGTATGTAGGCCAGAATTGGGATTTGATCAAGCAATATGCAAATGAGGCGTACGTGCCGGGACAGTTTGTGGCGTTTATCGGATATGAGTTTCATTCAGGCATGTACGGCGATGTGTGCATCATCATGCCCGGAGCGGATGGTGAACTCGTGTATCCGAAAGACATTGCCGGGATGCAGCAATTTGCCCGCGAGAATAAGGCGATTCTCATCCCGCATCATCCGGCATATAAACAGGGCTGGCGCGGGCAGAACTGGAGCGTGTTGGCGCCGGATGTGTCGCCGGTAGTGGAAATATTTTCCGAGCATGGCAATGCGGAATCGGACCGGGGACCCGGTCGCTATATCCGTCACAGCATGGGCGGACGGTACACGCCGAACACCATTCAGTGGCTGCTGGAACAGGGACAGCAGGTGGGGATTGTCGCCAGCACGGATGAGCATCTCGGTTATCCCGGTGGCTATGGCGAAGGTCTCGTTGCCGTTTACGCAGACACGCTCACCCGCGAATCCATCATGGAAGCGATTAAAGCCCGGCGCACGTACGCCGTAAGCAAGGACAGGATCGAACTGGATTTCCGCCTGAACGGACACTGGATGGGCGAAACCATTCCGGCTGCTTCATCAAGAGATATTTATGTTAAGGTGAAGGGAAAAGACGTAATTGATCGGGTGGAAGTGCTGCGCAACAATAAAGTTATTTACCGCGATCATCCGGTTGATGCAGTGCCCGATGAATACAGATGGAAAAACCCGGTGCTCTGCCGCATCGAGTTCGGCTGGGGACCCTGGGGCGGTTTCAACGCGGATCGGGTAATGGATTGGGATTTTAATGTGAATGTGAAAAACGGGAAAATTCTATCAGCCACGCCATGTTTTCAATCCGGTCCGTTGGATGAGTCCCGGCGCAACAAAATTATGACAGTTGAAGACCAGCGCTGCCGGTTCATTTCCTACACATCGCGCACGCAGGCGTTTGAGGAACAGGCAACGAACAGCGTGATTCTGGAAATTCAGGGATCGCCTAATACGGAACTCTCATTTTCACTGGCACAGCCCAAAGAGATGGCATTCAGCAAAAAAATGTCTGAATTGGCTGAGTCCAATGATATAATTTTCACCGGCGGCATGCCCTCGGAATCGATCATGCTGCACCGGGTGGTTTTCAGTGATCATTATTCAACACAATTTAAACTGAATGACAAGCACAAGAGCGACACAACGGATTGGTATTACATCCGCGTTACGCAGGCAAATGGCAGCATGGCATGGTCGAGTCCGGTTTGGGTGGAAGCTGAGTAGAAGTGAATTGAGAATAGTGAATAGTCAATCGTTACTCGTGCCAACGCTCCGCGTCAAAGAGCATTTCTTTGGCTAAGAACGAATTACGACGCAAAGCGTCGAAAAAGGCATTCCCACGTAAAACGTG
>CAZCJL010000007.1:33141-115193 GCA_964498785.1 uncultured Cytophagia bacterium | reverse complement strand
GGAACGAGGAACGTAAAACGTGGGAACGAGGAACGTAAAACGTGGGAACGAGGAACGTAAAACGTGGGAACGAGGAAACCAGAGGTCGAATTTATTCCCACTGACAAAATTTTTTTGTATCGTAACTAATTTAGAACCTGAATTTCTAAAATTAACTGAGACAATGAAAATTTACGAGCCTTAGCCCACGAAGCACACGGAAAAACACAAAACTAAATTCTTAAAAAACAATTTTCGTGTATTTTAGCGTGTTCCTTGGGGCGATTTTTTTCTAACAAGTTTCATTTGAGAATTTTAGGATAAAATTTTAAGTACTATTTTACCAGCATCATCGATCCAATATCAGAAAATTTCGCCGTATTTAATTGATAAAAGTACAATCCGCTTTCCAGACGATTGCCGTCAAAATTAATTGAGTACATCCCCGCGGCCTGATATTCATTGACACATTGAGCGACCTCTCGTCCCAACATGTCGTAAATCCGCAGCGTCACAAAAGTGTCCTTCAAAATTTGATAGCGAATTGTTGTCACCGGATTAAAGGGATTGGGATAGTTGGGCCAGAGTTTCCATTGATCCGCCGCCGTTATCAGATTGACCTGCGTGTGAATTGCAGCATCCAGTCGGGCGGACGATTCCGTGACCACGGAATCTCCGTAACTATGAAATAACGCCAGCCGGATCTGGTAATTTCCCGGTTCAAGTCCCGACGTTTCCCAGAGCGCCAGGGTATCATTTACAACCGGCGACATATATCGTCCGTTCATCCTGTAGCAATCGGTTTGATCCTGATGTGAATAACTCAGCGTATAATAGTCGAATTCAACCGGATTTTCCGGACCTTTAATGATCCGTGCCGTACCAATCACCGGAATTTTGCTATTTACCGTGCCTTCCACCGGCGGCAGATTTTCTTCAAAAATAAATGCACTCGTGTGCGCTTCGGGTTCCACGTACGTTTGCGTGTTCAACAGCGCCATCACGGAATTATCGTCAGCATCAATTTCAGGACCGGTAAACGCGGAATGCGCGCCAACAAATACCGCCTGTTCTCTGGAAATTACCTGACAACTCAATAGCGACCGAAAAGCCACGAGAAATGAATTCCCGACTGCGCCGATATACCCACCGGACCCGTCACAAACCGAATTGATAACGTATGCCCGGGAATTTCCCATGGATAACAGCTCCCCGAACACAGAATTTTGAACCGTCAGAATTGCATTATCTGTCGGATAAAAATTCCACGTTGTCACGGTCGAATTGATAAAACGCAACTCCCTGTCCGGCGCTTGAATACGGTCATCGACAAGATGCGACGCGTTGGTGATATTCCCGATGACAATAGAATCCGGCACTGTGAACATCAATCCTGCCACTCGAAAATCTGTGTCTGAAAACGTGGCATTGGTATGTGGATTGGAAATGAGTCCCCATTGCACATCCGTGCAGCTATCGATGCGTACGGTGTAATCGATTCCGGATACAGTTGCCAGCGAATCTGAAAGACGCCAGTTTGTGAGCAGAGAATCGCCAGGCAATGAAATATCCATGCTGCTATTTTCCGGTAAAACCAGCCAAATCAAAACTAAATCGCATCCGCAAAATGAAATATCGTTTTCGCCAAAACAGAGAAACTCACCGGGCATTTGTGAGTCACTCACAGAAGCAGCGCCTTTTTCAAGAAGCGCCATTGTGATAAATCCATCGTGCACTTCGGATTGGTTCATGGTATACCTCGACTCGCCGATCAACGTTACGCTCCAGCCATGGCCACTGGATGAGAAATCCACATTTTCAAAAGTGATTTCCCCGTTTTCAAATACCATCATTTCATGCTGATAGGCATAATCCTGAACAACGGCAAACGATCCCCCCTGGACAGACAGTTTTCCCTGCCCCAAAACTGTAATTTCACCATCAATGGTAAATTGGGCGTTATCCAGAAAAAGCGTTCCGTTATTTACAATGACAATATTGCCCGGCATATAGCGTACCCCTCTGATTGTTACAATTTCATTCGGATCGTCAGCGCCGATATACCAATCCGTATCTTCTGTAACGATCGTTTGCTTGATGTCTGATAATTTTTTAAGCGATTGCACGTTGAAGTTTTGCGAAAAGAGAATTGTCGAATTAATTATGAAAATTAACAGCAATGCTCTGCTTATAACACATTTCATAAATACCTCCTGATTTATGTTCTGTGATAAGATAACCGTAATCATCCTAAAATTCAAGTACTTTTATACCATTAGATTATACCTGAATTTCTAAAAAAATTTAGGAAAAATCAACTCGCAACTCACAACTAAATAACAAATTTTAATTTATCAATTTCCAGAAATAAAAGATTATCAAACACACAAAACGTAATATTTATTTCCTGTAAAAACTTCTTGATATTTTCGACAAAAATTCTCATATTAATATCATCTTCAAATTGCACCTTCCGGATACTCACCACACGAGAAAAGCGTTCTTACCAAAAATTTAAGGGAGGAATTGATGAGTGATCTTGCTATTAAATTTTTCACCGATGTGTCGCCGGATATCGCCTGCCTGGTGATTGAAGCAAATGGCAAACGATTGCTGATCGATCCGGGTCGCAAAGAGTATGAGGTAAAAGCGAACAAAATTCTGTCCAGATTAAATCTTGAGTTCATCGATGCAATTTTGATAACCCATTATCATGGCGATCATTCCAATCTTTTAGGCGATATTTTAACCCATAAAAAATTTACTGGTAAAATCATTTGTCACAAAGCAACTGCGGAAATTCTACAGACCTACTATAATTTAGAGGATTATTACAAGCGTTTCATCGGGCTGGATTATGAAGAAACTTTCTATTTCTTTGATTCCAGCGAAATTGCCCTGTTCGATGCCGGTCACGTGCTCGGCTCGTCCATGATTTATCTGAAACTGAATGATAAACGGCTGTTGATTACCGGCGATCTTGGCGCTGACTTTTTGCCAATTGTAAAACCACCGACAACGCTATTTCCCACCGGCATGATCGATCTGCTCATTGTGGATGCCAAACAGGTACATAAAAAACGGGAAATCAACACCCGCTTCTATCCGCTGGGCGATATTTTATACTGTAAACTGCGGGATTGCTTTCAGTTCGATACCGGGAATGTGCTTATGTACGCGCCGCAGGTTCAATTGCCAATGTTGCTGTACTGCCTTAATTATATCTTCCACAATTCTGATTTTATGGATGTCCATCGCAAAATAGAGAACGTCTATCTCGATCCGCAACCAAAGACATTGAAGCTCATCGATATTTTTAATGCGTATCAGGATATTTACGATGTTTATGAAAAAGAGCGGGTTTTCCCGGACGCAGAGCCACTGAATTTTGACAAGCTGCTGAAACAATTACCCGAAACCAATAATATCATGAATTCCATTATCATTACCGCCAATCGCAAGACATTTATTAAATGGTTTGAGCTTTTCAGGCGTTCTGAAAAAAATGATGTCCTTTTACTCAGTCAAAATATTTATTCAACGCTTTTAAAAGACACGAAACTCATTGACCAATATTGCGACATACAAATCAAGCGCCTGCCCTCGTTACATTTCCATCCCGACATTGAGGAACTGAGCAAATGGTGCAACAAAATCACCGCTCAGATCGGCGTGAAAAAAATCCTGTTTTACCACCACTATCTCTATGCCAATGACATGATCGCCATCAAGGAAAAGCTCGCATTGGACGATGCGCAGTCAGTGCATGAATTGCGAGATCAGACGGTGGTTGTTTAGTGAGATAGAAAATTAGAAGTCAATTTTCGAGGATTTAAAATGAACAAGAAATCTAAAAAAGAATTATCCAGCCAACCAAAATCCGATCTTGAAAAACAGAAATTAATTCTGGAAATCAATGAATTACAGAAAAAGAACAAACGGAGAATTTTTAATACGATTTTGATTGCATTGATCTCGATACCTACCATCTGGTTTTATTATAAAGAGTTTACGGAACCGATCATTCAGCGGGATAATATTAAGCTCTCCTTAGAAAACGAACAACGTGCGCAGGAATTGAGGCAACTATCGGAGATTCATCGGCGTGAATTAATAGATTTAGAGAATGAACGCAAACAACGGGAAGAAAACTATCTAGTTCAAATCAAAGAAAATGAAAAGCAACAGAAAGATATTTTGAAACAATTAGAACAAATGCGTGATGAATATCAAAAGCTGAATAGATCATATGTAGATAGAAATAGAGAAAGCAAGGAGTTTAAATCAAAAATTGACTCTCTGAATAATCAAATTAAAGAAAAAGAACAGTTGATAGAAGGCTTAGGTGAAAACATAAAACAAAAAGAATTGAGAGTGAAGTCAAGGTTCCGTCCGACTCCTCTATCTTTATCTGCTAACGATGTGAAATCAATGTTGACCCGGAATAATTTCTTTGAGTATATTATGAACGAAAACGGTCATGGATTTAATAATGATTATGAAATTCAAATTATTAATGGAGATAAAATCATAAATGACAGAGCTTCGGGCTTAATGTGGCAGGCGGGTGGTTCCGTAAAAGCCATGAAATATGAATCTACCAAGCGATGGATAGATGAAATTAATAATGATGGTTATGCTGGTTACAATGATTGGCGGCTTCCAACTTTGGAAGAAGCAATGAGTTTGATGGAATCACAAAAATTGAATGATAATTTACATATTGAAAATGTGTTTGCAAAGAAACAGGGTTGGATTTGGACTTCTGACGTAGACAAAGGAGAGAGTTGGCAATGGATCGTCAGTTTTTTAAATGGTGGTTGTGAAGTCTTCAACCTCGAAGTCGCCCATTACGTCCGCGCAGTCCGCTCCGCACAATCATCTAACGAATGATTTGGTAATTTGATCATTTCAGATAAAACACGGATTTTTTTAAAAATCCGTGCATATCCGTGTCAATCCGTGGCTAAAATTGTTTTAAATTCCCCGGCCCGAACTCACGTGAATAAGAAATCCATGCGTTCAATCCCGCTTTCGCACATAATGAACCAGCAGATAAACCAGCGGCGTATCAACCACGGCAATGGCAAGTTTTACGATGTACTGGCCAAAAATTAATTGCCAGACCGGCTGGATGCCATAAAAAGCGATGATAATGAAAATGACTGTATCCAGCAATTGCGAGACCATGGTGGACAGATTATTCCGCAGCCAGAGATGTTTGTTGTGAGTGACTTTTTTCCAGAAATGAAACGCCCACACATCGTGGAACTGACTGACAAGATAGGCAATGAAACTGGCAATAATAATTCGGCTGGTACTTTGCAATACTGTTTTGAACGCCTGTTGATTTTCCCAGAACGGAGCCGCAGGGAGCACAACCGCAAGATTTATCAGCACCAGCACAACTATCAGCGCGACAAAGCCAGAGAACACAACCCACTGCGCCCTCACTTTTCCCCAGATTTCTGAAATCGTATCTGTGGCAATGAATGTAATCGAATACGCAACAACACCTGCCGGCACAAATAGTCCGAAAACAGACAGTATTTTATTTGCCAGCACAGAGGCAATGGTTAGCCCGCCGATAAAAATCGCAACCAGAACCACGAACGGTTTTTCAAAAGAATTTTGTTTATGTTGATGCTGCATTTTATTGAATGACCTGAAATAATTATGATAGCGGATGTTGTTATCTATTTTTGCTTATGTCGTTGTTTAAATTTTAAAATCATTCATAAAAATGCCTGTCCACGACCCTTGCGAAGGTTTTTCAAAACAGGACGAGCTCTTTATTGATATTTTTATGTTATCATCCATGTACTGTGTATTGCCAAACCTTCGCAAGGGTTTTCAACGATACCAAAGTTCCTGGATACGTTCTGATTCCCCTATTCTTAAAAAGAGAAGCGACCGGGGGGGGGTGAGTTCAGAATAACATCATCCTTGTTTCCGTTCAGGTACTATTGAGCTTTAAACGCATCAATAGATTTCTGCGCGAGCAGAAAATTCACCACCACAATAGCGGCCATACTTTCCACCACCGGAACAATCCGGGGAACAATGGTCGGATCGTGTCTGCCCTCGACTAAAATAGTCGCGGGCTGGCCATTTTTTGTCAGCGTATTCTGCTCAATCCCAATCGATGCCGGCGGTTTCACTGCTGCCCGCAGGATAAATTCTTCACCGGTGGTAATTCCGCCGAGAACTCCTCCCGCGTGATTTGTGGCCGTGCCAACCCGATCACCTTTCATTATGAAAGTATCATTATTTTCAGAACCCTTCATTTTAGCAGCATCGAATCCCGCGCCGATTTCCACGCCTTTGACCGCGCCGAGTCCGACAATCGCGTACGCCATCGCGGCATCAAATTTGTTAAACACCGGATCGCCCAGTCCCGGCGGCATATTTAAAATCCGCAATTCAACCACGCCGCCAATGGAATCATGGTTGTCTTTGAATTGTTTGACCAGCCCGATCATTTTCACCGCAGCATCTTTATCCGGCGACCGGACGATATTCTGTTCGATCTCTGCCCGGTCAATCGTTCGTGCTTCGATATTGCCGATGGCACGGGTAAATGCGAATATATCGATATCAAATCTGCGTAAAACGAGCTTTGCCACAGCTCCGCCGGCAACCCGTGCTGCGGTTTCCCGCCCTGACGCTCTGCCGGAACCGCGGTAATCCCGAAATCCGTATTTCATGTCGAATGTATAATCCGCGTGCCCCGGACGCCATTTATCCTTAATATCTTCATATTTCGAGCTGTCCGCATCTTCATTAAAAATTTCCAGAGCGATGGGCATTCCGGTGGAAATGCCATCGAGCACACCGGAGCGGAGATGCACACGGTCGCTTTCACTGCGCGGGGTTGCGATTTCACTCTGTCCCGGTCGACGGCGGTTCAGTTCTCTCTGAATAAACTCAAGCGAAATCTCAATTCCCGGCGGGCAGCCATCGATCACAACGCCCAGACTATTTCCGTGGGATTCGCCCCAGGTTGTTATTTTAAATTGATTTCCGAAACTGTTATTCATGGTCATTGTATTTGTGTAGATAATTTGTTCGATGTTTTTTTTTCATACAACTGCCGATCTTAACAATTTAATGGCAAATTTCCGAAATCTTTGAGATTTCGGAAAATTCTGTGTGAACTACTCACCGTTCCATCCGAATCGCTCCAGATCAACCCGGTCGCTGTTGAAGATGACGCCCTCCTGTTCGAGCAGCGCGTGCTGTAAATTATGATAGCCTTCTGCCGTGCGCAGCGAAATTCTTCCGCGGGCATTGATCACCCGATGCCAGGGAACGTCTGAATTTTCCGGGAGGCTGTGAAGCGCATACCCCACAAGTCGGGCATGTCCGCCAAATCCGGCGAATTCAGCAATCTGTCCATACGTCGCAACATTCCCGGGTGGAATTTTCCTGACAACATCCCATATCCGGTGATATGTATCCGAATGTTTCTTCATTTTTAAACGAGAATATAGGGAATTAAATGCAATGTGTCAAGTATTTTATCTGATATTGAAAATAGTTCTCTGTTGAAAAAAGCTTGAATAGTTGACACAATGTGATATTCTTGCAGATCCAAAATTCAAACAATGGAAGAACCAGGAGGACATGGCGGCAGTTCATAAAGGGATTGCACTCCAGCGCGTTTCACTTTTCGCATTTCACCCGAATTAATTGCTGGCTTTTAGTGCTCATCATATTATTCTATTTAAAGAAGTTAAATGAAAATTCCGTTTTATTGCCAGAAAACAGTAACATCATATTTTGTAATAATCTTATCCCTGGAAACAACGTACATGTATTTTTATACTATGTTCATGTACAAGATATACGATAAACCAAATCAATAATCAAGAAAAAATTTAATAGGTTCCTGGAAATCACACCGACATACATCATGTCTCTCACATATATAAATTAATCATTGACTTTTTGCCCTAAATGTATTATTTTATAACTAATTAATTATTATGCCAAACCCAACTTAATGTCACATTTCTTCTTTAAAAACGTTGATTCAAATTAATTTGCACCTTTCGCATATCTTCCGGGGATCAGAATTTTAACAATTCCAAAATATTCGAACAGGAGGGAATATGCTAAAAGCGAATTGTCTTTTTTTCTATTTGCTGATCGTTGCAACCAATGCGTTTTCACAATATCTCGTTCATCTTCCGGCGAAGGACGTTTCAAAAACAGATGCGCAGGCTTCGTCCCATGCCAGAATCATCGACGACGATGCTTTTTTTTGCTTTCGGGAAAGGCAATCCTTTGAAGACAGCAGCTTTCCATTCACGCTACTCGACGCAGATCCATTCTTCAACGATTATTATGTCGTCGAGCATCGTTTTGATAAGGTTTGGGCAGAGGATATTGCTCCGAACACATTGGTCTGGTCCGATGGACAATATGCCATTGTGAAAACACATCATTTTCGCAGCCTTATGAATCTATCTTCGTACTACGATTTTTACAAACTTGATTTTTCCGCACCACACCGCATGAAGCAGACAATGCTGTCGAAACCGTCAATTTCCGCCGAAGATTATCAGGCAATCGCTGATTCCGTTGATGTGCGACGGCTTGAGGAAACCGTGCGCCATCTTTCCGGCGCCGAACCATTTTTAACGGAATCAGGTTTAGATTCGATCAAGACGAGATATACAGAGAGCCAGGACATTATCAAGGCTCGCGCTTATATCCCAACGAAAATTGGATAGCTATGGCTATCAGACCGAACTGCAACCGTTTTATTGTCCGATAAATTATTCTTATTATTCTGATATCGCATTTGCACCGGATCAGCCGAATACAGGATGGTTTTACCTGTACGGCAAAATTTATCACACGACTGATGGAGGCGATTCATGGAAAATGCAGTATGTTGCTGAGCCTGATTATATAGTCACGCAAATATTCCCGCTATCTGCTCAGGTGGCTTATGCCAGTTGTTTTGATGGCTATTTTATGAAAACAACGAATGGCGGCAAAAGCTGGCAGGCTTTCTCGACAACGGAATATTATTCACTTTACGATATTCAATTCTTAAATCAACAAAAGGGGTGGGCTTGCGGAATGGCTGGACGCATCTACAAAACCGAGAATGGCGGCACCGTTTGGGAGAAACAGCGTACGTTTTTCACAAAAAATTTGCTTTCTTTATTTTTCATTGATGACACAACCGGCTGGTGTGTGGGGGAATCAGGCAAGATTATGTACACGAATAACGGCGGACAAAATTGGATCTGGCAGGAATCGACGACTAAAGAATGGCTGTATTCCGTGTATTTTATCGATCATCGACGAGGATTCGTGGTTGGATTTAACGGTACGCTATTGCGTACAGCGGATGCGGGCAATAATTGGGAAGCCGTCCCATTGTCGAGTGGTGCCGATCTCCGGGATATTGCATTTTCCGATTCACTGCATGGCGCTATCGTTGGTACAAAGGGCACTCTTCTCATCACAAGCGATGGCGGGGACGAGTGGCAATTGCTGGCAAAGACCCCCGGGAATATGAATAAAAACATCGCCTTTTCCGGCGATTCACGAATCTGGATTACCGGCGAGTCAACACTTGCCAAAACAGATGACTTCGGTCTTACCTGGGATGAATACAGCGAAGATTACATCGATTTTTATATGTATAATATTATCGCCCAAAAAGAGGGCATCGTCCATCCTGACAAGACATGGATTATTTGCGGTCATTACGATTCCATATCAGACATCACCACCCGAATGTTCGCCGCTCCCGGTGCAGACGACAATGCCAGTGGTACGGCAGCAGTTATTGAAGCCGCACGGATTTTGCAGCAATATGATTTTAATTATACGACAAAATTCATTCTGTTCGATGCAGAAGAAAGGGGAAAGTTTGGAAGCGAGTATTACGTAAAACAGGCTTTCAATGCTGGTGAAAAAATTATGGGAGTCATCAATCTGGATATGATTTCGTATGATTCGGACGATGATGGTATTTTTGAAATCAATGCCAGCGAAATCAGTTCTTCACAGGCGCTTGGTGCATATCTGAACGACAATGTCGCAGACTGGACTCATTCGCTTGTTCCTGATTACGCCCCGGATAGCGGAAAAAGGATGTCCGACCATTCATCTTTTGGGACGTTTGGATATCCTGCAATTTTCATAATTGAAGATTTCGATGATTTTGCATCGGGCTACCATTCTTTGGACGATATCGTGGATTATCTGAATTTCCCATATTATGTACAGATAGCCCGCCTGGCAATCGTCAGTTTAGCCGAATTGGCGGAAATATCCGATCCCGACATCGATGTTGCTGCCGAGAATAGCGAACAGCCACACAGGTTTAGCCTGTCGAATCCCTACCCCAATCCCTTCAATCCGGCAACGCAAATTCGTTATTCCTTGTCTGATGATTCTAATGTCAAGCTGACCGTGCATAATATCAATGGGCAACAGGTTGCTGTGCTGGCAAATGAGTTTCAGCGGGCAGGGGAGTTTCATTATAACTGGCGCGCACAGGATGTCGCTAACGGAATTTACATCATAAAATTGAGCGCAGGCAATTCGGTTCAAATCAGAAAATGTTTATTATTGAAGTAAAACAGTACGTGGTGATCCGCGTAATCTGTGTCAGCCGCGTTCTATCCGAAACAACGAGGCTAATTGAAGACTATTATTTGAAGGGAAAAAAATCAACACCAGAAATGAACCGCCGAAAGTTAATAAGCAGTTCAACCACTGCTTCTCCCGGCGTGATGTTCATCTTGCCAGTACTGGCGCAAATCCCGAACATACGGATCATCGCACTTACCGGGGCGCCGTATCTGCTGCCGAATAAAGTTTGATAATCTATAATTTAATTACATGAGGAACCAAAAATGGGAAATTTCAAAACAATTGTTTTCCTGATAGCTATTTTGGCTGCGACTCAAAATTTTGCTCAATACGCACCGGATAAAACGATGTTTGAACGATTAAGCAAAACCCACGATCTCAGTCTGCCGGACTGGGGTCCTTATACAAAAAAATATATCGGCATTTCGCACATCCCGGATAATGAAAAAGGGATTCGGTTTGATTTAAGCGTCTTTCCGGGTTTGTACCGGCGCAAGATAAATGTCCCCAATGTCTTCTTTGAAAATGAATATCACCCGTGGGAGGCATCGCCCAATTACGAGTACTTTTCGTTCCGTCATGAAATCGAATGGAAAGACAGGGTATACGCCGATATTTCCTATTCATTGATTGATGAACATTCCCGGTTGATTCGGATCGAATGCGTGAATAATACGGATGTTAAGCAAAGCCTGGCACTGCATTTCATGGCATCGATTCATTTCCCGCCGATTAAGGAATACAGCCCGCACACGCCCATTTATCCGGGAGAGATCGGGTTGCCCGCGGGTTATCACTGGATCGACGCACTTGATTATGATGACATGCAATTTGCCACGCCGCGACCATCGGACAATCTTGTGTACGACGGGAAATTCCGGGGCGAGATTCGGCAGAGCGAATTCATCAACGGTACCGGACTCGGACAGGATTTCGGTAAGGACAAATCCGACCGGGCAATTTACACATTGAAACCGGACAAAGATTTATCTGCTGCAATTCTCTTTCTGCGCTACCGCATGGATGGAAATGAGGAGGTATCTTTTCAAATCGCGGGAGATATTGAAAAACAAGTCACATTCATCGGGACCGGAGAACTGGCTGTTCAAAAAATTTCGCTTGGTAAAATGAAAGCCGGTTCACATCAAATCGAGCTCATTTCAAATGGCGGCGCTCCCATTGAAATCGACGGCTGTGTGCTTATTGAAAAGAGTGATATCGATAAAATCAGGATCACGAAAACAGAGTGGCAGCCGGTTCCGGAAATTCTGGATGGACCTGATGAGAAATCCGTTATTTTAAAATACGAAGATATCGATACCTACTATGGCATTCGCTGGACGTACGATCACTTTCAACTCCGTCAGTGGTTCTGCCGGGATTTAAGCGATTTCTTCCGCCGGATGACGAATAATCACACCCGCACAATTTTAAAAGGCGAGGGCGAAGGTCATTTTACAAATGTATTTTTACGACCGGTACATCTCGAACCTCAATCAAAAATGCTACTATACGGAATCGTATGCAGCGGTAGCAAAAATGACGTCAAACAGAAATTGGCTGAACTAAATCAGGACAGCGTCAGCTATGAAAAAATCACGGATGCTGCCAGAAGCCACCTGGTGGATTTGAATACAGCAGGAGCGGGAAATCACTATGCATTCAGCCAAAAAAGAATGGCAGCCACCACATTGTGCGATGTTGTCTATCCCGTTTACACACAGCGCTCGTACATCAAGCACGGTACGCCCGGAAGATATTGGGACTGTTTATATACCTGGGATTCCGGTTTCATCGGACTGGGATTGCTGGAGCTGGATATTCAACGAGCAGTGGAATCGTTGAATACGTACACGATGAAACCCGGCGCACAGTCCGCATTTTTACATCACGGCACGCCATTACCGGTTCAACTGTATCTGTTTCATTCGTTGTGGAACAAAACGCAATCCAAAACGCTGCTAAATTATTTCTATCCGCGGGTGAAACAGTATCATGAATTTCTGGCTGGCAGGCTCGGCAGCTCGACCACCCGAAATCTGAAATCAAATATGATTCGAACCTGGGATTATTTTTACAATTCCGGCGGATGGGACGATTACCCGCCGCAGAAATATGTCGATGAAAATGACCTGACCGCGGCAGTCACGCCGGTAATCAATACCGCACACGCCATTCGCACAGCCAAAATCTTGAAACTGGCAGCGAACTTTTTGGGATTGAAAGACGACATCGCTGAATACGAACGAGACATCGCCATGTTCACCGAGGCGCTGCAAACGTATTCCTGGGATGAACAGTCCGGCTATTTTGGCTATGTAGTTCATGATGACAACGGCACCCCGCAGCATATTCTGAGAACCGACGATGGCGTCAATTTCAATATGGGTCTGGGCGGCTGTTACCCGCTATTTTCCGGGATCTGCACCGACGAGCAGAAGCAAATCATTTTGGAACGCATCAAATCGGATCAACACATCTGGTCCGATGTTGGCTTATCGGCAGTAGATCAATCTGCGCCGTATTACCGCATCGACGGCTACTGGAACGGAACCGTCTGGATGCCGCATCAATGGTTCTTCTGGAAAACAATGCTCGATCTGGGTGAATCGGATTTTGCCTATAAAATTGCCACCACCGCGCTGGACGTCTGGAAAAAGGAGACCGAGTTATCCTACAATTGCATGGAGCATTTCATCATCGAGACTGGCAGAAGCGCCGGCTGGCACGAATTCAGCGGACTTTCCACGCCGGTTCTCTGCTGGTATGCGTCGTATTTCAGACCCGGTAATTTAACCACCGGACTCAACACCTGGATCACAGCGCAGAAATTTGAAAATGACAATACCCAATTAAGCGCAGACCTGACAATCTACAAAGACAACAACGACCATTGCTCGCTTGTCGCCTGCATGAATCCGGCGCATCAGTACAACGTATTCTGGAATGATAAAGTGATCGATCACAAAGCCTTTTCGGATGGAACGCTGAGTATTGATCTGGAATTGGATGCAGATATAACGAAGGGAATTTTGAGGATTGAGGTGGAGTAAGGTTATTACAACAAAACCATAAGCGAGCGATTCTGAAAACGGATCGCTCGCTTCCTCACAAAAATTTCTTACAAAAAATTATGAAAGTATCTTCTCCAACCGATCTTTCCATTTTTCCCAGTCAGGCATCTCTCTTGTTAACAAATGAACGAATTGTGCTGTATGATTCGGGTGGATGAGGTGACATAATTCATGAACAATTACATAGTCGATACAACCTCTGGGAGCTTTAATCAATTCGCTGTTTAGCAGAATACGTCCTTTTGGAGAGCAGCTTCCCCAACGTTTGGGCATTCGGCGAATTTCTACCTCTTTCGGAGCAATCGCATATTTGGCGAATCTATCAATCCAGGGACCTGCATATTCGTTTAATTTTCGTCTCGCCTGTCGGGCGTACCAATTTAGTATAAGATATTCAATTCGTTGTGAATTATTCATTTCACCAGTATAAACCTGCAATTGCCCGTGCTTAAGTTTAACATCATTTTTATCCGCTTGAATAATTTTCAGACGATACTGTCGCCCCAGATATAAATATGTTTCACCGCTAATATATTTTTTGGGTGGCGTGAGCGGATGAAATGAAAGAAAGAAACTCTGCTGCTTCAGTATCCACGTTGCCCGTTTTCGTATTTTTTCTTTGATCCTGTCGATGCTTGCATCGAGCGGCGCTTTGACTTGAACCTGACGCGTTGGCAATACAGTAATTCCGAGAGTTTTCCGATCTCTGAACTCGATATCAAATTCAATAACTTTCGAGCCGTATTGTATTTTTTCTGTGACCATATTACTTATATCTCAGTTTCGCTATTTCGATGGATTTTTCAGTGAGATCGTCTATTTCGTCATACGCCAGCTTGACATTATATTTATCCCGAATTTCATCAATAAAAAAGTCACCGATATCAATCTGTAAAATTCCAGTCAGATCCTTGTTAAATTGCCAATCCACTTTAGGGACGCCATTATCTAAAACTGATTTCCTGATTATCGCGTCAATTCCTAAACCTGCCTCCGTGGCGATGGTTTTTACATCTGTATGATCTGTTGATTTTGAGCGCATCATTTCAAAACTGATCCCATAGAATGCTCTGGCAATTTCTTTGTCCTTTAACGATTCGGGAATATCCGAATCGGTGTGGTCAACAACCGATTCACTAATCTTTTTCACCTTTCTAAGATATTCAGTTTCATTATTTCGTCGTTCCTCATATTCCCGAATTGCCTGCTTCAGCATTTCCGAAAACTTTTTATAAAAAGCAGGATCCTCATCCATTTTTTCATTGATATATTTCGCAGTCCGCGAAGCAATCATATCCGCTTTGGCAGCTTCGCCGACAACCCGTTCCACCTCCTGTTGAAACTTTTCTTTATCAAATATATTCACCAACTCTGTTAATGACACCACTTCCGATGATTCAATATGAGTGTCGATTAATTTCTGAATCTGTCCCTCATACTCTTTATAATCCACGGCATCGGAATAACGCCTTCTCACCGATGCCCGTAAATTCATAAAAAATTTCAGGTCTTGACTATATCGATTGATCTCTCGTTCCGGTGTATTTTTATTAAATTCCAGGGATGAAAGTGCAATTCTCAGGATACGGGCAAAAAGGGACAGTCTTTCATAAAACAACATTCGCTTTTCCTCGTCCCGCAGCAACTCTTCATAAGCTGACTCATCGTATTTATTTGCAACCGTCTTAAAAATATCCCATAAATCGGAATGAACCTGTGGCAATTTTTTGATTTCTTCATTGATACTTGTGATGGTACCTGCCAAATCCTCATCCTCGAAATTTTCCAGCCCTGAATAAGTGGTTAATGCCTGATCCAGTTCGCCGAGAATGCCATAATAATCAATGATAAATCCATAATCCTTTCCCGAAAAAACACGATTCACCCGTGCGATTGCTTGCAATAAAGTATGTTCCTTTAAACTTCGAGTGATATAAAGCACCGTATTTCGGGGACAATCAAACCCGGTCAGCAATTTATCGACCACAATGATAATTTCCGGCTTCTCCTGATTCTTAAATCGGCTGATGATATTTTTTTCATACCATACCGAATTCCCGTGTTCCTGCATCATTTTTTGCCAGAACTGAATCACCTTTTCCGAAGGCTTTGCATAAGCTGTTTCGGAGCCTTCCCGTAAATCAGGCGGAGAAATGAGGACTTCTGTGGAAACGATGCCAATTTCGTCCATAAAGTTTTTATATTTGATCGCGGATAATTTATTTTGACAGACAAGTTGGGCTTTGAAATTATTTTCATTCCCCTGCCAGGAATCACGAAAATGAACACTAATATCCCAGGCAATGCAATACACTTTTTGATCTGCGATATTCAGTTGATCTGCCCGGCTGAACTTGCGTTTCAAATCAGCGCGCTGGTATTCGGAAAGCGGCTCGGCGATCTTGTTGAAGTAGTTATCGATTGGCTTTGACTTCACTTCCTGCAACGCGTGCCGACCTTCATAAAGCAACGGCACCACCGCGTTATCTTCCACAGCCGTGGTGATCGGATAGGTATCGATCATGCCGCCGAATCGTGACGCAGTGTTCTTTTCATTTTTCATCAATGGCGTGCCTGTGAATCCAAGAAAACAACCATTTTCAAACACCTTTTGCATACTAATATTGAACGTGCCAAACTGGCTGCGGTGACTTTCATCCACCAGAATAAATATATCCGGCGACGAATAAGGCTTTTTCACTTTCCTGACTGCCGCTTCGAATTTATTAATCACCGTGGTGATGATTGCATCGCTTTTGCTGTCTAATAACTGAACCAAATCGCTGCCTGTTTTTGCTTTATGGACCAATGTGCCGCATTTTTTAAAGGTATCGTAAAGCTGATCATCAAGGTCCACGCGGTCCGTTACCAAAATTATTTTCGGATTGCGAATCGATTTTTCCAGCGCCAGCGCGTGTGCCAGCATGACCATTGTCAGCGATTTGCCGCTTCCCTGCGTGTGCCAGATAACGCCGCCTTTACGGTTACCGTTATTCAGCACACCAATCCGCGTCATTGTTTTTTTGATGGCAAAGTATTGCTGATAACGAGCTATCTTTTTGACACCTGCTTCATACACAATGAAATTATACATTATATCCAATAGTCGCTCCGGACGACATAATCCATATATCATTTCATCCTGCACCGTAACCTGACATGACTTTTTTTCAAGATGATCAAAATACGCCCGAACATATTTATATCTGGCCTGAAGCAACCTGTCTTTTTCCTTTACAGCAAGCGGTGTATTTTTCAATTGATCCAGCGTTTCATGATGTTGACTCTCCTGCTGACTATTCTCAAATTTCTCCTTCCACCGGAACCAGTATTCTTTCGATGATCCCGTCGTCGCAAAATTGGCATTATGCACCGCGAATGCCATTAACAGTTGGGAATAGACATAAAGCGCCCGAATTCCATCTTCCTGCTGATTACGCAGGTTTTGCGAAATTGCCTGTTCCAGCGGCTCTTTGAGATCAGGGCGTTTGCACTCAATGACAACGACCGGAATTCCGTTCACGAACAGAACAATATCCGGGCGATAGTGCTCTTTGCTGGATGATCGCACCACCGGAAATTCTTCGGTCATATAAAAGACATTATTTCCCGGAGTCTCCCAATCAATATATTTAAGCGTGTAGCTCTTCTTATCCCCATCGATGCTCTGTTCAAAGGATTTCCCTAATGTCAGCAAATCATAAACATATTGACTGGCATGAATATACCCTTCCTGCAGCGGCACTTCTTCCAGTGCCTGAATTCCTGCGGCAATATTGTTTTCCGAGAACGGCACGGTTTTCCCTTTGTACCGAATCTGATTGATTTCCGCAAGTTGCCTTTTCAGCACATCGGTCAACAATACGGCGGAGGTTTTGTGATTCCGCATCTGCATTGCTTCATCCTGGCTGATGTAGTGATACCCGACCTTTTGCAATGTTTGCAGCGCCGGGATTTGAGAAATATGATCTTCTTTGAATGATGGTTTATTCATGATGCAAGTCCTTTACAAAGACTAAAATTGAGAATGAATTTTTTTCAAACATCTATTATTCAAATATCAAGCTTGTTTGTTTGCTTGGGCAATTTTTTCTGTTCTGACTTTAATCGTCGTTCAACTTTTTTGATATCATCTGATGGGGGTAATTCTTCAGGTTTAATATTCCGGTCTGTAAGCAAAGTTCTGACGTCTTCATTATTCTTTACATGTTCATCAGTAATACTGGATTCTGTTCTCAGGTCATCTCTTTTGATGTTGAAGTTAGTAATTTCATTGGCAAAGTCTTTCGCTTTAATTGTAATTGTCGGTAAAAAATCAGCGAGCGGTCTGTTAGCCGGCAGGCCCATTTTTTCTTTCATTTGTTTTGTTGAAAAACCGCCAAATAACGCTTTATCACCCTTGCTTCGAATACGAGCAAAACTTTGATTATCCTGCAATCTTTCAAAAATGATCGCCGATAATTCCTTTTCAGACAACGTTAATTTTTTACGGGCGTTCAATCGTTCAACTTCAGCTATTCGTTTTTCGATAATTTCCTGTTTGCGTGTTTGTACTGCAAAATAGGTTTGAGCAAAGGCGATTGGATCTTTTGTCGGATCACCATTCTGAGCGATTAAATAACACGCGTAACGTGAAAGGGCAATGTCTTGAATCTCCCTCATCGCACCCGAACCAAGCTCAACCATTTTGTTGACGTTAACAAAATGGTCAACTACTTGATAATTAGATGACTTACACGTTATTTTTGCTTTCTCAATAACCTTTAGAAAATTCCGCCACTCGTCATACCCTAATACTTTTTGCAGGTCTCTTGCCAGCCAAAATTCAACACCTGTTTCTGTTTCAGTTTGTTGAATTTGTTCGAATTCACTATGTAACTTTATTATGGTCTCTTTTTTCATAATAAATTCTCCAGAATATATTTTAAATGAATCAAGTTATTTTTTTGCAGATAAAATTAATCTTGATTTTTTAGTATATTTTCCGTATCATTTCGGTGTCATTGCCCAAAGGGTGAAGGACATGGTTCGCCGCATTACCGTAAATGCGGCTATTTTTTTTAGAGACCGTGCCGCTACGCATGTTTCGGTTGGCCCTCGAAAAAACCCTGGTTAACAATTAGAATTTTTAGTTTTTATCCTCATCAATTTTAACTCTTATTTTCCCTGTCAGCAACACCTGCATTAATCCTTTCTTCTGCTGCTGTAATTTTTTTAGCTTTTTTTTCAATAATCTGATTTCCATATCCGCTGTTTGCAGGACAGAGGCGATTTTTTGTTGTTCTTGTTTACTCTTTGGGATTGTCACTTTAACTTGAGAAAAATGATGATATTTGCAATTCAATGTATCATTTACTAAACCCTGTGAATGGCGATAAAAAAGATGAATAACTTCCGGGAGCTTAAATAAATAGCTCACAAACAAACCATCTATTTTTTCAGTCGGTATTACGACTGTATACGCGGGACTGACTATTCCTCCTATTTTGGATAATCCTGCTACCCCCTGCCACAGTCGCATGGTATTGTAACCAATATCGCCGACGCATATTTTCTTATATTTTGATTTATCCTGATTCGATGTGTCCCGTTTTTCCACTGAATCTCTATCAACAATACCATTGCTTGATGTAATTGCCAACAGTTTTAAATCCGGGAAATTTGTCTCATTCCGCTCGTTAAAAACATCTCCCAATTTAACTTCACACCAATTATTTGAATTGTATTCTCCAAACCTTTTATGCCCATTCAACAATTGCTGCATCAACGCTTTCTTCTGCTGCTCTTTAGCAGTGATCAGTTTTTGAGTAATTTCGATGGCGTTATCCCAGGTGGTCAGGATTTGGGCGATTTTGTGTTGCTCTTCATACGTTGGAATAATAACCCTTTTTACATAAATAGGTCTTTGTGATATTAATGGTTGTCCACCTTTATTTCTCAGTCTTGAAAGATTTTCATGCTCCAGTAGGTAGCTAAAAAATTTAATGCTATTGTTCCCATAAAACTCCGAGGTATATAAGGCATTATCTGTTATCCAACATTTCTCTCGAACATAACGGGTGGTTCCGCAATATTCACCGACTCTTCCAATAATTATCTTTTCACCGTCTTCAAAAAACTGATCTGAATAACCGAGAATTCCGTTGCCGCCATAAATTGCATATTTATTTTTATTTGTTTTATTTAATGACAGATTATTTGGCTTCGTATTGCCACTCGCTAATTTGAAGCAATCACCTAATTTATTTATGCTCCAGTTTTCAGGAATCCGTTCAATTTTTGTTTTTTTATACCCGGATTTATTTTCTTGATCCATAAATTCTACTCTTTTTTATTATTGCAAGTGAGCTGCCCGATGTACCTCAATATTTTCCAAAATGAATACCATTGCGAGGACATCCTCGACATGGTTATAAATCCACCTGAAAACTACCATTTTCCCATCTGGAAAAAATGGTCGAATCTGAAATGATCCTTTTTTAGAATTGATATATGACCTAAATTTCTAAAACGAATCGTCTGAATTTGCTGTTACATATTTAGTTTTTATAATTAAAGCATAACCGCAGATTTCACAGATGACACAGATTTTGTATCTGCGAAATCAGTGTCATCTGTGGTTTTAGAACAGGATAGCAATTTTTATTTTAGAATTCTAGCTATGAATAATATTACAATCCCAACTCCTTCAAATACCCTGCCATCTCCTCCTGCACATCTTTCAGTTCCTTTTCCAGTGAGTCAATCTCCTGCTGCACCGCCCGAATATCAATTTCCGGTTCTTCTTCAAAAGTATCCACATAGCGCGGTATATTCAAATTAAATTCATTTTCCTTGATTTCATCCGGTGACGCGACGTAGGAATATTTTTCCTCCACCACGCCGGGTTTGCATTTGCCCGCATTAAATTCCCGATATGTTTTTACAATGCGCTCAATGTCTTTTGCCCGTAATTTGTTTTGATTTTTGCCGCTTTCAAATTCCTTGCCCGCGTCGATGAACAGCACGTTTGTATTGTTACCTTTACCTTTATTAAAAATCAGAATCGCCGCGGGAATGCCGGTTCCGTAGAACAAATTCGCCGGCAATCCGATAACAGCTTCAAGGTAATTTTGTTCGATCACTTTTTGCCGGATTTTTCCTTCGGACGCGCTGCGAAACAACACGCCATGGGGAACAACCACGCCCACTTTCCCTTTTCCCTCGTACGCGGTTTCGATCATGTGCGAAATAAACGCCCAGTCGCCTTTGCTTTTTGGCGGCGCCCCGCGCCAGAAGCGGTTGAATTTATCGGACGCCGCTTCATCTGCGCCCCATTTATCCAGTGAAAACGGCGGATTTGCGACCACAGTATCGAATTTCATCAACCGATCGCCTTCTAAAAGTTTGGGATTACGAATGGTATCGCCCCAGCGTATTGTTGCATGATCAATGCCATGCAGGAACATATTCATCACCGCCAGCGCCCAGGTGCTGCCGTTGCTTTCCTGTCCGTAAAGCGAAAAGTTATCCGAACCGACTTCTTTGGCGGCTTTAATCAATAGCGAACCTGATCCGCACGTGGGATCACCGATTCGGGCGCCCGGTTTGGAACGGGTGAGCTTTGCAATAAGTGTGGACACTTCTGCCGGCGTATAAAACTCGCCTGCTTTTTTGCCGGCATCGGAAGCAAAATGCGCGATCAAAAATTCGTACGCGTCGCCGATGATGTCGTTACCACCCAGTATCGATGGTCTCAAATCCAGTTTCGGATCGCTGAAATCAATTAACAGATTCTTCAAACGAGTATTCTTGTCTTTCACGTCCCCCAGATTACTGGAATTAAAATCGATATTGCGGAAAATCCCGCTGCCATCTTCACCGCCGAGTTTATCCCTGTTTTCCTCTTCCAGACCTGATAATGCAATATTAATCAATTCGCCAATATTGGCTTCATTCCGATGTTCAAACAAGTGCTCAAACGTACAATGAGCCGGTGCGACAAACCGTTCATGGCGCATCGCGCGTTCGATTCGGGCTTCATCGCCATTGTACTTCTTTGCGTAGTGCGCCAGTTTGTCTTTGCGGACATCACTGACATATTTAATGAACAACATGGTGAGAATATAGTCTTTATACTGCGCCGGATCGATGACTCCTCTGAACGTGTCACAGGCTTTCCAGACAATATTGTTAATTTCCTGCTGCTTATCCTTCATAGATGACTATCCTTGCTTTTAAGATTGTTCTATAGAATGATACATCACATTTTGAAACAGAGCGGTTTTCTTTTTAATAATTTTCTGAGTGAGCGCATTTTCCTTTTCAATGAGTTCATTGAATGTTAGAATTTTCCGTTGTTTCTCCACTATTGGCACTGAGATTTTTAAATCACCCAGCGTTTTCTTTGTAACAGAAGGCAATGCGCTGCCTTTTGCCTGAGCCTTTAAATAATGTTGCGTATTCGGATGGTTTAAATACCAGACAACAAATTCAGGCAATACGTTGCTATGGTAAATTCTTATCACAAAAAAAGTTGATGAAGCGACGGCAGCCCCTAATTGCTGTTGATAAAGGAAGGCAAAATTTTTATCTCCCTTTGCTGCAAACAGAATATCGTTATTTATCAGAATATGTTTTTCTACCCCGGTCTCTCTTTTTATGGTTTGAATAAAACGTTCCGCTGAAATCAACTCCCCCAATTCAGTGAAATGTTTAGCCTGCAAATATTTCACTTCACCATCCTGGTTTGGTTTTCTAAACACGCCAGTCTGAATGCGTGCGATGTTTTTTAAAAGATGAATCATTTTATACAACTCACAATATAATTTTAAGTAGCAACACTACAAAATATAGGAAATAATTCTAAATTTGTCAAGCATTTTTTTAAGTATGTTTTCTACAAAAAAAGACATTTTACAAAAAAACCGGAGCAAGTCACTCACTCCGGCTTATAACATTCGGATCATTTCATTTTTACAACGACCAATAAACAATCCGCCAATTTTTCTGCTTTGCCAATTCCAGCAGATTGTTTTTTGGATTTACAACAGTTGCCTGTGCCACTCTGCCAAGCAACACCGCATCGTTGATGCTGTCGCCGTAAAATGCGGCTCTGTCCAGAGATGTGCGCCGTTGCTGACAGTATTCTTCTGCCATCAACACTTTGTTTTCTTTGATTAGAAATTTTCCCGAAAGTTTACCTGTAAATGTAGCGTTCACAATTTCGAGGTCAGTCGCGATCAATTCAGTATCCAGCGCTTCTGCGATGGGCGCGGCAGTCACCCGATTCGTGCCGGTTAACAGAACCACCGGGATATTTTGGTCGCGATACGTACGGATTTCTTCGACAGCGTCCGGGTAAATATATTCCCGGACATAATTATCAAAATGGTATTGTGCTAATTTTTGCATTTCCTGCGGCGTTTTTCCGGCAAATTCCTTCCACTGGAATTCCGTATATTCAGTCACCGGCAATACACCGCGATGATGAAGATCGAGGTAATACAGCGCCCGTTCCCGGTCTGATTCCGGTGCGACTTTTTTATCTGCAAGAAAGTTTTTCCAGAGGACATCACAATCATTTTCCAGCACTGTATAATCCATATCAAAAAAAACAATATCCAGCCTATTTTTCATCTTGGATTCATCCATGTTCGTTACTGTATCCATGACGGGTCAACAATCGGTCGCGCCAGTCGTCCGCTGCTCCGTTTAAACACTTGCATATTGATCCCTTTCGATTGTCGAAAATCGGTCACTGAAATTGTATCCAGAATCGCCTCGTTAACAGATACAGGATAATACGTTTTCAATGAATCCACTTTCTGGGCTAATAACGCCAATGCGCGTTGCCGAAGTGCATCTCGGCGCACCCGGGTTGCGTGTTGATTAAACGTTGGCTCCTCGTCCCGGCTCGTTTTGTATTTATCCTTATACTTTGAAAAATACTGTTTTGCAACTTCATCATCAATTGTCAAATGTTGTGTAAAACGATTTCGAGCTTCCTCATACACCCATTTATCGCGCCACATAATTAATTCTTTTTTCACAGCAGTTGCTTTTTGCAAGTCCCTTTCCCTTGCTTCCTGTATAAAAAAATGATTTCGTATTTTTAATGCAATCTGCTGATTCACCTGATTGCGGTAGCTGTTCTCATTCGATGGCTCAAATTTAATAGCTTTTTCATTGAAGCGATCCAGAAAATCCTGTATCGACCATTTGCCGCCACTAAATGTCACCAATGTTTTGTTTCGCTCTTTTTTTAATTTGAACAGCGCCGAATTCTCATCATCTGCGGATTGAACCGCTTGTTCGAAATTGACCGAATCAACTTTACCTGTTTTATGCCACTCAATCAGGGCATTTGATAAGCCCCGAAAAGCATCGCCTTTGGTCACTACATTTTTGGGGGTCATGAAATTCGTTACATATTCCGCCGCTTTTTTGGACTCTTTTTTTGCTTTCAGGATTTTTTTGTAACTCGAAGTTTTGTTTTGAATATCATATTCTGACAATGGTTCACGCCGGATATCCATGAGTTGAAATATGAAAAACGCCCCATTCATTTCCACAGGATCAGAAACTTCCCCCACAGGAAGATATTTAATCGCGTTCAGTAATTCAGGGGGAACATCGAGCCAGGTCAGGTAACCTGTCTCAAAATCTTTCATATTCATTCTGATTTCCGGATTGTTTTTCAGAATTTCATCAACAACTTCGCCATAGCCCTTTTTTTTCATGGCTGCACGAACGCTGCCCGCGTAATCCAGCGATGGTTCTACCCAATAACGCAGTTTCCATCTTACACTGGATTTAATAATGGCGTCTTTTATTTCCTCGGTTGTGACCGCAATTTTATCATCCACTTCGTTTTTAAAAAGCTGCTCAACTAATAATTCACCTGTTAATTCATTTTCTAACTGTTGAACTCGTTCCGATTTATCCCATCCTGCTTGATAACCGGCAAGCGCGAGCAATTTTTCTTTAATCATATAATTCAAATATGATTGCTTTGGATTTGGCCCTTGTTTTAAATGCGGTAATCCAAATTCATAACTATAGCGAAATTCATCAGCGGTAATCACGTAATCGCCCACTTTTGCCAGTACAACCTGATCCGGCTCTGTTTTCTTTCCACAATTAAAATTGAAAATTGTAGCGACAAAAATCATCACGATTAACAGTAATGTTGTTTGTTTTTTCCAATACATTAAATACATCTATAAATTGCTCCTTGAACACGTTGAAATAATTTGATTCTTTTCCATTTCAGATTTCCGAAATTTTAAAAATTTCGGAAATCTCAAGCGACTATTTTAAAAACACGGTTCGCCGAATTTGCTTAAACTGAGGCGTTTCCAACCGGATAAAATAAAGTCCGCTACTCACAAGTTCTCCGGCATTGTTAGTCCCATCCCATCCGATGTGATGGGTTCCCTTGATCACCTGTCCATTGATTAACGTACGCACAGTTCGACCGGTTATATCACAAATTGTAAGCTCCAGCATGGTGCGTTCTTTTATATCGAATTGAATCCGGGTAGAATTATTGAACGGATTTGGGTAACTATGATATAACTGAAAATCCGTTACAAATTTATCTTCAGTAAATTGTTTTTCATCTTCAACCGTACTGACCGGCTTTTCGATAATCAGTTCATCAATAACTTCACCATCAATATTTATTGCCTTCAGCTCTAAAAAATTCTCATAAAGCTGAATATATGTAAACTGATACTGGTTTATCCTGACAGTGACATGCTCATAATCATACGCCTGGATTCCGGGTTCCAGCGAACAACCACCGCCGCCAGTGATGATATAATATACTCCGTTTAGAAAGCCGCGTTCATAATCATGCGTGTGCCCGCTAAATGTCATATCAACATCGTACTGCTCGAACAGCGGCGCCAGATAAGCACGCACATTCATTTCACCGGGATAACCGGGCCAGCCTTCACTCCACGGTGGTTTATGAAAATGGACAAAGGTCCACTCTGTTTCGTTCCGCATATCCGATTGTAGATCCTGAACCAGCCACTCATATTGCGGACTTCCCGGATTGTACGACGATTCCGTATCCAGCGATATAAAATGCGCATTCCCGTAATTGAAGGAATAATACCGTTCGGTGCTATCCGGATTATTATGCGGCAGATTAAATGATGCAAGGTAGGTCTGGGAATTATCATGATAGTTATCGTGATTTCCGATGCATGGAAAAATAGTTGCATTCTTTAGAATATCTTTGTAAGGTTCATAAAATACCAGGTCATATTCCTCGCCATGATGTTGATTCACATCGCCTGCGTGAAGACCGAAATCATATTCAACCTGCATAATTTGATCGGCAATCTGCAATTGTTCGGGACTGCTTCCAAATCCTGCAAACGGACTGGTATCACTGATAACGAAAAATTTCACGTCTCTGTTCGTGGATGGCTTTGCTGTGTAAAAGTATTCGCACGCTGTGGTATCGTTTTCAAGAACCACCCGATAAAAATACTTGCTCTCGGGTTCAAGTCCTGCAATCTTCACCAGATGTTCCTGTACTTCGTCCTGTCGCATAATCGTATTTTCACAGGCTTCGGTTTCTCCCCAGAGAAGATGTGTTGGCAATGGAACGTTTGTATTCCACTGGACAAGTATGGAGTTGGTTGTTGGCAATTCAACATGCGGGTAGCGGGAAACAATTTCCGGCGGCGGTGGTTCTGACGTCAGGAAATACAGCCCATACTCACCCATCGGCGGATGCGTTTCACTGATAACTTGACCGAAGTCCACATTATAAAAACTTCTCACGGAAATATAATAATCGCCGGTTTGCGGAAATATGCCGGTCATTCTGGAAAACGTGCAATTAACAGGGCCACTGGATGTGTTCACTGTACCGACGTCATCATTTTTAGCAATCACAGCCCCCCACACATTTTGTAGTGAGATATAAGTATCTGTGTCGCGCACATCAAGATCATATATTGGCATGGTGCCGATTGTAAACTGATTTCCTTCAGTTCCCGAAATTTTATAGTAATCGATATCATTTGCCGGATAAATTGCGCCATAAATTGTATCTGATTCTGCCAGATAATTCAAAGTTGAGGCAGAAATAATTGAATTGTCCGGCTCATGGATCAGTAACTCTTCCTGGCAACGCCCGCCGGCAAAGCGCAGTTTATATTCTCCCTGTGTCCAATTTACGTTAAATATTTTCGCGAAATACCGACCTGTTGACTCCGGGACATAACCGGACAAACGAAAATTATCATTTCCGTTCCGTCCACCTACATTCGATGTTAACATATTTGTCGGATTACCTTCCCGGTAAAGCGCGATATTAGGAGATATATTGACATCATTTTCAATACTTGTCAAATAATACATGCAATTTTGCTGCAATTGCATCACGAAATAATCGACATCGCCGACCGTATCGAATGCCGCGGCGATTATTGATGAATCATTTAATGAGAGAACATTTGCCTGTTCAAATGTGTTATTCGGCTCTGTTTCTTGATATTGACCGAATAGCATAGCAGGTAGTAATAAAACAGCAGATAACAGATATATTAATTTCATTAAAAATCTCCAAAGTATCTAAATAAAAATGCAATCGAAAATTGCATCCATGCGATTATAACTGGTAAGGATGGAAAATGTTTCACAAAACAAAAATGAGTGCTTTCGTTTTTTTAAATGAATTATTATATTTATTAATTTACCAGGGAGTACAAGAAAGAACAGTTCCTTTATGCACTGAATGCGCGCCACATTAAGAATTTATTCAAGAACAGCCACCTTCAGGTACACGACATCAATGCCAAAGCCAGCGGGAGGTTTTCAGGCATCCAGCGAAGCTAAAGCACTTTGATTTCTGATAATATTAATATTCTAAAATTAATTGTTACTGTTCAGGTATTGAAAAATTGCCATAGAGACACAGAGTGCACAGAGAAAAATAAGCTTAAAAATCATTGTTTCTGGCAGCAGAATTAATTTTTTTTTAAAGTGATATTGTATCCGCTCAAAAATTGAGGGTAATGAGTGTCATGCCCGTCCCGGCACGTCGGGATTATCGGGCATCCATCTCTCCTCATTACCGCACATTGATTCCCGCCAAAAGCGGGCGGTAATGACAAGTTTCATTTTAAAATAACCTCAAATATTGAGTGGATACGTGATATTTTATAATTTTCGTCAGTTTCAATTTTTATATGTAGTCCTTTTTTTGACTCTGTGTTCTCTGTGACTCTGTGGCTGAATAGTTACAATTAATTTATAAAATCATGATTAAATTTCGCTAAAAATATTTTTTCATCTGTTTTTGATATACTCAGCAACTTTTTTTGCCACATTCAAACCATTAAAATAACACCATTCTGCTCCATGGAAGCCGCCCAATATATTTCCGGCGGCAAAGCAAGCATGATCGGATAATTGATAATTTGAATTGACAACTGGCTTTCTCGACGGAATTTCCATTTCAAATTGCGCCAGTAGTGCGAGTTCACTGTTTGGGATCAAATCACCGCTAAGCACGATGCCGTCACACGGAATTTTGGCGCCGTCATCCAGGACAATTGCGGAAGGTGCTCCATTGCCATTAAAATTCACAGATTTTATGCGACCGTAAAATTTCGGATGGCCCATCCAGCGCCAGAAATAGAGTCGAGAAAACACCGGACTTTTTGGATGCTGCCTGCAATCGACAATTTTTACATTCGCGGCGCCTGCTTTTTTTAGTTTCGCAGCGATTGCATACGCATTTAAATCGGAACCGATAATAACCGGTTCTTTCATGGGTAGTGTATCATGATGATCGATGAGCTCCAGCAAATTTTTTGAGAAAAAAGTTCTGCCGGATCGTGCGCCGCTCAGCCATCCAAATTCAACCGATGATTTTTCCCGGGCGCCACATGCCATGATGATCGCATTCGCGGTAATGTCAATTTTTCCCTTTTCAGGATTTACCAGCCTAATTGTTTTATGTGCCGGATCGATTGCAGTCACTTTGCTATTTCGCCACACTTGTACGTCTGTTTTCGATAGTTTGCGTTTTAACCATCCGGCATAGTCCTCACCGAGAATAACTCGCCCGCGGATCCAGTTTATAAATGTGGGGATCCCATTCTTTTTCTTTTTATAAACAGATGGGATGCCGCCAATTTCATCATTTCTTTCTATCAATAAAACAGCTTTAATCCCGCGTTTTGCCAATCCGATGGCAGCGCCCACACCGGCAGGACCAGCTCCAATAATTGCAACATTTACTTTATTTTCAGCATTCATTATAATTATCTCCATTGTTTTTCAGCACACAATTTCACTACCAGGACCGTTTTTAGTAATTTTATCCAAAGGTATATGGCAATGGTCTGAGATTATTTTCGCAATTTTCACTGTACAATCAAATCCCTGACATCGACCGGTCTGAGTCCAGGTTCTTCGTTTAATAGCATCTAATGTAAACGGTTTAAGAGGCGAATCTAACGCGTCAATGATTTCCCCTCGTGAGATATTTTCACAATTACAAATAATTTTTCCGTAATCTGGTCTACTCTCAATGAGGCCAGGTTGTTCAAAGGGATGTTTCCACCATCCGGGGTAACTGCTTTCGGGCCTGTTATCCACTACTGCCCGTGGATTTGGTTTGAGTTCCAACCCACATTCTTTCTTTAATCCCTCAATTAAATATTCAGCCAATTTCGGGCAGGAAGTGACGCCAGTGGAACGAATTCCGGACACTGTTAATATGCCCTTCAGTCCATCATTGTATTTGATTTTATAAGTCCCCTGCTGGCATGCGCAACGTATTCCGGCAAACGAGCCAATCCTCGGCTGATCAGTCAGTAACGGGAACAAGCGAGATGCGCCTTTCAGCATCAATTCCAGGCCATCAAGCGTTGTGGCAGACGCTGTATAATCATCAAGCTCAAAATCTTCCGCGGTGGGACCAGCCAACAAATTTCCGGAGATCGTGGGAATAACTAATACTCCTTTTGTTTGTGCAGTAGGAATTGGCAGCAGAATTTTATTGACAGTTGATCGACTCACTTCATCAAAAATGATAAATTGTCCTCGCCGCGGATTCAAATCAAAATGCTCTCCGCCGTAAGTTTTAGTGATTTTACTGCTTCCTAATCCGGCAACATTTATAACGAATTTGGAACGAATTGTTTTACCGCTTGCTGTTTTTAATTGTTTAATAGAATTATCTGTTTCAGATATCTGTACAATTTCAGAGCCAAGCAGTATATCAGTGCCATTTGTTAATGCGACTTCGGAAAAGGCAATGGATATGGAAAAGGCGTCAATAATCGATTCTCTGGGAATTGTCATGCCGCCACAAACGTTTGGGCTTACATCTGGTACAAGTTCTTTCACTTCATCAGTTGTTAGCAGCTTCACATCATTAACACCGTTATCAATCGCTTTTTGATAAATTTTATCTAATTGATTGTATTGTTCTTCATTAATTGCAATTAAAACAGCGCCACATTGTTGAAACGGGATTTTTAATTTTTCGGTAAGTTCGGGCCACAGATGTGAAGCAGATGTCACTAATTGCGACTCCAGTGTACCAACAGCGGCATCGAATCCGGTATGGATAATAGCGCTGCTTCCCTTACTGGTTCCTTCACCAACATCATATTTTTTATCAACGAGAAGAATTTTTAAGCGATATTGGGATAGTTTGTAAGCCAACGCGCTGCCTACAACGCCAGCCCCAATGATAACAACATCGTAAGGATCGTCCGAGAATTGAGAAGGGTCGGAGAATCGTAAATTTTCCATACATCCTTCGCCCGGCCATTCGTACAATATTTTTCCTTTTATATCTCGTTTATCTGTCATAGTTTAGCAATTCTCCTAATTTAAAATGTGCTTATATTATTATTTTCCATTATTATTAATTGGAATTGCATTCCATTTCGGTATCATAATAACGCTGGCGATAAGTACTGATACCGCGAGGAACGCAAATACGCCTCCCCAGCCCCAACTTTCTTTAAAAAATCCCGGAATAGTTCCGCCGATAATTGCTCCGATCGAGCCAAATCCGTTTATAAGTCCCGATGCAGTAGACGCGCCTTTGCTGGTTCCAAAATCCAGAGCTGCGGTGGCGCTGACCAGTGAATCGGGTCCGTATAACAGAAAGCCGATTAAAAAAAGAACAGCAGCGATAACGAACTTATTATGAAAAGCTGCAATATCATTGAAAAAGAATAGAATGATTGCCAGCATAAATAATGCGATAATACAATAGGGCAGCCGTCTCGAATTGAATACTTTATCCGAAACATAGCCCGCAAATAACACACTGACCGGACCAGCCAGAAAGAACGAAACGCTAATGATCGCGGATTCGGTCATTCCGGTATTCAGGGTTTCATTAATATAAAGCGGCCCCCAAAACAATATTGCGTACCGAGTTGGTTTCAGGAAAAAATAAACAACTGCTAATAACAACACCATGCGATTTTGGACAACCAGCATGACCGCTTTCCAGGAACCTTCGTCAGGTTCAGCTTCGAGACATCCTGCCGGATTTAATGTTGCTTTTTGTTCACCATGATAATCTTCTATCTGAGGGAGTCCAACATCTATTGGACGATTTCTCTGTAAAAGAAAAAATAGAACTGCGATTATGAAAAGCACAGTTGCCGGCATAAAAAAAGCATATCGCCAGTTAGTGAAATAGTCTGCCATCAATCCGGCAAAAGGGGCGGCAACTAATGAACCGATGGCATAATTTGTTGACCACCAGCCCATAATAACACCGCGCTCTCTTAACGAGAACCAATTGCTGATATTCTTTGCTAAGGGCGCCCATCCGGTTGATTGACTCACCCCCTGAACAAAAGAAAACACGCCAAACGCCAGAACAATCGAGGAAACGCCCATCGCAAATCCGGCAACAACTGAAGATAGCAATCCTGTTAGAACAACAACGCGGGTTCCTTTTTTATCCCCTAACGCTCCCCATACAAACTGGCCGATAGCATAAGCAGCGAGGTAAAGGCCATCAATCAGCCCCATTTGCTCCGGGCTCATTTGAATACCAGGATCATTGCTAATGCCGATTTTTGCCACGGAAAAAGACGACCGTGTAAAATAAAAGCCGACATACGAAAGCCAGGTGATTCCAAAAACGCGCCACCGCCAAAATTCATATTTCGGGTTTTTTTCCATTTCGTTTTTCATTTCAATCTCCATCTTTGAAGCGAGCGTAGGATCGACATTAAGTCACCCAGCTACCTACTCCTATAATTGTATTATCACAAACTCGTGCATCGTTAATTGTTTTGCGTTGTAACAATTTGATAAAATCATTTAATCAAGATCATTTTTTTCTGCATCTCAAAATCATCTACTTTAAGACGGTACATGTATACGCCGGCAGCAAGATGATTGGCATTCACCGAAACCGTATGCGTTCCCGAAGATTGATGCGCCTCAACAAGCGTCATGACGCGTTGTCCTAAAGTTGAGTATACATCCAGTCGTACCTTTCCCGGCTCTACCAATTCATACTGAATCGTGGTCCTCGGATTGAACGGATTTGGATAATTTTGCGACAACATAAATTCGGCAGGAATTTCCGTTGACGCCGTTTCAACATCGGAAATCGCGCTTCCCTCTTCAATTGTCAGAATCTGATTCACATTTACATCGGTTAACACATCCACGGTTCCGGCAGGCCATTTGATAATGAGGCTATCAATAACTGTTCGTTGTCCGAAACCGAAATGGACGTCAGCAGGTGGTCCGGCAACATAGCCCGTGCCCATGCAAACTTCACGCGCCTGCACCAAATTTCCGGAGATTGCCGTTAATCTTGTGCCCACAGCGGATCGATTACTCTGGACGCCTGTTAATTTTACTTCGAGCCAGTTATTGGCATTTCCACCGTCGTTGCGCATCATATACGGTATTTTGCCACTTTCACCAGGCAGCATAAGGTCTAAATCACCATCTGCGTCCCAATCGGCCCAGGTTTGACCGCCTCGATCACCGATATCCATTTCGCCCCATCCACCAGGACTTGCCGCTTTGACTAGATTGACTTCAGCGGTAACGTCGGTAAATGCAAAGTCTCCATCATTCCGCAGCATTAGATCGACTGATTGCGAATCCAGTAAATGTAAATCAAGATCACCATCGTTATCATAATCGCCTGCCGCAACGCCATAAATAACTTTTCCCTGGATTCTGGCAGACTCGATTTCTGTAAAAACATCGCCGTCGTTACGAAAAAATTGGCAAATATCCATATCCGGTGTTTCATCATAAGTCCGTCGCCCAATAAAAATATCCAGGTCGCCGTCGTTATCATAATCGCCCCAAATAGCAGCCCGGCAATTACCAAAGGAATCACCGAATCCGGCTTCAATAGTAACATCTGTGAATGTTCCATCCCCTTCATTGCGATACAGAAATACCGGGTAATCATCGCCTGGAGCGACAAATAAGTCCTGATCTCCATCATCATCATAATCAGCCCAGATTCCAGCCATGATATTCATCCCTAATAAAGATAAAACCCCTGCCTCATCAGCAGTTTCTTCGAAAGACACAGGTCCGCCCTCCTGCGTTGTGTTCCTGAAAAGCAGGGTTGGGTACCAGCCATCTTTTGCTAAACCTGTAACGAGTATATCCAATTTGCCATTATTGTCATAGTCTGCCATTGAAGCAAAATAGTAAGCTTCCTCCAAATGCGCAATGCCAGTGGCTTCACTCACATCCTCAAACCATAACGAATCTGTTTCAGCCAACTTATTTAAAATTAGCCAAATTTGATCATCCTGGCCCACAGTCAGGATATCAAGATCGCCATCATTATCAATATCCGCGAGCAATGCGCTTCGGGGGCCGGCTGTTTTGGCGCGATGTGCCATTGACGTATCTGCCCGGGTAAAAGCGCCACTTTCTTCCAGATCATTCAACATTAAATCGTGCCCCACCTTTGCGCCGATGACCACATAAACATCAAGGTCACCGTCATTATCAATATCACCCCAGGCTGCCGTATTAGCGTAATTCGGAAACTCTGTGGCGATTTCATAATTATGAATAAACGAGACCTGCGCACTTGATGTAATAGCAAAGATTAACGCAAAAACGAGGATAAAGCAAATTACAAAATATTTTTTTTTAGCAATTGCTGTGTTCATAATACCCTCCATTCACTTTCACAAAAATAAAGTTACGAATTATTTAATCAGGATCATTTTGTTCTGATCCATAAATTCACCCGATGTAAGATGATAAAAATATATTCCAGCAGATAATGATTCGGCATCAAAACGAATCTTGTGTGTTCCCATGGATTGATAGCTGTCCACTAATGTAACAATGTGCTGCCCTAAAATTGAGAATACTTCGAGTTTTGTGTATCCTGCTTCTGCAAGTTCGTATGTTATCTCGGTAACCGGATTGAACGGATTTGGGTAGTTCTGATTTAACTTGAAAGTGATCGGAGCTTCTAGTTTTACCTGCTCAACTTTTGTCGCGTCTATATTTTCGATAATTTGCAGGTTAGCATTGGGGTCTCCATTACCAGCGATTACAATTTCACCTCTGCCATCGCCATCTAAATCGCCACCAGGGTGGATGTGACCATATACCAACCGATGACCCGCATAAATTTTATATCCAATCCAGCTATTCGGGTCTGTTACCGGCCCGCTCTGATATTCCAAATCAAGCACCGCGCTGGCCGTAAAATCGTTATAATAGATATCCGCTTTTCCATCCTGATCCAAATCGCCAACAAAGCCACTGCGGACAAATCCATGTGATTGTACATCTGGCACGGAAAATAAAAAAGTCCAGGCATCCGGCCCAAAATCTTCAAAATTATTAGAAGCCTCTTTCGTGATAACAAATACTTTCCCATGTATGTCTGTGATTACCAGTTCTGAATTTCCATCACCGTCGAAATCGTGAAAAACCGGATTTGCAAAAGCATCATCAAAAGCCGGATTGAGTGTCAGGTTCTCTGAGGTCGTTGTAAATTTAATATCATACATGTCCGCGCCATTGCTTTCATAAAGTCTTGTTACCGGCGCATCCTGAAAATTGCATGTAAATATCTCCATTTTACCGTCACCATCGAAATCGCCAATTTCCATACCCCCCAATCGCCAGGGGGGGAATGGATCCATATACTCATCTTTCCAATCGGGGTTGGAAAAATCCTTGCCAGGCAGAGAGGCAATTGCACAGTACATGTCTTGTTCGCCCCAATATCCCATAAACAATTCAAGCTCCGGGTCATCATCCAGATTAGCGATTCTTAACTGGCGGATACGCGCTTTACCTTCGCCATCTAAAATCGGATCGAAAATTAACGTTGGTTCCTGCGGTAGCCCGCCTCCTGACTCGAATGTTGTACCATCCCATTCATAAATGAATATTTTGTCTTCAGCGCAGACATATAATTCCTGAAATCCATCATCATCAAGATCAGCAACAGCGATACCGTGGCCTTCATCATCAGAATCTTGTGAATATCTTTGTTCCCATCTCTTTTGGAAATCATTGTCGCCAACAGCTTCAAAACACATTATTGCATCCCAGGCGACAAAACCCTGAACCTTGTCAAAAACAAAAAACTCTTTCATTCCATTTTGGTCAATATCTGTTCCTGCGAATGCGACAAGTCCTTTTCCCTGATTCCCGGAAAATGTGTTAAAATCAGCAGACCACGTAAGTTCAAAATGATTGCCATTATCACTTTGAGCAATACACAGTTGCGTTATAAAGAAAATAACAAAAGCAACATGCGCTAAAGCTTGATACTTTTTTACTTTCATGGTTAATTCCTTTCTTATCTTTCGGTATTATAAAAATTATGAACAACAATTTTCTTTCAAAATTAACTTTATACAAACCGAAACATCATCAAGAATTATATCCGAAATGATTGAAGCATCGTTCGAAGATAATAATATCATCTGAATAATAATGCTTCAACTGCACGATCGCCTTTCACAGCATGCGATGGTCTCGGATGCTCGGCGTCAAAAACCCGCAGCTTTTCTTCCGGCAAAATGACAACCGGACTTTCATCGATTGAGCCGTCTGCTTTAATTACTTGTTGTAACGATAATCCCAGGTGTTTTGCTAAAAATTTGTAAGCGCCAATTCGTTTAGAAATTCCGTAATCGTGTTTCTCTTCCGGCAGATGCACATTCTCTGCGTTATTTTCTACTCCATATAATCGATATATGTTTTGAATATACGGAAACTCCACCTCCGGCACATTTTTCGTCCAATCGTCACCATCGGAAATAAGCAGCATCGGGCGCGGAGCGGCAAGCGCGGCAATTTCCACATTGTTCGTTTCATGCGTTGCACTCCGATGTATCGGCATTCCGCTTTCGCACACACAGCCGCCAAAGAAATGGGCAGATACCATTACTGCCGGAACGGAAACTGCAACGCGGTCATCCAGCGCTGTCAATAAAAATGTTTGTGTGCCGCCTCCGGACGCTCCGGTGACGCCAATCCGCTGCGGATCAACAGCCGTCAGTGTGAGCAAATAATCGAGAGCGCGGATGCTGTTCCAGGTTTGCAAAGCAACAGCTTTCGGATGATTGTGCGAACATTGCGTGCCCTCGGGACCCCAACCGATCATATCGTACGCAAATACGATCGCGCCCATTCGGGCTAACGTCGCACAACGATATTGCATGTCCGGTCGGAATCTTCCCACTTCGCCGGGATCATCCCAATGACCATGCGGACAAAGCACGGCTGCAAACGGGGCTTTATGCCCAACAGGCTGATAGAGATTTCCGGTCACAAAAAATCCGGGCAGGCTTTCAAATGCCACATTCTCGACCGTATAACCATTTAGTTCCCGTTTGCTATGTATTATGGGATTCATCGAACATTTTTCAGGGGAATCCAGGAGTCCTGTACCGCGCAAAATCCCGTCACGAATTATATTAGCACGCTCTTTCCATTCAGCCAGCGTATTGTAACTCTCCGCAAACCGTTTAAGCTGGGCTTTTGCATGTTCCTCTGTTTGAAAATGCCCCACGCATAAATATGAGTCTTTGTTCTCCATAACGCTCGTTGAATCCTGTGCATTCACATTAGTTAGCAAGATAAATGAGTTACAAAATAATAGGATAATAAAAATAATCGATAAATGTAAGTACAAATCGAAAAATCGAGATTTCATAACAATGCCTCCGATTATAAAAATCTAAAATCTATTGAATCTTTTAGGTTTGATAAATTATTTAAGATAAATCATTTTACGGCTCATTTTCATATCACCCGATTGTAATAAATACACGTAAAGATTACTGGGAACTATATTGCCCCGGTTATCCGTTCCGTCCCAAAAACAATTATAATTTCCCGCAGCTTGATAATCATTCACAAGCGACTTGACCTCCTGTCCCAATTGGTTGTAGATAGTCAGCCGCGTGTAGCCGCTACCAGATAACGTGTAAGAAATCTTTGTTGAGGAATTAAACGGATTCGGATAATTTTGAATCAGTGCAAAAGTTACCTCTGATTTTGGAGAATTCTTAGCCACAGAAGAAGCTATCTCATGTTCACTCTCCAGCACAATAATACCGGGCGGGTCTAAATTATTTTCCCGCTGAATCATTACGATTTCCCGCTTATTATCCTGATCCATATCATTTCCCAAACAAAGCATGGTTGCTCCGAACGGAACATCCGTGGTATTTTCCCAAATCCTGTACCAGTTATAGCTTGTGGAGTCCAGAATCGAACCGGATTCATATTCAAGATCGTAGACCGCCTCTGCATGATAATCGCACCAGTAAAGATCCGGTTTGCCATCACCATCCAGATCTCCCAATGATCCGCCAGGATTAGTGCTCCGCATATCTGCGATATTGCGGCCGGGACCAACAGGTTGAAATCTACCAAGATAGTGAACATTATCCGTGGTAATCTGCTGTGATAAATCTCCGGAAATAACATAAACAAGACCATGAGTATCACAGTAAATAATTTCCATCTGACCGTCCTGATCGATATCGACAACCATCGGCGTGTAAGTCTCGCTCATTTCGAACAATTCTGTTTCCGGTTTTTTCCACTCCCATTTCAGCGCGAACGAATCTTTACCCACGCAGGTGAATACCCGTAAATGCGGATTTTGATTTACTGCGGTCACAATATCGATGTATCCATCATTATCGATATCGCCCCAATCAAAACCGGAACACTCAGTCGGAAACTCATCTGTAAATTCGATTTTTCCGCCCGGATTTTCAAAATCTCCGTTAAAGGAAAAAATACTAATGTAGTATCCATTATACATCGGAATATGATAGGCATTCAGGGCATAATTGCAGACAATCTCCAATTCTCCGTCTCCGTCTGCATCAAATACAGCGGGCGCGCCCTGTGACGTTCCGCCAAATACTCCTTTTTTCGGGATACCTTCCCAAATCACGTTCGGATCATACGGAATTTCATTATCAACACCTGTAGATTCAAATAGTAACAGTCCCTCATCGAGAATCGTTAATTCATTTAGTCCGTTCAGATTCCAGTCGGTAACAGCTAACGCTCCGCCTCCCATCGGGATAACTTCCATTACCTGATAATCATCATCCGCCCTTGCTTCAAAAATAAATCCTAATTTCTGTCCCGAAGCCATATCATACGCACAGAATTCTCCGAAACCATCCTGATCAAAATCAAAAGAATGTCGGCTAATTGTCCAGCCGGCTGTGATATTTTGCTCATCATCCTGCCATGCAGTGCGAAAGTGGTTGCCATTATCCCGGGCAAAAACAGTGGCTGCAGAAAGGATAAGTAGCAAAACAACAAAAAAGCAGTAACTTTTCTCTTTCATCGCTTTCTCCTTATTTTTTAAAAGTGATGGCTAACTGTAAATAATTTTGCGGATTGATTTTATTCATCATACACCCGCATTTCATACAATCGAGCCGAAGGATCGCCCCAGGTAGACAACACTTTGATTTTAATTTTATCCGCTGTTATTCTTTGAAATCGATGCACCCTTCGGCGAAGGTAATTATCCCTGAATGTTCCGATGTCCTTCCATTCTCCGTTCAATTCATAACACAGTCGATAATCACGCACAGTCTCGATTGGCGCCTGCCAGGTTGGCAGATGAAGATTCGTCGTCAATCCGAGATTCGTATCAAACGTCAGATAGACAGTATTCAATGAAATAGCAGAATCGAATTCTAACACAGCACTCTGTGGTAATGCCTGATCAGGATCAGAAATCCAGATATTTGTCCAGTAATCCGGTCGTGTAACTCCGGAAAGTAAATTCTTTGCTTCATAAGGATATTGCAAGGGCTCGGTTTTAAGACACAGGTTCCATCGGTTGTGAACTGCCTCTAAATTGTGCCAACTGATGGAGGGCTTCAAATAGTGCCATTTTTTAAATGGCTTGTGAAGCGAAACCGTGCCCGTCGGCGGAAACTGCGGGCTGCCATAAACAATGACTTCGGGATTGCTATCGAATGCTAGCCAATACAGGCGATCCGGTTTTGTTCTAACAGCGAAATGAAAATCCACCCAGGTTTTGCCGCCGGCAGCAACTTTCGATGTCGCGCTCGCGATATCAGTCTCGTCTTCAAAATCGCACGTTCGTTCTGTGGATCGCACGTGTATTGTCACATGGGTATTTTCACTGACTTCCATTAAAAAACTCACCTTATCCAACGTATCGGTTGTTACCGGTATGAGAATTCCTAGCGGAACATCTAATTGCCGCGGCGTTGTTGGTTCGGAAAAAATCAGCGGTGAACAACTGGTCGCAGCTACTTTCGCAGTCCGCGCCAGATCAGCCTGGTCTTCATTCTTAGCGCCTGGCACATACTGGTCATCCTTGAGAAGCTGCTGTTGTAATAAATTAATTTTATCCGGGAACACTTCCTCCGGTAAAATCTCGTGCTTTTTACAGAGCCAGGCGCATGTTCCCACAGCCTGTCCCAGGGCAGCACAGGTTCCCATCAGACGTGTACTTCCAAGCGCAACGTGGGTTACTGAAATATCCCGGCCCGATAAAAACAGGTTTTCGATGTCTCTGGAATATAAACTACGCAACGGGATGGAATATACCGGCACTTCACATAAATCGATCAATGAGGCGTCGCCATACGTCGGTTCCGGGAATTGATCCTTTGCCAGAATTCCGCCGGGCGTATGAAGATCGAAATACCATCCGCCATGGGCAACAGCATCGGGAAATATCCGACCCTGCATGACGTCATTACCATTGAGGATATAGTCGCCAATGATTCTTCTGCTTTCTCTCTTCCCCGGGATTTTACCGATCCAGTCCAGGGCATAATTTGCAAATCCATGATCTTCCTGATTTTTCAGATGATCCCATATTCCCAAAACGTGACGCATTAATTCATCCCGGATTTTATCATTATCATAAATGGTATGAAACGGATAACCAACCTCAATCCACCAATGACCAGGTGGGCGTTGGTGAAATCTCGTTTTCAGGATGCTGCTATCCGCGGGATATTTCTCCACCCACGGCGGCGGATTAAACGGCACGGGTTTTCCCACATCTTTTACCGCAAACAAAATTGTACTTCCCATGATTCCCATATCCGGTTCATCCGGCGCCCATATTTCATCGAACTCCTCCGTTCCTTCACGCCCCATTCGATACGCTGCACCTGCCAGATAAGCAATGGTCCCGTCACCAGTCGCGTCGATAAATAAGTCCGCTTTAAATTCCATTTCGCTTTCGCTTGCCAATTGACTTGCAGCGACAGAGACAACTCGTTTTCCATCGGTCGCAACATTGCGGATGGTGGTATCCAGATAGAGCGACAGATTATCTTCCCGGCGGCAGGCGTCGTAAAGCACCAGATCCCAGACATCGTTGACCATGCTTTCGCGGCGACTGGTGAAATTATTAAATCGCTCCGTAAGCGTCAGTTCTTCGATGATCCCCCCTTCTCGTGCCCACGGATTTCCGTTGGCTGCTCCTGCTAACGGAACACGAACTTCGCTGCTGCTATTTCCGCCAGGCACAGGTCTGTCCTGAATCAGCGCGGTCTTCAGTCCGAGACGACTGGCAGCAAGCGCGGCACATACTCCGGCCAAACCACCGCCGCACACGACCAGTTCGAATTTTTTCAAATCCAACCGCTTCGGCTGACGACCTTCGGAATCCGGCTTTCCTGCGTCCAGTTTATTTGTCAGATTTTTTCTAAAATTCATAATCTTTTCTTCGTGTCCTTCGTGGTTTAAAAATTCTCAGCTACTTCTTTTTTGAAAACGTAACTCAACAAATAGCTCACAACAACACCCATTGCAAACGAAGCGGGTATTATCCAGAGGAACGAAATCACAATACCGAAAAGCTCATACGAAAAACTGATAAACGTCGCTGTCAACGCGCTAACAATCGTTCCGATCAGAACCGCATTCTCAGCCGACCGCCTGATAAACATTGCCATGAAAAATGGTACAAATAGCGGAGCGACCAGTAGATTGACAGTTTTAAAGGTGATTTCAATCAAATTTCCCTTCACATTACCCATAAGCAGGCTAAGAAGAATAATAACCAGCCCGATAATAACTGAAATGATTCTCGCCCACATCACCTGCTTCTCCTGGGATAATTCCTGTTTCCTGAAACGCAACATGAAATCGTTGATCACTACCATGCTCGAAGAGTTAATGCCCGACGAAAGACTGGACATCGCCGCTGCGAGCAGTCCCGAAAAGACGAGGCCGGATATGCCGACAGGAAACCCAGTGACGATGAATTGCGGCAGCAGGGTATCCGCTGCTGCTGTCAATGATTTTCCGGTCATGATCAATTCCGGATGCGATTGATAATATGCCATCAGCGCGATTCCCAATACAGCTAACATGATGTAAACAATTCCGTTCGCAATGAGTGAAGTAAGAAATGCTTTTCTTGCAGCCTTAGCATCACGAGTAGATAAATACCTTTGGATTGACATCTGATCCGAGCCTGCTGTACAAACATACATGCCAAACACGGTGATCACCATCGTTAAAAAACTCACCCGCGCATTGGGATCAAAGAAACTCCATCCTTCCCAATAACCAGGCCATTCTCCGGGTATTATCGCTGAAATGCTGCCAAAGTGATTGGTTATGATAACGATTGCCAGGATCGTCCCGCCAAATAGCACAAAACTCTGGATAACATCCGTCAAAACCACGCCGCGCAATCCGCCGAGAGATGTGTATGCAATTGTGAAAATACCAAGAGCGATACTTACCCAGATTGCGGTACTTTCTGACCAGCCCATGATCGGGATGATCACTTTTTCCGCGACCATGTAAATAATCACTGCCATCCAGATTAACCGCATCAGCAGGAAAAAGATCGACGCCAGCGTACGAATTTTTACGCCGAGCCGGACTTCAAGTAATTCATACGCGCTCGATACGCGAAGTTTCATAATGTGCGGGATTAAAAACCAGCCAACGACTGCGTAAACAAAAGGCAGGCTGGCAATTTTGCTCCACATCATCGGTCCATGCTTGATCATTTCTCCGGGCATGGCGAGATAGGTGATCGCGCTGAAAAGCGTCGCGAACAGCGACAACCCCACGTTCCACGGTTTCATTTTCCGGCCACCCAACATATAGTCATCAGTCGTTTTCGTCCGGCGTTTAAAATAGATTCCAATAGCAAGCATTCCAAGAGCATATATCGCGACGACTATCCAGTCAATACTGCTTCTCATAAATTGTCACTATCTCCTTCCGGCTATTACTCTGTATCGTAATAACATTATTCAAGCCCATCCATAATTTCATCCAAACTAACTTCCGCATAACAAATATGCGTATCCGCCGCTCCGTAATATATTTTCACGATTCCATCCTCTGCCAGCACGCCACAATTAAAAATCACATTGCCAAAAAATCCGTTCACTTCATAATCTGTTTCCGGCTCCAGAATTGGTTTTTTCGATCTGGCAAGCACCTTCCACGGCTCGTTCAAATTTAGCAGCGCCGCGCCGAGGCAGTAGCGATCCGTGTTATCTGCGCCGTGATAAATTTCCAGCCAGCCCTGTTTCGTACGGATCGGGATCGCACTGCCGCCGATCCGGCCGTTATCCCATATCCCCTGCCTTGTGCCCATCACGTGCTGGTGATTGCCCCAGTGAATCAGATCCGGCGATTCGGCGATCCACACATCCCGCTTATTGTACTCGCTGGAATTGGGACGATGCAGCGCATAGTATTTCCCATTGATCTGTTCCGGGAAAATCTCCACATCCCTGTTATCCGGGCATAAAATAACGCCGTGTCTTTGATACGTTTTGAAATCCGTCGTCGTAGCCATGCAAATTTTCGCTCCCATCGGAGAAATCGCGCTGTAAACGATATAATATTCATCATTAATGAAAAGCACGCGCGGATCTTCAATTCCATAAATTTCGTACTTATTCGCGGGCGCTAATGACGGTTGCTCTTCGATCCCGAAATGAATCCCGTCGTTGCTGCGCGCCAGCCGAACATGCGACAGCGAGCTTAAATATTGCTCACCGTTCGTTCTCACAAATCGGGTATCAGAAAAATCTACTTTCGGATCATTTTTGAAAAACTTCTTTATTACAATCTCGCCGGCATCCACATCATAAACCGGAACCAGCTCCACGGATTCATCATCATTGATCGGTTTCTCAGCAATTCGTAACAGCAACAGGACCTCGTCCTGAAAACGTATTACGCCGGCATTAAATGCGCATACGACCTGTAAATCATCTCTCGAAGGTTTCACATCTGCTGGTGAAATAATCGGATTATGCGGTGATCTAAAAACATTCATGTACGTACTCCTTAACTCTGTTGTTGATTATTGTTGTCGTTTCATTATAAATCACAGTCACTTTTATCATAAAATCACTCCTGCCTACTTCAAATAAATCATCTTCTTTTGCTGTGTAAACCGATCCGTCGATGGTCTCATGATACATGCTATGATTATCTGTCCAATGAATATACTGTTCCTATACAGCCAGGAATCCCGTGCTGTTAATGACATACAGGCAAAAAATTATTTTATAAATTCTGTTCATTAGCTAAATTTCCCTAATTTTCCAACAACTCCACAACCTCCTCATCAGCCAAACCAGTACGCACCTCAAATTTCGTCTTTGCTTTGTTCTGCTCATAGTAATCACCGGATTTACGATACACATCGGATGCAGCTTTGGCTGACAAAGGCTCACCGAATTGGCTGACCGGATTGATGATCCGCAGCGGAGTCGGCGCCAGTGCCGCGCACAATTCAGGCAGATCGTAATCTTTCAGCCCGCCAGGGACTGCCGCTAACATGAATTTCGGGATGTAGTATTTATTCATGACCAGCGATTCGTACGAGCCGAGCGGCTTCAGTAAATCCACTGCACTAAAGCCGTTTGAAAATGCCGCAGCGTGCAACAACGCTGGCGCCAGTGTTTCTTCGCCAATCGCCCGAATGGCGTCCGCCCGAATATCATCCCGTGTTTGCAAATGCAGCATCAGCCGATTGATATCACCAGCGTAAATTCCCACCAGGCTTCTGCCCAGTTGAATCGCCCCAAACCAGACATTGTAATTCGCATTTCCCTGCTTGTAGCTGTATGCATCCCCGCGATGAACGCCGGGACCCACTTCACCCCGACCTAATAAATCGGGCAGGACAACTGCATTTCCGTTGGCAATGAGTTCCCGCACAACCTGTTGCCGGGCTGCGGCTGCTTTCCCTTCCGGGTGCAGGTAGAGCACTGCCGGAAACGGTCCCTGCTTCTGTGGTTTCAGAACATAAAACGGAAGAACGTAATCGCCTTCCCCCTGTATGAAAAAGCGTTCCAGCCGCACATCATCCCGATTGTAAGCGCCACAGTAAACGACCTTCGGCGCTGATTGCGGTGGTCGATAACCATTCCAATACATTGCCGCCTGCCGGATTCGCGAGGGGTCAACTTCTTTGGGGCGTTTTGCTAACACCTGCTCTGCTTCGGCGCGATTGATCTCAAAAATTGTACGACCGCCGACAGATGTTTGAATTTGCCCGGTTTCAGTGACTTGCAGTTCTCCATGCGTAAATGTATCCACTGCCGCGTCCGTGTTATCGCCGGGATTATTCAGATATTTTTGAAAGAACGCGTACATCGACTCGCGATTGGCTCTGGTCGACGTATGGACGTCATCATCCTCCCCTTTCGCAAAGTGCTGTTCCGCACGAAACGCCTGATAAACTTCTTTCAATTCCTGTTCCGTCTCCCGTGCTCCTTCAATACTAAAAATATCGCGGGTCGTTGTGATCACTAATAATGGTTTTGGCGCCCAGCCCATTAGCAAGTCCGGATGATCGATACCCGATTTAATGCCGTGAAAAAAGTTTTGCTCGGCATCCTGCGGACCTCGAGTCTGGAATAGTCGTGTAAAATTGGTGATATAGCATTCCGGCGCGACTGCCTTGATCCGGTCATCAAACGCCGCAATATACGCAGATTGCGTGCCGCCACCGGAGCGACCGGTAACGCCGATCTGATTCGTATCCACTTCGGGTCGTGTGTGGACATAATCGATTGCCCGGATAATGTCCCAGATCATGTAACGGGCGAGAGAGCTGCCGATCAGGAAACATTGCGCGCCGGGGTAGGAGTGCTCCCGGGTTGGACTGCCGACCAGCGATTCTCCGGTTTCCGGATCGACGTAAAACAACCGCTCGCCCTGTCCGATAGGATCGAACGCAAAGACAACGAATCCCTTTTGCACCAAATTCATAATGATATGCTGATACGTCTCGCTGCGAAATCCCAGCGCCGTATGTCCGCTGCAATAAATAATCGCCGGCAATTTACCGGATTTGCCTTTGGGAATAAACATACAGGCGGACATGTAAAATTCCGGCTGCGGCTGCAACAGAATTCGCTCGATCCGGTAATCCGCACTATCGACCTGCCCCGTAATTTGGGCATTGAGCGGCGTACGTTCGGGAAACGGTCCCACGAGTTTCATCAGCGTCTGTTTGATTTTCTGCTGCCGTTGTTGCCATTCTTCTTTCGTTTTGATCTGAGCAACTTCTGCTTTCCTTTGCTTCAATACCGCCTGCGCCTGATGACTGACATGGTGATACAGAAAATTCGGAGCATCGGTATATTCCAGCCAGGTGTCGAGAATCGGCGGCAGTTCGAGTTCATCTGCCGGCGCTTGCGCCAGGATTGTGGACGCAGCGAATAGTATCATTATAATTATGGATATTCTTTTCATGGAATTTCCTTTTGATTTCATGATCTTTTCATTTTTCGGAGTGCAATCCCTTTATGGATTGCATCGACCCTTGCGAAGGTTTCAAACCTTCGCAAGGGTTACTCAACAGCCCAATCCAAAATCTTATCTAAATTTCTCTCAACTGTCCAATCACTTATTTTCAAATTATCAGAAACATCTTTTTTCAAATACACTGACCGCGCAAATTGCATTTCCTGATCGATGAGTTCTTTAGAAGCCGGCTGTTTCATGCAATTCACCGGTTCGGCAAATAATAATTTCCGCGGCGCAATCGCCGCGGCGAGATCCGGCAGATCGTACGCGGTCAATGCACCGGCAACGCCCCACATAAACGTCAGGCTGTATTTATAAAGTCTGTGGTTCACTATTTCATTGTAAGAAACCGGTGCCTCGATCAACACGGTTTTGCTGATGCCCGGCTCAAAAGCAGCGGCGTGCAACAGCGCCGGACACATTTCATCATAAGCCACGGCCCCGATCTGATCGGCAGCGACATCATCTCTGGTTTTCAGTAAATTCACCACCCGGACAATATCTCCGGCATGAATACCGACAATGCTTCGCTCGATCAGCACCGCGCCATACCCGGGACGCCCCGGATATTCGTAATCGCCCTTTGTTTCCCCGATTCCGGCGACATCCGTTGCCGCGACGATAAATCCCCGTTTCACCCATTGTTCGATCACTCCACCGGGTGCGGCGTCTATTATCTTTCCTTCGGGGTGCAGGTAGATCATTGCCGGATGTTTTTCACCGTCGGTCGGAACCATGATCAGGATCGGAATCACATATTCGCCTTCCCCGCGAATCGCATAAAGCTCAACATTGTAGCCATCCCGGTGATATCTGCCTTTGAACATCACAGCTTTCAATTCGCAGGGTGTTTGATAGCCGGAAAGTTCTTTTGCCCGGACTTTCACATTCTCCAGATGAACGTCTATATTTTTACGTTTTTCATTCAGCATGTCAATCAACTCTACTGTTTCCGCTTTGTTAATGCCGGACATTGTTTCGCCGTTCAGATAACTGGAAAGCTGTCCGGTAGGCGTCACCAGCAGCTCATCCGGCTCCAACGTTTCCGGCTCAAAATCATCGACGTTTGTCTGCATATCGAATACTTTACCAAAGAAACGGCAGATCGCATTCCTGTTTTTCGCTGTATATCCGTGCCGGAAATCATCTTCCACCATTTGGAGATCGTCCGGCTTGCCGAACGGACACCAGGCTTTTCTGGCTTCCTCAAAAGTCTCTCTCACGCCGACAATGTTGAAAAAATCCCGTGTCGTGGCAACGATGAGATACGGCTTTGGTGCGAACACCTCCACAAGATCGCCATGATCCAGTCCTTTCGCAACTCCGCCGATGAAGATCTGCTCGCCGTCCTGTGGTCCGATCATTCCCAGCACCCGGCGCAGGTTGGTTATATATCCGGCGGGCGCCGCCGTTTTTACGCGATCATCAAACGCCGAAATATACGCTGTTTGCGTGCCGCCGCCGGACAGCCCGGTGACGCCGATCCTGCTCGTATCGACTTCGCTGCGGGTCATAAGATAATCAATCGCCCGAATGCCATCCCAGGTGAAATCCCTCGCGGCACTGGCGCCGGAGAGAAGCAACTGATTGTTAGCATACGAATGCTCCCGGGTCGAGCTCCCGGTCGGTACGCCGACGCTCTCTTTTTCGGCATCGGTATATTGAATGCGCTCGCCCTGTCCCATGGGATCGAACGTAAAAACGATGAATCCCTGTTTAACGAGTTTGAGCAGCAGTATCTGATAGTATGGTCTGCGAAACGATTCGAACGAATGCCCGATGGCATAAAGAATCGCCGGTCGTCTTCCCGTTATCCCATCGGGAATGAACAGGCAGCCCGTCACATAATAATTGGGCATCGATTCGAAAATAATTTTCTCGAAATGATATCCGTTTTTCTGCACCAAACCGGTTATTCGGGGATAGAGCGGAGTCCTCTCCGGGAATTGGCCCACGATTTCCTGCAAAATATTTCGGACATGCTGCTGTCTTTTTTGCCAGTCAGACTTTGTGTCCAGCCGGGCTATTTCCTCTTCCCGCAAATCGAGATAATTGCACGCCTGCGTGTACAAATGCAGCTCGAGCAAATTACCGGCATTGCTCCACTCCAGCCAGTCATCGAGAAGATTCAGGTTCTCCGGTCTTTCCTGCGAGAAAGCAATTTGCTGCCAACCGATCATAACCAGCAAAATCAGGGCAGATAATATCGCTTTTTTTAAGAATTGCACTTGAATTTCCTATTTTAATAATTCTACATTCTTCAATTTTTATTCTAAATTGATAGCCACGAAGTAATCCATCCGTGTCAGGATCATTTGTATCCTTCCCGTTTACTCGATTGTGGATCATCCACCGTTTCACCGCTATTCAGCTTGCCGTTTATCGCGCCCATGCGATACGGGCGACTGGCATCGTAAAAATCAATTGTCGTATCCACATCGGAAATCAGAACGTCTGGCTTGTTTGCCGCTAATTTTCCGTTCACGAGTCCATCCGGTGTGATGAATTCACTTGCCCATCCATAAGGCGCGGACGAGTTATTTATGGAGATATAAAAGCCGTTCGTACCGGCTCGTGCCTGTGCGGTGATTGGCATAATTTTCGGGTGAATACAATCGATGCCATGCCGCGAATTGTTGAATGAATGGAAAATGATATCCGTGTCTAATTTTCGGTATTCCCGAAACAGTTCCGGAAACCGCAGATCATAACAGATCAACAAGCCGCAACGGACGTTGTTAATCTCAAATGTGCTAAAATGATCGCCCGGTGAATAGAACGTTAAATCCCCGCTCGTGCAAAACCGTTTGTCATAGCGATCGATAATTTTCCCTTTGGGATTGATGACATACAATGAATTGTGTGGTTTGTTATTTCCGCTCAATTTGTGCGCGCTGCCTAATACAACCCATAATTTTAAATCACGAGCTAATGCCATAATCGAATCGGTTTCCTGCCACAACATCTCCCAGTTGTAATTTTCAAAACTGGCGAAATCCGCATTAACATAGCCGGACAGAGCGCCTTCGGGGAAATGCACGATATCACTATTATTGATTTTCGCGAAGCGCATCTGCTTTTGGATCCACGATGAGTTTTCTTCAATATCCCCGCACAGCGGAAATTGACAGGTCGCCACCCGCAGCCTGTTTTTAATATTTTCGCCCCTAAAATCCCGCTTGAAATGCATCGCCAAATCGTCTTTATCTCCTTTGCACCAATATAGCTTGCCGCGTAACATCCGTTTCGCAAACGGCGGAATATTGCCGATATTCACAACGGATTGCAGGCAATCTGCCGCGGGATCATTCAGTAAATGCGATGTGCCCTCCCAGTACATGCCGCAGATCCATCCCTCTTGTGAATCTGCACGGGCAATCAAACCGTCATCCACAGAATTTTGCATAATCTTAAAATCAGACGTCGACATTAATTTATCAATGGCGATTCCTATCGGCGTTGGTACAGTGACCGTTTGTTCGGTTCCCGCGAGTTCGATCCATCTTCCATCGCGCCGAACGAATGACAATGAAGCTGATTTTTTATTATTAACCAGACACGCACTCTGTTGAACACCAAAAAATTCCGGTAGTCCCTGCCGAAACGTCTCTACGAGCAGCACAATTTCGACGCCGTCCTCTACCGGCGTCATGTAATACGTCCAGGTTTGATGTGACCAGATATCGTCTTGGGGAATTTCATGTTTGTAGATTAACACATCTTCCCGGGTCTTTAATTTTTTTATTATTGAAGAAATTTTAGCTGTATCGATATTAGCTTCCCGTGCGGATAGCGGTACACTTCCCCATTGCAGTGGCGCGTGCTCCGGCACTCGCAATTCAATTTGGTCCGACAAATATTTTTGATTGATAATTTTTGAAATCGCGGATGTCGACAATTCAACTTTCAGAGTTGAATTGTCTCCTTTTGCCTGATTCCAGATATTGAGGATCAGGAAAATTACCAAAATACATTTTGCTGTGGAATTATTCATAACACGTTTCTCTTTGAATATAAATCATTTCAGCAGGACTAATTTGCTTACATCCTGGTAATGTGCTGTCTTCAGGCAGCACAAATATAAACCTGCCGCGACTGGTAAATTGCGATCATCCCGACCATCCCATATCAATCGAAAATGACCTGCCGGCTGCTGGTTGTTTTTCAACGTGCGAACAAGCTGTCCCAGTTCGTTATAAATCTGCAACTCAACATGAGCGGGCGCAGACAACTCGTACTCAATCGTCGTAGCCGGGTTGAACGGATTCGGATAATTCTGCCGCAGCCTGCATTCCTTGATTCGGTGAACATCTGTTTTTTTAACATACGTTTCGACTGCCCAATTTTCCTGTAAATAATGATATAAATACAGATGGCCAAGGCTGACATACCAGATATCCGGTTTGTGACTAATATAACTCAGATGATCCCAGGCATATTCCGCTGCCTGAAAACCATCTTCAAGCAAAAAATAGGGATGGGTCATGAGATGATAAATCCCTTGTTTTGCAACCACAACATCAAAATAAGAGTTAAGATCGTTGAGATCAGTGGTGCCTTCCCAAATCGGCGACGCTTCACGGGACATTCCAATCGTATGATAGTAGCCCGCGTCCTGATTCCATTCGGCAAATCGATCAAACGGCCAATTGTAAAGCCGGTTCACTAAATATTTTTCAGCACCAACGAGAGAGTTCACAATTTCATCATAATAGTGCGCCGGTGCAAGCCAGACATAAACATATTCGCGATCGCCGTTTTTAAATGAAGCCGGCAAATCCAGATTATCAATTATGTCCTGTTTACTGCCGGCGATTTCACTCTCCGGATATTCATAAGGTCCATACGAATGCGTTCGAGAATGAGAACATGCCTCCACATATCCCGAATCAAGCTGCGTTTGAATATGCTGCCACGTTGAGTCATGGCAATATTGCGTAATGATGCCACAGGATAACCACAAATGATTTTTTCGGAATTGTCTGCACGTTATTTGGAACGCTTCATCTGCCTGATACCAGGTTTTATCACCGCTGTCCGCCCAATCGTCGGCAGAGCTTGTGACAGCAGCGCGGCGATTATCATAATACTGACAAATTTCATAAAATGAAACAGGCACATTGATGCCGTCCCTGTTCATTATTTTTAAGAATAGCGAATCGGTTTTACCACCAAATGCTGCCGAAATATAGGCAATGCCGGATGCATAATCAAACCGAACTGCTTCAATTCCATTGAAAAAATCGCCTTCATTTTTTTTTGGCAACGCACTCCAATCATCGGTAATTGAATAACGTTTTTCCGCTGTCAGATCAAAGCTATTCACGGGAAAACCGATTTTGTATGTGACAGGATACGCCAATCCGTAATCCTGATGTGCTTGAGAATCCACAACGACGATTAACTCCCGATCAGAGCCATAATTAACAAACAGGATTGGATCAGATTTCTCAGTTCCCGGATGCTCAAATCCACCTAAATCCGAAATTTCGTCATCGGAAAGCGCCCGGGAGTACATCCGTAATTCCGCGACATCGACGGGATTATCTTCCTGGTTTTCATCTGCGAAAAACAAAACAGATGATTCCAGCGCAAAACGATCGTCAATCGCACCGGGTTGTCCGGTTAGCACCAAATCGCCATTCACATAATAATCATATCGTGATCCGTTTTTGACGGCAATCGCCAGCCGGTACCATTTGTCCGTTTCAATGACAGGATCAGAATAACCCGTTGCATGAACCCCCATTTTTCCTGATCTGTCAACAAACCATTCGCCGTCTGTCAAATTAGTAGTATCTGTTTGATGTAGCGTGTACCAGACGCGCGGCTGATTGAATTTTATATCCATCACGATCATGAATTCATTCACCATGTTGCCGCCGCCATTCGCAGAAATATTGTGCTGGCAGATATAATAGCTGCCAACACCAATATTCACTGCGCTGTTTTCAGCATCTGGTCCGGCGACAGCCGAGTGAGTTCCGACCAAAGTAAGATCACTTCCGACTGTCGCTTCAACAAGATTATCCCTGTTTTCAAATGTCCAATGCCCGATCAATCCTTGTTGTGAGAAAAGATTCAGAGCATTGACGAACAGAAAAACAGCACTTATTTTAATATCAATCCTCATACTTTTTCTTTATTTCTTCATAAAACTTCTGTAATATATAGAACGCCTTCTTCTTTTCACCGTGATACGAAACCACACCTTTCAGATTCCAGTCATCCTGAATTCCCGGCAACATTCTTTTCGGTGTTCGAAAATCTTTCAAAATCCAGGGTGACGCTCCGCGCAGAAACGGAATTCTGTTATACATCGCCACCTGTTTTTGATATGAATATTCCTGGAATTCCTCGGTCCAGCGGGTTATCTTATCGCCATGATGTCCGGCCAATCCGCCGGCGCCGAATTCACTGACAATATGCGGTTTGTCCGGGTAAATTGTATCAAACCCGACCTTATCGCAGTGATCCGGTAACGCATCATACCAGCCGATGTAACGATTGAACGCCACCACATCCAGATGCTGGCCCATTGTATCTTCCATTTTGAATTTAGTCTGGGTCGTGGTAAAAACAGTGGGATGCCCTGTATGCAAAGCAGCAGTTGCAAGCCGTGTCGGATCAATTTTTCTGGTGATTTTTACAAGCTCCTGCAAGAAATCATCCCGCTCCTTTAAGCTCACCGGCGTTTCATTGGACACGGACCACAAAATAATGGACGCCTTGTTTTTATCGCGATGGATCATTTCTTTTAATTGATTTCGTGCGGTGGCTAATGTCCCCGGATTTTTCCATTCGATATTCCAGTAAACAGGAATCTCAGCCCACACCAGCAACCCGAGACGATCCGCAGTCCGGGTCATGAATTCATTATGTGTGTAATGCGCCAATCGTACAAAATTGCAATTCAATTCTTTTGCCCAGCCCAATAAAATTTCCGCCTCATCTTTACGGCTGGCGCGTCCCATTTGCGGAAACGGGCTTTCTTCGTGAATGGAAATGCCACGCAGAAAAATGGATTTTCCGTTCAGTAAAATATCCTGCCCTTTTGTCTCGATGGAGCGAAAACCGATTTGATCTTTCAGCTCATCGGTTTCAGCGGAAATAATCACATCGTATAATTTGGGATTTTCCGGACTCCACAGGTCAAAGTCGGCAGTCAGTTCTATCTTTGCATAACCATCCGCATCTGTCTTGACTGTTTTCTGCACCCCGGCTTCAGGAATTTTAACAGTTACTTTTTGCTGTGCCTGTTTACCATCCAACTGAATCCAGCCAGATATTTTATTGAACGAACCCTTTTCAAGCTGGATAAAATAATCATGAATGAAAGTCGCTGGCACATCAATCAACATAACGCGACGTGTGATACCGCCGTAATTGAACCAGTCCGTCATCCACATAGGCACGGCTTCATTGCTGCGCGCAGAGTTTACCCGTGCGACCACAAAATTATCTTTTTCCTGAACCAGATCAGTGATCTCGAAATTAAACGGCGTGTAACCGCCTTCGTGATCACCCAGTTTTTCTCCGTTGCAGTATACATTTGTGATATAATTTGCCGCGCCAAAATAGACAAACAACCGGCGGTCTTTGGGCAATTTGTAATCAAAATCCTTTTTGTACCAGACCGTGCTTTCATAATAATATAATTTTTCCCGCTGCGTATTCCAATCACCGGGAACCAGCAAATTATTCGCGGCTAAAAATTCATATTCGATGCGGTCGCTTTTATCTTTCGGTTTTTCATTCTTAAAGAATCCATTTTTTTCGATGGCTTTATGTGAATCATAATAGCCGGTGTCATACAAATCCACAATTGTCTGCCATTTTCCGTTCAAACTAAATAATTTTCTATTATCAACATTAATAATAAGCGGTGAAATTTTCATGATTGCTGCCTTTCTTCTTCCTATTATATAGTTAAAGTCGTTTCTTACACCTCAGCCTGCGCTGACATCCCCCTGATTTTGCCAGCGGCAAAATCGTCCCCCTTCAAAGGGGGAATTTCCTAGTTTAGTTACAAAGCTATAAGTCTTCATATTTTTTTAAAATAAAAAATCATTTCTTCGTGTTTTTCGTGACCTTCGTGGTTTAATGATTTCTCACACTAACTCCCCAATTTTGTCAAACCATACAAAAATAGAATCACCAAAATCACCACTCCCCAAATCGTGAGGAAACCAACGATGTCGCGCCGGGTAGGTTTCAATAATTCGACACTGCTGTTTGGGAATATTTTATTTTGTTTAAAGCGCGTTGGATTTTGACGCGTTAACTCCATTTCCCGTGCGTCATTTTCAGGAGCGCCGAGCGCCGGCGTGTGCATCCGTCCGTAAAATTGATCCAGAGCTTCTTTGTTGTTCTTTTTGGTGAAAAATGAAATTAGAATGATAATCAGAAACGGTATTGCGATATCCAGATAAAATCCCAGTGCATTCAGATCACCGATACCAAAATTTCGGAGATCGATTCCCAGTATCGCCGGAAAAAGGAGACTTACTCTGAAACGTCCTTTTCCAATCAGCGGAGATTGTGGATCGTTCGCTTGCTGCCGGACGATATTTTCAAAGAAAATTCCCCGCGGCTCAATTTTAACTTCCTTTTCAATGACCTGTCCGACCTGCTCAGCATCGCCCCGCTGAACATCGTCCTCTGTCGCACCACCCTTCACCATAACGCTACGTTCGGTGGTCATTTGAGTAAAGTACGCTGATTTGGAGAACGGCTTAATATCCGTCCCAAAATTACCGAGCAACACCGTAAAAACCGCGCCATAAACAATCGATGTCCACACAGCTTTTGGCGTTGCCTTGCGCCAGATAATCGCAATCCAGAAAGGCGGCCCGAAAACCAGTCCGATGGAAAGCATGAATTTGAATACGAGCAAAAAATCCTGAAAATACAATGTAATCAAAATGGAAATCAATAACACTGTGACCGATGTAATTCGGCTGACCATGATTCTCTTCTGTTCCGTACTTTTCGGGAACAGGGGCTCATAAATTGTTTTCGTAAACAGTGCACTGGCAGAAACCAGCAGCGCCGATGCCGTGGATTGCAGTGCAGCCAGCAGGCAGATGATCATCAGGCCGATCAGACCTGGGCCAAGCAGTTGTCGGGACATATAACCCCAGATCATATCAGGATCGGAAATACTGTTCTGATACAGAGCGAAACCAATTAGACCGGTAAATCCCCACAATATAATGGTAAGCCGTTTCATCATATTGCCATTAATTCGTCCCAGCCGCGATGCTTCTTCGTCTTTGGCGCTGCCCATCACCTGCGGATTTTGCGGCGCGGATTCAAACACGATCAGTCCGACGCAGGCTAACGCCGCGACATAATACCAGGGATATTCGCTGGTTGCCAGAGTACCGAATAAATTGAAAAATGATTCCGGCACAGCAGCATGTAAACCGGAAAAACCACCGATTTTTACAAGACCGAATGGCAATAATAACAACGAGAGGACGATTAACAGCAAGCCCTGAAAAGCGTCTGTAATTGCGGCGGCTAAAATTCCGCCAGCCACTGTATAAAAAATCAGGATAATCGATAATGCCAATAAGAAGATCGTCGGATTCACGACTGAAACACTGGATCGCACCTTGCCCTGGGTCTTTAATGCCTGCAACATTTCGTATTCCTGTTGCTCATCAGTGGTTAATTCTCGCTGCAAAATGGTTGCTTCCAATGTGTTCATGCGGTCAAAATTACTCAGCCATTCTTTTTCTTCCACAGAAAGCTGATGTTCCTGTTTGGGCATTACGATTTGTACTGTTTTTTGCAGCGTAATCGATGCGAGGCTGATATTGGCGATCAAATAAAAAATACCGATGCCGGCATACAATGATTCCAGCCCGCGGCTTTCGTAACGCAGGCGAAATATTTCTCCCATGGAATCAATCCGCAGTCGACGCTGCCAGACCGTTGTAAACCAGTAAAACGGCGTCGCGAATAATGTGAACAAGTGCACCCAAATTCCGGCCATGCCCATCCGAAATGTCTCGCGGGACGCGCCCACCGGGACATCGGAGCCGGTCGCCATGCCAAAATTCATGAATGTCTGTAACAGCGTTCCTATTTTCCGGCCACCCATTAAAAAATCTTCCTGATTTTTTATGCGGTAAGAAACAACCACGCCGATGAGTATTAACGCAATAAAATAGATCAGTATCAATATCGCATCAAAAATGTGAAGTCCGAGAATATACATAAGCTCTTCCCTTGTTAGCAATTAAGTGATTGTTTAAATCCTAAATTTCTAAAACGAATAGTCTGAATTTGCTGTTAAGTAATCAGTTCTTAAAAAATAAAGCCTTACCACAAATTCCACGGATTACAGAGGTTTTACATCTGCGAAATCTGCATCATCTGTGGTTCCGAATTATCAATTCATTGGAATCCCCAACCTGCTCCGTGGTCGAATGGAAAACGACCAGAAGGGATTCGTCTGTTCAATAGCAATGATAACTTCATTTATTCCTTTTCTAAAATCCACCTGCTTCATCTGTGAATCCCACTGAAACGGCTGCATTTTACGGTGATACGGATTCTTATTCTCATCATCATAAATCAATTCACCATTCAAATAAAGACGTGCTTTTCCGGTATGCCCAAACCAGAGCTCGCCCGGCATATCATTCTCGCATTCAAACGCTCCTTTCAATATCGCAAATTGATCAACAACGACGTGATTCAACCCGGAAAATGGCGCTTCTGCCACCGCTTCCCGGACGTGAACGATGCCCGGCAACGAATTCCTGAATTTGTGCGTTGGTTCAATTTTGCCTAAAACCACATCGTTCTCAAATTGAGCCCTGTCAATCGAATTATCCGGCTTGTAAAATACATCGAAATCAGTTAAAAAATCCCGGTACTGCGGCAGTGATTTTACATACCATTCTTTCAGGAACGGGAACGGATTGACATGCACTTTCTTCTCCAGATGGATGATGCTGAAATGCAAATGGAACCAGCCGCCGGAGCTCCCCCGATTGCTGGCATATCCCAACGGCTCCCCTTTTTCAATGATCTCGCCGCGTTTAAAATCCCTTGTCAGTCCGCTCATGTGAGTATAATAATAGAGCACTGGCTGCTCAGGATCTTTCACCAGAAAACAATTCGTTCCGATGGGCGCGTCATTTTTATTATACAGCAAATTCTTTTCGATAAATTCCGGGTAAGCATCCGGCGAAACCACGGTTCCCCGGCACACCGAGCGCACCAGTTGTCCTTCCCACGTTCCGAAATCCCAGCCGTCGTGATAGCGCGCAGCTTTATTTTCCGCGATCCCCTCCATTACATCAACATTGATGCAGACCGTCAGCCAGCCCTGCGTGCGAAAGCCGCTGTTCCACGGCGTGTACAGCGGATAAACATAACTGTCTTCTGGCATCAGCGGTTCGCCTGCTTTCGATATTCGTATTCGCGCATCTTTTTCCAGATGAAACCGATCGTTGGTAAAATCACGTTCATAATCAGAAATCAATTCTGCACCGATGCGAACACCATTCACGATCACATCAGAATTTTCATATCCCATCGGGATGACGACTCGCTTATCACCGGCTTGTAACTCGACCTCCGAAGCCCCGATCCGGTGATAGGTTGAATCGTAAAACATCACTTTTTGGGAAATTAGTGTGATCTCAGGATAATCCCCCACCTGCACCGATTCACCAACGTTCAGTTCGATGTATGTCGGGAAATTTCCAAATGCGATTGTTGTAAATCCCATTATGAATGTAAATACAATCCTTACAAATTTTAACATGATCTACTCTCCATAAGAAAGTATACTCCCCTTTTATTGGGACAACTTTCCAACCGGATCAAACAATTGAAAATGGAAATCCCAGGTGCCTCTTCTGTTATCCACTTTCACGAGAAATGTGTTTTCACCCTTTACCAGCGTAATGGGCAGACACTCTTCATATTCGTGCGCCCCGCGGCGAACTAATTTGCGATACATTTCTACTCCGTTGTGCCAAATCACTGCCCCATCATCACTGCCAAAAAACAGCACTGTTTTAAATTCTTCCGGGCTCTGAATGGTACCATACGCATAGCCCAACGAGTTATTGACATCATCTGTAATTTTGGTAAAATCGACAAAGCCATCTGCCTCGGCAGTTAACGGTTGCCAGGTTAATTTCACCCCATCCTTGCCAGTGTATGATTCGTTAAAATCAACTTTTGATTCCGGCGCAAACGGTACATTTAACCCGCTGTCGCCTTCAGCCACAAACGGCGCGACGAGATGCCAGTCATTCGGATACTGCTCCATGGACAAAATTTTACATTGCTCGCTGCGTAACACCGGTTCGGAATCAATGATCCGATTGAACATGAAATCCATTAGCTCTGTTTTGTGGCCCAATTTTGCGATGTAGGTATTCAATAATGCCTGTTCTTTTTCATCAGTTAGTTTGGCGCTAACTGACTTTAACAGTGGAATATTATCTTCATCCGCTTTTTCATCAAAACGCTTGTAGGCATACTTGCGCGCCATTTCTTTATCTGATTTTAAAAAGTCACGAATCATGATCCATTCCAAATCGCTGTCCTTTTCCAACAGCGCCAATATTTGCCGTTGCAGCCACCAGTCCGCATCTGTAACGGCAGTCTTGAAATCTTCCGGATTATCCTGATACTTTTCAATAAATTGCGTTGCTCTGTCTCTCTCTGTCTCAAAGCCTGCGCCGTCGATATCTACCCAGATCGGATTTGTAAAGCCGACCGGCGTGACTGGTATTCCTTTCTGATCCGGGATGACCGGCCACAATGATTTGCTTCCTTCTGCCTTCACCACATACCACGTGTCGACCATTGGACTGAGCGTAATTTTTTTCTGGTAGTTTAGCGGCTCATCTATCGCATCAATTTCCTCTGACCAGATTTCACGTGCATTTCCGTAAAGCGTCACTTTATCGACGTTGACCCATGACGGCGCCAACAGATCGATACGGATATTGACATTGTCGTCTGTATCAACGACATCAGCACCGATCGGCCATTTATCGTTCACGATCATGTTGACAAAGACGCCTCTCGACACGGAAACTCTGTGCTGAATAATGTTTTCTGTAAGCGTGTATGTATCCAGTTCACCCGGATTTTCGGTGGAGCTGGCAATGTAATTTCGGGGCCAGCCCGCCGGCATCGACAACAGAACATGGCTATCGCTATTCCCGGTGCCGGTTACCCGAAAGCCCTTGTTTAAGAAGTTGAACCATTCATCCCAAACGGAAATTTTATTACCGGGACCGGTTAACAATCCCCAGCCAATGGTTTCATTCATGATTTCCATTGCTTCAAAATTGAAGGAAAATTTTGGATTTGTGCTTTCACTGGTTATTTGAAGCAGGTCCAGATAGCCGAAATAATCAAGTCCTCCCCAGCGCGGATGATTCACCTGATTGATCACCGTACCTGGCAGACCCTCCCGATACGCCATGATGACATGTCCGTCCGTAACCTTATGATCCCAGGGAGCAGTTCCGGGCGGAAGCGGAAACATATTAAAATGCCCGGCCGGAGTGCTCACTTCATTCCCGGGACAGGTGGTAATCAAATCGCTCACGCCAAGATTGTCTTCTGCTGCCTGATAATCGGTGACATAGTTATGATCAGAGGCCACGGCAAATTCAACGCCCTCACCAATGAGTGCTGTTACCCGTTCTTCTTCCGAACAATGACCATCACTATTTGTGGTGTGCATGTGCAAATCAGCGCCAATATATCCCGCCGGATCGATTTCCCGTTTAATCGTCCATTGCTGTTCCACAACGGCATCTTTTTCAAGATTGACAGATTTCTTTTCAATGGAATATTCCATACCGCGGGATGCATATATTGTATAGTTACCCGCGGGGACTTCAACCTGTCCTTTTCCAAATGCTGTGAAAAATCCATTATTTTCCGGCGCCAGGCCATAGGTTTCGGGAATATTCAGATTAAATTTGTCATCTTTTCCTTTAACAAAAACAAGCTTTGCCGGAATGGACTGTTGCCTTTCCTCATCCAGAATGATGAACTTTAGCTGTGCTGTTCCGGTTTGAGTTCGGCTGCAAAATGAGTGTGAAAGCAAAATTGCAAATATTGAAAAAAGAACGGTGATTTTTTTTAATTTCATTAGTATCTCCGCTTAAAAATGAAAACATAAAATTTTTCGCTAGTTTGATCTTGAGATTTCCGAAGTCTTTGAGACTTCGGAAATCTGGTCTTTAATAATCGCTAAAAGAAGATAATCAGATTTTCTGTCAGACTTTATTTACTGAACACTTTATTCAGCGGATCAAAAATCTCTAAATAAAATCCCCAGCTTCCGCTTCCGTTTTCAACTTTCACAAGAAAATTATTTTCTCCTTTATTCAGTTCAATAGGGATAATCTCATCATACGGATTTGAGCTGCGCCGGATAAATTTCCGGTAGATCTCCCGCCCGTTATGCCAAATAGCAGATCCATCGTCACTACCGAAAAACAATACGGTACTAAATTTTTCAGGACAATCGATATTAACATAAGCATAAGCAACAGAATTATTTGTATTGTCCGTAATTTGTTTCAGATCGATATATCCGCTTTTTTCACCGGTTAGCTGCTGCCATTGAATCGTGCGCCCTGTTTTATCGATGTAAGATTCATTGAGGTCTATTTGATTTTCCGGGGCGTAACGGGTACTCAATCCGGCGTCATTTTCATTCGCAAACGGACCGATAACATTCCAGTTTCTTAAATATTTTTTCGTTGATAAAATACGACATTGTTCATGGCGAAGTCCTGGTTCGGAGTTGATAACAAAATTACGGATAAAATCGAGCAACTCTGTTTTATGGCCTAATTTAGCGATATAGGCATCCACCAAACGGCGCTCATTATCATCTTTTAAATTTTGTTTTGCGGATTTCAAAATCTGAATATCCGCAACTTCGCCCTTTTCTCCGATCCGTCTGTAGGCAAACTCCCGCGCAATGTTCATACTCGATGACAGAAAATTTTCAATCAATATCGATTCCATTTCGCTATCTTTCTTTACCAGTGCCGCAATTTGTCGTTGCAGCCACCAATCCGCATTTTGGACCGCAGCTTTAAACGAATCGCTATTTTTTCCATGATGTTCAATAATTTTCTTTGCCCGGTCCCGCTCTGTTTCAAAACCATTTCCATCGATATCAATCCAGACGGGATTTGTGAAGCCAACCGGCGTGACTGGTATTCCTTTCTGATCCGGCACGATCGGCCACAATGATTGACTACCTTCGGCTTTGACAATATACCACGTATCTAATTCCGGTTTTAACGTAATTTCCCTGGAATAATTTAACACACCATCATCGGATTGAATCTCTTCGGACCAGATTTCGTGTGCATTACCATACAGCGTCACGTTGTCAACTTTTACCCAGGAGGGCGCCAATACTTCAATGACGAGATCAACCGTACCATCCGCGTCGATAATTTCTGAACCGATGGAATATGTCTGATTTACCGTCATATTCACAAAGACACCACGGGCAACAGAAACCTTATGATCGATGATATTTTTAGCGATTTCATACTCATCTAATTCAGCAGGATTTTCAGAGGAAGCAGCAATATAATTTCTTGGCGCTCCGACAGGCATTCGATGCAAATTATGGCTATCAGGATTCCCAACACCAGTGATGCGAAATCCGCCATTTAAAAAATTAAACCATTCGTCCCAGACAGATATTTTATTCCTGGAACCGGTAAATAATCCCCAGCCAATCGTTTTATTCATAATTTCCATCGCTTCAAAATTCTTAGAAAATAACGGATTTGCGCTTTCACTGGTGACAGGTTCAACATCCAGATATGTGAAATAATCGCACCCCAGCCGTCGCGGATGATTGACCTGATTCACGACAGGTGCCGGCAAATCGTCCCGATATTTAAACAGGATATTGGGATCCGGGTTTGTGTGATCAAACGGTTCCGTATTCTCCGGAAGCGGGTAGATGTTAAAATGACCAATAGTTGTCGTGAGTTCGTTGCCAAGACACGTGGTTACATATTGCCCGACACCCAGTTTTTCGACATCGGGCTTAAAATCAGTGACAAAGTTATGATCCGCGGCAACAGCAAATTCAACACCTTCCCCAACCAACGAAGTTACGCGTTCTTCCGGGGAATTGTGTCCATCGCTGTTTGTCGTGTGCATGTGTAAATCCGCGGCAATGTATCCTGCCGGATTGAATTCTCTGGTGATGGTCCATTGTTGTTCTACGACGCTATCTTCTTTAAATTCGACTTCTTTTTTATCAATTGAATATTCCATGCCCCGCGCCGCATAAATCGTGTAAACACCTGCCGGGATTTCCACTTCACCTTTGCCGGCTGCCGTATAGAAGCTATTTCCTTCAGGAGCCAGACCGAACGTTTGCGGAATGTTTAATTCGATCTTATCGTTATCTCCCTGAGTAAAAACAAGTTTAGCCGGGATTGGTTGCTGTGTGTTCGCATCCAGAATAACGAATTTCAACTGTGCCGTTCCGGATTGAGATTGACAAAACACTGCTAAAATTATAACTATAATTAGCAGAATACAGATTGTGATGTTTTTTAGTTTCATGATAATTCCATTCTAAAATTGTTATTTGCCATTGAACCCTCAGATTGAACACCAATTACTGACAGAGTGCCACTATCGCTGTTTTCATTCAAACAATAATTGAAATCGATCACAGGATAAAAATTGTAGAGTTATAAGTTATTGCAAATTTGGAGTGCAATCCTTTTAGAGCATGTCCACGAACTTTGATATCGTCTGAAAAACCCTTGCGAAGGTTTCGCTACAACACAATTTATGGATAAATACATGAATATGTATCAATATACAGATGATCCCGTTTTGAAAAACCTTCGCAAGGGTAGTTCGTGGACAGCCTGTTTATGGATTGCACTTCGACGCATAAAAGCATCGCGTCCAACTCTTTAAATATTAAATAATTGATTTACTGTTATCAGTTACCAATAATTAGTTTGAACAGTAGAGAGAATCTGTGCTCAGGGACTAAATTTATCAACATTATCTTTATCGATCAGCGCCGTCCCCGTATCGATGCGCGGTTCGATTGGCTCGCCTTTTGCGGCTTTCAGCGCCGCTAAAAAGGATTGTTTCCCCATGTTATAAGGATTCTGAGCGACAACCGCAGTGAGCCTGCCTTCACGCACAGCTTTGATCGCCTCTTCCCCGGCATCAAAACCGACAATGATTAGTTTATCGGATAATCGATGTGCGTCCACAGCTTCCAGAGCTCCCAGCGCCATTTGATCGCTTGTGATAAAAACACCGTCCAGATTCGGATGTGACGTGAGGATATTTTCCATAACCGTCAACGCCAGATCACGTTCACTGTTCGCCGGCTGCAATACGGCAATTTCGATTCCCGGTGCGGCATTCACAGCCTCAAGAAATCCACCGACTCGATCTTCATGTGTCTGGATACCGGGAATTCCGCGAATAACTGCAAGTTTACCAACGCCATTCAGTTCTTTAATAAGATATTCACCAGCCAACTTTCCACCCAGTCTGTTATTCGTGCCAACGTAACTTAGCCTGTGCTCCCAATCCACATCTGTGTCCACAGTCAGCACCGGAATATTTCTTTTGTGAGCTTTTTCCAGTGCCGGGATAATCTCGGCAACTCCGCATGGTGCGACCACAAGTGCAGACACTCGTTTGAGAATTTGATCTTCCAGAATATTGACCTGCTGATCGATATTGATTTCGCGAGTCGGCGCCAGAACGGATACTTTAGCGTTCGGAAATTCTTTTGCAGTATCTTCGGCGCCCTGTTTTAGTTTTTGCCAGAATTCACTGTCCAGTGCTTTGGGGACAATTGTAATGCGATAATCAGTATTTTTATCTTCACTACATCCGCTTAGCTGTAACAATAGCATAAGTAAGATGAGCAATAGAGTTTTCTTGATATTCATTTTTTATTACTCCCGGATCAATTCATAACCATTAACTTTTCCTTTTCATCACGCGCTGTCTTAGCACGTCCATATAGACTGCCCAAACGATCACGCCGCCGATAACAACTGTTTGCCAATAGGCCGAAACATCTAACAAATTTAAGCCATTGCGAAGCACCCCCATCAACAGTGCGCCGACCAGCGTTCCCCACACCGTACCGACTCCGCCAAAAAAGCTTGCGCCACCGATGATAACCGCCGCAATGCTGTCCAGCTCAGCGCCCATGCCGGCAAGCGGAAAACCGGAATTCATTCGCCCGGTAAGTATAATCGCAGCGATACCGGCAAGTACACCGCTCAATGTATATACCATGACCAACCGTTTATTTGTCGGAATGCCGGAATAGAATGCCGCGACTTTATTTCCGCCAATTGCGTAGACATCACGACCCGAAACTGTTTTTGTCAAAAAAATATGAAAAATAAAGTAAACAACCATCACAATAATCACGGGTACCGGGATGATACTCACTGATGCAGCGCCCCATATCCTGTAGCTTTCCGGTAAATCCGAAATCGGGAATCCGCCGGAAATGATGAGAGCCAGACCGCGGGCAACATTCATCGTTGCCAGTGTGGAAATGAACGGATGCGGTAGCTTCATTTTCGTCAACATTGCGCCATTGAGCCAACCTACAAATGCGCCAACAAGCAAACAGACGAATATACTAATGATAATCGACCAACCAGCCTTTAGCGATAGGGCAACGACAACAGCGCACAACCCCAGAATAGATCCGACTGAAAGATCAATTCCAGCAGTGATGATTACCAATAACTGCCCCAACGCTAATAACGCATTTACAGAGGACTGTCTAAAAATATTCAGCAAGTTGTCCACTGAAAAAAAGTATGGTGACGATATACTTAATAAAATTATCATAACAATCAAAGCCAGTAACGGCCCAAGTTGTCTAAGCCATTTCATATTGTTATTCCGCTTTTTAATGGTTCAACCATTCCAATAGCCATTTGCATAATTTTCTCCTGCGTTGCCTCGTTAGCATCAATTTCGCCGGTTATTCGCCCCTGACACATCACGATTATTCTGTCAGATAGTCCCATTATTTCCTCTAATTCCGATGATACGAGAATGATTGCCGCGCCTTCATCTGCCAATTTCCGAAGCAGAAAATAGATTTCGCGTTTGGCGCCGACATCGATGCCGCGGGTTGGTTCATCAAAAATCAAAATCGATGAGTTCGTATTCAGTGATTTCCCGATTGCGACCTTTTGTTGATTCCCACCACTCAATCCGGATGCATTTTGATGAATTGAGTGGAGTTTGATTTGCAGCCAATCAATAAGATTCTGTGCCGCGTCGATCTCCTGCGCTTGCTTACGCCAGCCCAAGTGCGTCGCAAATTTGCGTTGCGTTGCCATATTCAAATTGAAATGAATGCTGGCATCCGGCACAAGCCCTTTTAATTTCCGGTCATCTGCGATTAAGCCAATGCCCGCTTTCACAGCCGCAGAGGGCGAATTGATTTTTGCAGCCTTTCCCTGCACCGCGATTTCGCCGGCATCGAGCCGGCCCACGCCGAAAATCGCCTCCACCAGCTCTGTGCGACCGGCGCCGACCAGTCCCGCAATACCCAAAATTTCGCCATTATGAACAACAAAGCTGATATCGTGAAATTCATTCTCCAGCGTTGCTCCATCAACTCGCAGCGCCGGTTTTTTCGATGAATCACTCCCTTTCTGTGTCCGTTCAGGGAATTGCTCTGCCAACTCTCTGCCCACCATGTCCCTGACGACAGTCTGCATATCCAGCTTTGACACCGGTGAAGTGCGGATAAATTCACCGTCTCTTAAAATCGTAATATAATGAGCAATGCTGAACACTTCTTCCAGCCGATGCGTAATATAGACGATACTGACACCTTTCTTGCTCAGAAAATTAACACGCGTAAACAATCTTTCGGCGTCCCGTTCTGCCAATGGCGATGTTGGTTCATCAAGGATAATTAACTGCGCCTTTTGCGATAGTGCCCGGGCAATTTCTACCATCTGTTTCTGTGCAATGGATAATTCTTCCACCGTTTTCTCCACATCAATCGGAAATTCTATCTCTTCAAATATTTTTTCAACCTGTCTTTTCATTTTCTGCCAGTCGAGAAATCCAGATTGCTTGCGCAGCAGCCGACCTAAAAATACATTCTCAATCACCGACAACGTTGGGATTAATGATAATTCCTGAAACACCATCGCCAAACCGGCATTGCGGGCATCGTCCGGGCTGCGCCAGTTTCTAGTCACATCATCCACCACAATCTCGCCACGATCTGCCTTTTCAACACCGATCAGTATTTTCATCAGCGTCGATTTGCCAGCACCGTTTTCACCAATAAGCGCGTGGATTTGTCCTGGTTGTATACTCAGCCTCACATTGTTCAACACCAGATTGCCGGTGTATGATTTGGATATGTTTTTTAGTTCTACATGCATATCATTAACTTAATAATTTTATCCGGAGTGCAGTTTTTTTATGAACTGCACATTCAACACTCGCAATCCATTAAAGGATTGCACTCCAGTTCGGTTACAAAATCGAATCATAAACCGCTTGCCGGTTTTCCGCAGGGATTTTTACCTCATTAAAAAATGTCATGCCCTTAATCAGCATAAAGTCAGTTTTTAAAGTTTCACATTAAATATTTTTTTCTTGCGCAATTTGTCTCTTTTTAATTTTGCTTTCCATAAACAGACGAGTCCTATCGTCAACAGAGTCCCTCCAGCCAAAATATTTACAATAATACTCGATAGCATTGGGGTCAATGTTGTATTTTGAATAAACGGTGTGGCAATTAACACAATTACTCCAAATACTGACCAAAAAATGCCCATGATATTTAAGGGATCAAATACCGGAGGAATAGTTTCTGGCGTTTTATTTTCTTCCATTTATCATCCTCATATATATTTAGAAATTACATTGATTGAAACGAAATTATCGTTCATTATCTGTTTTTTATCTTTAAAAGTACAAATATATTGCGATTTGACACACCATAACAATTGAAATCCATATTCTTAAATCCCGCCATAATTTTCCGTCCGGTGCGTCTTCATAAATAAAACTTTTGGGTCGAAGCCACGACCAAATAATGCCGCCGGCAAAAATGAGGACAGCCATACCCTTTGGCACAGCCATCGGCAATTCTTTTAACCATTCAATCATAATGCACCACTCCTTAAATCTTGAAACGATAGTTATTCATTACTTTCACTCATGACTAATCCGTAAACCAATCCTACCAGTTTTTTGGTTGGCTCCGGTGGGGTCAGCAAGCTAACGACAACATTAATTATTACGGATGCCAGGAAAGACCACCAGGCAATATCCAGAAACTTCCAGTCCATAGCGAAGAACAGAAAACTTGAGAGACAGACACCGCCGAGCAAACCGTACATTCCGCCCCATCGGGTTGCTCTTTTCCAATAGATACCAAGCAGGGTTATCCCGAATGTTGGTCCCTGGAACAGCGACAACATAGTTGCTCCGGCGACGAAGATGCCGGGGAAAAGCTTCGTTAACGGGGCTAAAATAATCGCCAGAATAATAAACGCCAGTGTCAGGATTCTGCCAATGTTCAGATAATGTTTATCGTCTCTATTTTGAACAATAAGGCGTTGATAGATATCACGTGTCAGCAACGTTGCCGCAGAATTGAGGATCGAATCGACGCTGGAAATCAATGCCGCCATAAACGCCGCGAACACCAAACCCGCCAGTCCTGTCGGCAGCAGATTTTTGATGAGCCAGGGGAATGCCTTATCCATATTCGCGCCGACTAAATCCGGATTCAGAGCGAGTGCGATTAATCCCGGCAGTACAGTAACAAATGGAATGAGCATTTTCGGGAACATTGCGAATACCATCCCGGCCCGCGCATCCCAGGCACTGCGTGCGCCCAGAGTTCGTTGGATCATTGCCTGATTGCAGCACCACCATGCGGGCGACATCACGAACGCCAATCCAAAAAGGACGCCAGTCCAGGGATACGTATCGTGATCCATGGGTAAAAATAAATTCAAATGAAGCGGATTTGCAGGAGTGACCGTTTCAACCATTGCCGACCAGCCGCCAAGCACCCAGAGCCCGAGAGACGTTAGCGCAATACCACCGATAAACATAATCAATGTCTGAATAACATCTGTCATAGCCACGGCTGCCAGTCCGCCGGTTATCGTATAAATTCCGACAATTAGCGCGGTAATCACCAAACCAAGCCAAATTGGCACGCCAAGATATTCATTCAACATCAAACCACTTGCCCAGAACAAAACGCCAAGAAAGAAAATCATCCAGGACGCCCATAAAAGTGCGAGTATTATTCTGACCGGCAAGTTATAACGCTTGCCTAAAAATTCGGGGACAGTGTAAACACCGGCTTTCCAATAATATGGTATGAAAAGCAATGCCGATATCATCATTGCCGGCAACGCTCCGATCCATTCGTAATGTGCCTGGGCAATGCCAAATCTATAAGCGCCACCGGCTGCCCCGACATAATCGGTGGCGCCGACCTGCGTGCCAATAATTGACATACTGATCACCCACCAGGGTAACATTCGTCCTGCCAGAAAATAATCCTCGCCGGTTTTTACAAATCGTTTAAAATAAAAGCCAAAAATCGGGATTGCTGTTAAATAAGCAATAACAATAAACATGTCAATTCCGTGCATAACCTTTACCTCAAAATTCAGTTCATTCATTATTAATTTCTAATTATTCGAGCGTACACATCGCATTCCATAACTTGGGTAATATTCAGCCGGATCGCAATAATAACGGATGCTGCCTCTCAATGACAACGACAAAGAGTCCCAACCACCGCCGCGAATAACGCGATACCCCTCGGCAGATAAATCCTCGCGACCATCGCCCGGATCAAACGGGTATGGTTTATATATACTGCTGCACCATTCCCATGAATTGCCTGCCATATCGGCACATCCAGCCTCGCTTTCTCCCAACGGACTGTATGAGCCAACCATCGTCGGATGGCCAACATGCATTGTAAAATTACAATCCCATTTCGTCGGCTCGGAATTACCCCAGGGATACTTGCTTGAATTCGTACCACTGGCTGCTTTTTCCCATTCAGCCTCAGTCGGAAGACGTTTATTATTGTGCTCAGCGTACGCTTTCGCACCATACCAGGTCAAAAAGCAAACCGGCCAATTCTCAGTTCCTCTTACAGTGATAAAACGATCATTTTCAAAATTTATGGGACAGTCAATTCCGCGGTTTGCCAGAAATACATCATAAAAGTGGATCAGTTTCTTTCCATCTTTAACCACTACCCGTTCCCGGTCAATTAATAAATCATTATTCGCATATAATTCATTTAAAAAATCGACGTACTGTTGGTTCGTGACCTCGTATTTATCGATCCAAAAATCATCCACAAATATCGGCTGAACCGGCTGTTCATCCGGCGCACCCGACAGGCTTCCCATTTTGAATTGACCAGCAGCCACAAAAACCATTTCCGGTGTAATCAGAACCGTACATTTCACAAGGACATCTATACTACCGCCATTCGATTCTACTCCGATTAATCCATGAAAATCTCCTGCTTTAAATCCGGTCCGATTAATGGTTACTTCGATTTCATCGGATTCAGTATTTGTGGTACCTTCCACAGGATTGACAGTGATCCAGGATGCTTTGGGAGTTACTGTCCAGGTTAACTCTTCACTGCCAGCATTTTCAATGATCATTTTCTGCGATGTTAAATTATAGCTAAAATCCACGGGCTCATCCGCGATTTTTAAAATGGCAACTTCCACGACGTCAATAGTTACGACTCCGATTGTTGTATCTATGCCATCGCTCACTTGCACCTGGCATTCATAACTGCCGGGAACAGCCGGCGCCCTCCAGGTTGTAATTTTGCTATTCGTTCTTTGGAGAAATGCTCCATCCGGTGAACTCCATTGATAGCTCAATTCATCGCCATTCTTGTCAATTACCATAACAGATAATCTGGATGTTTGACTCTTCCCAATCGCAGAAGGTGATGCAGATATAGTGATTATTTCGGGCGCATCATTAACAGGTTCAGGCGGACTATTAGGATCGTCATCACAACCGGATATCGCTGCTAAAAAAAGGAATAGCGATATGCAAATGAGATATTTTTTCATAACTACTCCTTAATTCAATATTAATGGTAAACTGCATTGATGATTTCCGTTGCAATTTTTTTCCGGTTACGAAAGCGTTAAAGTTGATCCCGGCGCGATGCGTATCTTTTAGCCTGCATTATTTACAAATCGTGCCACAGAAGCACTGAGGTCACAGAATATCTATAACTTGCGTGCACATTACTTTTCAAACTGGGTTAAGAAAAATTCGAGTTACTATTGTTTGCCTAACGTTTTGAAAATAAAAGCTCTGTGTACTCTGAGCCTCTGTGGTTATGACTTTTTCAGGTTAAATGATCTCCAAACGGAATCCATGATGTTGTCCATCGTATCATGCATATTCAAATTTTCAACTACCTCGTTAGAAGACATTTGCAGCAAAAATTATTGTCTGATTGCATTATGTTTCATACAATTATTCAATAACCACTTCTGCCAGAACCGGCATGTGGTCCGATGGAAATCTGCCATCGAAAGTATCGGACAACGTACCGTGATAAAGAACGCTGACATTATTCTTAATAAAAACATAATCGATCGTCTTGTTATCCGGTAAATTCGCCGATTCAAACCTGGTGACCGTTCCATTCGGTCCGTGATGCGGGTCCCTGGATACCTCTTTTGCATCGATAAGTTTCAGGTTTTCGTTGTCCGTTCGACCGTGTGTCAAGATGTAATACGGATCAGTTTGCGGGCTGGAATTAAAATCGCCGGTGACGATAACCGGAGCATCCCCCGCAATTTCTTCGATGCGTAATATCAACAATTTTGCGCTTTCCAGGCGAGCGGTCACACCCTTGTGATCGAAATGCGTATTGAACAGATAAAATACTTTTTCTGTACACAAATCTTTAAACTTGCCCCAGGTGACCACGCGGTAACACGCAGCATCCCATCCTTTGGTCGGCGTTTCCGGTGTTTCGGACAGCCAAAACGTGGATTGCTCAATCACCTTGAAGCGATTTTTCAAATAAAACACAGACATAAATTCTCCGGCTTCTACACCATCATCCCGGCCAACGCCGAACCAGCCATACTCAGGTAACATTTCATTCAAATCATCCATCTGGTCTTTTAACGCTTCCTGAACGCCAAAAATATCTGCCTTGTGGAAACGTACCATGCTCGCGGCATACTCCCTGCGGTAGGGCCACTGATTCGGGCCATCATCGGTCGTGTTTAAGCGGATATTAAATGTCATCACCCGGATTGATTTTTCAGCATTATTTTTTGGATAATTGATCGACTTTTCAGAATCGCTTTTACTACACACTACAAAAGCAAGAGCAAGTATTAACACAAAAGACATTAACCATAAATATTTGCGCATCTTTTAAAACTCCCTATTTTAAAATTAATATTATGTTTAATTTTATAAACTCCCCGTATTGAGGGCTGGAGTCAGTCAGTTTTTACCTTGACGATTTCTGACTAACTCCAACTTTTATGGCGGGGAAAACACTTTCTAAAAAATATTGATCATTGACCCTTAAATTGTATTTTCAATCATTTTGCAGCGCATGTTATCGACGAATATTGCTATAACCTTTTTGCACTGCTTGTAATGCCGGTTTTTCATGAAAACCGAACGCAATGTAAGCATCAGAGATTTGCGGCCAGCAGTCACATAAATTCCACAGAAAAATTCCCCAGCAGTTTGGCTGCGAAGAAAAATGCTCGATCCAGGAAGCCGTAGCTTCGGTCTGAGATTGCTGGCTGTAGCGGATTAATTCATCCAGATTGCGCGGCTTTGGCAAACCATTGTTGGCAATCGTTGAAAACCAGGAAGCGACGCGATAAGATTCACCGCTGCGTCGCGGATCGGAGCAATGCAAATACCAGTGCTCATTTTCCACTGACCACAGTTTATTTTCCGGAACAAATGATTTGATGACGTCCATATCCGGCAGCGAAATGCACCCGATTTCAGTCACCATATTGGGTCGACATTTTGCATAAAAGTCATCGCGATAAGCAGAGCCGTGCTTCCAAAGATGCACATTCCCTGACTTCTCCGAATTCGGATGCTCGCCATGTTCGGAAAAAGGTGAACTTGGAATATAGGGTCGATGCGGATCATATTGGCGGCAAATTGCGGGCAGCACTTCCCGGTTGATTCGGTTTTTATCAAAATCCGGCACGTTCTGCTGCAGGTAGACCCAATCTACTTCATTGTCACCGCACCACACAAATATCGACGGATGCCGGCGCAGATGCGCCACAATGAATTCCACCTCCTGCTGAACCTCGTTCAGAAATTCCTCATCCTGCGGATACACGGCGCAGGCAAACATAAAATCCTGCCACACAAGAATACCATTTTCATCGCACAGATCGTAAAATGCGTCAGCTTCGTAAATTCCGCCGCCCCAAACGCGCAGTGCATTGATGTTCGACTTCACGGTTTTTTCCAAAAGATGCCGGTAATGATTTTCATTAATCCTGGAATAGATCGCGTCGCACGGCGTCCAGTTCATTCCTTTTAAAAATATCGGTTTGTTATTAATTTCAAAATAAAAGGATGTTCGCTCCTCACCGATCGGCTCCTGAATAAGTTTGATTGTCCGCACGCCAAATCGACCTTCGAAACTGTCAATCACCTGATCATTTTCTATCAATTTAATGTTGTAAGATAATAATTCTGGTGACCCATGATTGTGTGGCCACCAGAGCGGCGGATTCTCCAGAACAAAATTTTCAATAATTATCTTTCCCGAACAATCAATTTGTTGTTCAATCGTCCGTGTTTGATCGTGAAGCTCCATTTCAACAACCACATGATGTGTTTTTAAATTGTGAGCACAAATCATAAATTCGAGATCGACCTCTGCGTACGATCCTGCGAACCGTTTCGTTTGAATCCAGGGATTGCGAATTTCCAGTTCATCGCAGATTAGAACTTCCACAGGACGCCAGATTCCGATGGTTACTAATCTCGGCGCGATATCCCAGCCATAACACGCCTGTGCTTTTCTCGACCACAGCCGCTGCGGCGGTGGTCTGGCAATATTCGGATCACGATGAATATCCGGTGAGTATGCCGGTGATCCCAAACATACACGCAGGTCATTTTCACCTGGAATTACTTTGCCGCTTATATCGATTTTTAAGTGAATGAACATGTTGCTATGGGTTGCCATCAATTCCCCATTCAGATAAATTTTTGCAAAGGTATCCAACCCGTGAAATAAAAGAAAAATTTGATGTTGTTCGTCAGATGTTTTTATCATGTCAGAGCCTGAAAACTGTGTCCGATACCACCAGTCTTTTTCCTCCATCCAGAGACAATGGTCGCTTTCGGTTCCGTAAAACGGATCAGTGATTTGTCCGGCAGCCATCAAATCAAGATGCACATCTCCGGGAACCTGAGCCGGCAGCCAGCCCTCTGTGCTTTGTTCGGTATGCAATCCGAAGCGTTCGCCGCTGGCATAGTCAACATATTTTAAAAGCCATTGTCCGTTCAGGCTTATCCGGTTTTTCATCTACGCCCTCTCTCCCGTTGTGGCTATTTTCCCAGCGAATTCAAAAATACACCTGAATATATTTATCATTCAATAACTGCTCCACTATTTTTGGAGTATCATTTTCTTATGTAAAGAAATGCCGTCATGAGTAATCCGGTAAAAATACATTCCAGAGGGAACCCGCATTCCAGTTTTATCCGTTCCATCCCAGTAATAAGAAAACATGCCCGGTGCCTCGTGCTCGGATTCAAATCGACGAACCTCTTCACCAATTATGTTGAATATTTGTATTTCGACAGGACCTGGATTCGCAATGCTGTACTGAATCATCGTGCCCGGGTTAAACGGATTCGGATAATTCTGAAACAGCTTAAATTTCTCAGGAATATCGACAGTCTCATCAGCCACTTTTGTCTGGACCTCATGTACACTCTCGTATATATATACTGTGGGCAGGTCATTCCACACCATATAGTCCGAATCAGGTCCACCAAGAATAATTTCGCGCTTATTATCCCGATCCATATCTAATAACGGATTTCGATAGCGTGTGCCAGTTTGCATATTCCACATTGTAGCAGTCATGAGATCACCATTTGTGAAATGCAGATCAGTATAGGTATAGGTAAACGATGTTGAATCGCCAGCCCAGCCTCCCTGATACTCAACATCGATAAGACTGCTTATATCCTTGCTGGTGTAATAAATATTTGGTTTGCCATCACCATCCTGGTCTCCCACGTGACCGTTGATCGTCATATTAAGTGCTCCAGCCGTGTTCTGTTTTTGTACAATCCGGGCAAGATAGTAAATATTATATGGAGCCAATGTCGATTCGAAATCGCCTGTCGTGTGCATAAACCAAACCTGACCGTCACGGTCAGTGAAGTAAATTTCATCTTCTTCATCATTGTCGAAATCAGCAACGATCGGAAATGTGGGGATATGATAAAATCCGACATCAGGTAACATAGATATTACAATGGGATCATAATTGTCATTGCCTGCTGTCCGGATACCCATCAGTGATTGGGCGTGATCGCTCACCAACAAGATATCTGTTAATCCATCCTTATCAACATCTACATAATTATTCCAAATACCAAAAAATAGCATACCATCTCCAATGGGACCACTGGTATAGCGCAGTTCAACCAAAGGACTATCAGCCTCAAAATTAGTCATTTCAAGCACATTCATAATTGTACCATCTCGCCAGTTCACCAATTGCCCCCCAAAGAATGTCAGTTCTGCATCAACGGCAAAAATATCCCAGTCGTCATCACCATCCAGTTTGACAAAATCCAGCAGTCCCATGTCATTACCGTACCCTTCTGCCATATTATTCCAAATTGAACGCTCGAAACGATTTGTGGTCTTCGTTGCATCCGTAAATCCACCATTAAGATTAGCATCCAGATCTACACTGTCCCATTCGTGAATGGTTATCCATTGTTCCATCGTGGCTTCATCTTCATGTATTTTAACAAGCTCATGTTGACCGTCCTCGTCCAGATCGAAAAAATTCATCTGCCCCTGATCCGTATAAACTACATGATACTGATCATTACCAAATGCTTCATACAGTTGGTAGGTATCTGTATCAACATTCCACAATTAAAATTCACACCAGCCATTGCCGTTGTCATCCTGTCCCATTAATGGTAACACTAGCGCGGCAATAATAATTGCTGTACAAAATAATTTTCTCATAACGATTTCTGCTCAATTAAGTTATAATTGATTTCTTATATGGAGATAAACTGTCCGTCGATTAAAATATCTCAGCAGGGAATCTTTACGAACATAAAAGAAATTACTTTATAAACTATCGGTGGAAATAAAATCGACCTATGCAATTATTATCATGATATCTTAACCACTGTATAATTAACATTTTTCTGCAGCTACTGATAAACTTATTTTGTTATTTTCCGATTTCAATACATCACAGAAGTTATATTTCATACAACAACCGTCCCGTCAGCGCATCCTGCGCGTGCTTCTCGCAAAGTGTTCTCAACACCTCTTCGTGCGTAATTCCGATATTCATCACTGTGTCGTTTCCACCGTAATAAATCAGAATCGATCCATCATCTCTTCCGGTCGCACCACAACAGAAAACCACATTGGGGACATGTATATACTCAGACGATGGTAATTTACAATCTGCCGGTGACGGAAACAGTATCGGAATACCGGACATCTTCACCCTTTTCGGATTATCCTGAGCGTGTAGTGCCACTCCGAGCACATAAGGATTACCATCCATTGTCGTGCGAACGCCATGGAAAATATTAAGCCAGCCTCTTTCCGTTTTTATCGGCGGCGCACAAGGACCGATTTTATTGGAAAAGGCGCTCGGCCCAAACCCTGTCTGTATGATTGGCTTATCGTATAAATCCCATTTATTGCTTTTCCAGTCATCGCTGAAACCAATTCTGATTTGGGTATATTTCCCTCCGGTTTCATCGGGACTGATATCATTAGGACGCATTAACGCCGTATACTTGTTATTAATTTTTTCAGGAAATAACACCACATTCCGCATGTCACAGTCCAGCACTGGCCCGTGTCTGGTAAATTCCACAAAGTCTTCGGTGGTAATGAGGGATACCCGAACCCGATCTTCGACCATGGCATGATACGCGCTGTAAGTGATTGCGTATTCATCGCCGAATTTGGTAATGCGCGGATCTTCCAGACCACCGGCTTCATTCTCGATGAGCGCATCGACATCCACACCTTCAGCAAAGTTATCTCTGACAGTTGCCGGCTTTAACACCGGCTCCTCGGAAATTTTCCAATGGTCAACACCGTTTTTGCTCTTTGCCATGCCCAGCACACTCATGCCGCATCGCAAATGAGAGCGGAACAACATGACAGTCGAGCCATCCTCTAAAATATTGATCCCCGCGTTGTGGATCGTCTTCACCTGATGCGCCGGTTTTTTCCAGTTTTGATTAACATCTGCAGCCGTGATAATCGGATTGTTCGGATAGCGAACGACTGGGTTATTTAGATCGACTTCTCTTTTTTGTCCGTCACCAAAATCAACGTATCGTGTAACAAGATCAATCATGAATATTCCTCTATAACTGATGTTTGTGAATTCGAAGATTTCCGAAGTCTTTGAGACTTCGGAAATTTTAGTTCCAGTTCTGTTAAAAATTATCTCAAGTAAAGCATCTTTTTAGATTCGATCTGCCCGTTGCTTTCCAGCGTATAAACGTAAACGCCTGACGATACTTTTCCTTCGAAATCTGACCGACCGTCCCAAAGGATCATGTAATCGCCGGCAGTTTTTGCTCCATCAACCAATGTCCGAACCAGTTCACCACGAAGGTTATAGATGCTGAGATTTACCGAGCCCTGCTTTTCCAACTGGTAAACGATTTGAGTTGATCCGTTAAATGGATTGGGATAATTTTGTTCAAGCCGACAGGAATAGGGTTTTGCTGGAGTATCCGCCTGTACCATGCTGGAGACCTGTCCCTCAACAATTTCATGATATTGATTGATTTCGATATCGGTGATCACTTCTTTTAATCCCAATGGCCAGTGAATAACGACAGAATCAACACTGGTGGCCATACCAATTCCGAAGTGAACGTACGGGTTATCCTGACACTGCCAACTGCTGGGAACCTGTGTGTATCTGATTTGCATATTTTCGCCATTGTAGAGTTTAATTAATGTGCCAACAGCATCGCGATTTGATACGGTTCCTTCGAGCATAAATCCGATCCAGTTATGATCCGGCACGGTTAAATTATGATACATGATGTGATTATACTGGGCAGAAGCCACGTACAGGTCCAAAAAACCATCCATATCATAATCTAAAAATGCCGCGCCCTTGCGATCACCGGTGACTTCCAGTCCGATAAATTCGGCGACATCCGCGAAAGCGCGCTCGCCATCGATGAGTTCGTTAATTAGCAGGACTTCGTAGTTTGCGCTATTATTATTCTGTATAAGAATATCCAGATCACCATCATTTTCATAATCACCGACCGTTACGCCGCGATATGCGTCGCCAAAACTGACGCCGGTTTCCTGACTGACGTCCACCATAATACCGTCCCGGTTTTCCCAAAGTTCATTCAAATGCCCGGTGACAACTGCTTTAAAATAATCAAGGTCCCCATCGTTATCAAAATCGAACCAGGTCGCTGCCTCAATCTGTGTTGGATTAAAACCGGTTTCTTCGGTAATGTCCGTAAATGTGCCGCCATCATTTCGATAAATCAAACCGCCGATATTCAGATCCGGGTCGCCATCCATATCAAAATCGAGCCACGTCAGATGACGGGTACGCCGCGATCCCTTCGGAACATCGAGTTCTCCCTGATGAGTGATAATTCCAGTGAATCCGAGTTCTTCGGCAATATCCACAAAACTACCATCATCATTTCGATAAAAAAGCAAATCAGGATTATTTTGTTGCGCCACAACCAGATCAAGATCGCCATCAAGATCATAGTCAGCCCACGTTCCCATCCGAAACTGATATTCATTAACAAAACCGGGGATTCCGGCTGTTAAGCCTGCTGCCACTGAAACGTCGGTAAAAATGTTATCATTATTTTGCAGCAGGTACATGTGGGTATCGGTGCCAAAGAAAATATCACGATCACCATCATTGTCGTAATCCACCAGCGAAACCGTTGTTGTATGAGATTCATTCGACTCAATACTTTGCAGAGGTGTTTGATCGGTCACATCTGAATAAATTCCATCCTGATTCATATAAAGGCGGCTATATCCTGGCGACGCCCATCGGATAGTAAAAATATCGGGCCAGCCGTTTCGATCAATATCGCCGGTAGCAACACCCCATTTTTCAAAAGGAGCGACATCCAAACCAATCTCATCATTCTGCACAACCTCATAACCCGCAAGCTCCTGCCCGCTCAAGATCGGTGTAAGGATAAGTAAGCTTAAAACAATCAGTAATTTTACATTCATTCGGGCGCCTCCATTAATTTAATTTTATCGAAATTTAAAAATCTCTCATTGAAAAAACGAATTAATTTTTGCAATCTGTTGGATTGGCATATTTTTTATGAATCAGCTCACCAATTTCGCGAGCGGTTCTTCGGATTGGTCCTTCAGTTTCCATTTTCAAGCTGGTCGTTGCAGCGGCCCAAATCATGGCTTGTTCCGGCGGAGCTGTCAATCGCTTTGCAATGTAACTTCCGATACAGGTATCTCCTCTCCCTGTTCTTCCTGTCAACTCGCTCGAAAAAAATTCAGTTTCATAAAATTTTCCGTATGCACAAACCAATAAGCCATTCCGATGAGTTAGTACAATTTCCTTTGGCCCTGATTCAGAAATTTTTGCAGCCGCTTTTCTAATATCCCTCTCCCCTGTCAATATTTCTGCTTCCACTGCATCTGTTTTAATGATATCGATTTGAGATAAAACTGAACCATTATCGATCCAGTTTTCATTCTTCAAAGAACCATCGCCAGTAACAACTCTCATAAATCCTTGTACATCCAGAGCTACCAACGCATTCTTTTTTTTGATCTCCCGGATCACTTCCATCCCGACTTCGCCACGCATCATTGCATTTATGAGGAATATTTTTGCAGTTAAACCACCAATTTGATGCACCTGATTTGAATCATAAGGTCCGGCGTCCTGCTCTACAGAAACAGTTCGCTCATCTACATTTGATGTTGGATAAACGACTTTCATAGTTGTGGAATGGCGAGTAAATGTCGGTATAACGTTCACTCCGATTTGTTTTAATTCATCGATTATGTAGGCATCTTCTTTTGCTAATCGTGTTAATCCCGCAATGCTCACCCCGGTTAAAGCAGCAGCATAGCTGGAATATAAAAATCCGCTGCCATCTAATTTTCGTACTCCTGAGCTCGATATTATTGTGTCTTTTGTATAATTTCCGATAATAACAAGGTCATAATTATTGTTTGTATTTTTTTGAATATCCGTAAAATCTCTTGACATGTCTGTTTTCATAAAATAGAGTGATAATTTATTTTCTGCTAATTACATTTCTAAGCATCACCGGGTTATCCGTCATAATTGCCTCAATCCCGGATGCCACTAATTTTTCCATTGTATTTTTATCGTTCACCGTCCAAACCCATAGAGGGACAGCATTTAGCAGGCTTTCTGAAATAATTTCCTTTGATAAATGCTTATGATTAAAACACGCCATATTTGCATTTGTATTTAATACAACCATTGCGCATTCCGCTGGTTTCTCTTTAGCCTTTTTATATTCATCGTTATTTAAATCATAAGCGATTGGCAGCCTCGGTTCAAGCTTTTTTAGATTTGAAACAACATTTTTATTGTAAGTTGTAACAACTAAATGTCCGATTAAATTCTTCTGGTGAACGATTTCCACCAGACGTTTCTCCAGGCCCGGATAATGCTGCTTCTGTTTTTCTTTAATCTCTACGCAGAGACGGGTTTGCGTATTTTCGACGACGTCAATTGCCTCCAGCAATGTCGGAATGCGTTCACCGGCAAATTTTTGATCAAACCATGAACCGGCGTCAAACTCCCGCAGTTGAGCCAGTGTGTAATCATTGACAAATCCAACGCCATTTGTAGTGCAATCTATTTTATCATCATGAATAGCTACGATCTCTCCATCCTTTGAAAGATGAACATCCAATTCAATATAATCCGCTTTTGCAGCGACCGCAGCTTTAAATGCAGCAATGGTGTTTTCAGGATATTCTGCGGAAAAACCCCGATGCGCGATGACAAGGGTGCGCTGTATCTGACTGTGATTCTCGGTATCGTTGCAGCCAAAAAACGCACTCAATACGATTAAGATTAGACCTATTTTTAACGCAGAACGATAGATATTCATCTGATTTGTTCTCCTGTGATTGGATTAATTTCTATCATATTTAAAATGATGTTTAACTCCTTAATGAAATTTCCGATGTCTTTGAGACTTCAGAAATCTTAATATGTCAAAAAATTTATTGGAACTAATCAATAAATAAAAGCTCGGGAAATAATCGCAAAAACCGTAGCATCTTTCCCGAGCTTGTAATTATGCAGTTTCCATTAGGAGTAAATCACGTGAACTATTTCAAGAGGATCAGTTTTTTAATATCAACAAACGATCCTGCTTCCAATTTGCAGAAGTATACTCCTGAAGGCATCAGCAGTCCTTTCGAGTCCGTTGCATTCCAAACCACCGAATAGTATCCTGCAGCCTGTCGCTTATTAACTACTTCGGCGACTCGTTGACCCAACATATTGTAAATTGACAACTTCACAATTTCCTCTTTCGGAATTGAGTAGTTAATCTTTGTTGTTGGATTAAACGGATTCGGATAGTTTTGAGAAAGTTCAAAACTAATCGGAAGTGCATTATCCCGGCTTGCAATACCGGTTCCTGATTTGAGACCGACTTTTAATGTGTATTCACCACCGCCCGGATCTTTATGGCTATTCACCGGGTCTTTGGTGCGAATACGACTGTTATAGTAGGAATTTACCTGAATGTAGTAGGTTCCTTCCAGTCCTTCTGTAATCGGCGGAGTAACAAAACGTGAATAAGTATTATTTACAGCGGTCAAAAGATTTTCCCAGGGATCGCCTTCCCATACATCTTTATCATCATTTTTTATAGGAGTGGGAGTGCCATCGGCAGCTAACAGATATATTTCCGTATCCAGGTCCCGAATACAGCTATCCGGACCAGAGGTAAATGTCTCTGCAATCAGCTCGTCACCGACGTTTAATTCAACTTTGTAGAGATCAAAGTCGTTCCAGTTGTACCAGTTGCCCAGAGAATCATAATAATCAGCATATAAGTACGACTTAATCTCAAATGGTTGGGAAAGATCAATTGGCGCCTGAGCCTGAGCCACGGCAACCGAATCATCCGGTTCGTGAACCGACGCGGCAACAGAAACCGGAGTTCCATACCACAATCTGATCTGATACGGATAATCTTCGGTAAACGTAGAGACATCAGCCGATATCTTGCAATAGTAGAAACCAGTCATCGGCGGAACCCAACCGGATAACCGTGCACCCCAGCCATCATACCTGCTGGAAGGGTCAGACGTCAGCACGCTGTCACCATTCTCATCAAACAGATCCATTTTGAGAACGCTTTTGGCGTTTACGCCGCGTGGTACTATGGTATTCAGAATGTACATTTTTGTGGAATCAGCATAGAATTTAAAGAAATCCACGGAATCATCCGGGGCCAATACTGCGTCAGTAACTGTTTCCAAAAGAATGACATTTGCATTAGCAATATCATCATTTGGTTCCTGTTCAGCAGGCATGGTTAAGCTAACTGACAACAGATATTCGCCGCCGCCAGCATTTTTGTGGCTTTCATGAGGATTGCGATTCCGTCCTTCAATTCTGCCGCTATTGTAATATGCATTCACCTGAATGTACCAGGTGCCCGCGTTCGGAATTGGCG
>CAZCJL010000007.1:0-33041 GCA_964498785.1 uncultured Cytophagia bacterium | reverse complement strand
ACGCCGTTTTCATCAACAACATCCATCTTCAGGACGCTTTTGGCATTAAACACCAACGGATCTGTCTGTGTTGCAATGGAATACATCTTATCTGATTCGGCATGGATCGCCCAGACGTCCATTGTATCTGTGTCTGAAATCGAGCCGGCTTTCATTTCGTTCAGCGGCAAATTTTGAGCAACAATACTGGGATCGTCTGCCGGAACCAATCGGGTGGATAACAGATATTCGCCGCCGCCAGCATTTTTATGGCTTTCATGAGGATTGCGATTCCGTCCTTCAATTCTGCCACTATTGTAATATGCATTCACCTGAATGTACCAGGTGCCCGCGTTCGGAATTGGCGGTGAAACAAACCGGGAAAACGTATTGTTAAATGTAACAATATCTTCCCAGGGATCGCCAGCCCACACATCTTTGTCATCATTTTTAATCGGGGTCAGGTTACCGGCTTCATCCACCAAATAGATTTCAGTATCTGTTTCGCGAATCCATTCCGGATGTCCGTATAACCGACCTGGTGTGGTCGTCTCTGCGATCAAAACCATTCCGGCTTCCGGAACTTCAACCTTGTACAGATCAAAATCATTCCAGTTTGTTTTAAAGGTGTCGCCTTCGGTGTATTCATTGTACAGATATCCGTGAATCACCGTACCATCGGTCGGAATTGCCGGCAGCGCGGCTGCATCCGCAACATCGTCATCCGGCTCATGTTCTGTACCTGCTGCTGATAGCGGCGTTCCGTACCAGAGGCGAATTGAATAACTCGGATCAACTTCCTCTGCCAATACATCAGGAGCGCCCCATATTTTGACATAATAAACGCCGGATTCTTCAGGCGTCCAGGCTCTTAAAATACAGCCGAATTTTTCATAGCGACCCGAAGGACTTGAATTAAGAACACTGACGCCGTTTTCATCAACAACATCCATCTTCAGGACGCTTTTGGCATTAAACACCAGCGGATCTGTTTGCGTTGCAATGGAATACATCTTGTCAGAATCAACATTGATCTCAAAAACATCGATCGTGTCAGTCTCTGATAATGCCGCATCCAGTATTTCATTCAGACCCAGTGGATTTGCTTCTGCTATTGTATCATTTGGTTCAACTTCCTGTCCGATTACAGGAAAAGCTAAAACGCAAACCAACAGCATAATAATTAATGTACTGTAAGTTTTATACATTGCTTTCCTCCATGTTAATTTTCTTTAAAACGATTTAGTACTGATAAAAATAAACTGTTCCTTCTCGAATTCACCTCCTCTCATTTTAATGAATATTGCAAAATACAGAGTGCAGGGTACATTCTTAGCAAGACTAATTAAATCAGTCTTTTTCTTTTTAGCAACCTCCTTTCATTTTATTTTTATGAACCCGGTGAATAAATTTTGGAAACATGTTTATATTTTCTCTCTATTTTAATATCTGATTTGTCAGAATGCTAATCGAAAAATACACAGATCGTGTCATTTTTCGATGTAGTGTTTGTCAGAAAATTCTTATTTTAATATGCATCAGTTGATCATTTCTTAACGATGAAACAATAAGTGCTTTCTATTTTGTCAATAGCTTCGGGGGCAACGCTGTTACAGACTGTCCGTGAACTGATATTCAAAAAACACATGTTATTGCGAAGCGTCTCTCGTTAATAAAGAGACTTATGTTAAAGATTTCTCCGCCCCAAAAGTGGCTTGCAATGACATTAAAACGAACAAAATTTAAGGTTCATAAACATCTATGTAATCATCTATCCGTTGTATTTCCAACAATTCTTTAATTCCCGGACAACCTTTGACAGGACTACTCCCCGAATCTCGCTACTATAAAACTAATTTGGAATCGATTTACCAATTAGAAACCTAATCCGACAGAAAACCGATTCACACTTGAAAACACACCCCAGTCAGCCCAGCCATAATCAAAAATAAGAATCATCGAATTTTGTAGTTTATAGTGTATACCCGCGCCCAGACTAAAGCCGTTAATACTATCTCGTTCGAAGAGGGATTCATACCCTGCCCGAAGTTGAAATGCATTAAAAGCGACATATTCAAAACCTAAATTAATGGATTCAGAATTATTTAGCGGATGCAACAGATCGGATACCACTAACAAAGAATGAGATTGAGAAATTTCCAACTTATATGAAACACCAAAACGGAACTTCAACGGTAATGCAAAATTATCGGTTTCAAACTTTACATTGATAGCATCATTTCCGTAATGCAATGGATCCGGGTCATAAGCTCTCCGCAAATCTCTCCCCTCTAACTTCATGTCCGTGCCAAAATTCTGTATTGAAAAGCCAAGTCGTAATCCTTTTATCGGTGTATCATAAAGAGCTCCCAGGTCCATGGCAAAGCCATTCGCACTTTCATGCCAAATTCGCTGGTTAATGTACTTAAAGTTAAATCCCATCGAAAACCGATCTGTTAAATTCATTGCATAAGCCAATCCCAATGCAATATCGCTTGCACCATACACTTCTCCGGTACCTTCTGGCCGGGCAATTGTGCGAACAGGTTGCTCCCCAAAATCGAAATGGGTCACATTAATTCCAACCGCTCCCATATTACCTACCGGAGCGACAATACCTGCATAAGCATATTGTGTATCAACAAACCAATTCGTATAATTAAAAGTCGTTTCTACACGCCCCAACCGGGAAATACCAGCAGGATTCCAAAACATTGCAGTTGCATCATCTGCGACAGAGGTAAAAGCGCCGCCCATAGCCTGGGCTCTGGCTCCGACTCCAATCTCAAGAAATCCTGCTACAGTTGTTCCTGTATTTGACACATTCGAAACATAAGGTTGCGCAGATGATTCCTGTGCAGTAGAATAGAACGGTGTGAATGCGAAGCAGACACTTAATACAATGATTAAAATTGATCTTAAATTCATGAGCTCTCTCCTGGCTTTAATACAGATAACCAATAATAATTTTTACTGAAAATTTTGCTAGTTATTGAATGAACGAAAACATCAAAAATGTCAATGTGAACAATCTCTGGGAGTGAAGAATTTCATACCACGAAACCGAAAACAGACATAAACTTAGGTGTGAGATTCTTCGTCTCCTGCTAAACGGGATCATCAGAATGACAAAAATTTGAGTTTCGATTACACACTATTTAACGAATACCATTTTTTTCGATAGAATCTCATTGCCGGCTGCTAATTGATACACATAAATACCGGATGGTACGCGATGCTGTGCATCATCATTGCCATTCCAGATGACCTTGTAACTGCCCGTTGCCTGCCGGCTCTTTACTAATGTTTTTACTTTCCTGCCGTTAACATCAAAAATGTTCAACTCGACTTTAGTTTCTCCTGAAATATGATAGGAGATTGTTGTGCTCGGATTAAACGGATTGGGATAATTTTGTTCGAGTCTGAAATTCAGCGGCTTTAATCCGTTTTCCCGTGTTTGGACACTGGTTTGATCGGGTTCTTTAATTTCATGATACTGATTGATTGGGACGTCGGTTAACACCTGTTTGAGCCCCAGCGGCCATCGTATGACAACCGAGTCAATTTCGGTTGCAAAGCCAATCCCGAAATGAACCCACGGATTATCCTGTCGCAGGGATCCGTTACCACATTTTGTATAACAAATTTGTTTTTTCGCTCCGGTATACAGGGTCACAAGACTTCCCACAGCATCGCGGTTCGAGGCTGTTCCTTCCAGTATAAAGCCAACCCAATTTGCGTCATTGCCGCCGAGGTTTTTGTACAGAATATGATTGTGTTCCGCAGACGGCAGATAAATATCCAGGAACCCATCCCGATTATAATCGAAAAACGCACTTCCTTTCCGATCACCGGTTTTCGTAATGCCAACGAATTCAGCGACATCTGCAAACACATGGTCTCCGGGTCCTACTTCATCATTAACAAGAAGTACATCCAGACTGGGATCGATATTCAGTTGCAGAAAAATATCTTTGTCACCGTCATTGTCAAAATCTCCGATTGTCATACTGCGATATCGATCACGACTGATAATCAATCCGACATCTTCTGTTGCATTGACAAATACACCGTCTTCATTGCGCCAAATTTCATTTGTCGTAAAAGCTGTTGCAGCACTAACCGATTTAAAGAAATCAAAATCTCCGTCATTATCATAATCGAAAAATTCGCGATAAGATACCTCCTGCAGATCAGCGAATCCGATTTCCTCGGTAATTTCAGTGAACACGCCGTCGTCATTTCTGAAGAAGTTTACAGCCGAGCATAAATCGGGATCTCCGTCAAGGTCGATATCCTGCCACGATAGGCGGGTGTTTTCGGCTAATATCGTTGAATCGAGACCTGCCTCGGTAGCGACATTAGTAAAATGATCTCCGTCGTTCCGAAACAGGTATAGGTTTTGGTTATTTACCTGAGACACGATGCAATCGAGGTCTCCATCCAGATCATAATCTGCCCAACCGCCGATAGTGTATTCCCAGTTTGCAATAAAACCCGGGGGTTTTTGGCCGACAAAACCAACCTCGGCCGCGACATCGGTAAACTCGTTATTATCATTGCGCAGCAGATGCAGCCCTTTATCTGTCGACATGGATAAATCCCGGTCACCATCATTATCATAATCAACCCAGAGCGTTGTACGGGTGTTTGATTCATCGCCTTCAATTGCTTCCAGTGGCGACTGGCTGGTAATATCCTGAAAAAAAGCTTCGTTATTAATGAAAATCCGGCTGTAACCAGGACTTTTCCAGCGCAGGCAAAAAATGTCCGGATATCCATTACGGTCGATATCATGAACTGCCATGCCAAATTTTTCATAAGGAGTGACTGTCAAGCCAACGCTTTCATTTTCCATGACTTCAAAGGCAACCAATTCCTGAGCGATGACATGGATATTCATAATACATAACATGCTGATAATCAGAAATATTGTAGCAATATACTTCATAAAATACTCCTCTTTTAATTTTAGTGCATAAACACCATTTTTTGTGACGCAATAAATTTACCCGCCTGCATCCGGTAGACGTACACTCCGGATGCGACTGAATGTCCGATGTCGTCCCGACCATTCCACATGACGCTGTGTGTTCCTGGTAACTGATTGCTGCTCACGAGTGTTTTCACTTTTCTGCCAAGCATATCATAAATAGTTAGCGTGATTGTTGTTGGTTCGGAAACATGATAATTGATGGTTGTTGACGGATTAAACGGATTAGGATAGTTTTGCTCCAATCGGAACGCGACAGGCTGAGCTCCGTTGTCAGCCATCTGTACATTGGTTTGCTCCGGCTCAACAATTTTATGATATTGATTAATAGCCACATCGGTTAACACCTGTTTATAGCCAAGGGGCCAGCGAATGACGACAGAATCGATGCTTTCGGCATAACCCAAACCGAAATGCACATGCGGATTATCCTGGCGCAGCCATCCATTACCCGCCCGCGTATAACGCATTTGTTGTTTACCGTCTGCATAAAGCTTCACAAGACTTCCAACTGCATCTTTATTTGATGCTGTGCCTTCGAGCATAAACATCACCCAATTTGCGCCGTTGCCGCCTAAATTTTTATATAAAATATGATTGAACTCTGCTGAAGGAAGGTACACATCAAGCCACCCGTCCATATTGTAATCCAGAAAAGCAGATCCCTTGCGATCACCGGTTTTGTTAATGCCGACAAAATCAGCAACATTGGCAAAGACATGATCACCCGGATTAACCTCATCGTTCACAAGCAGGACATCAAGACTGGGATCGATATTAAGCTGGACAAAAATATCCAGATCTCCGTCATTTTCAAAGTCCCCCACTGTCATGCTGCGATAGCGATCACGACTGATGATTAAGCCGACATCTTCCGTGGCATTGACAAAGACACCGTCATCATTGCGCCACATCTCATTCGTTGCCGGATCATTTGCCGCACCGACTACTTTGAAAAAATCAAAGTCACCATCATTGTCGTAATCCAACATCTCACGATAAGCTACACTTTCCAGTCCGCCTAATCCGATTTCTTCTGTAACATTGGTGAACACGCCATCATCATTGCGGAAAAAATGATACGAAGAATAAAGATCAGGATCACCATCGAGATCGAAATCAAACCACGAGAGGCGTGAACTCTCAGCCATGACAGTGGAATCCAGTCCGGCTTCGGTTGCCACATTGGTAAAATGATCACCATCATTGCGGAACAGGTATAAATTTTCGTTGTTTTCCTGTGCGACAATACAATCCAGATCGCCATCCAGATCATAATCCGCCCAACCGCCGATACTGTATCTCCATGAACTGATAAAACCCGGAGGTTGCTGTCCGACGAAACCCATTTCCTCACTCACGTCGACGAATGTGTTATTATCATTGCGCAGCAGAAAAATCGCTTTGGGATTACTGAAACATAAATCCTGATCACCGTCATTGTCAAAATCAACAAACACAGTTGTTCGTGTTTCGGACTGATCGCTTTGTCCCTCGATTTTTGGTAACGGCGTATGATCGGCGGAAATATCCTGAAACGTCCCTTGATTGTTCAGGTACAACCGGGAATATTCACCAGAGCCGTTCCAGCGAATGGTAAATATTTCGGGATAACCATCTTTATTTATATCGCCAACTGCCATACCCCATTTGGAATACGGAGCCACGGTCAAACCGACCTCGTCATTATCCATCACTTCGAATGCAACCAAATCCTGCGCAATTGCAGGTATTTGCATTATGCAAATAATAGTGATGGTCACAATAAACGTAGCAATCTTTTTCATGATTACATTTTCCTTAATATTTATTAATATTTTCTAATGAATAAATGCCATTTTATATGATGCTACAAATTTACCCGCCTGCATCCGATAAATATACACACCAGAGGCAACTAAATTTCCGCTTTCATCACGCCCATCCCAGTTTGCGCTGTGCGTTCCTGCTTGCTGTTTTTTGTTTAACAATGTTTTCACTTTTCTGCCAAGCATATCATAAATAGCCAAAGTGACTGTCGTCGACTGCGATACATGATAATCGATGATTGTTGTCGGATTAAACGGATTGGGATAATTTTGCTCCAGAGTGAATGCGGCTGGTTTATTTAATTCAGAATTCGTGGCTTCAACAGTGGAAAGATCCGGTTCTTTGATGTTATGATATTGATTGATTGCGACATCGGTTAACACCTGTTTGTAGCCAAGGGGCCAGCGAATGACCGCGGAATCGATTTCAGTTGCATAGCCGAGGCCGAAATGGATCCATGGGTTGTCTTGCCGAACAAATCCATTTCCGCATTTTTTCAGGCGGAGTTGTTTTTTATCACCTGTATAAAGTGTGACAATACTACCAATGGCATCACGATTAGATTGGGTTCCTTCGAGGATAAAACCGACCCAATTTGCTCCGTTATCTGCTAAATTATGATACAATATATGATCATGCTCTGCTGATGGCAGATAGATATCGAGAAATCCATCGCGATCATAGTCAAAAAACACACATCCTTTCCGATCTCCGGTTTTAGTGATACCCACGAATTCTGCAACATTCACAAAAGCACGGGTGCCGTCTTCAAACTCATCATTTAACAGCAGAACATCCAGACTGGGATCGATATTTAGCTGCAGGAAAATATCTTCATCACCATCATTATCAAAATCGCCGACACTCATTCCGCGATAACGATCTCGTGAAATAATAAGCCCCACATCCTCACTTACATTGACAAAAACACCATTTCTATTTTCCCACATTTCGTTGGTGCCGACAGCATTTGCATTTCCAACCGCCTTAAAAAAGTCCAGGTCGCCATCGTTATCATAATCAAAGAATTCTCTCCTGACTACATCGGCGAGCCCTCCGAAGCCCAATTCTTCTACAATTTCAGTGAAATAACCATTATCATTTCTAAAGAAATTGTAAGAAGCAAATAAATCAGAATCACCATCCAAATCGAAATCCGTCCAGTTAAGCCGGTGTCTGCTTCCGGCTTCAACAGCAGAGTCAATTCCCACGCCGGTGATATTAGTAAATACGTTGCCATCATTCCTGAAAAGGTACACAAACTCATTATTTTCCTGGCCAACCACACAATCGAGATCACCATCCAGGTCGTAATCTGCCCAATCGCCAATGGTAAATTTCCATGAAGAGATAAATCCCGGTGGTTTGTATCCCACAAATCCCATTTCCTGCGAGACGTCCGTAAATGTGTTATTATCATTTCTCAGCAAATAAATTCCGATATCTGTTGAAATGGAAATATCTTTATCGCCATCGTTATCGTAATCCACCAGCAGGCACGTACGGGTTCCGTCGACTTCCCCTTCAATCTGTTCGAATGGAGATTGATCAAATATATCCTGAAACAGGCCTTCATCGTTCATAAAAATGCGGGAATAATTCGGGCCGGACCATCTCAGACAAAGGATATCCGGATATCCGTTACGATCGATATCAGCCACCGCCATTCCATATTTTGCGAAAGGAGCCGATGTTAGACCAACGCTTTCATTCTCAATAACCTCGAAGGCGACTAAATCCTGAGCCTGCGCAGATGTTGTACTAAAGACGATCATAGCGACAAAAAGCAGAATAAATATTTTGGGAAAATTGTTCACGTGTGTCTCCTAATGAGTTAATTTACTGAATTAGTAACATCTTTTTTGATGCTGTGTAATTATTTCCTTCCAATTGATACAAATAAACACCTGATGCGACTAAATTGCCATTACTATTGCACCCGTTCCAACTTACTGTACAACTACCGGCATTTTGAGAACCATTAACTAAAGTAATCACTTGCTTGCCATTCATATCAAAAACAGTGAGCTTAACATCAGTTTCTTCATGAATGGTGTAACAAATATTTGTTATCGGATTGAACGGATTGGGATAATTCTGCGCCAGACTAAATGCTGCCGGTTTGGCCTGTTCTGAACCAGCGAATTCTACTAACGAAAGGTCAGGCTCTTTAATTTCATGATACTGATTAATGGCTACATCTGTGAGCACTTGTTTGTAACCTAACGGCCATCGAATTACCACGGAATCAATCGCCGTTTCATAGCCAATTCCGAAATGCACCCAGGGATTATCCTGTCGCACAAAATCATTTCCACATGTAGTATATCGTATTTGTTTTTTATCGCCGGTGAATAAAGTGACCAGACTTCCCACAGCACCCCGGTTGGATACTGTTCCTTCCAAAATAAAGCCTACCCAATTTGCATCATTAATAGCTAAATTTTCGTAAAGAACATGGCTGAATTCTGCAGAAGGGATATAAATATCCAGGAAGCCGTCATTATTGTAATCGAAAAATCCGCCGCCTTTGAGGTCGCCGGTTTGAGTAATACCAACGAACCGTGCGACGTCTGTAAAAGCTCTCCCACCATCTTCTAATTCATCATTTACCATGAGAACATCCGGGCTTTGATGAATGTTAACCTGGATAAAAATATCCAAATCACCATCATTATCAAAATCGCCAGGGGACAAACTTCGGTACCGGTCTTTGATTGAAACAAATCCGACTTCCTGCGATACATTATAAAAGAACCCGTCACTGTTTTCCCACAGTTCAATAAAACCATCATCAACTGATGTACTGGGGACTTTGAAAAAATCAAGATCGCCATCGTTATCAAAATCAAAAAATTCACGGTGCGTTGTCCAGAATTGCGTAACCAGTCCGATAGAATCCGTCACATTACGAAAGTAACCATTTTCATTGAACAAAAACGTATGGCGTCCCAACAGGTCGGGATCCCCATCCAGATCGATATCTGTCCATGACACACGAGTTTCCCCGGCAATCGGACAATTATCAAGCCCGGCTTCGGTGGCAACATTAGTAAAATGATCGCCGTCATTGCGGAACAGGTACAGGTTCGGGTTACTTTCCTGACTCACCACACAATCCAGATCACCGTCCAGATCATAATCAGCCCAGCCAGCCAGACTGTAGAACCATTCAACGATAAATCCACCTGGTTTTTGCCCAACGAATCCCATTTCCTCCGAGACGTCGATGAAATTGTTATTATCATTCCGTAATAAATGAATTGCTTTATTTGTGCCAATACACAAATCTTTGTCACCGTCGTTATCAAAATCGACCCAGACTGATGTTCGGGTCTCGGTTTCTTCTCCGCCTTCTTCAATTTCCTGTAGCGGGCTCTGGTCGGTAATATCCGTAAATATGCCCTCTTCGTTCACGTAAATCCGGCTATAGTTTTCACCGCTCCATCTCAGGCAAAAAATGTCCTGCCATCCGTTGCCATCGATATCTGCGATTGCCATCCCGGCTTTACTAAACGGAGCGACTGTTAATCCCACACTTTCGTTATCAACCACTTCATAAGCAGATAAATCCTGAGTGAGTGCATCGTTTGTTACTGTGACAATCATTAACAGGAAAATCAAATAAAATATTTTTTTGAATATGTAATTCATTATATTCTTGCACTTTCCTGTTTACTGGATAAATATCATTTTTTGTGAATCTATGAAATTTCCGGCTTTCATCTGATAAACATAAACACCGGATGCAACGATCAGCCCGAAATCATCATGACCATCCCATATCACCTGATGCGTTCCTGGCTGTTGCTTGCTGTTGAACAGTGTTCTTACTTTTCGTCCCATCATGTCATATACAGCCAGCGTAATTGCAGCCGCTTCCTGGACGTGATAATTAATTGTTGTGGATGGATTAAACGGATTCGGATAATTCTTTTCCAATCGGAATGATGCTGATTTGGCTGATTCCGAATTCACCGATTCAACAGAAGACAGGTCCGGTTCTTTGATGTTATGATATTGGTTGATAGGAACATCGGTCAGCACTTGTTTATAGCCAAGCGGCCAGCGAATGACCACGGAATCCACTGCTGTTTCAAAGCCGAGTCCGAAATGTACCCAGGGATTGTCCTGGCGCAGGTAGCCGCTGCCGCCTTTTATGTAACGAAGTTGCTTTTCACCCCCTTTGTAATAAAGCGTAATAAAGCTTCCCACAGCGTCACAGTTCGACTGGTTTCCTTCCAGAATAAAGCCGACCCAATTAGTACCGTTATCAGCCGCATTTTTGTATAAAATATGGCTAAATTCTGCCGAAGGAATGTAAATATCGAGAAAACCGTCATTATTGTAATCAAAGAAACCACCTCCGATGCGATCACCCATTTTCGTGAGGCCCACAAATTCAGCTACGTTAACAAAAGCCCGGCTACCGTCCTCAAGCTCATCATTTACCAGCAGCACATCCATGCTTTCATTCATGTTCAACTGGATGAACACATCCTGATCGCCATCATTGTCAAAATCGCCGGTGGAAATACCACGAAAACGATCGCGGACCAACGACAGCCCAACATCCGCGCTGACGTTAACGAAATATCCATCCCGGTTTTCCCAGAGTTCATTTTCACCTTCCTCGGTTCTGCCGGTAACCTTAAAATAATCGAGGTCGCCATCATTATCATAATCGAAAAACTCTTTGTGGTTTGTCCACGAAACATCAGCAAGACCAAGCTCCTCGGTTGCGTCACGAAAAACGCCGTTTTCGTTAACAAAAAAGGCGTGACGCGCGATGATATCAGGATCACCATCCATGTCCCAGTCTGTAAAAACCATCGGATTGATAAAACCATCAATGCTCAATATCGTACCATCAAGCCCGGCTTCGGTTGCCACATTGGTGAAATGATCGCCATCATTGCGAAACAGATATAAGTTTGCATAATTTAATTGATAGACCAGGCAATCGAGATCTCCATCCAAATCGTAATCAGCCCAGGCACAGACATTGTAATGCCAATCGTTAACAAAGCCGGGAATTCCGTACCCTGTAAATCCCATTTCATCGGAAACGTCTGTCAATACGTTGTTGTCATTTCTGAGGAGATAGATAGCATCGTTTGTACCGAAGCTGCAATCCTTATCCCCGTCATTATCGTAATCTACCCAGACGACATTGAAGGTCCGCTTCCCGCTCACATCCTCAATTGACGCCAGTGGCGTATTCTGGTCGGTAATATCCGTAAATTGTCCTTCCGTATTCGTGTACAGGCGGCTATATCCCGGGCCGTTATATTTCAGAATGTAAATATCAGCCCAGCCGTTTCTGTCGATGTCTACCAGGCATTCACCGCGCTTGGCAAAGGGCGCCACTGCTAAACCGACGCTATTATTGTCAATGATTTCAAAATAAGAAATTTCCTGAGATATGCCGGTACTCATAGTTATTACCAGTGCACACATTGCGAAAAATACTACTAATCCGTAATTATATCTCATTTCTGAGACCTCCCTTTATTTAAGCAAAGTCATTTTGCGTGAAAGGGTACGCCTATCGGTTGTCAACCTGTAAAAATAAATTCCTGATGCTACGAATTTACCCTGGCTATCACAGCCATTCCAGATAGCCGAATGGCTTCCCGGTTCTTTGGCGCTGCTCACAAGCGTCCTGATTTTTCTTCCGCCAAGATCATAAACTGCCAATTCAACGCGGCTTTTTCGAGAAAGACAATAATCAATAGTCGTCACCGGATTAAACGGATTCGGATAGTTCTGTTCTAAACCAAATTCTGCCGGTAATATCGTTGAATTGGAAGCTACTATTGTCGGGGCGCTTCCTTCTTCGATTGAAATTATTTGATTTACTTCAACATCTGTCAGCACATCTATTGTGCCGCGACTCCATCGCACGATCAGGCTGTCGACGTTTGTTCGCTGCCCAAAGCCCAGATGCACATCCAGCGGTGGACCGGTCAGATAACCGGAGCCGATATGGACTTCGCGCATTTGTTTCAAATCCTGAGCAACTGCGATGACACGGGCGCCGGCAGCAGAACGATTGGAGAGCACGCCTTTCAGCTTAATTTCCAGCCAATTGTTTGAATTCCCGCCATCATTACGCATTAAATAGGGATAAGAATATGAAGGCAAAATTAAATCGAGATCGCCGTCTGCGTCCCAATCCGCCCACGTTTGGCCGCCGCGTGTAGACATCTCGACAGGCCAGCCGTCAACGACTGTCTTGAGCAATCCGACTTCTTCCGCCACATCAACAAATATATCATTGCCATCGTTACGGAACAGGATATCTCTGCCACCTTCTTCAACCAAATGCAGATCAGGATCGCCGTCATTATCATAATCGACCCATGCCATCCCGCGAATTGTTCTGGCAACCACTTGAGCCGATGGGACGTCGACAAAGACGCCGTTATCGTTTCGCAAGAGCTGGCAAGTATCCATATTCGGACGGTCGGCATATTTGACACGGGTAATATACACATCCAGATCGCCGTCATTGTCATAATCAATGAAATCGGATCCCCGGCTGCTCCCCAGCGAATTTTCGATCCCGGTTTCCACAGTCACATCTGTAAACGTAGCATCTCCGTTATTGCTGTACAGGAATGCTGGATAGGTCGGATATGTCGGAATAAAAATGTCCTGGTCACCATCGTTGTCGTAATCGCCCCATACACTTCCCATCATTTCCATGCCCAAAACCGAGTAAATTCCGGATTCATCGGCGACTTCCTGAAAAGCCAACTGACCGTCTACAATACCGAGGTTTTTAAACAAAACCGTGGGAACCCAGCCGGCGTTTGCCAATCCCGTGATCATAATGTCTAAGTAGGTATCATTGTTGTAATCAGCCATTGTTGCAGAGTAATATCGCATTCCTTCGAGAGCCATTCCAACGTCTTCGGCAATGTCCACGAACGAAAGGGTACCCGTTTCAGAAAGTTGATTTATTAATAGATAAACTCTGTTTTCCTGCATCACACAGCAAATGTCCAGGTCATCGTCATTATCAATATCGCCCATAATAACAGACCTGGGACCACCCTGCATAATAAGGGGTATAACTGTTTCATCTGCCAGTATAAAGCGCCCAGATACATCAAGATCATTCATGTACAGACCGTTGGTGTCTCCCGAACAAACATATATATCGAGATCACCATCATTGTCGACATCTCCCCAGGTGGATGTATTCGCATTTCGACCAAAAGCTTGTCCGATTTCCGGTTGCACGTTGACAAAACTGATTTGCGCAATCGCATTGGTGCATAGTACGAATGCAGCCAACAACAGCACGATCCAATTTATTTTTCTTTCATGTATCTTCATGTATTATTTCCTTTCAAAAACGAAAGAATCATTCATTACGACGCCAATCACTTAGCCTGGATTGACTTTTCGAGATCCACTCTTTTGCAAGCTTAATCCTTGCGAAACGTTAAAACCTTCGCAAGGATTCAAATATTTTATTCATCACCGATCTCTAACACCGCCAGATAAATTGCTGTAATGGGTTGCCCTTTTTCATCATTTTCATGAGATGAATAGTATGAAACCAGCGCCCGGTTATCGCTCAGCTCAACAAATCCCGGATATGAATTATCGCCGCCGCTGGGCAATGCAATACATTCGTGAAGCTGATCATTTACTAACCAGTAAAAAACCGTTGTTTTTACACCATCGACCAGCTTTCGTCCGCCAACGAGATAATGCTCATTCCACTTTGTTACAAGCGGACCGCCAATATATCTGCCGAGGCCGTTACGATCCCACTCTTTGTATGGCGGCCTGGCTCTCAATAACTGAGCGTTCGTATCCTGGCGGGCAACGGCTAATACACTTCCATCCGCTTCAAACAGGAAAGCAGTTTCATCTCCGTGCAATTCCTGAAACAGGGCTGCTTTCCGCCAAATCAGTCCGTCATCGCTTTCCAGCATTGCGGCTTCGATGAATTTCTTGCTCTCATCCGAACGCGGCACCACGGCAAATTCACGCAACCGTCTGCCGCACAAATAGGCTTTTCCGTTATAAGTTGCCGCCCGCCAGATATAGTGCCCGAATGTACCATCGAGCATTTGTGGCTCGCTCCATTTTCCACCATCAGATGACCAGACGCCATAGCCTAAATGTAAGTTGATATCCCTGTCTTCAGAATTCGCATAGCGATGTTTACAATGCCAGGTGCCTGTATACACAAACAGCTTATCCTGAAAAATCAGAAAATGTGGGTCCCGCACATCGCGCATCAATACATTGAACTGGTGAACCTGTTCCCACTTTTTTCCATCATCGCTGGCAATGATGATAATTGATGAACTGGGATATACCATGTGCCCATCCGGACAACTACGAAATACTATGTAATATTTGCCATTAAACCTGCACATATCAGTGAATGCATTGTGTTCGCCGTTGTCGAATATCCGCTCTACTGAAACCAACCGGACTTTGGGCAATTCATCAGCATGCACCGTAATTGCTGTAAAGCATGACATGATTATTAAAAGACTCACCAGTAATCGGTATACAAAATTCATTTAAAGGTTACTCCTTGAAACATCATTCAATCATTTAAGTAAAGTCATTTTTTTAGAAGAGATATGCTCGCCTGCTTGTAACTGATACACATAGATTCCTGAAGAAACATTGTGCCCGTTATTATCTTTGCTATCCCACACCACAGAATACTGACCAGCCTGCTGATTTTCACCAGCGACCAATGTTGAAATTTCCTCTCCCCGAACATTGAAAATTTTCAGCGTCACATTTTCTTGTTTGGCCAAACTGTAGCGAATCGTTGTTACGGGATTAAACGGATTGGGATAATTCTGGGCCAGCGACAATGTTTGCGGCGCCTGAATATCTGCAATCTGAACACTTGTTCCGCCGGATTCTTCAATTTTATGATATTGATTGATTGCCAAATCAGTAAGAACCTGTTTGTTTCCTGCCGGCCAGTGAATAACGACAGAATCAATATGTGTTGCCTGACCGATACCGAAATGGACATAGGGTCTATCCTGTAAACGCCAGGTGGTCGCAGCCCTTCTGTAGCGAACCTGCTGCTTTCCACCGGCATAAAGCGTTACGCGACTGCCCAATGCATCTTTATTTGATTTTATTCCCCACAAGTCCAGTCCGATCCAATTATTCGGGATTTCGGTTCCCTCGTTATGATACACAATACTGTTGAACTCGACAGAAGCAATATATATATCCAATTTTCCATCCATATCATAATCGATTAAACCAGAGCCCTTACGATCTCCCAATTTCAACAAATTTGCAAATTGCCCCACATCAACAAAACTTCTAACCCCTTCATAATCATCGTTTAATAACAGCGCTTCAATGTCGTCGCCTGTCCAGTCGTTAATCTGTATAAAGACATCTTCATCTGCATCGTTATCAAGATCACCAACATTCAAACAGGCTTGATGTGATTTTGTAAAAAGATCGAATCCGGTTTCATGAGTCGCATCGCGAAAGGAACCGCCTTCATTTATCCAAACTTCATCATGGCCTTCGTACCCCTGGAGAATAAAATCGAAATCGCCATCAAGATCATAATCGAACCAGTCACAAAAACGAATTTCTTTATATGGCAAAAAACCAACGGATTCAGAAACCTCGTTCAGGTACCCATTATCATTTCGAAATAATTTATAACCAGCGGATAAATCGGGATCACCATCATTATCCCAATCGATCCATTGTATTCGGCCAGTATGCCAACCACGGTCGGTCATATTACCCATTTCATTCATGCCAGTTAATCCGACCTCAGCAGCAATATCTATAAATTGATCCCCGTCATTCCTGTAAAAAATATAGTCCGGATTATTTGTTTGAACTACCAAAGCATCGAGATCGCCATCCAAATCCCAATCAATCCAGGCACTCATTTCATAGCCATAGGTAGATACGAATCCAGGGATACCACTCACAATTCCCATCTGATCTGTAACATCGGTAAATACACTATTATCGTTGCGAAATAAAAACAGATTATAAGCTGTTCCAAGCATGAGGTCTCGATCTCCATCATTGTCATAATCAACCATAACAGGAGTACGATCCCAGGCTCCGTTAACTTCTGCTTCTATCAGTTCAGGGGAATTGCTCATTATTTCGGTAAAATACCCATTATCATTCATAAAAATTTGGCTTTCCAAACTTCCGTGCCATTTGGGATTATAAACATCTGGCCATCCATTCCGGTCAATATCCGCGACCGAACAACCCCATCTGGCTGCAAAAACTGGTGTTAAGCCCAATTGATCATTTTCAACAACTTCAAACCACGGGACGTCCTGAGCCAAAGCAACGCAAGCAAAAATAAGTAGAATTGTGAAAATAAGACTTAAATTTCTCATTTTTCAATCCTCATTTTAACTTTATCTGACAAGCATCATTTTTTTGGTTAACACACTATCATTGACACGCAGACGATAAAGATAGACACCGCTTGGCATCTCGTTACCACGGACATCTTTACCGTTCCAGGCAACTTCCTGGCGACCTGCGTGTTGTTGTGCACTCACCAGTGTTGATACTTTTTGACCAGCAATATTATAAACTTCCAATAACACATCCGAATTTTCAGGCAATTCATAGCGAATCGTCGTTGTGGGATTAAACGGATTGGGATAATTCTGGGCCAGCGACAATGTTTGAGGCGCCTGAATATCTGCAATCTGAACACTCGTTCCGCCGGATTCTTCAATTTTATGATATTGATTGATTGCCAAATCAGTAAGAACCTGTTTGTTTCCTGCCGGCCAGTGAATAACCACGGAATCGATGTTTGTTGCCTGACCGATACCGAAATGGATGTACGGATTATCCTGAACTTTCCAGGTGCTTGGCGTTACTTTATAACGAACGTATTTTGCATCACCGGCATAACATTCAACCAGCGATCCGACACCGTCTTTATTCGATTCAGTGCCCCATAAATCCAGACCGATCCAGTTATTCATAACTTCGGGACCGAGGTTGTGGTAGACAAGGCTTCCATATTGCAATGACGGGCAAAAAATATCGAGCAGACCATCCATATCATAATCTAATATTGCCGCGCCTTTACGATCACCGACAATGCCAAATCCGGCAAAAGTTGCAACTTCGATAAGACTACGAACACCATCTTCTTCATGATTGATTAACAGGGCTTCGATATCTTCCCAGTCATTGATTGAAAAGAACAAGTCTTCATCGCCATCGTTATCAAAATCGCCGATATTTAATGATGCCTGTCCGTCATCAGTGAACAGGTCCAGGCCAACGTCCTGTGTTACATTAACAAAAGTTCCGTTGTCATTTTGCCACAGCTCATCTCGCAGTTGATACCCTTGCACGAAGAAATCGAAGTCGCCATCCAGATCGTAATCAAACCAATCACAGAATCGAATTTCATGAAAAGGCAAAAATCCAACGCTTTCGGAAACTTCATTTAAGTAGCCGTCATCATTGCGGAATAATTTCCATCCGGCTGACAAATCCGGATCGCCATCCCCGTCCCAGTCAATCCACTGAATTCGTCCGGTATCGTAACCGCGGTCGCCCCTTTCGCCCAATTCATTCATCCCTGCCAGTCCGACTTCCGCGGCGATATCGACAAATTGATCGCCATCATTGCGTAAGAAAATATAATCCGGATTGTTTGTTTGCGCGACCAGCATATCCAGGTCTCCATCAAGGTCCCAATCGATCCAGGCGCTCATTTCATATCCGTAAACAGATACAAATCCCGGTACGCCGCTTTCGATTCCCATATCCTCTGTGACATTGACAAATACACCATCGTCATTTCGGAATAAGAAATGGGCGTAGTCGGTGCCAAGCCAAAGGTCCCGGTCGCCATCATTATCATAATCAACAAGGACAGGAGTTCTGGTAGCATTACCGTCCATTTCGGCAGCCGCGAGTTCCGGAGAATTGCCGTAGATGTCAGTAAAAAAACCTTCCTCGTTCATATAAATCTGGCTTTCCAGACGTCCGCGCCATTTATTATTGTAGATATCGGGCCAGCCATCTCTGTCAATATCAGCCGCGGAACATCCCCATCGGTCTAACAAGACAGGCGTTAGCCCTAACGCTTCATTATCAGCGACTTCAAAAAACGGAATGTCTTGAGCCATTACGCCACCGGCGATAATTACTAACAAAAATAAAATATTAACAATTGATTTCATAGTTTACCTCATTCATTTTATTTAACAAAAAGCATTTTTTTAGTTGCGATAAAATCGCGAGCGTGTATTCGATAAAAATACAAACCACTGGCAACCGGATTATTAAACTGATCTTTTCCTGACCAGGTAACTTCATGTTGTCCGATTCCCTGGTGTTTATCCACTAATGTTGCTATTTTTTTGCCTGAAATATCGAAGACTTCTAAAGAAACATTTGAACCGTGCGGTATATCATATACAATTTTGGTTTGCGGATTAAACGGGTTGGGATAGTTTTGAAATAGAGAAAATCTTTCAGGTAAAATTTCTGGCAAATGAATGGCAACCGCGCTGATTTCTGAGACCGGATCATACTCTATTACAAAGATACCGGCATCATCTCCCACAGCCGGACTGATGCTTGTCACCAAATCACCATGGTTCATACCATCTCCATCCAAATCGCCAATAGCCGTTTGAACAAATTCCAATTTTTGTGTCAGATCCTCGAAAATGATGTAAATTCCATAATTATCGATATTGGTAACATCATTATCCCCGGTCGCATTCACCCATTCCAAATCCAGTATGGTGTTATTTGCATTTCCGGCAAAATATAAATCAGGGTAACCATCACCATCCAAATCTCCGACAACACCACCACGGTAATTTGCATCTTCAAATAAATAGATTAAATCAATGAAATGATCGGAGTCGAAAATTGTGGTTAAATCCGTAACATCATGAATCACATAAACCATCCCTAATTGTCCGAATATAAATCCCTCGTTTTTGCCATCCTGATTAATATCTGTAATAATGATAGTGGATTGACAGCCAGTGTAAATTTCCGGTAATTCAGAGGGGTCCCATCTTTTTACTTTTTCATAAGTATCTTTGCCAGTGTTTGTAAATACATAGAATGCGCCCGGATCGCCATCACTGGAGCATAAAACATCCATGAAGCCATCATTATTGATATCACCGATACCAGCGCCATGAACGCGATCTGCCAATGCCGCTCCCTCAGTAGGTCTTTCTTCAAATTCAACTTTCCAGACCGGATTATCTAAATCACTGTTTTCCAGCGAGAAAATCGACAGATAGAGCCCCACCTGTCCGCGATAGGTAAAAACAAATTCCGGCTCAGGATCAGAATCAATATTTATTAACTGGCTTGTGGCTTCCAATGCCATTGCATTGCCATTGTTACGAGGAGGATCATAGCTATAAGATGGCTCTAACGGAATTCCATCATCTGTGCCATCCCATTCGAATATTTTCAATGCATCATCGCCTTCCGGAGCTTCATGAGCGACGATTAATTCCGGGAACCCATCATTGTCTAAATCCCCATGAAATAAACTTCTTTCGCTACCTCCTTCAAAAGTTTTCTGCCAGATCAGATCATACTGGTTGTTCCCATTGCCGTGAGATTCCCAGACATAAATGGTTGTTTTGTCTGCGTCAAACGCTGCAAATTCCTTTTTTCCGTCATTATCAATGTCAAAATCAGCCATAATTTCCCAGGCTCTTGAAATGGTTTTAGTAAAGCCAGTACCGCCATCCCATACCCGTCCAAACATTTCGTTCGGCTTATCAACTTGTGCAAAAAGATTTAAGAGGCCAAATATCAGAAACAAAACAGTTGCAACGATCATTTTATTCTTCACGTATCTTCCTCCTCAAATAGTAATCAGTAAAACGTTTGTTAAATACTTTGGCAATAATTACATTTTTATCTGGTCAAAAAGCTCTGGAGTGCAACAACGCTACAAACTGTTGCCCAAGTACGCTAATTTGGAATCGATTTACGAGCTTGATGCGTAATCTCATCAGATTTTTCGCGTCAAGGTCAAACCGCAAAAGGATGTTGACTAATCCCATTGTTAATAATGGAATTAGTCAATCCTATACAACGATAGCTGTTATCTCTCGTTTAAAAATAATGCAAGAGACACAAAACGTTACCTGATAATAGCAAATTTACCAACTTTTTCACCAACTCCCGGAGCATCGATATGGTAAAAATACGTACCCCATGCGACGTCCAGTCCGTCCTTTGTCACCAAATTCCATGATTCGGAACCATCATCATGCGGAGCGTCATGTTCGAGTGTTTGTACCAGTTTACCGTTTATCGTAAAAATCTTAATGGTACATTTCATAGGTAAATGAACAAAATCGATCCGTCGCTCCCCGCGACCACGGACATTAAATATGGGTTTTTCAATCGTATTCACGGCTACATAAGGATCTGGCACAACATATACATTATTCAGCAGATCATTTTTCGCGCGTTCCGGGGTAAAGCCCCAACCAGATGTAGAGAACTCAAAAATATCTTCGGAAGTGAACGGCTTTTTGGTAGTAAAATAAAACACATCGCCATATTCCGGTAAAATAGTGTCTGCAAGAGCCGGAACATAAAATGTAATTTCCCAGGTCGTATCGAAACGTCTTCCCTCGCGGTTGGCAATAATAAGAATTTTATCCTTGGATGTTATCGTGCTGTCAGGGATCCCAAATTCGGTGAATGAAAATTCTTCTTTTCTGTTTAGCGTCGTATTCCATACCTGGAAATTGACAGGGATTCGAAAACGGCTGATTACTTCATAAGTCGTGTCAGCATTTGGATTGAGAATACGGATTTCATAATCATAAGGCGCTGCAAAAGCATAGCTTCCCGTGCTTAGTTTTACATCTCCGGTAAGAGTGCTATTTCCATATTTCCAAGCTGCTTCATCCGGTGCGGCAACTGAATCATTGTCAATATAAACGCTGAATCCATCCAGAATTCGCATATCCATAACAGCCGGATCGAAATTAGCTGGTCCGCGATACATTACTTCATGGTTGGCGCTATCAGGATCAGTAACGTCGGTAATTGTGTATGTATGCGTTCTGCGCTCTTTAAACGTGTCTGTAAAAGTAATCGCATAACGGTGTTCATGTTTTACTTCATCGGGCAGCAGAATCGAGACATCCACGTTACCACTTCCATAACCTGAAATGTGCTCTATATTATCTGAGACTTTAGGATAAGAATATCCAGACGCCGGAGCGTTCGGTACAACAACAGCACAGTTTCGCCCACTACTGATAACATTACCGGAAATATCAGTTTGAATAACCTTGCCACACTCACTGGGCCATGTCGGCAGTAGATCAGGAATATGATGGACGCCTTTTTCATAAAACCAATCCGCATAACCTTTATCAACTGCAACAACCGCATAATAGTAGGTGCGACCGTTTTGCACATCTGTATCAATAAAAGTGTGTCTAAGCCCGGTATCACGCCCCATGTCATAATGAGCGCCAGTTTCGCCGATTGCAATCGGATGCGCGCCGGTGAGTCCGTCAGCATAATCAAACTGTGCAATAGGTTCCCACAGAATCGGATTACCGAAAGCGTCGGTTACAGTTTTAATATCATTAAATGCCGGATCCGTTGAACGATATATCTTATATAAGCCAAAATCTTCCTCATACACCGGATCACGTGATCTTTCGGACCTGTCATCCCAAATTAATGTAACACGACGGTCACCGGGAATAGCTGCTAAAATTGTCGGTTCCAGTGGTGGTTTCTTGAAATTGTAATCATGATCATAAATTTCTTGCATGGTTCGTTTATTGCGGAACAGGTCATCTTCATCATTACCAACAAGACAGGCAATTGCAAACCGTTCAGATGATTTCATATCAAGTGAAAAATATCCACAAGCATAGTGGAATGCTACATCAAGACCCTCTGTGGCTTCAGTAAAGGTTTCAGGGCTGGTTTTCACATACCATGCTTCTTCATCAGCAGAGAGCACATCTCCGGCAGACGTCCCATAGAAACTGGTTAATCCGATCTGATCAATTTCGTCATTATCCGTATATTCGAAATTCGGTTCTGGTATATCCGGTACTCCATTGCCTTCATAAGGGTCTACCCCTAAACCAGGCCAATCAGGATCAAGCGGGCCAAGTCCGTCCTGGCCAAGGTCATCATTCAAATCTTCAATATCCAATAATCCGTTTCCATTCAGGTCTTCCCCTTCATCCAACAGCCCGTTATTATTGAGATCTTCCCAATCCCACACACCATTGCCGTTGTCATCCGAAAACGCACGCCAATCCCCGTCATCATCAACGCCATTTTCCTGACTTTCATCAATCATTCCGTCGAGGTCATTATCAATACCATCATCATCAATTCCAGGGCTTTGTAAAAAAGCAAAGCCAAAATGTCCGGTTGGCTTTCCCTTTGCTGAAAGTCCGTCTAAATCCCACTGGTATGTAATATCCTCTCGAATATCAAAACTGGAAGCGTCATCACCAGCGTCACTGCTTGGGCCGGAGGTACCAATATCCGCATCGACATACATTCCCAATACACATTTTTCTAAATCCTTTTCACTGATATTTTTAACCTGATAGATCGAAATAATGATATCTTCTGCCATTACATCAGCCCACTGGTAATTGCGTGTCTCCACTTCCAGCCCGATTCCTCGTCGTCCATCGGGCCATGGCAGTGTATCCTGATGGTTAGAGACAAACGGATAGTACAGGAATTCATCATTATTACGATCATCCATCAGGTAGTAACTTTCCTGATCAGCCCGAACATAAGCGCCATACTCACCGTTCCATAAACCCTTGCGACTTCCGGCGTCTCCGGGATAGCTTTTTGCAGGCCAATCGGTGGGCCAGGTCTGCGGTAAATGGCTCATTGCGGGATACTCGATATCATTATATAATTCTTCCGTCAGTTTTCCACTACCATCAATGTCTTCTCCGGGATCGAGGATGCCGTTTTTATTGATATCTTCCGAAATTCCCCCGACATAATCTCCGTCATTATAATAACCGGGAAGCGGTTCCCAGCCGTAGGTATGTGAGTCATCCGGCGCCCGATCCCGAGGACCGCCGGTATAGTTTTCAGAAAAAATATGTATTGTATCGCCTCGAGCATCTACAACTTCAGCGCCGACAAAGAAAATAAATTCAAAGCCATAATTTGTGCCACTTCCTTTGGGCCATTCCAACCGGATATCGATCGTCCGGCTTCCCAAATTTCCAAAATTTGAAAAGGCCGTCCTGATCAAATTACCATCATGAACGCCTGCTCTTCTAAATGAACTGTAATCGACATTGCTTTTATACAGTTGTTGAGAATCAGAATAAACCTTTGTTTTATCATCCAGCACAACGCCCTCCTGCGCTGTTGCATAATGACTTCCGATGACAAGTGCCAAAAATAATATAATTAGCAACTTATTGACAAAAGTTGAGTTTTTAGTAATGCTTTTCATACACTAAAATCCTCCAATTTGAAAATGTATTGAAAACCCAAGCTGCTTGAACAAATTATTCAAAACGATTTCTTTTATGTGCTTTTGGATTTTCTCATTCATATATTATTCGCTTTTTATTTACGCATCATTTTATTTATTTCAAAAATGAATAAACAATTAAAATTCAAGCGCCATGCCTAATTGAACTCTCCGCGGCTCAGAAAACCAGTGTGGTCGGTTGTCAACTTCATTTAACGAATACACACCGTTCGCTGCTGCGATACGTTCTTCTTCGGGCCAGCGAAATGTTCTGTCAGCTCGTCCGGTACTGGAAAAAACTCTGATATGATTCGCTGTATCAAAAATATTAAATGCTCTGGCAAAAAGTATTAAATTCATATTTCCGAGTTTTAAATACTTTTGCGCAAAAATATCAACGTTTGTGCGCATGGGTTTACGTTCGCTATTTTCGAACTGGGTTTCAATTTGCTGTTCCTGCGGTGTTTCAGCAGTATATGGCAAACCTGTCCCCAAACGTCCGATAATACTGAGAGTCCAGTCATCTGATTTTCCGATGCGAATATTCCCATTAATAGAATGTGTTTCATCCCAATTAAGTGGTACAACCTGTTTTTCCGGTTCTGCCGGTCGTGTACTTTGATTTTGCAAATAAATCGCATTGGGATCGGATGCATTGCCGCGAGCAACCTGAAACGTATAATCCAGCCTTCCTGATAGAAATCCGAAGGGTTTCTTTTCAACTGAGACAGTAATTCCCTTTACGTTCCCATAATCCCGGTTTATATACCGAAAATACGTCCGTTCATTAATGGTGTCATAAATATTTTGCCCTAACAGATTCCGGATATCCTTGGAATAAATCGTTAATTCCAAACCAAAGCTTTCCGAGAGACCCTGTTGAAATCCTATTTCGTAAGCAACAGTTCTTTCTGGTTCCAAATCCGCATTACCCATGATAGTCTCTTTGTAGCCTGAAGATATTTCAAATTCCGAATTATAATACAAGTATTGAAATTGTGGTATTTGCAAGAAATGCCCATACGACACATGGATAACACCTTGATCAGAAATCGGAAAAGCAAGTCCTAAACGAGGGCTAACCTGATATTTTTTAGAGGCTTTAACAAAAGGAGTTTCCAGCGTTCCTGTCACTGCATTGTAATTTGCCCGTGGATTTTCCGGGACCACACCATCGGGATCAAAATAATCAAAACGTAATCCGATGTTCGCGATTATTTCGCCCAGTTCAAGTTTATCCTGGGCATAAAGCGCAAACTCAATCGGGTTGTGTTCGTATTGATTATTCAGTAGTGTATTCGTATCAGGCACATAAATAGTGGGAGCTTGTGACAGGGCGTAGTATTCTTCAAAAGAAGTGCCGCGTTTTGTTGGCAAATAATGGCTATTAGAAACAGCAGAAGTTTGTATTTCCTTATATTTTAAATTAAACTGTTTTAACACGGCTCCCATTTTAAGCAAATTTCTTTTATCCACCTGCCAGGTTAAATCAAATTTACCCAGATAATTTTTAAAATTAATGGTTTCGTGTTCATTTTGCGTTCCACCGAAATTATAACCATAAAGATCAGGAATCATCGCCTGATATCTCCGATCATTTGGATTACGATAGAGATATGTTTCACGATCTTCGCCAAAATACGAAAAATTTAACAGGTAGAACACGTTGGATGTTAATGTGTGAGTAATATTAATGGTATGATTAAACGCATCCTTATATGTTTTGGGCAACCCGTCCGGGGTATATCGAAAATCGTTGTCGTATTCCGAACTCTCGATTTTGTCAACAAATACATTATAAAAAGCCCGGATACCGGGGGTCACCTGCAAGAAAATTTTGGCGTTTCCCGAAAATTTGGCTGACGTGTTCATCGGCACGATTGCGCCATCCCCGTTGTATAGATTTAAAGAGTCTGAATATTCAGTATATGGTAAAAACTGGCCGAATTCGCGCTCGGTAAAATTAAGGTTATACCATTGTTCGAAAACTTGTACAGCCCAGCTATCCGTGGGATTATAGCGTCTCTCTCCATTTAACCAGCCGTCATTGCGATTGTATCGAACAAAACCATAGAAGGATAATTTATCTGAGAAAGGAATCGGGCCGGTGAGGTTTGCCTGAAAATTATACTCCGGATTATTCGTGGGATCATCAATTCCAACAAATCGATCACTCTGATTGCTGAGATGCGCGCCGACGTAAGAACTTATGCGTCCGGAATAGCTACGATCCGGTGTTTTGGAAATAACATTAATAATTCCGGATTGCGCCTGCCCATATTCAGCGTTAAACGTTCCGCTGATAACCTGTAATTCCTGGATAACTTCATTTTCAATTTCAATCGAGCTTCCGCCATCAAAACGATTTGTCACCGGAATGCCGTCGACAAGATAAGCAACTTCACCACTTCGTCCGCCGCGAAAATGAAGCTCACCGTCAGCGTCTGTGGTAACACCTGCCTGTAATTGGATCAGTTCGTGGACTTCAGTCACCGGAAGCTCTGATATTTCATCCGCAGCCATGTAGGCGGCAGAATTTGTACGATCCACTTCGATAACCGGCCTGGAAGCAACAACAGAAACTTCGTCCATTTCCAGCACTGTCTGCGAAAGACTGGCGTTAATCTTTGTGGTAAGTCCGACTGATACTCTTACACTTTCAGTTCTCTTTGTTGTGTATCCAATAGTCATAAATTTAAGGGTATAAGTGCCAGGTGATACATTTAAAATAACGTAAGATCCATCAGCGTTAGTTGCTGCTCCCATCATCGTCCCATCGATGACGACGTTAACTCCTGGTAATGGATCGCCTGTTTTTGAATCTGTGACAGTCCCTGCAATCTTACCAGCGGTGTCAGCATTTACTTGAATTGTAACGCCCAAAAAGAAAATGGCAAGCAACAATACTTTTAACATTGAATTTTCATGCATACACATATTCCTCCTATGTCCTTTTATGTGATTTATTCTTACTTTTATAATTTAAAAATGGGTTGGTAATGAAGCTCAATAGAGAGAAGATATTGAAATAATTAAGTAGACGTAATTTGATAGGACTAATTGGCATCGAAATCACTATTGCCTTATGATAATATACTTATTTTGATTATTTATTTCTCAGGCATACAAAATCTGTTAATAAGGATTATCGATATCTGTGTAAAGTTTATCGCTTTTTCGGTTGTCTATAAAACATCTTGAATCCTTGTTTAATAGCGATAAGCTATTCGCCATTAAAATACAAGGCGTTAAATCATATATTTATTTTTTGATAACAGATATTATCATTCGGAAATAAAACAGTAATCAGTTCAGGCGCATCAGCAATTGTATTGATTAGAAAGGGGATTATAAGAAATTCTGAACCTTTTGAGAGGAATTGACTTTTGCTTCCTTAATATCCGTTTGTCTTCGAAAAAATTTAATTTGCGCGGGATTCATTCCAGCGCTTGTAATCCACAAATCAAAATCACTGAGTTGACCATAGATAACATTTCCTGAGGCGCCGACCTTTGTATAATCGGCAATAAGAATTTTTTTTTCTCCGCGACGTAAAATAATTTGATTTGTTCGAGCAACCTCCTCATTCTTTGATAGGCAGTGACCATTTTTACTAATAGCATCTGTACCGATAATTACCAGATCAAAATGAAGTGTTTCCAGGATACGGTCTGACAGACTTCCTTTAAGAAACAGCATATTATACTGATGATCATATTCACCACCTAAAATGTACAGGCGATTGTTCTCAAATCTTCTTAGTTCCTGAATAGCTGCAATATTGTTCGTATATACGGTTATCGGGCCACAATCATCTAAATGATTGGCCAATTGAAAAGCGGTGGATCCATCACCCAAAAGAAGGGTGTCATTCGGTTTTATCAGACTGGCCGCCTCTCTGCCAATCGCTCTTTTCAGTTCAATATTTCGCTCAAACTCTTTATAAAATATCGTCGTAAATGAACCATTTTCCGATGCAATACAACCACCATGAGTACGAATGATATTCCCGTTCTTTACTAATTCATTTAGATCACGACGAATGGTGAGTTCAGAAACGTTGAGTTCTGATGCAAGCTCTTCAACACGCCATTCTTTTTGTAAAACACGCAAATAGCTCAATATGCTTTTCTGTCTTTCTCTTGGTCTCATCCCGCCATTTTCTTATGATTTTTATTATCGTTAATTGTGATCATTATGTTCATTTTCTGAATTAATATATGAATATTTTTATCAATATGCAAGAATTTTTTAAAAAAAATATTCACTACCCGTTATAATTTATCAACAATGTAACTTTTAATCTCGATCATTATTCTTTCTAATAATTTATATTTAATATCTTTACGCATACCAAAGAAAACACATCTTAAAAATAAATTATAAATTTTGTTGCATTTTTAATTATAATATCATTATATTATAATGATAATTTTTATCAACATTACTGTTAATAACATTCAGATATTATATTAATTTGCATTTTCACGCGATAATCTTCTTTTTAACAGATAATGCTGGAAAACATTTGTTTAATAAAAATTACTTAGCCTGAATTATTCATCCACCGCACATGCGCACAGATGCAAAGATATTATTAATTATGAGTTAACAGTTGTAGTATAATTGCAAACTTAGAGGACTGATTTAATTTGCCGGGATACTCTATTTTATTGATCCTTCGCGATTTGGCGCCGTTGCGGTGAATTCGTATAAATAATACAGGTAAGAAATTGAAATTAATGTGTATTCATCAATATAAGCATAACTGAATAAGGAGCATTTTTGAAATGACGACAGAAAGAAAATATGATTTAATTCCTGCTGTTTTTACGCCGATGTCATCCGATGGTGAAGTTGATTTATCGATAATTGAGTCGTATTCCAACTACCTTTATAAAAGTGGAATGTCTAAAGTTTTTATCAATGGTTCAACAGGTGAAAGTCTTTCACTAACAGTCGATGAGCGTAAACAAATTGCAGAAGAATGGAGCCGCGTTGCCTCATCTAAAATGAAAATCATTGTTCACGTTGGGCATAATTGTCTTCCGGCTGCCAAAGAATTAGCCGGACACGCCCGCCACCTTAACATTCATTATATCTCTGCAATGTCGCCAATTTTTTTCAAGCCGGCACATGTCGATCACCTGATCGATTTTTTAAAAGAAATTGCCGCCGAAGCGCCGGAAATTCCGTTCTATTTCTATTATATGCCTGCCATGTCAAATCAATATTTAGATATGGTCGAATTTGTGGAAAAAGCAGTAGACCGTATTCCCACATTTGCCGGAGTGAAATATACTTATGAGGATTTATTAGAATACCGAAACTGTATTGTTAAATATGGCAAAACGCTGGACTTTTTATATGGTCGCGATGAACTATTAATTCACGGGTTGATTGCCGGCGCCAATGGTAGCATCGGATCGAATTACAATTTCATCGGTCCCATTTATCTGAAATTAGTCAACGCTTTTCGTTCAGGCGACATAGAGTACGCCCGGTTGCTGGCGGATAAAACTGCCGCTCTTGCCGGAATCATTGTCAGCCATGGCCTGCTACCAGTGGGCAAAGCATACATGAACGAGTTAGGTATCGACTGCGGAAATGTTCGGTCACCCTTGCAACCAATATCAAAAGATAAATTTAGCAAATTTTTGGATGCTGTTTCAAAATTAGAATTAGATAAACTTTAAACAAATTATCCATTAAATTTCCGGAATCTTTCCTAATGATGATGAAACCAAAAAAGATATCGTCTATTTTTCTGCTCATATTTGTGAGCATGTTGATGCAATCTTGCCACAAAAAATCTGCCTTGCTCGACGAAAATATCAGTGAAAAGGCTATTAACGAATTACAGCACGCTCTGCACACTCAGAACGGATGGGTGAAAGTTCATGCAGCGGAATATTTATTAGCCTTAAGTTATCCGGCCGGCATTTACGACACATTTTCAGCGGAACGTATTAATCACGCCACAACACCGCAATATCGGATTGGCATCTGGCGCACGTTAGCGCGGGCATCATTTAATCAGCAGCAACGGCAGCAATGGATCGACAAAATATGGAACGTGTATCTCGATGAAAACAGCAGCGACCGGATGCATGCTGCCGAAACATTATCAAAACTCAATGAAAATTTACTATCGCGCAACCCTCAAAATGCGCAGCGGCTGTTAGCGAACAGCAATAAAAGACTCGTTGCATTTGTCCGGTGGGGAATGGCTGTAGACTCCGATATTTCGCAGTTCATCGACGACCTGGTGGTTTCGCTAAATTCGGCTGATTTAAATACCCGAAAAATCGCTGCCTATGGCATTCGGTTCAATGTTAATATAACGCCAAAACAGTGGCAAACGCTCTATCAGGCAGCTTTAAAAGAGCCGGATAGCTCATCTGCGGCAGTGTATTTAGTTGGCGCCGCTTATGTACGACTTCCGGAAAGCGAACGCTCAAATGAAATTGAACATCAATTACGCAAGCGATTGCGGGATTTCCTTTTCTCCGAAACAAAAGAAAACAGATACCATGCTTGTGAAGCGATTGCGGAAAAAGGAACTATTCGCGAAGTACCATTTTTGCTGAAACTACTTAATAACGAATCTCCTCTAATTGATAATTCCATTACACCAATAATATTAGAAGCGCAAAATGCTGATGTTCGAATCGCTGCTGCCAACGCAATTCTGAGGATCTATCGCCGGATTCCGACAACGATGTCCTCCATTGACTGGCTGGTGATCGCAATATACGGCATCGGGATGCTGGCAATCGGCTGGTATTATTCCCGGCGCACCAAAAATTCGGAAGACTATAATCTCGGCGGCAGAACGATGAATCCGACACTGGTGGGATTATCACTGTTTGCGTCGATATTAAGTACTCTCAGCTATCTGGCGTATCCCGGCGAAATGATAAAAAACGGACCAATGTATTTTACAAACCTGTTAGTGTTTCCATTCGTATTCCTGATCGTGGGTTGGTGGTTTATCCCTGCGATAATGCGGCTGAAAGTGACCAGCGCCAATGAGATTTTAGAGATTAAGTTGGGAAAAAATATTCGGCTGCTCGGAACTTTTTTCTTTTTATCACTGCGATTATTATGGATGGCGACAATTATCTATGCCACCGTGGATAATGTTCTGCTACCCATTTTCGGCATCGACGCCTCGTACCTGCCGCTCGTGTGCGCAGTGATGGGAGTTGTGACGCTTATTTACACCTCCATGGGCGGGCTAAGAGCCGTGGTATTGACCGACGTCATTCAGACGGTCATTCTTATCGGAGGCGTCATTCTTACGATTGTGTTAATCTCTGTTCATTTCGGAAGCATCACAGCATGGTTTCCGACGAAGTGGGCAAATCACTGGCCCGAAATTAAAATTGGATTTGATCCGAAAATTCGAGTAACGATGTTCAATGCAATGATAATGGTATTCGCATGGTATTTGTGCACTGCCGGTTCCGATCAAATGGCAATTCAGCGCTATCTTGCAACCCGTAATGCAAAATCTGCGCGCCGCTCTTTCGGAATTTCAGTGTTGACAAATTTAGGTGTTCAGGTTTTACTCGGCGTCGTTGGGTTGGCGCTACTTGCCTATTTTACAAATATTCCGCACCTTCTCCCTGACGGCAACACGCTGTTATCAGTTGCAGATCGCCTGTTTCCGCAGTATATTTTAGTAGGGTTACCGGTTGGCCTTACAGGTTTGCTCACAGCGGGACTCATGGCTGCCGCAATGTCGAGCCTGTCATCGGGCGTAAATTCTTCGGCAACTGTGATCAGCGAGGATATTCTCAACCGATTTATCAAGAAAAAGTCTAAAACAGAAGCAGATCTCATGCGTCGTGTTAAATTAGTAGCAGTCGGAATCGGAAGTGTGGTGGTTATCATTAGTATGTTTTTGGGAAATGTGCAGGGAAATCTTTTGGATATGCTGATCAAAGTCGTGAATCTGTTTGTGGCGCCACTGTTTTTGCTGTTTTTTATGGCAATGTACATTCCGTGGGCAACATCGTTCGGTACATTTATCGCCGGCATAAGTTGCGTTGCTATTGGCGTTGGCATTGCATTTTATAATATTTTTGGCCTTGGAATCCTGTTTGCGCTGCCAGTTTCCTTCGCAGGCGGGGCTATTATTGGTATGATTACAAGTTTGGCGCCGCTATCAAAATCAAAACAACGATCAACATATAATTAGAGCATTTCATATAAAATATTCATTCAATACAAGAGATTGTCATGAAAAATTATTCAGTGTTATTTTTCTTTTTAACGGCGCTAATGAACGTCCCGGTGATGGTTATCCGTTCAGGGAAAATTACATAGCAGATTACGACCTGGCACTGGGTCCAATTGTCGAGTTTTTTTTCGCACACACTGTATCGGAAAAATATGGTGATTATTGTTAACGAAGACGATCCCCGTGGCGGCGTGCATTACAGTTTCGGCAGCATTGTGAAAACGTTCTGGCATATCCTCGGCATCCCCAATTTGAATCAATACGATGGCGGCGCACCCATTAAAATTTTTGTGCCGGAGAAAGCGCTAAATCCTCTGGACGAAGATTTTGACAGGGAATCACTTCATGATTCACTAGACATGGATCATCCGGAAACCATGCAAAAATGGATGCGGGAAGATAATAAGGAACGAACAAAGCTGAGAAAATAAATGTATCCCTTCAATAATTGATGGTGTGCATCAAAGCTTTCGGATTCTCTTTAAATT
>CAZCJL010000006.1:0-118578 GCA_964498785.1 uncultured Cytophagia bacterium | reverse complement strand
GTGACACCTACGGAATCTGTTTAAATACGACATAGCGGCAATCGCCCATATCTACTATAAAATATTGAGAAGATACCTTTTATTTGTAATAATTCATTTTATTTAATTAATCCTTTACATTAATCGTTTAAGTTATTAGTTTTATAGATATCACTAAACAAAGCTGCATTGCTTTATTACATAACTATGTTCGTTCTTTCAAAATCATCTCAGGAAATATCTGAAACGATTTTTAAGGAGCAACTTTGAATAGACTGATCCAATGTTGTTTTATATAGCTTAATTCAGGTAGGCGGGGCTGTAGCAAAAAATTAATCATGTACGGAAATTTCGGGGGATCAGCATTTCAGAACTCGATATTACGCACCATGCGAGGCGTGAAATTTTGAGGATGTGAGCATGAGAGTCAATGATTACGGTATCGGGGTATGTTATTATTTTATGCCCACAAACATTTTTATCTCCGGTCGGTAACCATGTCAAGCGATAAAATTGAAGTCAAAACAACGGGAGACCAGGAAGCACAAGTTGGTAAATCAGATACCGGATTTGGTTTCTATGTAGCGGCTTGCAAAGAATGGCGTGTTGGCGATAAGTGGGCAATTGGCGGAACTGTGTTTGCGCAGTTTAGTAATACCAAAGACAAGGGACCAGATGAAAATCCAATAACGAATCGCTATTTCGGAATTAACGTCACAGTCACTTATGATTAAAATGATATGAATCCGATCGATACGCCATCGAAAATAATCGAATTCCTTCGGTGGCGTATTTGTCGTTAACGTTTGCATGATAAATTCACCGTACAGGATAGCTCATCGTGTAAAATTTAAAAATCTCAAACATGATAATAACAAAGCGGTCTCCGCATCTGAATTGTATTTTGATGGTAAATTTAAATCTTTCATATTGAACTTAATCCGTTTTCGTCAAACATACGTCTTTAGTTTCTTCTTCTGGCTTTCCTGGGTTTGGACTCTCTAACTTGCAGAATATGATCATCGATGGAGCCATTGTTCCAGTCCTTTATGGCTTTTAGACCTGCGTCCCTGTTATCAATTTCGACAAAACCAAATCCACGGGAGATTTTAGTGTTCCTGTCGCGGATAATCCTGGCTTTTTTTACGCTACCATATTCTTCAAACAATTCAACGAGTTCAGCTTCATCAAAATCGTCAGGCAAATTTCCAATATAAATGTTCATCATATCTCCAATTAATATAATTTTTGAATTTAAGTAAAACGCTGATTTCGGTGACGCAAAGGTAATGAAAGGAAGTCAAATAAAGTAGTTAGATGTTCCTGGTGTTTATTTAAACTCTGAAGCAGTTGCGTCTGCGCTACACACTCGTGTACGCTGTGTAATACCGGAATGTTAAAAAGATGTTTACCGGGTTCACACGTCCTGTCTAACGGATGTATCTATTAATATACAAAAATAATATGTTAAAAACAAGATAGTTATTAAAAATATTTTTGAGCGTTTTCTTGAATATTTTTGTCTGAATAAAAAATTGCGGATAAGTGAGTTTTGACGCCGGTAGCCATTGACATAATGTTTGAAATTTTCGCAAATGTCCGAATATCATGGTGATAAAATTGAGCAGGTGTGTTTTGGCGATTTATATCTCGAAAAGATGGCAGGAAACCGGATTTTAATTTTTAAAAATCTGTGTCAGCGTTTTGATCACTGAAAGGGACAATGCCATGCGGGAACAAATTTGACGTTTGTTTGTCAAATAAAAAGCTGTTGTTAATAAAAGTATATTCGGATTCCAGAAATTAGAAATTGAACAATGAATAAACGATAAATCATAATATTAATTAAGTGAATTTTTATGGAAAAACTAATATTTCGTGATAGCTATCCGCTATGGTTTTTTTTCCTTCTGGGCTATGTAGTTATTTGGGCTTATATGATTCTTGTCAATTACCAGCGCGGGAATCCGATTGAACATCGCGAATTGTACGATTTTCACAATAGAAAAATTATGAAAGTTGCAGGAATACTACCGACTATGATGTTGTTTGTTCTGTCCATTTTTATGGAAGTGCAGTCAAAAAATTTGACATGGTTTGGCCTGTTTTTCTTTACTGTTGGTATTATGATCAATGTTGCTGCGCTTCATTCATACACTAAGCTCAGCGATGGGTTAAACGACTCCGGTATTTACCGATTATCAAGAAATCCAATGTATGTCGGCGCATTTTTCTTTTTTGCCGGTTTAAACCTTATGGCATGGGCATCATCGCTGATGAGTTACCTTTTTCTGTTTTTTATGCTCGTTTGGATGGCAGCCACCCATTGGATGGTGCTTAAGGAAGAACAGTTCTTGCGACATAAATATGGCTCAGATTTCAATGACTTTAAAAAGCAGGTCCGACGATATATAGCTTGAAATTCTAAAATGATAAAAATTACAGAACATATAAATCTATTAGAATCTGAAATAATTGAGGAATTTATCCGCGCCTCCGGGCCAGGCGGACAAAATGTAAATAAAGTTGCCACAGCAGTGCAAATTCGGTTGGATGTTCGCAATTCTCCTTCAATACCCGATGATGTGAAAGAACGGTTAGAAAAGGTAGCAGGGAAAAAAATGACCACAGACGGAGTTTTAATTATCGAAGCGAAACGATTCCGCACCCAGGGACAAAACCGGGAAGACGCAATAAACCGGCTGATCGCACTGATTCAAAAAGCATCGGAGAAACCCAAACAACGCCGAAAAAGCCGTGTCCCCGGATCAGCCAAATTAAATCGTTTAAAAAATAAACGCAGACTAAGTGAAAAAAAGCGTTGGCGTCGAATCGATCCGGGAACTATTGACGATTTGTAGCTTTTAATATACTTAAAATTCCGCCCGACTCCGGCATTAGTAAGTCGTAGTGGATTTACCTGCCGCAGGCGGGTATTTTTTTTTATTTACGAGTATGGCATTCTATAAAATTTATTTTTAAAAGAATCGTAACCTTGATATAAGAATCTACAACACAGAACAGATAGCGGAGCACAGATGTATGCGAAAAAATGAATTCAGGAACATAGCAATTATTGCCCACGTGGATCACGGCAAGACGACATTGGTGGACGGCCTGCTTAAACAAAGCGGGATTTTCCGGGAAAATCAGATTGTCGAAGATCGCATTATGGATACAATGGATCTTGAGCGGGAACGAGGGATCACTATTATGGCGAAAAATACAGCCATCACTTACAACGATGTTAAAATAAATATTATCGATACACCGGGACATGCGGATTTTGGCGGTGAGGTCGAACGGAGTTTAAATATGGTGGATGGAGCGTTGCTGCTGGTGGACGCCAGTGAAGGGCCGTTACCGCAGACCCGTTTCGTGGTTAAAAAGGCATTAGCGAAACACCTTCCGATTATTTTGGTGATCAATAAGATTGATCGGTCTGACTCCCGTGTCAAGGAAGTGATTAATGAAGTCTATGATCTGTTCATCGATCTGGACGCGACCACAGATCAAATTGAATTTCCGATACTATACACAAACGCCAAAGCAGGCATCGCACATTACGAGCCGGATGATGATTCGGACAATTTGCGCCCGTTATTTGAAACGATTATTTCAGAGATTCCGGGGCCGGAAGCAAATGATGACGAGATACCTCAATTTCTGGTAACGAATCTCGATTATGATCCGTATGTGGGGCAGGTGGCAATCGGTCGTCTGGTAAATGGCGCGCTGCAAATGAACATGCAGTATTCACTCTGCGGCGAGCATAAAATTACTCCTGGAGTAAAATTTTCCTCATTATATACATTTCAGGGATTACGACGGAAACAGGTGGAGATGGTTTGTTCGGGTGATATTATTGCTATCGCTGGTGTAGAAAACATCAAGATTGGCGATACGATTTCGTCGCTGGAATATCCACAAACATTAGCGCGAATTAATGTCGATGAGCCAACTCTTTCGATGATATTTTACGTTAATAACAGTCCGTTTGCCGGGCTTGACGGCAAATATTTAACGTCGCGCCACCTGAAAAATCGGCTGGAAAAGGAAACACTGGGGAATGTCGCGATAAAAATCGAATCTATTGATCGGGCTGATGCGATTAAGGTGTGCGGGCGCGGTGAATTACAAATGGCTATTTTAATCGAAACCATGCGGCGCGAAGGGTATGAATTTATGGTTTCCAAACCGCTGGTGATTACCAAACAAATCGACGGCATGACATACGAGCCGGTGGAACGCATTTATCTTGACATCCCCGAAGAATTTGTTGGCACAGTTACCGGAAAATTATCCACTCGAAAAGGGCAAATGTGCAATTTACAAAATAATGGTTACAGGCGGGTAAATCTGGAATTTCTGGTACCATCCCGCGGCTTGATTGGATTTCGCAGCCATTTCCTGACAGACACCAAAGGAGCCGGTGTGATGAATACATTATTCGAGGGCTACAAACCGTGGTTCGGTCCGATTCATCAACGGGCGTCCGGTTCTTTAGTCGCAGATAGAGCTGGCAGGGTAACAACGTATGCCAGCCTCGCAATGGTCGACCGCGGTGAATTGTTTGTTACTGTAAATACTCAGGTTTATGGCGGAATGATCATCGGCGAGCGTAACAAAAATGGCGATCTGAATGTGAACATCACAAGAGAAAAGAAATTGACAAACATGCGAAGCTCAACTTCGGAGGCGACATTAACGTTACGTCCTGCACGCCAGCTTTCGCTGGAGCAATATATCGAATTTATTGCAGATGATGAATTGATGGAAGTAACTCCAAAAAGCATCCGCCTGCGAAAAATGGAACTGGATAATTCCGCCCGCGCGGTCATGCAAAAAAAAGAAAAACTTGCGAACAGCAATTTTTAGGATATACCTGCCACGTCTGAAATTACTAGTGAATTAAAAAAAAGCCGCTTGAATTTATCTGGCGGCTTTTTTTGTGCATTTCATCTTTATTTTTCCAAAAGTTTTACATTACTTTTACAATACCTTTGTTTTATTATTTGTATATTGATAATTCAGATAATTAAAGGCTGAAAAATATTTTTTTGTTCAGCTATCTGATTCGACTAATAAAAACAAGGTTATTATGAAAATACCGGAACTTAAAATCGGGAATCTAACTGCAAAAATGCCTGTTGTTCAGGGCGGAATGGGCGTGCGCGTCTCTCTATCTTCGCTGGCTTCGGCAGTGGCAAACGAAGGCGGAATCGGAACAATATCCAGCATTGGTCTCGGACAAACCGAAGCATCAAAGGAAAAATTTGAACAAATTTGCCGCGAGGCACTGACCGTCGAAATTCGAAAAGCGCAACAGATGACCACCGGGCTGCTTGCGGTAAATATAATGGGCGTTCTCAGCAATGCCAAAGACCTGGTTAAAACATCTGTTCGGGAAGGTGTCAAAATTATCTTTTTCGGAGCAGGACTGCCGACAAAACTTCCGCTCTGGGTAAATGACAGCAGCGTCAATCTGGTGCCAATTATCAGTTCAGCCCGGGCTGCTGAATTGATCCTTCGTTTGTGGGACAAAAGATATGGCCGTACTGTTGATGGCTTTGTTCTTGAAGGCCCGTTAGCCGGCGGACATCTTGGTTTTTCGGAAAGTGAACTGGAACACCTGGAATCTTGTTCGCTGGAAAAACTGTTGCCGGAAGTTCTTAAAAGCATTCGTTTTTTTGAGGCCAAATATGAAAAAAAAATACCAGTCATTGCCGCTGGCGGCATCTTCGATGGGAAAGATATTGCGCACATGCTATCATTGGGAGCTTCTGGTGTGCAAATGGGAACGCGCTTCGTATGTACGACAGAGTGCGATGTGTCACAACAATTTAAGCAAGCCTATTTAGATGCACAGGAAGAAGATATCGTCATTGTGAAAAGCCCGGTTGGCCTGCCGGGACGGGCGATTCGAAACAAATTTCTGAAAATGCTGGAAATCAACGGCCGTCAGAAAGTGAAATGTCATTTTCGCTGCCTGACGGCATGTAATGTTGGCGAAGCAAAATACTGCATTGCCCGGGCGCTTGTGAATTCTTATTTAGGAAATGTGGATAATGGCCTCATTTTTTGTGGTCAGAATGCGTATCGGATAAAAGAAATTATCTCTGTAAAAGAGCTTTTCCGAATGTTAGCGAATGAGTTAACAGAAAAACTTATCCCGGAGTTGCAGTTCGCGTGATCAATCAGAGAATGTTAATCAATTATATATTCTTTTATTGAAACAGATTTTCTGTTTTGATCAACTGCAACATAGGTGATCTCTGCTTCAGTGACCGGGACATTATCTGCCGAGCCATCAAAGCGGTCAGCGATCACATTAACCTTTATCTTGATAGATGTATTTCCGATCCGCAGGGTTTTCGTATAAAATGATATAATATCGCCTACAAACACCGGATTAAGAAACACAACTTTATCCATTGCCACGGTTACATAATTGAGTACAGCCGTTTTGCGGGCTTCCAGGGCGCCGGCAATATCAAGATGCGATAAAATTACACCGCCAAATACGGTTCCATAACGATTGGTATCCTTGGGCATTGGCATCACACGAAGTACAGGTTCATTATCTTTCATCGTTCCTCACTTTTCTATTACACATAATTGAAATCACTATTTTAGACAATATATAACATTTTCAGTTTACATGCAATAAAAAATGCCCGGCGCGATACACCGGGCATTTAAACAAGGTGGGAAATGACCTCCTTTTTTTATTTGAGCAGGATCATTCGTCTTGTGAATGTGTAGTGATTATTCATTTCGCCTGTGGCTGTGATGCGATAGAAATAAACGCCACTCACGACGGTTGAACCACTGGCATCGGTTCCGTTCCAGATTGCATGATGCTCTCCGGCAGATTGATTTCCGTTCACCAGCGTACGAATCAACTGACCCTGAATGTTATAAACCTCAAGTTTTACATCCGCAGCTTCCGGGAGCTGATATTTTATTGTGGTTTCCGGATTAAACGGATTCGGGAAGTTCTGATGCAATTCAAATGACGTTGGATTCGTTGCGCTTAATTTGCTTTCGGCATCTGCGATTTCCGGATTCGCAAACATTACCGGAATCGTGTACACTTCAAACTCCGCGATTTGCCGCCAGGAATGTTTCGGTTGCAGCGCATGGAGTTTGATGTATTTTACTTCTACCGGTTGCAGACTGAATTCTTCCCAATCTCCGGTCATGCGATCGCGTTTATGCAGCAACGTAAAATCTTCGTCTGCCATACCATCAACAGATACCCAAACTTCGTATTCTGTAACCCAATGACCTGCCCAGCCATTTCCGGCGTCGGTCAACAGGCGGTATTTTTGAATGGTTTTCACACTCTGATCCGTAAATTCATAAATCGCATACGAATCTTTCCATTTCGGACCAGCGCTGGTGAAGGTTTCGGGATCACCATCCACTGCTTTTTCCCAGCCTTCATTATGCCAGCATTCAGTACCAGTTACCAGTTGCAGAGAAGCAACTGCGAGTTCAGGATCAACAAAGGAAATCACCACCGGCGTTTGATCCGTTAGTGAAGAAAATTCCACTTTTTGACCATACACATACGCAACAATGGTTTTATCGCCGGATTCGGTTGATGTGATTGTCGCAGTATACGAACCAGCGACATTTGTCTCCGTAACAGCGCTGACTTCGCTGCAACAATCTGAGACTTTAATGCGGAATGCATTTCCGGGTAATTCGGCCACAGGTTCACCTGTGCTATCAGCCACGGTGATAGTTACCAGTGCTTCATCCAGGCCATTAGCGTAATGCGGCGATGTTGCCATAAGAGTCGAGCCAGACACATCAGGCAGGATAACGTTGTCATAGACCTCAAATTCGCCAATCTGACGCCAGCCAGTTGCGGGTTTATCAATGACTAATTTTACATAGTTTGCTGCCACCGGATCAAATGTGAATTCATTCCAGCCGCCGTCAATATTTTCATAAGTACCGACAGCCGTAAAATCCCCATCTTCAGTACCGGTTGTAGAAACCATGACTGTGAATTCCTTCACCCAGTCAGTGGATTTTTCCGGTACGCCGGTGTCCGTCATCATGCGGACTTTGTTAATTTCGTGTTCCAGCTCATCGGCAAAGCCGAATATTGCCCATGCAGCATCTTTGCCTGCATTTGTTGTGCCTGTCCACCAATATGTATCACGATCAATGGCATTTAACCAATCTTCGTGCTCATTCCAGCATTCGCTGCCTTCCACAAGCACTAAATCTGCCAGGCCTGCATTTTCGTAATAATCGTACACTTCAACCAACTGCTCTATTATCTTTATATCATCATCTTTTGGCCCTTTTGCGTGCAAGCTAACAGAGTACACGCCGGGTTCTTCATAGCAGTGCAAAGGATTTTTTTCTTCACTGGTGTTGCCATCGCCAAAATCCCAGAGATACGTATCATGAGTTCCGGTAGATTTATTCTGGAACTGAACATTTAGCGGGCCATAACCAACCGTTGGCTCTGCATCAAAATCAGCAGTGACCGGCAGCCAGACGGTGATATATTTTTCTTTGGTGACTGTCGCTGTCCCGCCCATATTCGTAACCGTTAATGTCACTGTAAACTGTGGATCGACCGGAGGATCATAAATATGTGTTGGATTTTGTTCGGTGCTGGTTTCTCCATCGCCAAAATCCCAGAGCCATTCCGTAATTCCGCAGTGCGAGAGATCTGTAAATTCAACAGTCAATGGTGCAAATCCTTGTAGCGGAGTAGCTTCGAAATCAGCAACTGGTTCCAAACATGCGCCCGCTGGATTTCCATTGGGAAAGGCGTCCCAATTGGGGCAATACATCACCAAATTGCTGACATTTCTTCCGCCGGGATTCGGATTATAGGCAAGATACGGTTGCGGCGAATCGTCCGAATTATCATTGGGACCACAAGCATCGCCCCACCAGTTCAGCGTGGCATCAATCAGTTGCTGCGATGCATTGGAAACTCCCCAGCCGTTTCCGGAGAGATCATTGTAACGGAACTTCGGCATTTTGCCAAAGGATGCTTTGTCGCCGACATAAATTGCTGCCCAGGCTTTGCCGCCAAATACATTTCCTTCAAACGTCGTACCGCCGGTTACGGAAAACGGGCCAAACCAGCCGCCGCTTAGATCTATTTCTTCCCAGGCGTTTCCTTTAAAATCACAATTTTTAAACAGAATAGAATCTGCGCTGGAACCGCCACCGAGTAACAATCCACTCTGTTCATTATTATTGACGCCAACATTTATCAGGGAAAAAATACCCAGGTTTGAAACTCCCTGCGACAGGGTCATTCCACATCCTTTATTGCCGTTTATAAAACCGCCTTCAACTTTAAATGTCGAAAATGTGGCATTGGATAACTGAATTCCCTGATAACGTTTACTGTGTTGATAACTTGAATTCTGACTCAGAAATTCATCCACAGTCGCTCCGTTAAAATATAACGCGTGATCATTACTATTCGTAATTGTCGTATTTTTAATTAATAGTTGACCACTTATCGTCGTATTATTGGCGATACCAATTCCATTACCACCGGTCGTATTATCGATCTGATTGTTCTCAATCGTAACGTCAGCGAACGTATCATGTAATAATACTATTCCGGTGCTGGTATTATCATGAATATTATTTTCCACAATATCCAGGTTTCCGAAATTACTGGGACCGCCATAGGTACGAATTCCATTATCAAAATTCTTAATTTCAAAACCGGTAATTTTTATATTACTGGCATGAATTAAGAACCCATTGCCGCCAATACCGGTACCATCAAGAATCGCGCCTGGTTCTCCCTGAATTGTGAGTGATTTTGTGATGTTGACATTTTCAGTATACGTCCCGGCGCTGGCTTGCAACGTATGTCCATCTTGCGTATCTGAATCATCAACACCGGCCTGAATAGTCAAAAACACTTCGCCGGTATTTAAATTTTTGACTGGTCCGAAGGGTGAACCACCTGGTCCATCCAGCCATGGAAAATACATGACATTATCCGTAACAGCGTCTCCCTGTCCCGCAGGATTGTAGCAATAGTAGGGCTGCGGCGAATCATCGGAATTATCCAGCGGACCGGTGATGTGTCCCCACCAGTTATTGGTGGCGTCCACAGCATTGGATGCTAAATTGGTCACTCCATAAGGCGTATTGTTGTAAATCTCATTATTGTTAATCACGACATTTGCTACATCTACATTAGAATACAACAAAATACCCGCTGCATTTGCATACTTGCTGGTCACTAAATTGTTATCATGAACTTTATTATTGATTATCTGAATATCGGTAATGGCAAATGACAAATAGATTGTGCCGTTTTCAGACGTATTGTAATAACAGTTGTTACCATCAACAACAACGTGACTGGTATAAACAGCGATACAGTCATCATTATTTGTACCGCCGACATCATGGATTACATTATTTTTAATAAGGCCGCCGGTTCTTCCTGCATCGCCACCACTTTTATTTCCTAATTTAATTCCTTCTCCAACGGGTATATTGTAAATTAAATTATTTTGAATAGTAATATGTTCACTGCCATACACATAAATTGCAGCATTATCACTACTTACATCTGTTACTTCGTTGTGCTGAATAGTACAGTGATTCGAACTGGCAAAATTAAGCCCGTCTCCTGCCCAGCTAATATCAAAGACATAATTGTATTCCATTAGGCCGTTTGTACAATTCGCTAATTGAACACCTTCATCCCCAAGTCCGTTATGAATAATACAATATTTTACAGTTGTTCCGGAATGGGCATTACTTTGCCGAACCATGTCACTCTTACCTGACTTTATCTCCAATCCGTTCAGAACGATATCATCGGCGTCTATATAAAAAATTCTTCCGAGTACATTAGCGCCACCATCAATTACGGCTTCGTTGGCGCTACCTGCTGTTCGGCTACTGCCAAAAGATGGTCGCGGATTCACATCTGCCTGCGGCCCCTGGATTGTTAAATTATCAACTGTAACATTAATTGTTGATGTTGGCGTATATACTCCGGCGGCGACATCGATAACATCGCCACTGGATGCATTATTTATCGCTTCCTGAATTGTACCATAATCTCCGGGCACATTAATCGTATCTGCCAGTGCAAATCCGGCAAAAAAGGCGATGAGAATAACAACAATACTTAAATTAATAGTTCTGGTAACCATACTTTTTCCCCTTTGATTTTTGTGAGTTAATTATTGAACTTAATCCCTACAAAACAATGAATTTTCATCATGGTTTAAACGGTGGACTGCGATCATAAAACATCAAGTCACCTCCATTTCTTGATTATTTTTGTTGAAATTATTTATTACTAAACGAAAAAGAAAAATACAAATTAAATATTTTGTGATAGGATGTAGTTCCGTAGAAGTAAGCGCCCCCGCAAAATGAAGTACTCAAGTCGGATGTGTCTCAATTTCCAATTATGATTACTACTAATAAATAGAGTCAGAGGGGTCAAATTGCGCAATAAATTATTGATATTGATAGCTATTATAAATAAATTACAAAATTACCCCAGTTTGGGAACTCTTGTATTTGTTCAAAAATTTTATAAAATAAACAACCGGCACGGAATCATCAATAATTTAAATTATTTTACGCATACATGCAAAGAGAATATAAAACGATTTAATTAAAATTACAGATCAAATCTTTTAATAACAGCATAAATATTATAGTTCTGTAACCATATAGTTACAATATAACCATTTTAATATTAATATGCAAGTTTTATTACGATATCTTACTATATTGTAATATTAATGTTAATTTATTTACAATACACAACTTACACCATGCATAAACATCGTTTAAGATTTGTATATATTAATTCAATATAAAATTATTGCTTTTATCTTTAATATATTAGCAATTACATTTATGAATAACTAAAATACATTAGCGAATTTTTTGATAACTGTCTGCTTACTTAATAAATTAAATTATTATTGATAGAACGATAAGTCACTTATTGGAACATATTGTAACGAAAAATAAACATAATAATTTAGGCTTTTGTTTTCTGGCAACTGACATTCCATCATAATTGCAAACATTATAATCATTTGTTAATTTAATACTTACTATCTCAGTTAAACAATAATCAGCATCTTGTAAAATGCGACACTTTGCTTTTTATTATACAAATGAAATCAAGCGGCGTTATATAGTAGTATAGATATGTAACTTTTTATTCACAACTTAACAGTTATTAAAGTTGTATCATTAACGATTACGCTACACATTTCGACATACTTTTATGATGCTACATATCTTGAAACGCTGCATATCAAGTCGCTTGACTTTTATTTATTTTTTTTGTATTTTAAACCACTTAATAAGAAATTGAACTTGTTTTTGAGATGGATAAAGGATGAAACAACTGGATATTGACAGGCTCCCGGATTCGGAATTCGATAGTACAGTCGTAACAATCGGAAATTTTGACGGTGTTCATACGGGACATCAAGAACTTATCAGCCAAACAGTACGATCTGCCCGAATGTACAATCTAAAAAGTGTGGTGATCACATTCGATCCGCATCCCGCAGCATACTTTATTCCTGAGCACGTACCACCGGCGATTTGTTCTCATAAATTCAAATTAAAGCTGATAGAAAAGCTGGGCGTGGATGCAATTTTAACCCTTAAATTTGATAAAGAGTTAGCATCTCTGAAAGCAGATGAGTACGTTAAAAAAATTCTATTAAATAAACTGAACGCCCAAATTGTGTGGATTGGGTACGATTTTACATTTGGCTATCAGAGACGAGGCACTCCCAGAATATTAGTGGAACTGGGCGAAAAATTGCATTTTCAAGCTCGCGTGCTCAGTCCGCAAAGAAGCGGTGATATTGTGGTATCATCGACCAAAATACGGGAATTTATACAGGCCGGAGAAATGGCGCGCGCTGCCATTCTTTTGGCGCGTAGACATATTACTCGCGGAATCGTTGTACATGGGGATCGAGAGGGGAGAGCTCTTGGTTTTCCGACAATCAATATCAATGTTAGTGAAGGGCTAATACCCTTGACAGGAATTTACAGTGGCGTCGCGAAAATAGATTCGCTCGAATATGCCGCTGCAATTTACATCGGTAACAGACCCACGTATAACAACCACGATTTTCGGGTAGAAGCACATTTAATTGATTTTTCCGGCAATCTTTACGGAAAGTCTGTCTCGCTTGCTTTTTTTAGACGGATTAGAAATGAGGAAAAATTTAATAATATCGATGATTTGAAAAAACATATCAGTTCTGACTGTGATTTAACGGCTGTCGATTTTGAAAAATTTAAAAAAAATTGCACAGGGATTCCAATCATTTGGTAATTTAATATTCAAATAATAGACTCCGCATCGTATTATGGTATTCGTGGATTATATTTATTATTAGCTTTCCTTCTGGTGTATAAAGTAATAATTCCAATATGACGATAAATAATTAATCGCATAGTTACAAACCTGTTGATAATATTAACCACATTGATTTATCATGAATAGGACGCGCTCAAAAAAAAAGGCTTATCATTATTACCATATCATTAATCTTTTAATCCTGTTTCAGATTTTAATGATTTTTCGGATAACGGTTAATTCACAGGTTAACTATAAAGTAACAGACATTGATTTTGAAGGCAACCACACAATTTCTTCTTCCCGATTATCAGAAAACATGCTCACTTATGGAACAGGTACTTTCAAACGCGTTTTTTTAAGGAAGGATCCGTTTTTCTTCGACTCACAAATATTAAAAGATGATTTAGCCAGGCTCAAAAAGCTATATCAGTCCGAAGGATTTTTGAATGTTAACATAAATGACAAGCTTAAAACGGATCATGATGACAAATCAGTCAAAATCAATATAATGATATCTGAAAATGCGCCGGTTCTTGTTGATACGGTCGAATACCATTTTGACAACAAGACGTCAGAGGCTGAGGCAATTCTCGAAAAACTCAAAAAAAAATTACAATTAAAGAACGGGATTCGCTTTCGCGATGAGGCGTTGAAAGATGACGAAACTTATATTGTGAACGCGTTCACTGAACAAGGTTTCCCATACATTTCAGTCTTTTCCGGTTTAAAGTTTCACCGGGCGTTATATTCAGTCGCCATCATCTATAAATTTGACACAGGCCCGCTCTGCACTTTTGGCAAAATTAAGGTTGTGAATAACAAACGCACTCCAGGAGTAGTGATCCGAAAACAACTGGCTTTTAAAGAAGAAGATTTATTTAATAATTCATTAATTGAAAAATCTCAAATTCAGTTGTATCAATTAGGATTTTTCCAAAGTGTTTCGATTCAATATAAATTGCCAAAGGAAAAAGTGAATCTCATCCCGGTTCAGGTTAATGTAAAAGAAGCGTCGCGGCTGACAACGAAATTCGGCTTCGGTTATGGCCGTGAAGATAAGTTCCGTGTTTTTTCTGATATCATCCGGCTTGGATTTTTGGGCGGCACCCGACGGCTCAATCTCTTTATAAAGCATTCCGGTCTGGAACCATATAACGTTAATTTAAAATTTACACAACCCGCTTTTTTAAGTCCGCGAACAAGCTTCAACCTTGAAAGCTTCGTGCGTAAAGAACATGAGCCAGGATATAAACTTCAACGAATCGGAACATCACCGACGCTGCAACATATTTTCTCTTCAAAAACAAACGGTTATTTCGGATATAATCTGGAGCAAATCGATCAGGAAATTTCAGAAGCAACTGTTGAGAAATCGTTTCAACGACTTGCGTACAATTTATATAATAAATCAAGTATCAAAATGGGGATTATCCGGGACAGCTCCCATCCCAAATTTACACCGCAGCAGGGGACATTTGCAGCGCTGCATTACATGTTTTCCGGTCTGGGATTTAACAGCAAGTATCATTTCATGAAATTGATCATGGAATTCCGCCACTACAGGGAAATAGATAATGATGTTGTCTTTGCATCTAAAATAAAAGTTGGCTCCATGAAACCCTGGAGAGAAGGAGAGGCACAAATTACACCGCTCGAAGAACGTTTTTTCGCCGGTGGAAGCATATCGGTGCGCGGCTGGGCACGCTCTCAACTTGGTCCCAAAAATAACGAAAATATCCCGGTGGGTGGCAATAGCTTATTAGAGTCCAGCTTTGAACTACGTTTTCCGATCTGGAAAATTATCAGTGGTGCAACGTTTCTTGATATTGGAAATGTGTGGACAAAGTCATTAACATACCCGTTCAATGATTTATATTACGCGCTTGGCGCAGGAGTAAGAATTTCAACTCCTATTGGGCCAATACGGCTTGATATCGGACGACCTGTTTTCAGGAACGTTCAGGATTATCAAGTTCATTTAAATGTGGGACAGGCATTTTAATATGATCAGGAAAATTTTAAAAATATTTGTTTACCTTTTCATTATCGTATTGTTGTTAGTTATTATAGCAATCGGATGTACCCAAACAGGTATCTTCAAAAATCTATTGCGTGATAAAATCGTTGAAACCGCAAACAATGCCCTGAATGGCACACTGCATATTGGCGAAATCAATGGGAATCTTTTCACCAATTTTCAAATCGAACGGATTGCACTAACCTCTGAAACGGATACGATTGCTGCTATCTCCCGGCTTGCTGTGGCATTTTTACCAACACGTTTATTAAATAAAGAAGTTATTTTAAGATTTGCGGAATTGAATGCTCCATACTTTCTGCTGAAACAACTCCCGGACAGCAGTTGGAATGTCTCCGAGCTGGTCAAACAAGAAGAATCTCTTCCTGAAGAAAAAACATCGTCCTCCGGGCCTTTTGCCTGGCACATTATATTAGAGGACATGAAGATCATCGATGGAAGCATGGACATTGCCCCATTGGGAACGTCACAAACGATCCCTGAAAAAATCAGACACCTGAATTGCATTTTATCATTATCGTATGACAAAGAAGGCCTGTCGACGACAATGAGAGATTTCAGTCTGCGGGCTTTGCAGCCGGATTTAACCGTGGCTGAGGTTTCATTCCTGCTGTTATTAGAGAACAATGGTATGTCTGTTCAGGATTTGAAATTGATAACAGATAATAGCCAGTTATTTGGTGAGCTCATTCTGAACTTTTCAGAGAATCCCGAATATATGATCAAATTATCTCCTTCTGAAGTCAGCCTGGATGAAATCAGCAACTTTGTGCCGGATTTGGGAATGCAGGGCATTGCCTCCATAAATGGTCTGGTAAATTATGCCGGGGATGATCTGAAAACCGATATTCAGTTACAGCATCGGAATCAGCACATTAAACTTGTCGGATTTCTGAAAAATTTACATTCTTTACCTGACTATGATATTCAGGCAAAAATCAGCAGATTCGATCCGGCCGTTTGGTTAAAAGGCCAGACGTTAAACAGTCGGCTCACCGGTCAGCTTCAATTAAAGGGAACCGGTTTTAAACCGGATAGCAGCAAAGGATCATTAAAAATATTCTTGCAAAAAAGTCGTATTTACGGACAACCTGTGGATAGTCTTACAATCACATCTACGTATGATTTTGGTGATATTGTCGGTAAAATCACTCTGGTTTCCGAGTCCGGGCACATAAATCTCCATGCAAATATTAACGATATCGGACGCAACCCTGAATTTAATATCCGGAGCACGATCCGTGATTTTGACCTGTCCGCAGCAATTTTAAAACAAAGTGAGCCTTCCAATATTGATATGACGATTTCGGTGGCTGGCAACGGAGCATCGTTTTCCGAGTTTACGGGACATGCAAATATATTTGTTTCTCAGTCCGGTCTGTACAATACAACAATTGATACCATGTTCTCGGCGATAAATTTAGATCACAAAGTTTTTGAAATCGATACCCTGTACATCAGAAATCCGATCGGCGATGTCCAATCACGGGGACGCATCGCGATCGGCTCTACGATGAATGTAAATTATCTGGCTCAGATTTATGAACTCAATCGACTGGAACCCATTATTAAACAGAAGGGATTAACTGGCCATGCATGGCTGCGCGGGCATTTGTCCGGTGTTCCGGATTCATTGAAAATTACGGGAAATGCACGGATGATTTCTCTTAAATATAATGATATCGGAGTTGATACAATTCAGGCCAGATATCATGCCTCAATCGCTGACAATTTCACAGCCGGAAAGATCAATGCACGCTTGAAGCGCATAACAACCAATCAAATAAATCTGGATTCGCTGACACTGGAATCGAACTTCCGTCCTGATTCGATTCATGCGCTGGTGGATTTCTTTCAATCGGAAAATATTAGCGGCTACATTGAAAGCCACATCGGGATGGGCGAAGTGACGCGTATAAAAATTCCCACTGTTGAATTGAATGTACTGGATTATCAATGGAAAAATAGTAATCCTGATTTAACGGTTCTTATCCAACCGGATGAATTTCATATTGAAAACTTAAATTTTGTGTCCGAAGATCAATCGATTGCAATTAACGGAATGTTTACCACAAGTGGTCGCGAAAGTCTGTCTGTGGATATTACGGGGCTGAATTTTGGATTTCTTTCTGAATTTGAAAACATACCGCAGCGTATAGACGGCATTCTGGATATGAATGCACAACTCACTGGCATCGCCAATGCGCCGCTCATAAACGGAGATCTAAAAATCAGCGATGGCTTCATTAATGAATATAATTATGACAATTTCACAATGTCATTTAATTATACAGAAAATTTACTGGACTGGCAGATGAGTTTCATTCCTCTGGAGGGAGCCCAATTAAATGCTGACGGCAAACTGCCCATCAATTTGGCGTTCACGGAAAATACGGGAAGGATTGACAGCAGCCGGAATGTATTCGCGCATATAAAAGGAGACAGTATTGATTTCGCAGTGATCAAGGCTGCTTCCAATCTGTTTCGGGATGTAACCGGTCATCTTGCAATCGATCTTATAGTTGATAATCCAATAAATAATCTCTATCCTGCAGGCTCGCTCGCTTTATCGGACGGCACTTTTAAAATACCTAAATACGGCATTCGGTACAACGATATTAATGTAACGCTATCCGTGGATAGTTCGCGATTTACTATTGACAGGTTTATTACAAAAAGCAATGACGGCTTGCTCTCGGTGTCCGGGGATGTGCAGATCGATCATACTAAAGCGGATCAATTTCTGAAATCAATTGATGTGAATATCGCGGCAGATAAATTTTTGATAATGAGCAATGATAATTATGAAATGGTCATTGAAGGGGATGTTATTATCACCGGCACAAAAGAGTCACCAGAATTTGATGGCTTAATACGAGTATTGCGTTCACGATTCTATATCCCTGCACTCATGGAGGGTGGCAATGGTAAAGTTCGGGAAATAGAACCATTGCTTGTGCAAGCATCAGGTGACACTTTCAGCACGATTCGATCGGTAAAAACAACACTGGACACGACATCAACCTTAACGTTGATCGATAATTTGAAAGGAAGCGCTCGTATCGAAATGCCCCGTAATACGTGGATTCGCAGTCCGGATATGAATGTAGAATTATCCGGTGAACTCGTGCTGGTAAAACAAGGGAAACAATTTGAATTATTTGGTTCGATTAATGTGCGTCGCGGTACGTATGATATTTACGGAAAACGGTTCAAGATTGAAAAAGGCGTTTTTAATTTTCAGGGAGGAGTTGACTTTAATCCACAAATTGAACTGATTGCGGAACATGTCTTTCGCACCGCTGAACGGGAAAAACAAACGTTGCTTTTAAAAGTAACCGGTACTGCGTTGTCTCCAAAATTAAATTTCACTCTCGATGATATAGAAATTTCTGAAGGCGATGCTCTTTCCTACATTATTTTTGGAAAGAATTTAGAAGAATTAACACACGGTCAGAAAACTGACCTCGATGAAAAATCCGGATTTGATGCACAGGCAACCGCGAATAATCTTGTCGTGGGTTTCATTGCGGGACAGCTTTCCCGCACTCTGGGCAAAACATTAGACCTCGATATGATAGAATTGAAAAGTGAAGAGAATTGGCAGTATGCGACATTTATTGTTGGTAAGTATTTAACAAATGATCTGTTTTTAAGTTATAAGAGACAATTTGGTGAAAATCAGACAAATGAAATTGTACCAAACGAACTTACGCTTGAATATGAAGTCACTCCGAAACTTTTTTTACAACTTATTCAGGGATCAGAAAAAACATCAGGGTTTGATGTGATTATTAAATTTGAGAGATAAAATAACGTGTATTTATCAGCCTATTCATAAGGATTTATAGAATGAACATTTCTTTTAATGTATTTTCCCGATTTAGAAAGAGTAAAACCGAGCCAGCGACCATTCATAAATTTAGCACATTCGGCGGCGTGTTTACTCCTGATGTACTGACCATTCTCGGCGTCATTATGTATTTGCGTCTTGGTTGGGTCGTTGGAAACGCCGGATTTTTGGGTGCTGTGGCGATCATTCTCCTTGCCAAGGGAGTCACGATTTGCACAGGTCTGTCGTTATCTTCGATAACAACTAATATAAAAATCGGACCGGGCGGTGCGTACTCGGTGATTTCAAAATCATTGGGATTAGAGGCAGGAGGAAGCATTGGGATTCCGTTTTACATTTCCCAAACTCTGTCAGCAGCATTATACATAATTGGTTTTACCGAAGGCTGGTTGCGTCTTTTCCCGGAACAATCACCGTTTGTTGTATCGTCTGTCGCATGGGCGATCTTACTAATCATTTCGTACACCAGCGCGCATTTCGCAATTCGTGTTCAGTATGTTATTATGACTATTTTAGGATTATCGCTGGTGTCATTTTTTTTGACGCCTGCCGATCCTTCGGCTAATTTTGAATTAATCGGGAATTTTGAAGACGCTAATTTTTGGAAAGTATTCGCGATCTTTTTCCCGGCAGTCACAGGAATTATGGCAGGAGCAAATATGTCAGGTGATCTGAAAAATCCCCGCCGCGCGATTCCGCTGGGAACAATGAGTGCTATTTTTGTAACAATGATTGTTTATGTCCTGATTGCGTACATGATGACTAAAATCAGCTCTTCTGCTGAATTACGAAATAATCAGCTTATCCTTGCAGACAAAGCGTTGTGGGAACCGGCAGTGATCGCGGGTATTATGGGAGCCACACTCTCTTCAGCCCTCGGAAGCATGTTAGGCGCACCACGGATTCTTCAGGCGTTAGCAGAGCAGCGAACAGTGCCATTTCATGCCGTTTTTGTAAAAAAGACTAAAACAAATGAACCGCGCAACGCGATTATCTTTACAGGCATTATTATTGAATTAGCACTACTTACCGGAAACCTCGATGCATTGGCGTCATTGATTACTATGTTTTTCCTGATCACTTACGGTATGTTGAATCTGGTTGTGTTTCTGCAACAGAGCATGAAAATCATCAGTTTTCGACCGACCTTTAAAATTCCCCGATTTGTTCCGTTTTTAGGTGCAGTGAGTTGTATGTTGATTATGTTCCTGATTAATGCCGCCTTTAGTATGGTTGCCATTGTGACAATTATTACGCTTTATCTCGGATTAGCGCGCCGCGGCCTGAAATCTGAATGGGGTGATATTCGCGGTGGATTATTTTTGTCATTGGCTGAACAGGCATCGCGGATTTCAATGAAATTTCCGCGACATCAAATTTCGTGGAAACCGGATTTATTGATTCCTATTGAAAATCCTGAAATCTGGGCCGGACCTCTGCTTTTCATTCGAAATATTACTCATCCGTCCGGCAGTATTTTTGCGTTTACAGTAAAAGAAAATGACTCTGAAAAAACCGCATCTGAGTTGACAGATTTACTATCGCCGCTGGAAGATCAGGGGCTGCTGGTAAATTCGACAGTCATCGAAGATAAAAATTTCAGTCATGGCGCGAAATTGGTAATCCAGACATTGAAAGGTGGCGCTTTTCGGCCCAATATTTTATTTCTCACGCTGGGAAATGACAAACAAAAAGATAAGATTATCGAAAATCTTGTCAACCAGGCAGCGAAAAATGAATTGGGAACAATTATTTTACGGCAACATCCGAGGACAGCATTTGGTATGCAAAAAAATGTAAATCTGTGGCTGCGGGATCGTAGTCCGAACTGGCATCTGGCAATATTAATCACTCTTCAATTGCAGCTCAATTGGGAGGGGCGAATCAATCTGGTAACAGCCACGCAAAAGCAGGAAGAAAAACAACGGCTCCTTCGGTTTCTGGAACGGCTCAGCGATCAGGCGCGTCTGCCATCCATGACAAATTTTCTCGTATTCATCGGTTCGTTTGAGGAAGCGTTACAGTCGGCTCCACGGGCAGATATAAATATCTTTGGACTTGCTGATAAATTACCGTTTGATTTTATGCATGACGCACCAGGATTAACAAAATCGTCATGTCTTTTTATGAAAGATTCCGGTCGTGAAAGTGCATTGGTTTAGTCGGCTGAAAATCATCTCTTTCAGTGGCTTATGAAAATAGGGGCTGCATTTAAAGTTGCTAACACAACGATTTTTGCAACCAAAAAGACGGCTGCAATGCCGCGAGTGTCTCGCGGCATTGCATAGCATTCCCTAATTACAAGTATAATTTTATGAAAAAATACCATGTGCTACAGGACACGACAATTACATTACTCAGAAGATCTAATTGACGGTGAGGCTCATCAGAATTAATAAAAAAAAAAGTCATTGACATTTTACCCTAAAAAGAATATATTTTATAGTCTCTAATTCATTTTTTCAAAACGTTAATCATTATTAAGGAGATTTATGGATAGTTTAGCAGACCTTCTGGAGCAGGAGCTGGAGCAAGCTTTCGAGGTAAAGGACAGGAATTCATTGCATCGCTACATCCTCTTACTCACCGAAAACGTTGCTAAAAAGGATGTCTACCAGCAAAGCTTGTTAGAAGTAAAGACTGAAATTAAGCTTCTTGCCGAAACCATGAAACAGGGCTTCGCGGCAGTTGACAAACGCTTTGAGGACATGTACAAACACACGGATAAAAGGTTCGAGGACATGTACAAACACATGGATAAAAGGTTCGAGGACATGTACAAACACATGGACAAACGCTTCGAGAGCATGGACAAACGCTTTGAGGACATGAATAAAAAGTTTACCATGATGTTCACTTTCATGAATATCGGCTTCAGTTTGCTTATTTTGATTACTATTCTGTTTAAATTTTTGCAGTAATCCATACAACAAATTAGCCGATCATTATCAGCACAAAACATCGGGGGAAAAACTGATTATGGTCAAAAATATTTTTATTTCGTTTTTTTCCCTGCTATCATCCCTTCACCTCGCACTGTTTCAGGAAAACTATCAATTTCATCAAATTAAAATATTTCCTTCGTGTCGGTTTCGCTATTTTGCATCTTCAAAACGGCTGCAATGCAGCGAGACATTCGCTGCATGCCATAAAATTATTTTTCCTTTGGATTGAAAATATGAATCGCCTTGCTTTCAATCGCTTCGGCAGCTTCCATAATTCCCTCGGTCAGTGTCGGATGGGCGTGAATGGTCAGCGAAAGATCGTCGATATGCGCGCCGGTTTCCACAGCCAATCCGCCCTCTGAAATCAGATCAGACGCGTGCGGTCCGATAATGTGCACACCAAGTACGGTCCCATTTTCCGCATCTGAAATGATCTTGGTCAATCCCGTGGTTTCGCCAATCGTCAATGCGCGACCGAGCGCCCGGAACGGGAACACACCGCTTTTCACCTGATAACCATGTTTCTGTGCCTGAGATTCCGTATATCCGACTGTGGCGATTTCCGGATCACTGAAAATAACACCCGGAATTCCCAGGTTATCAAAAGCTGCCGGTTCATTGGAAATAACTTCCGCGGCAATCTTCCCCATGTGCGATGCCCGGTGGGCTAACATCGGTCCGGCGATGATGTCTCCAATTGCATACACGTTTTCAACAGCAGTTTGCATTTTGTCATTCACGTCAATAAAACCCGATTCTGTGGTTTGCAAACCAAGCTCGTCAAGTCCGATATTATCGGTATTCGGCTGTCGCCCCACTGCGACCAGAATTTTGTCAACCTCGATGCTTTGTTCCCCGTCAGCAGATGTGTAAAAGACCTCGGCATGTGTTTTCGATTTTTTCATCGATGTCACTTTACTACCGAGCATTAATTTTATTTTATTTTTCTTGATGGATTTGGATAACACACGGGATATCTCCGGCTCAAGCCACGGTAGCAAACTGTCTTCCATCTCAATGATTGACACCTCCGAACCTAATTTTGCATACACCATCCCCAACTCGATTCCCACTGAGCCGGCGCCGATAACGAGCATCCGTTCCGGCGCTTTCGGCAGGGATAGGGCGCCATTTGAATCAATGACAACATCATTATCAAAAGGCATGTGCGGTAATTCTATGGGACGGGAGCCTGTGGCGAGGATCACATCTTTGAATTGAAAACGCTGCAAACCCTCTTTTGTATCGACCAGCAAATGTCCTGGTTCTGAAAATGTCGCTCTTCCGTGAACAACATCTACGCCGTTTTTCGATAGCAGTGTATCAATTCCATTTCGTAATTTCGTCACCACCCCGTCTTTCCACTGATGCATTTTTGCCATATCCACGGAAACCTCTTTTGTAATCAATCCCATTTCACTGGCAACGGATAAATGCTGCTTCAATCCCGAAACCTCGATCATGGCTTTGGACGGAATACAACCCCAGTTCAGGCAAATCCCGCCAATCAGGTCTTTTTCAATCAGAACAACTTCCTGTCCCAGTTGCGCCGCCCTGATTGCTGCGACATATCCGCCGGGACCGGCTCCGATCACCACGGTTTCAACACTTTGTGTAAAATCACCAACAACCATAATTAATCCTTATTTTCGCTTATAGTCAAAATTTCAAGATTTCCGAAATCTCAAAGATTTCGGAAATCGCTATGCAACATCAAATAACATCCGCATCGGATCTTCCAAAAGGCTGATGACCCGATTCGTGAACCGGGCAATGAGCGCTCCGTCGAGGATCCGGTGATCAAACGAAATAACGAGCGGCATCATCACGCGGACAGCGATGCCATCATCTTTTACGACCGGACGCTTTTTCGCTGCCATCACGGCAAGTATCGCTACCTGTGGATGCTGAATAATCGGCGTTGCATGAGTCCCGCCAATACTGCCGACATTTGTGATACTGAACGTCCCCCCGCGCAATTCGTCGAGATCGATTTCCCGCTGACGCGCTTTTTCGGATAGCTCCTGAATTTCACCGGCGATGTGCATGATGCTCTTTTTATCGGCATCTTTAATGACCGGAACCATCAATCCGTGCTCTGTGTCTGTAGCGATTCCGAGATGATAATAATCCTTATAAACGATCTCGCCGCTTTCCTCATCCAGTGATGAATTGACTTCCGGAAATTCCCTGAGCGCCGCGACTACTGCTCTGGCAATCAAGGCGGTAATGGTCAATTTGACGCCTTTTTGCTCCGCCAGTGGCTTTTGCTTTTTGACGACATCAAGAAGGTCAGTCACATCCGCCTCATCGGTGTGCGAAACGTGCGGAATCGTTGAAAACGACCGCACCATCACCTCGGCAATTCTTTTGCGGATTCCTTTCAGCGGCTCACGCCGGGTCGGTCCGTATTTCTCAAAATCAAATCCCATCGTGGATGGTTCATGCTCAACTGCCGCGGCGCGCGGAATTTTCGGTGACGGCGCCGGTTTTTCCTTCACTGCCCGACGAACATCGTCGTCAATCACACGCCCGCGGGAGCCTGTTCCCGTTACTTTGTTTATGTCCACGCCAAACTCCCGTGCCAAATGCCGGGTATGCGGCGTTGCCAGCACCCGCTTTTGCGCTACTGTCTGTGGTTCTGCAACTGCCACTTCCTCTTCTTTCTCAACTTTCTTCGTTTCTGGCACGGGTTCTGGTTTTGTTGGCCCGGACGCTTCTGTCACAGGTTCTTCTTCTACCTCTCCCGCTGCATCAATAATAATGAGCGGATCGCCGACCTCGACCACATCTCCGGGTTCATGAGGAATTTCCAGCACCTTTCCATTCGCCGGCGCCGGGAGCGTCACAACTGCTTTGTCTGTCTCTACTTTTATGATGACCTGGTCGGCTTTTATTTCATCACCGACCCGGACTTCGTAATTTACGATTTCAGCTTCATGAATTCCCTCGCCAACATCGGGGAGTCGAAATGTATACCTCATGACTAAAACTCCATTGTTTTATGAATGGCTTTCACAACTCTTTCTGAATTGGGATAATTATAATCTTCCAATTTCGCCAGCGGCGGAATGATGTCGTACCCGGTGACGCGCTGAATCGGCGCCAGCAAGTGCAGCAGGTTTCTCTCGCCGACAATCGCTGCCAGCTCCGCGCCGACGCCAAAAGACCGCGGCGCTTCATGAACAATTACCAGCCGCCCCGTCTTTTCAACCGACGCGGTAATTGTCTCCACGTCAAACGGCAGGATGGTGCGAAGATCAATCACCTCCGCATCAACGCCTTCGCTCGCAACATGTTCGGCTGCCTCCTGGCATACCGGAACCATGCCTCCCCATCCGATCAAAGTTATATCAGCGCCTTCCCGCACAACCTGCGCCTTTCCGATGGGAGTACGATACATCTCCTCCGCTACTTCCTCTTTTTTAAGTCGATACAGCCGTTTGGGCTCCAGGAAAATCACCGGCCCCGGATGTTCGATGGATGAAATCAATAATCCCTTGGCATCCGTTGGATTTGAGGGAATTACCACAGTCAATCCGGGAACATGCGCAAAATGCGCCTCCGTACTCTCGGAGTGATGTTCCAGCGCCCGCACGCCGGCACCGTAAGGCGCCCTGACAACCAACGGAATAGAATACCTCCCCTGACTTCGATGCAGGAACCGTGCAGCATGGCACAAGATCTGGTCAAACGCCTGGTAAATAAATCCCATAAATTGAATTTCAGCCACAGGCTTGAGCCCGTTTATTGCCATCCCGATTGCCGCGCCGACGATGGACGACTCTGCAAGTGGTGTATCCATGACACGACTTTCACCAAACTTCTCAATTAATCCCAACGTTGCCCGGAACACGCCGCCGTCAACACCCACGTCTTCTCCGAGAACCACTACCGTCGAATCCTCTTCCATTTTCTGATGCAAGGCTTCATTAATCGCCTGAATCATAGATTTTCGTGCCATTATTTCGTCCCTCCTGAATGCGTTAGCTCCTTCACTTCTTCCGATTGTTCTTTCAGATGCCAGGGCATGTCGTTGTACATGTAATTAAACATACTCTCCGGTTCTGGCATGTCATTGTTCTCATATTCTTTCACAGCTTTTTCCACATCGCTCGTACACTCTTCAATCAGTATCTTGTCTTTTGCATCGGTCCATCCGTGTTCATTCTTAAAATATTTTTTGAGGCGTTCAATGGGATCTTTTTTCTCCCACTCTTTCAATATGTCCGGTTTCCGGTATCGGGTGGCGTCATCCGCGGTGGTATGATCTCCCATGCGATAGGTCACCAGTTCGATCAATGCTGGTTTGAAATCATTACGCGCCATTTCTGCGCGCTGCTTCACTGTTTTGTAAACAGCGAACACATCGTTTCCATCCACCCGCAAACCGTCGATCGCGTATGCAGCGGCTTTTTCAGCAATAGTTTTGGTCGCGGTTTGCTTCTCAAACGGCACGGAAATCGCCCAGTGATTGTTTTGAACCACAAACACCACCGGTGCTTTCCAAACGCCTGCCAGGTTCAGGCTTTCATGAAAATCACCCTGCGACGTGGACCCGTCACCGGAGGACGAAAGTATCATGCTTTTCTCGCCTCTGATCTTCGCAGCGACAGCCATTCCCACAGCATGACATAAATGAGCGCCCACGGTAATACAGGTCGGTAGTACACGTTTTTCGTCGGGGATACGAGCGCCGCGTTCATCGCCGCCCCAGTACATGAACTGATCTTTCATCGAAAGGCCGAGCGTGAATAACGTCCCGTATTCCCGGAACGCCGGCACAAACCAGTCGCCCGGTTGCAATGCCAGACCCATGCCAATATTCGACGCTTCCTGTCCCCGCACCGATGCCAGCGTCCCCAATCGACCCTGACGTTGCAACGACAGCGCTTTGTCATTCCACAGGCGGGTGGTAATCATCATCTGATACATTTTTTGCATCTCCTGCTCCGTAATATCGGCGACGTCGTCTGCTTTGCATTTTCCGTTTTCATCCAATATTTGAATTAGTTTCGATTTCATTTTTACTCCTGTTTATCTTGTGAATCGATTGCAAATTACTGTTACAAATAAAACCGGAGTGAAATCCCTTTAGGGCGTTTCCACGACTCCCCTTGCGAAGGTTTTTAAAACAGGACGAGCTGTATATTGATATTGATTCATTCAATGATCTATAGTTGTATTATTGATAAACCTTCGCAAGGGTTTTTCCAACGATAGCAAAGTTCTTGGACACGCTCTTTATGGATTTCACTAGCATTGCATAAACACGCCTGAGGCGCACAGGGGCAATGCACACCGGTATTTTTTTTATCAATCTTTTACAAAAATTCTCTCCCCCATCACCTTCTCTACATTTTCGATACTTCCCTCAATCAATTCCCGTTGAAAAACATCCTGAAAATGACCAATCAATCTCTGTTTCACAAATTTTCGATCCGGTGTATTTCCGGAAACTTCTTCAACGGTTGTCAATTGAACGTTTTGCAAACCACAGGGGCGGATGAATCGCGTTAGTTCAATATCCCCCAGTAAATTCAACGCGAATCCAAAACTTGTCACCCAGCGGGACACATGCACTCCCATGGAAGCGATTTTTCTGCCATCATGCCACAGACCAATTTGCGCAGTCTCATCGCGGCGTCTTTCAGCAGCCACCCGTAAATCTCGCAACATGCGTATCCCGACTTCTTCCAACCGGTACATGTAGTGTGAAATATTCTGTTCATCGTGATTCAGTTTTAATACAGGATAACATACGATTTGTCCGGACCAGTGATACGTCAGACCTCCGCCGCGCAGCGACTTGTACAAATGAATCCCGCGACGTTCAAAATAAGCCAGCGGTTTTAATACATCATGCGGATTTAAAGGACGAGCGCCCACCGCCAGAGAGTACGGATGATTTAGTATGAATAGCATATCTGTAATACGATCTTTCAGGCGGAATTCAGCAAGACGCTCCATCATGCGGTTGATTTTCGGAATGCTGACTTCCCCGATATCCAGCACAGAACATTTCCTGCTCTCAATATCATTGTATGTGTTGATTGCCTTATCCATAATCATCGCCATCCGTACCTTTACAAGTGCTGTTTCAAAAGACCTGACTTCAACCCGAATGACGCCTGCCTCTTAATTTTAAAACAAGGCAGACGCCATTCATGAAATGGAGGTCTCACGTGTCATTATCGCTTTGTTGGAATACATTTCTCAATCTTATGCTTTCACGACATTCTGACACCCGCCTTGTAAAAACATTTTTATATTATTTGCCGTATTTTCTAAAATTCGTTCCAATGCCTCCTGACTATAAAAACCGATATGCGGCGTAAACACTACATTATCCTTACTCAATAAAATATGGTCTTTTACAATTTTTCCCAGTTCATCAATTTTCTGTTGATCGTAAAGCAACTGCTTTTCTTCTTTAATTAATCCTTCTCCTTCCAACACATCAAGCCCCACTCCGGAAAGTATTTTCTCGTCCAGCGCTTCAATCAGGGCATCGGTATCTGCGATTCCTCCTCTGGCAGTATTGATTAAAATTGCCCCCTTTTTAATTTTTCTAATACTGTCCCTGTTAATCAAATGATGGGTATGCTTATTATATGGCACATTGAGCGAAATAATATCCGATTGCCCCAGCAACTCATCCAGCGAAACATATTTGAAGCCCAACACTTCTGCCAGCATTTTATTCTGATTCACATCGTACGCCAGCACATCCATATCAAATCCCTTGGCGATCTTGATGACATTCAAGCCAATAAATCCGGCGCCGACAACGCCGAGGGTTTTTCCTTTCAAATCAAATCCCATTAATCCGTCAATGGAAAAATCTCTGCGAGTCGTTTTCATGTAGGCTTTGTGCACATTTCGCGAAAGCGCGAGAATAAGCGCAAACGTGTGCTCAGCAACTGTATTCTCGCCGTAGTACGGAACATTGCAGACCGTAATTTCCCGACGTTCACACGCATCAAGATCAATATGATCAAAACCGGTGGATCGGGTTGCAATCTGTTTTAAATTGGGTAATTTGTCCAAAATATCCTTATCAATAAACGAATATATAAAAACCGACACGATCTCAGCATCTCTAATTTTATCAACATTTTCTATCGTCAACGGCTCATTATAGAATTCCAGCGTATGCCCTTTTAGCAATCGCCTGAAAATATTTCGTTCCCATCCTTTAATTTCAAAAAACGTCATTTTCATAATTTCACGTCATCTCCTCTCTTGTATTGGATTTACATATCTTTTTCTCCATGGTGGAAGGGCCGACCCGCAGCAATAGGCCGGCCCTTTTTTCTGTATTAGGGAGAGGTAAAGATACACAAACACCAATGGTTTTTATTTAAATTTTCGGCGTAAATTATCACACCTTAAACTCATTTTCTATGCTGAAAATTTCTGAACACAAAATGAGTTCAATTAAGTCTTATTTTAAAGAAAAAAATTAATTGATATTCAAATGCTTATTCTCTGCAAAATCCTTCAATGTAATTGTGTCAAAATAATGTGTCAATTCATGTTGAATCGATTTCATCTGCTCGCGAATATTACAGAACTTCATTCGATGGCAATTTTCCGGGTCATCGCTGTTCATACAATTCGCTAGCTTTATGGGGCCATCAACAGCAGTAATCACGGCTCCCATCGTCACGTTACTAATAGACTTCGCCAAATAATATCCGCCTTTTACGCCCTGAACCGATGCGATAAAATTCTGTTTTGCCAGCACCTGTAACAACTTTCCCATCAATTCCAATGAAATATCAAATTTATCCGAAAGCTCCCGTGCAGACGTCAACTCCTTTTCATTTTTCTTCGACATATAAATCAATGCCATTAATGCATATTCTACTTTTTTACCCAATCGAATCATAGGCGCTACCGTTCAATTAATAAACCTCTCATCACATTCAGAATTTGATACCAGACTTATTTAGTCCTATTTAATTTTAATATATCACACGTGATCCGAAAAGTCAAGTACTTTTTGATTTTTTTTCATATTTTAAGTTCTTTATGAAAAAAAGAAGGTCAACAGAGGCGCATCCTAACGGGATTTTTTCTCATTTTCATGAGCACTATTCTTTTAATTAAGAATAATGTTCGAGTTCCGTTTAAGCGTACGACGCCTATCAAGAAAATACACTAAATGCTTATACAGATTTATGTCCAATAGAAAAACTTTCTACTCAGTTATACCTGACATAATATTTCTAACACAACATGTGGATTCAAAAACAAATGAATTAGTTAAAAATATTTTTGGGATAGTACTCATAGTATTAAGTTTAATTTTTTTCCTATTTAAAAAAAGAACAATTCAAAATGCTAAAATTTAGTGTATGTAACTATTTGTACTCTGATGTAACCGATAATTCACCGTTACGTAACCGTGAATTAACTTTAAGAGATAATCCAATTTTCATACATTAAAGAAAATTAAAACTGAATTCAAATGAATTAAAAAAAGGAGGTAAAAAAAATGATGCAAAATGGATATTTCGAATCCAGGCTCCTGTTTCTTCTATGCTTTGTATTATGCTTGTTAATCTTTAATAATCTTAAAGCGGCTCCAAGTGGAAAAATTGTAGGGACTGTAACGGATGAAGCAACCGGGAAAGTGTTGCCAGGTGCAAATTGTGTAATTAAAGGGACAAGCATGGGATCTTCTTCTGACATGAATGGTGATTTTCGAATATTCAATGTGCCGCCGGGCAAATACTCGCTTGTTTTTACATATATTGGTTATAGACAATTTGAAAAAGAAATCGTTGTGTCAGTTGGAAAAACAACAAGACTTGATATTACTTTAAAACCCAGCGTATTGGAATATGATGAAGCCATTGTTATAACGGCACAGCGTGAGGGACAAGTAGAAGCTATTAACCGGCAATTGACAGCAGATGCTATCAAGAATGTGGTGGCTGCTGAACGAATCCAGGAAGTACCGGACGCCAATGCTGCTGAATCGATATCTCGTTTACCCGGCATTTCATTAATTCGTAGCGCTGGTGAAGGAGCAAAAGTTGTTGTGCGTGGTTTATCACCCAAATACAGCAAGATTATGATTAATGGGGTTGCTGTACCATCGACTGATGAAGACGATCGATCCAGTGATTTGAGCATGGTTTCGCCTGAAAATTTAAGCGGCATAGAAGTCTTGAAAGCGCTGACACCGGATATGGAAGCAGATGCTATTGGCGGCGTCGTGAACCTGCAATTGGCAAAAGCAAAAGAAAAACCGGAACGTATTGTTAGAATTTATGGTGCGTATAATGCCCAGGAAAAAGATTTTCGTCAATACAAGGCTTTTTTCAAATGGAGCCAGCGTCTTTTTAATAACAAGATTGGACTGCAGGCTTCTGTCAATTCAGAATATCGCAATCGAAGCAGTGATTATCTGAGTGCTGATTATGTGCTGAGTGCGCCGAAAGAAGATGGCACTGTTCCTTTAAGAATGACCGGGGCAACAGTCGGGGATCGGGAGGAATACCGCAAACGTTACGGCGGGACTCTTATTCTGGATTATGATTATAAATACTGGAGTTTTATGCTGTCCAATTTTTATAGTAAAACCAGCCGGGATTCTCGGATTCGTACGACTGGTTATACTGGCAATAATATGAATGCCACATCTAGTATCAATAATCCGATTAGAGAAATTGAACTGATTTCAAATGCTTTTAAAGGTGAAGGATTGATAAAAGGCATGCAAATGGATTGGAGTCTGGCTCATTCCTATACAGAAAATAATCAACTTCATAGTACGCCTCTCAAATTTTTGCAAGATAATGCGCGTTTGCCTGATGTGGATTTTGAAACCGTCAATCCGGCCAATTTTGTAAAAGACATCATTCCGGATAGTACCGCCAGCGTGCAGGGCGCTTCATATAGTGACAATGCTGTTCAGGAACGCAGTTACGTCGCTGGTGTGAATTTTAAGATTCCTTATCAATTAAGTCCTGGTATTTCAGGTGAACTGAAATTTGGGGGCAGATATCGTCATAATGAAAGATTTAAAGATCAAAACGCCGGTGACTGGTGGGTTTATTTGGATTTGGAAACATACCCAATCAGTGACTTTTATGACTCGGATTATGACCCAGGTGAATTCTTAAACGGCAAATCGAATCTTGGTATTATTTTGGATCCCACTTTAACCTATCCTTTTTATAAGGAGCATAAATCAAATTATACAATGAATGAGACTGATGATGATGATTATGAAGCGCTGGATCAGATCAGCGCTGCCTATTTGATGACAAAACTCAAATTTGGTCAATTGATCACTTTTATCCCGGGTGTACGCTATGAGCAACTCGATGGCGATTATAAAGGGTACTTGAATTTATCTCTCGGACACGGAGCAGGAATTTATGAACCTCAAAACAGAGCGTTTGTACAAAAAAACTGGTTACCCATGTTCCATTTAAAAGTAAAGCCTAATGATTGGTTCGATTTCAGGTTTGCTGTCACCAGATCACTTACGAGACCGGATTTCAAAAAGCTCCTGCCAAGGCTCAAGTCGAGCTTGAATCAACTGACTGCCGGAGTCAGCCAGGGCAACCCGGATTTGAAACCGGCAAAATCATGGAACTATGATGCATATGTTTCTATTTATCATCATGTTTTAGGCCTCTTTACCGTCGGTTATTTTTATAAAGATATAGATGATATTGTTATCAATACCAAGCGGTTTATCGACTCGCAAGAGACTGCAAAAAGTGTGGGGCTGGATTCTGTATTTTACAGATATAATGCCGGTGGTAATGTGCGTGAATTAACTTATGTTGGCAGGCGAGTAAACAGACCTGAGAACGGTCCGAAATCCACCGCCAAAGGATTTGAAATTGACTTGCAGACTAATTTTGCTTATTTGCCCGGGTTTTTAAAGGGAATCGTTATTAACGCCAATTATTCGCGTATTTGGAGTGAAACAAACTTTCCTTACTTTAAAATCGAGACAATCATTGATCGCACCAAATTTCCACCGAAAGTACAAACGAATTACATAACGGGTACCCGCAAGGGTAGAATACCTGGACAGGCGGAGTATATTGCCAATCTCATGGTTGGTTATGACATTGGCGGATTATCAGCGCGAATTTCAATGACATATCAGGGTGAAAGTCTTTCAGGTACTTATACACAAGAAGAAAGAGACAGTTGGGACCGTGCATTCACACGATGGAGTTTATCCGTGAGACAAACAATTAATGAACATTTTAGTTTATTTTTAAACGGAGTCAATCTGACCAATAAAAGCGAAGGCGCTTATTTGGGTAATGATCCGCGTCCAACGGATTTGGATTATTATGGAGCCATGTACGATTTTGGAGTTCAGTATCGTTTTTGAAAAAGGACTGTATTGGTTAATATCAAGTAGACCTACGGCAGGAAAATTACATGTCACTTTAAAAAATGGTTAAGTCCAAGAAAGGAGGTTGATATCAAAACAAACCTGGGGCAGGAAAATTACATGTCACCTTAAAAAATGGTTAAATCCAGGAAAGGAGGTGCAAGAAAAACTGTTTTAACAAATCACAATAATCTTTTAAACCCCTTTTAAAAAAGGAGATAGTCATGATTCGAGGAAAAATTACAGTCTTTGTATCTTTTTTAATGCTTTTACTGCTTGTAAGTTATGTCCAATCTGCTGAAATACGACCCACGGATGATGTTAATGCCATTCGGGATGCAATCATGAATGCAAATGATGGTGACGTTGTCATCCTTGAAAGAGGTAAAGTATATTATTTTCAGGCCACGATAGATGTGAATACCAGTATCACTATCAAGGCAGATGAAGCAACCACCGGTCCTAAACCCATCGTAGCTTTTTTGGTCAAACAAGATGGAACTGTGGATAAGAAAGCGATGAGTGTCAGGGCTGATTTTACCTGTCACAATATTCATTTTCACGGAGGAATTTCGGGTTTTGCAGAAAAAGATATTGGCAGAGCTTTTGTTTGGAGCGATACTCCGGAAATGCGTGCTGTATTCGAGAACTGCTGGTTTGAAGATTTTGATCAGCGTACCTGTCAGCTTGAAGCTCCGGATATGCGCTTTTTTGCCACAAATTGTGTCTGGTGCGATGATCATAAAACCGAAGGGCCTTCTGAAGGGCGCTCTATTGATTGCAGGCAATATGGTCCGGATACACTTTTTATTCAAAATTGCAGCTTCATCAATAACGGTGATCGCTGGATTCGGCATCTACCGTCATCCGGCAGACTTGATCCAATCAATTATGCCGTGATAGATCATTGTACATTTGTTATTGGCGCAAATTACCGTTCGGCATTTACTTTCGGTATTATAGAAGATCTACAGTTCACAAACAATATTGTCTACAACCCTGGTATTTTGGGGTCTGATTTTATGCGTCGACCCAGCAAAAATGACGGCCAATTTCTTATAGCTGACCCTGCAGATTATTATTCACCAGATAAAGCTCTTGCTCCACATCGGTTGAGAGAAGTGTTTTATGATCGAGAGGAAGGAATAAGAGTTTTTGGTTGTTTTGGTGTCGATTCAACGGATACCGAAATTGTAATGCACCATAATAATTGCTATATGGATGAGGCTATTATTAATAAGATTGCAGAGAATGATACGCTTCATCCACAAGAATGGATGTGTTCTCAATTCGAAAACTCTATTGTAGAAGATTTTGAAAACCCATTTGATACAGAAGAATTGGTGTTTGTCGATGTGCCTGAATTGCCGTTATATATTATCGACGATTATGTTGGATATTGGGATCAGAACCAATATCTGACTATGAATCGGACTGCGCCGGATTCTTCGGATTTGAGTTATGGAACATCAGCGGCCTCGTATACAGCAGCCGAAGGAGGATTTCCCCTGGGTGATTTGAATTGGTATCCTGATAAAAAGGCGGAATGGCAAACTTGGTTTACCGGTGTAGACAACAAATCCGAGGTCAAACCCTCTGATTTGTCATTGTCCCAGAACTACCCCAATCCCTTCAACCCGACCACGACCATCGCGTACACACTGCAAAAGGACACAGACGTGACCTTGACCGTGTACAACATGATAGGGCAGAAGGTGAAGACGCTTGTCAGCGAAAGGATGGGCGCGGGTGCGAATTCTGTGCAGTGGGACGGCACCGACGCAGCCGGTCAAAAAGTAATGAGCGGCATTTATTTCTACAAGCTCGAAACGGAAAACATGAGCCGGACAAAAAAGATGTTGCTGGTTAAATAAACTCCACAAAAATTGGTCATTAAAAATTTACAGTTGCCAGATAAAGGTATCTGGCAACTGTAAAAACTTAATCTTGGAATAATAATGCGAAAGATAAAATTAGTAATATCACTATTCAAAACATCAAGCAGGCAGAAAAATAAAAGGTTGCTTTTTGTATATATATTATTCGCAATTGTGATTTCAGCGCAATCAGGACAAACAAATTCAACCAACATAGTCATTTATCCTGTCGAATATGATTTTATCGATAATGGTATGGTCTCGGGAAAAGTGGATGGAAATGATTTGCCTTTTGAATACCAGCACACCTATCGAAGTGAGTCAACACCCTATAAAGATCATAAGGGGAATTATACTCGCTTTGCGGCAGATGGTCCTGTTGAAATCGAGTTGACCGTTAATGCTGAAATTACCAATGCAGTCCTTCATTCTATACGACGCGAACTTCCATTTACCAGAGATAGAAGTGAGTTCAGATTTACCTTGCCAGGTCCGGGGCATTATTGGCTTGATTTGCCCGATTTGTATATGCCTCGCGAAATAACTTATATGGTTCATTTTTTCGTTGATTCGATACAAACCTATCAAAGATATCAAGACGAATTTGCTAAAGCGACTGATGTAACTGAATCCTGTGGAATTATTTCTGATCCGAATTTGGATCAGACCACTGCCATTCAACAAGCTTTAATGAACAACAGAATTGTGTATTTCCCAAAAGGCATTTATCGAACAGATGCTATTAAAATTCCCGCAAATACTACATTACTTTTGGGAGAAGCAAGTGTGATCAAGGGTGCGGAGGGATATGATAAATCGCCTTTCATTTCCATTGACAGAGCACCTCATGTACGTATTGCCGGGTTGGGCACCATAGACGTCTATGCTAAAGATCGAAAGACTCGGAAAATTCATGGTATTGATTTTGATAACGACAGTGATTATGGTGTTTTGGAAGATTTTCTGATACGGGATTCTCAATCATGGATGGTGCATATTAAACGATCTTCGCATGTCTATATTAATAATTTAAAGATATTCAGTTCCAAGGATGGCATTGATCCGGACGGAACGATAAATACATTAATTGAAAATTGCTCGATTGCATCTATAGATGATGCTGTAGCCGTCAAAAGCAAACGCGAAGGTTATGTTACTAAAAATGTCACTGTACGCGATTGTATTGTCATGTCCGCAGCTTCAAATCTGAAGATTGGCACTGAAAACTATTTTGGAGTCATTGAAAATATTATCTTTGATAATATAAAAATATTAAATGGTGATCGCGGCGCCATTCTTTATACAAATAAACTTGATCCGGACGAACCCGGTGCGGATGTGTTAAATATCACATGGAGGAATATTTATATAAAGAATTTCGACTGGAGAAAAGAGACCGGAGGAGCCCCCTTTCAAATTGAGCACCGAAGGGCAAGCGATGACCGATATAAAATTGAAAATATTACATTTGAGAATATTTTAGCCTGGCCGAAAACCGATGGAGAGGTCGATGGTCCGCTCCATTCAGTAAGATTTAACAATATTATTATGTATGGCAGGAGTTATATGCCGTTCAATTCCAATATAACCTATGAAGGAGTCATTTGGGAGAGTGCACCTGGAGACCCACAGGATATTCCGGTTGTATTCATCCAACCATCCCCCAGGGCTCATTCACGTTATGTACCAGGTGATTATGTGGTCATTGATGTAAAACATCCTTTTGAAAAAAGCATCAAACAAGTTGAACTTTTTATTGATGATTGTTCAGTGGGAGTTGACACGGATGCTCCGTTTTCAATCAAAATTAGCGATGTTTCATTAGGAGAGCATATTCTAAAAGCTGCTGCTACAGATAGTGATGACGGACAAAATACAACTGCACCGCTGCGAGTCCATGTTGTGGAAAGTACAAAATATTTTAATACAGAAGGTTTGGAGAACAATTTTACAAATGTTCATAATCCATCCGGGCGATCACCTCAAAATAATCAATTATTGAGTATTTATCCAAATCCGTTCAATCCATCAGCAATGGTTTATTATGAAGTGCCTAACAAGCAGCATGTCAATATTCAGATATATAATCTGCGCGGACAATATATTGCGACATTGGTTGACAAACAACATCTAGCCGGTAAATATTCTGTGATATTCAAAGGTGATCATCTTCAAAGCGGTATTTACTTTTGTAGAATGAATATACAAAACAATGTATTAATAAAAAAAATTACATTGATTAAATAGTATCATAAACTCCGGCTCTCACTCACTTTCCTAATGAAGTATTTTACAACCATAATAATTTTGCATTTGACAGTTGAATCCAAAAAACTTGTTATACCACGTAAAGGATAAGAGCTATGGAAAAGTCTTTAAATAGAATTTATGTATTATATTTGATATTGGTATGGGTTATTCCGGTTACACTCTCTGCTCAGATTATAAATAATCTTACTGTACAACATAACGAGACAAGCCCGTTTTGGGAGGTGCAAACAGATTTACAGATCGACGATGAAATATACGGCGACAGAACACACCGGTTGGAGTTCATACCCCCGTATTTTGCAGGATCGGAATGGATCCGTACGGCGGACGATTCACGGGATTTCAGCGGAAAACAACTTGCAACTTTCAGCGTTTTGGAGGACGTGGATGTTTTTATAGTATACGATGACCGGATTGACGATAAACCCGAATGGTTGAGATCGTGGTCGAAACAGAATTACTACGCATACACCAGGGAAGGCAGCAGTACCCGTAGCTTCTCTTTGTTCCATAAATGCTTCAGATCAGATGATATTGTTACGATAGGTGAAAACGGGAGTGATAGCTTTTCTATGTATATCGTCGTAGTCGTTCCGGCAGGAGAAATAGAACTTTATCATTCATTTACACCGCGTATCGATATTAGTTTGTCGGCGCATCCCATTGAAATTGAACCGGGAGATTCGACGATATTATCATGGAATATAATCAATGCAAACAGCGCTTCTTTCGATCACGGTATCGGCAGTGTCCAATCAAGCGGAAATCTTGTCGTCCATCCCACTGAAACGACGACGTATACTCTCTCTGCTGAAAATGCCGACGGGGCTGCCTCTGCGCGGGTACGTGTCATTGTGAAACCTGCCGTCGAACCGGGACCGTATCAGTTTACGCTCCAGGCGATTGATCATTGGAACTTACGGTATTTTAAAGAAGACGATTTTACGCTTGAAGAGCAGGCAAAAGCAATTAAGCGAAATATGGATGTTCTATCGAAACTTGGATTTTCGTCGTATTTGATTTTTGCGCGAGAAGATGTTTTTGAGTCTATGTTGGATTATGATTTCGAGGTGGAGGGAATCGGGAATATTGGTGAAAAGGCGGGATGGCGAGCCAATCAGCGGGTAAGGGATTTGCTGCAATCTGTAATTGAACATGGTAAAAAAATTGGCATGGATGTCTACTTCCATTCAAATCAGCTCTATTTCCCGAACTCGATTTTATTAGCCATCGGCGGAAAAAATGCAAATAAACCGCCGACGGAAACTACATGGGAAATATACCGAAAGAAAATGGAAGGTTTCTTTGAAACGTTCCCCGATTTAGCCGGCGTTCAAATTACCGGTGATGAAACGATGATTAATCTTGAAGAAATCGAACAGATCAATAGATTAACGAATGAAACCGCGGATGCCGCCGGACCCGATCGCCGAGTACTTATGCGGACATGGCAGCGAATCGGTGAACTGGGGCATCCCGATTCTGATCCTGATAAAATGTTCAACAGTATCCGGGAAAACGTGGATTTTTCAATAAAGAATACACGGGGTGATTTCAGGTTAGAAAACGGGTTCGATTTACGGTATATGGATGTTGCAGACCCAACGCGGGTTATTATTGAATTCGATGCGTGGCGGGAATATGAAAATCATAACATATTTCCGTTCTACCTTGGCGATTACTGGGACTCGCGTTTTGATAATATTGCCGATAACGGATTTATCCGGATTGCGGTCAGGTTAAACTGGAACTCCGGATATTACCCTCTAATAGAACGCCCCTGGACGAATTGGGTGAACATTCACATGTTTCTCGGTTTTGCCGCCGACCCGTATGCCGATGCCGATAATCTGTTACAAAAATACATCGAACGGTATTATCCCCCCGATTCACGGGAAGCGGCATTCGAGTTGTATAAGCATACGGAAGATTATATTCGACGGCTTTACTATACCGATACGATGCAAGATATTGCCGATCACGGCAGAGTAAACAGGGGAGGACGTGTCCGGGAATATCTGGATAATTCATGGTTTGTCCGTGTCGATCAAGCCTATTATGACATTTTGGAAAAGATAAACGCCCTCCCGGCCGGAACGCCATACAAAGAGGAATTGAAAAAAGAAGCACAAATTCTTGCATATGTATCAAAGGGGATAGCGATCGTCAGCGATCCTGAGGGAATGGCAGCGATCATCCTCGATCCCGACAAAAGAAATTACTTTAAGACTGATTGGTTCTATTTTGATCGTGAAAGCTACAACGAGATGCGTGGACATAAAATTCCCGGACAGTTTCGGGATATAAGCGTACCTGTTCGCGAGGTCCAAAAGACATATAAGCCCGATGGTTTTAAACTTTATGAAAATTATCCCAATCCTTTTAATCCATCGACATACATCAAATATTCCCTTCCGGTTCAATCGCATGTTCATCTTGAGGTGTACGACTTGCTCGGGAGAAGGAACAATACCCTTGTCGATGCAGAGAAGCAGCCTGGCAGTTACATAATCAAATTTAATGCAAAGGGGTTATCATCGGGTTTTTATATTTACCGGCTCCAGGCCGGTGATTTCATCGATCAGAAACGGATGCTGTTCATTAAATAAATATCTCTAAAGTATAACTGAAAAATGATCAGATTACATAAATCAGCAGATCTGGAGTTGCTATGAAATTATATTCTATCTTCCTTGTATTTCTGCTTGCCTGCTGCGCAATAGCGCAAAACGATAACAGACCACTTGCTTTAGAGGAACCGGTAAAAGGATGGATGATTTTATCGAACGATATCGAAGGCGGATTACGCACCATAGAACACGCACGAAAGTATCATATCAACCATCTTCAACTTTCGCATGAAGTCATCCACGATTTAAGACACGTTCGCGATAAGGAACGTCTCAAAGTCGCGGAAATCTTTACTGAAGCGGCGCATAATGCCGGAATTCAAGAAGTTGCATTCTGGGATCATGCACTATATCCTATGGATTATTATCCTGAAAGATATAAAACCGGACCCGGTGGCACCATAGATCTCGATAATCCAGATTTCTGGAAATGGTTTAAAAATGATTATCGTGAAATGCTTGAACTTACACCCGATATCCAGGCACTTGTTCTGACTTTTGTTGAAACCGGTGCGCGTATTGAGCATCAGCATTCCGATGAAATGATAACCGATTCCGAAAAACTTGCGGCAGTTGTGAATGCGGTGGCAGATGTCGTAATCGGTGAATATGGAATGAATCTTTATGCGCGTACATTTGCTTATGACCATGAGGAATTTGAGCGTATCATCGGGGCCATTGATTTGTTTGAGTACGATGAAATTCGTTTGATGATGAAAGAAACACCTCACGATTTTTTTATTACCCACCCACCGAATTTCGTTGTGGGTGAGAACGCTTGTCCAACGTTAATCGAATTCGATGCAGCAGGTGAATTCAACGGACAGGGAATAGTTCTGAACACATTTCCGGAAGTTTTCCTGGAACGGTGGGCGGATTTTCTCCGCCGTGATCATATCATTGGTTATGTAGCTCGAACGGATAGGTTTGGTACCACACAAATTGTCGATCAACCGACAGAAATCCATCTAAAAGCACTACAGATGTATTTCGAAGATCGAAGTGTAACCGAAAACGATGTGTACCAAACATTTATTTCGGAGCGATATGGTGAACGAGCGTATCCGATGTTGAAACAAGCATTTAATAATTCAAAGGAAATTACACTTGCAAGCTTTTACACATTGAATACTAATACAACAGACCACTCACGGTTGAATTATGATCCATATCGCTCGAGTTATGCACGCCACGTTTCGGGACGATGGCTTGACCCACCAGTAACGTATGTATCTCGAGGAGTAAACAAAGAATTTCATTACTGGCAGGATATCATCAATACCATTGCTCCGAACTGGGCAAAGATGGGAGGTGCACAACTGGAAGAAGCGCCCCGGGTGGTGGAAAAAGGTTGGATTGATCACGATGAGAGTATGAATGAGGAATACCTGCGGTACATTTTAATTGAAAAAGAGTATGGTATTGCATTGGCACAAGAAAACCTTGAGCATCTCGAAGCTGCGAAACCTCATTTAAATGATAAGGATTACGAGGAACTCTATCATCACTTCAATCATACTCTGCTCACTATTAGTCTACACCGTGAAGTTGCTGCGGTGTATTGGGGATTCCGTATCTATATACGAGGTCCTGAATATCGATCAAACTATGTAATAAACACACTCAATCAAGCTTTAATAAATATGCTTCATGTTGCTGATGAGATAGAGAACTACCCGGTAAAACCACCGGCCGGACAATGGAACTGGGTGGAAGATGCCGAAATGGCAAGAACGTATCATCGGTGGATAACACAGGACGGATGGCCCAAAGATATCAGCGGATTTCCCGTTAGCTTTGGAGGTCAGATATACTGACCATAATATTGAACGAATTAATGATAGATTATGATAATTATAAGGGTGATATTATTGTCACTTCGTCTGGTTTAAAATAAAGTTGAATGTCCGGAGTTTAAACTCAAACCTGAATATACAAAGCAAACTTGAGGGAAAAATGAAAAAAATCTTTATAATAGCAATATTTTCATGTCTTTTGATTATATCAAGTACAACCCTGCAAAGTACAGAGAACTCATTCGACGAACTTATTTTTATCGATCATCAAAATCTAAGATATGTTGAGGATAGAGAGATAATCCGGTTTCAGGTCAGCGAGATTAAAAAAAATATGGATAAGGCTGCTGAATATGGAATTAACTCTTATCTTTTCTTTGCCAAAAAAACCTTTGAAGCCATGCTTAACTATGATTTTATCGTTGATGATATTGGTCATATAGGCTCGCAGTCTTTTCCTGTAGACAGCGAACACCGAAAAACAGGGGAATATCTTCGTGAGGCACTGCATGAGGTGATTGATTACGCGAAAACGAAAAATCTGAGCGTTTTTTTTCATAGCAATCAATTTATTTTTCCACCCAAAGTATTGAATGTTATCAAACCTGTCGTTTGGGGAACGGCAGTATGTCCGGGACGAGAAATCACCTGGGAGATTTACCGTCAAAAACTTGGTGAGTTTCTAATGATATTTCCGGATATTGCCGGTTTTCAGGTTACAGGCGATGAAACACAGGTATCGGTATTGGAATGCACATGTGACTCTTGCCGTCATTTAAGTTATGTCGATCGTGTGAATCTGTTGACAAAAGAAACGGCTATGGTATGTGAGCAGCATGGTAAAGAGGTACAAATGCGAACCTGGCAGCGCATGGGCGAATTGGAGGATGAAAAACATCCCTCAGAGATGGCGAAAGGGCTGCCTGATAATGTATTTTTTTCCATCAAGAATACCAAAGGCGATTTTCATATTGTCCATCCGGTAGATGAAAAATTTATTCTTTCTGCAAATCCTGATCGTGTGATCGTAGAATTTGATGCCTGGCGGGAATATAATGGCAATAATTATTTTCCTTGTTTTATGGGTGAAAAATGGGCAATCCGTTTTAAATTATTACAAAAACTGGGTATTAAGCGTGTTGCTGTTCGGCTTAATTGGAATTCAAATAAGAATTCCATCTTTGAGATGCCTTGGGGTAATGAATTGAATATTTATACATTTATCAAGCTTGCAGAGAATCCCGAATGGTCTGCTGATGACATTTTAGAGTCATTTGTCCGGGAAAAATTTCCCCAATCAGCAAGAAAAGCGGCATTCGAACTTTATAAATTTTCAACTGAATTTCAAACAACAATTTATTATCCCAAAGGAAGATATAACGCCAACCATTCTCGGGTTCAGGATGAAGATGCTGTGAATGATTTGGAATATTTACAGGACAAAGGTTTTTTTACAAAATTAGAAGATTTTGAAAAACGGCGCCAGGAGATCGATGCGATTTGTGAAAAAGCAAATGGATTGGTTGAAGATTTGGGTAAATCCGTAGCATCTGAGTGTATTCGTTCTCTCAAGACCGGTATTTTGATCGAACAGCATATTTCACTGGGCACAACTGATAAAATGGAAGCCATATTCTGGAAAGATCAGGAAAATTTACATGAATATAAAAAAGTAATTGTGCGTTTGAACGAGCGACAGGAAAAATGGAGGAGTTTCCATCCTGAAAGCTACGAGTCAATGAATGGAAAAGATTTGCTTGAACATATTTAAAGTGTATTGGTAGATCATCGCTTAAATGAATAGACGATCAAGAAAGAAAAAGGAACACACTTATGAAAAGACGTCATTTTTTAAAAACAACAGCACTGCTCACCGCTGGCACTTTTTTGAACCGATGCACGGCGCCACGCAGGCGTCCCAACATCATGCTCATTTTTACAGATCAACAAACCTACCGCGCCATGCGCTGCACCGGCAACACCTGGTTAAAAACCCCGGCTATGGATAGGCTGGCCGCAGAAGGCGTGCGTTTTGACAATGCCTATTGTACCTCACCTGTGTGCAGTCCGGCTCGCAGCACGCTGGTTTCCGGTCTTATGCCGCATACAACCGGTGTGGAATGGAACGGTCAGGCAATGCATCCCCACATAAAAAATATCGGACATATTTTTCAACACAACGGTTATCGCACCGTGTGGGCCGGTAAATGGCACTTGCCCGAAAGTTTTCCGCTGCGCGCCGGTTCCAAACAAAAAGATATTGATGGATTCGAGCTTTTGCCCTTTTATGATTCCACCAAAAACTGGCCGGAATGGGGTTATGGCGATGTAACCGACGAACCCCTGGCCGAGGCGGTTGCCGGTTTTCTCAGCCAGCCGCAGGATAAACCCTGGCTTATGGGCGTGTCGTTTCTCAATCCCCATGACTGCTGCTACTTACCCCGCCGCCCGGAACGGTACAAACAAGCGGACGAGATTGACGAGCCGCTGCCGCCGTTACCGGATAATCATGCTATTAATCCCAATGAACCCCAATTTATAGCCGAAAAACGGCTGCAGGATCATTACGGCGATGAAGTGCTGTTATCAAAAGACTGGGGTGAAAAAAAGTGGCGAGCCTATCTGTGGAATTATTATCGCATGACCGAACGTGTGGATGCCGCCATCAACACCGTGTTAACAGCCCTGGACGACAATGGCTTGACCGATAATACTCTGGTCATTTTTACCAGTGATCACGGTGACGGCGTGGCCTCGCATCGCTGGAGCGCCAAGCTCAGTTTGTATGAGGAATCCGCGCGCATTCCGTTCATTATGCGTTATCCGCAGCATATTCCGGCCAATCAAACGGACAGGGTTCACCTGATATCACAGTTGGATGTGCTGCCGACTTTTTGCGATTACGCCGGTATCCCGCTGCCGGATGCGTTGCATGGTAAAAGCATCCGACCGATCATTGAGCAGCCTCGTTCAGAGTGGCGCGATGCTGTGGTGACCGAACTGGCGGATGATAATAAAGACAAATCCCGCAAGGGCCGCATGGTTCGAACAACGCAATACAAATACAATATCTATTCACACGGAAAAAACAATGAACAATTGTTTGATCTGACGAACGATCCAGGTGAAACGAACAACCTGGCTTATCTGCCGGATATGCAAAGCACCGTAGAACAGCATCGCTACTTATTAAAACAATGGATGCACCACACGCATGACACTTTTGAGCTAAAAGTCTAAACCCTGATAATGATGAATTTGTTAATGAGAATTTTAAGGAGTTGAAATACTATAACTTTCTGGAATTTCAAAAGCAGCTAAAAAATTACAATACATACTATTTTTAGGGAAACCCTCCACCTGATACACCATTTCAAAAAATGAAGGTATATTGCCAAACTCTTTTTTTAAATTTGCTTCACATTTTTTTAGGCGTTCTGGAATAGCGACTGTTTTTAAAGCCATTTCTACTCCGATATAGTTAAAACCACAAAGGAGGAGTATAACATTGTTATTAGGCAGAGGCATTTTAGCTATCATGCTGTATTCTCTACGAAACAGAGGTGGTTGTTTCGTTATTGATGTATTAAATATTTCCATTGAATTGGATAAAGAATCTGTTATGATTATTTTATTTGGAAGTGGAAAAAGTTCATATTTTATATGTAGATTATTAAATAATGTGTTAAAAATGCCAAGTGTTTTAAATGATCCTACAAAGATAATATTATAATTTCGAAAGTCATCCCATATAACACGAGATGCCATTTTTATTTCAAAATTTTTCATGACACCATAAAAAATGGGATTCATATATATTAATGTTTTTACACAATATGGATCTAAAAAATATTCATCATCCTTAAAATATTGAATATTTGAGCTATTCTGTTTATGGGCTAAAAATTCATTAAAATCATCCATATTGTTTATTTTGTGGGAACGAATGTGTTTGTCAGTGCTATAGTCGTTGTTTTCTCGAGAAGCATAAAAAAAGTGATCTCCTAATACGAGAAGAGTAGAACGTTCGCTGTTTAAAAAGGGTGACCAAATATCATTGTGTTTATCTATAATTTTTAATGATGTCTGAAATGACAAATAATCATGCCACAGATAAATCAAAGCAGATAAACTCATCAATAAGATTATTGTTACTATAATAACAGGAAGATTAATATGATGTCTATGGTTTTGATCTTTATTTTGTTTATGTTTGCAGAATTCTACATGATATTCTCCTTTTGGAATTGATATCCGAACTTTATCGATATGCCCTTCGTTTTTATAATAATCATTCAATTTTTTTCTCAAGCGATATATATAGACACGCACAGATGTATCTATAATGGGATCAAAATCATCTCCTTTTTCAAGAGCCTCCGTGGCGATGTCTTTTTCTTTTGGGGAGACTCCTTTTTCGGTTTTCTCAATGAGGTACTTTAAAAGATCAAGATATTTCTTAGAGTTATTAAACTCTTCACTATTTTCCAAACGGCTTAAAATAGATTTTATGATATTTCTATCATCCATAAGGATATCCGAATTGTTATTAGGAAACATTTTAATATAGATATTTTGTATTATTATGTCAAGAGATTTCTAAAACTATTTATTTTGTTTTTTATGATTTGAATACCCGAGTGTCTTTCAAAATATAATTGAGGCATTAATTCATCGATACAAACGGATTTTACATGTCAGAAATTTTGTAACTCGAAATTCACTGTTACGTAACCGTTACGCTACTTTTATTTATATAAATAGATAATTATATTTAAGAAGAAATGTTTCTTTATAAAATAATTGTATGAGGTACGGTATGAAATATCAAATATTTAAACTATTTGAAATATCATTTATTATAGTTGTTTTGCTTGCTATTGCATGTACACGCAATAGCGAGATTAAAAATTCTTTCCCTGAATCATTCACACTAACAATAAAAAATAATTTAGATTTAGCACGTCCAGATGCTCTGATTAAAATTGATGTGGAAAAATTAAAAGAAAAAGATGAAAAATTTAATCCTCAAGCGTTGGTTGTTTTGAGTGGACAGAGAGAGTTATCAAGCCAATATGTTATTGGGAAAAATGAAAGTATTGCTTTTCTTGTTGATATGAAACCTAATGAAGAAAAAACAATAGAGATAAGATATGCAAAATCAGGTAGAAAAAGAAATGATTATAAAAAAAGAACACATGCGATTTTATCACAAAAAGTGGGTGGTTCATGGGATAAAGAAAATCATGTTTACAGGGGTGGGCATTTTATGGACACAATGAGGACGATAGTGCCGGCTGTGCATACTGATCATAGCACATATTATCGATTCGAAGGACCAGGCTGGGAGTCAGATAAAGTCGGTTATCGTTTATATCTGGATCATAGAAATGCTATAGATGTTTTTGGAAAAAAGACGACCGATATGGTACTGGATAGTATCGGTTGGATAAATTTTGAACATTATCATGAAATGGATCAATGGGGTATGGATATCCTTAAGGTAGGTGATTCTTTCGGTTTAGGAGCAGTCGGAATCTGGACAGAGGATAAGGTTTATAAGGTTGGAAAAGTTAATCAAATAATGTGTACAATAATGGGCGATGGACCTATTTACTCCAAAATAGCTATTGATTACAATAAATGGACGGTAAATGATGATCAATACGATCTTTATTCTGAATTTTCCATTCACGCAGGAAGCAGGCTAACGAAACACGCTGTAAATGTATCTGAACACAATGATCCATTATGCATTTCTTTAATACGACACGATGATACAGAATTTATTAAAAGTAAGAACAATGGAGAGTGGCAATATATTGCCACTTTTGGTCCACAGGATATTGCAGGGAAAAAATTAGGTGTGTTCGTTTTTTATTGTACAGATGTTGTAAATGAAATTCGTCCTATGGATTTGGACTATTTTTTGATAATGAAACCGGAAATCAATAGCGCACATTGGTTTTTCGGAGCCGTCTGGGAAGAAGAAAAAAACGGTATTAAAACTTTAAAAGGCTTCCGTGATTATTTGGACGAAACACAACAAAAACTAAACAATCCGCTGGTAGTAGAATTTACAGATTAATCAAATGAGTTGATAAAAATTATAATGGCAACCAATCACATGCATCGGGAAAAGATGAGAACAAAGTTAGATAGAGTATACATCTATGTAAAGAGACAAACGTAAATTTAATGATTGTAAATCTAATAAAAGAATCGAACTTGACTTTAAAATATCAAGGGAATGATATGTCGAACTTTAAACTGAAAAACATTTATTTATTCTTTATCGTTGTTTTCTTTTTATGCTTGTCATCTATATCAGCTCAAACGCTGTATTTTGATGTAACAGAATATGGTGCTGTTGGCGATGGAAAAACGCTTTGTACGGAGTCTATACAAAATGCTGTTGATTCCTGTGCTAATGTTGGAGGCGGAACAGTCTATTTCCCGGCAGGAAACTATGTGACTGGACCGATCTTTTTGAAAAGTAATATCGTAATTCATATCAGTGCGGGAGCTACATTGTTGGGTAACACCCTTATTTCAGATTATCCGGGCGTAGCAGGAAGATGGGAAGGTATTGATCGCACTGTCTATGCATCTATGTTTACCGGACACCATTTAAAAAATGTTTCTATTATCGGAAGAGGGACACTAAATGGCAGAGGGGAGGTCTGGTGGCAGGCTTATAGAGAGACAAGAGAACTTCGAAAGATAAGAGGAATTAAAGGGCGGGCACCGGATAATCCGGTAGATGCTCCTTTAAAATATCCAAGACCCCGAATGATTAATTTATATCATTGTGAAAATATTTTGATTCGGGACATTACCATTGTGAATTCGCCCTCATGGACTGTGCATCCGGTCTACTGCAGTAATATCACCATTGATAATATTTCAATAATCCAACCCTATCATTCACCGAATACAGATGGTATCAATCCGGATTCTAGTACGGATATAAAGATTACTAACTGTTATGTAGATGTGGGAGACGATTGCGTTACTATAAAATCCGGGTATAATGAATTTGGTCGAAAAGTCGGAATACCATGTGAGAATGTCGTTGTAACCAATTGTACGTTCGCTCATGGACACGGCGGTATTGTAGTCGGAAGCGAAATGTCTGGTGATGTACGTAATATTGCGGTAAGTAATTGCGTATTCGATGGCACTAAACGGGGATTGCGAATTAAAACTGCAAGAGGGCGTGGGGGAATCGTTGAGAATTTCCGGGCATCCAATCTGATTATGCGCAATATTATGGAAGCTGCATTTTCGATTACCACTTCTTATGAGGGAGCTGATAATGAAAAAGTTCGTAAAGTGACAGAAAAAACACCATTGATACAAAATATACACTGGAGCGATATTATAATCTATGAAACAGACAAAACTGCAGATATGAGTGGCTTGCCAGAGATGCCTTTAAAAGAAGTGAGTTTGAAAAATATCCATGTGGTTAAAGCAAATTCCGGGCTCTATATTCAAAATGCTGAGCATGTATATCTTGAAAATATGATTGTCAATGCAAAATATACACCGGCTTTGATGTGTAACAAGATTTATGATCTGGAAATAAATCGCTTTACTACCCGGCAGCCTGATTTAAAATATCCGGTCATTCAAATTGAAAATGTGAGTTTTGCATGGATCAGAAATTCCACTGCTCCAAATGGAACCGGTACTTTTCTTGAATTGGCAGGGAGTAAAAATGAACAAATTAGCATGTCTTTTAACAGGATGGAACGGGCTATTAATGAAAGTCAGATCGTTAAAGAAAAAACTCAATTTATTCAGGCACCTGATGCCGTACAAAAAAAACTGAATATGATTTTTGGGAAAGACTATCAGATATTAGAGATCAGAAGAGATAAAAAATCCGGTCATTTTTACTATAAAATTGATGTCAAAGTTGGGAATGAAAAGAAAGAGCTCGAAGTTTGGGAAAATGGCGAGCTGTTAAATTGAACTTATTTTTAAGTTTGAATGTAAAAAAAGATAACCCAAGTCATAATTAGTAACTGACAAGTAATTTTCTGTCACTTCTTGGCAGAAATTTAATCCACTGTGTCATTCCGGCTGGAGCGAAGCGGAATGCCGGGAATCTCCTGAATCGATGCTAATTTTATTCGCTCATCAAGGGGATTCCTGCATTCGCAGGAATGACATTTGGTTCTGGCTACGCCAGGTTAGGATAAAGGTAATATATACCTTGGCAACTTTGGACGAAAGGGGAAAACTTTTTAGTAATTGATCCGGATTCGATAGAAACAGCTTTATGATACTTATCACTCAGCATAATTTTATCGGCGTGATAGCATATATTAGTCGAGCAGGAAGAGAAACATGAAAAGACGGGAGTTCATCACAAGAACAGGATACATCGCGATTCTCTCAATCATGGGTAGGGCTGGGTTCGGTCAAATTGACTTGAATAAAGACAAAAGGCCAAACATTCTGTTCATGTTCTCCGACCAGCAACACTGGCAGGCAATGGGGTTCATGGATTCTTTCTTCGAAACACCGCATCTGGATGCTCTGGCAAAGGAGAGCATGGTATTTGAGCGGGCCTTTTGTACCACCCCGCAATGCTCGCCGAGCCGATCCTCCATGCTGACCGGATTTTATCCGAGCACAACCAAGGTCATGGGTAATATCGGCGCTGCCGGTGGTAATCCGCTATCATCGGCGACTGTGGGCAAGGAACTCCAGGACGCCGGGTATACAACCGGCTACTTTGGCAAGTGGCACCTGGGCCACGAACCGGAAGCGACAGCCGGGTGGGACCATTACCATTTTTCGAGAAACGATCATAGGTCGGAGTCCGAGGCACTCGATTTTCTCAAGACCAAACTTAACAAGAAAAAACCCTTTGCTTTGTTTGTGTCTATCAACAATCCTCATGATATCTACGACTTTGATGGGCACAAATCAGAGCGCGAAGATGTGCCACTGCCATCATCCTGGGAGAAGGAGACACTCGAGCACAAGCCTCCTATTCAGAAACAATTTATGGTAGAGGATCAGGGCAAGGTAATTTATAGTGATCCCCGCAAAGAATGGGAAAAGTATCGGGACTGCTACCGCGCTAAAACCAAGCTCTACGACAACCATATCGGGGTGATCCTTGAAGAATTGAAACGGCAGGGGCAATGGGACAATACGATCATTATTGTTGCGTCCGACCATGGTGATATGGACACACATCACAAACTGATATACAAAGGCCCTTTCATGTATGAACACATGGTGCGTATTCCACTCATGATTCGTGTTCCGAACAAATTTTCCGAGGTCGGACCAAAACGGGTCAACGACATCGATGTGGTCAATATTGACATTGCACCAACCATTCGCGATTTTTGCGGGCTACCCGGGGCGGCTTCACACGGCATATCTTTGAAGCCACTATTCAGTAAATCAAAAGTCTACAAGCCGCGAGACTTTGTTGTCTCTCAATACTACAGCAAGCAGCGCTGGGTAAATCCGATTCGAATGATTCGTACCAGGGAATTCAAGCTCAACAGGCATATTCGATGGGGAGACGAACTGTACGCCTTGAAGAATGGCCCGCACGAACTAAAGAATCTGGCAAAAGAACCTGATTACGCAGCCATAAAGCAAGATTTGGCGCAAAAACTGGACAAGTGGATAAAAGATCACGAAGATCCGTTCTATTCATTGCATGCCACCTCCAGATCAGGAAAAAAATTGACTAACAAGTGAGTCACAATATGGTTGACTTTATCGTTCAGTAGAAAGGAAGGCAGATATGAAGACAATCACAAGACGTGATTTTATCAAGACTGCGGCTGCGGCAATGCCTGCTGCTGCCGTGGGAGGTCCGCTATTCGCAGCTGCGAAATCGGCCAGGCGACCCAACATCGTATTTGTTTTTGCGGACCAGATGCGTGCCCAGGCCATGGGCTGTATGGGAAACAGGCAGGTTATCACACCCCATCTGGATAAATTCGCCGACGAAGGACTTTTGGTTACGAACGCGATCTCATGCGCACCCGTCTGTTCTCCATACCGCGCTCAACTCATGACCGGTCGTTACCCGCACTCAACGGGCGTCATTCAAAACGATATTCGATTGCCGGATAATGAAGTCGTCATCTCTGAAGTGATGAAGAACCAGGGCTATCGCACGGGCTACATTGGAAAGTGGCACCTGGCCGGGTACCGCGAGGATCCTGTGGACGCAAAGAGCCGCCGAGGTTGGGATTTCTGGGCAGTGCGCAATTGTTCGCACGCGCATTCAAAGCCTGAATACTGGCTGAATGACGCCAGACAACCCGTACGTGTTCCCGGCTGGGAACCGGATGTGCAGACTGATCTTGCTGTAGAATTTATCAAGAAGAACAAACAGACTCCGTTCTGCTTGTTCCTGTCATTTGGCCCTCCCCACAATCCCTACAAGGCTCCCGGGAAATACGTTGAGATGTACAAGGACAGGACACTGAAGAACAGGCCGAACGTCCCCAATGACAAGACCGATAATTTACGAAAGTACTATGCGATGATTACAAGCCTCGATTCATGTATGGGGCGTATCTGTGATGCATTGGATGATGCCGGCATTTCGGAAGACACGATTGTTGTTTTCACGTCAGACCACGGGGATATGATTGGGTCGCAGGGGCAGCCGCACAGGCGGAAACAGCGTCCGTGGGAAGAATCGATCCATATTCCGTTCATCGTTCGCTATCCACGCAAGATCAAAAAAGGACAGGTTCGCGACTGGATTGTCTCATCGGTGGACGTGATGCCGACCCTGCTCGGTCTTTGCGGTATCAGCATCCCGTCACAGGTGGAAGGAATGGATTACTCATCCACGTTTTTGGGCAAATCCACCAGGGAGCGAAATGCCGCATTTCTGTTCAATGTCCACCGTGGCAGGAGTGGACCGGGAACCGACTGGCGGGGCATTCGCACCAAAAAGTGGACATACGCGTATCATTCCTCAGGTGACTGGGTGCTGTACAACCTGGAGAAAGACCCTTATCAACTCGATAACCTGGTGGACGATCCGAAGTTTGCTGGCAAGAAGGAAGAGTTGCATCAGCAACTGGAAGACCTGCGAAAGGAATTGGGCGAATCAAGGCCGCTGAAGGGGGGGATGCCCGTGCCGATTCAACTGCCAGACTGAATCAGGGACACCAATTACCGAACAAGCCGGATACAGGCGACGGCAATTAGCCGCGCCTGCATCCGAGCCGTTAGCGCTGAAATAAGTGAAAGGAACTAATATGACTTTGATGAATAAATTTATCACCGGATTAATATTACTCCTCTGTCTCGTCGTGTTCAGCTGTGCACGAAACTATAACACATCTTTACCTGATAAAACATTAAAAGATTCAGAAAACAAACTTGCCTCACAGTGGAATGGAAAACGTGTTGCTTTCCTTGGAGATTCCATGACACAAAAACCAGGCGATGGCTCCACTGTTTACTGGGAATACCTGGATACACGACTTGGTATTGAATCTTTTGTTTATGGCATTAGCGGACACCAGTGGAATGATATCTATGATCAAGCCGTTAAGCTAAAGAATGAACGAGGCACTGATATTGATGCCATTTTTATTTTTGCCGGCACGAATGATTACAATAATAGTGTCCCATTGGGTGATTTTTTCACCGAAACGAAAAAGCAAACCAACTATGATGGTCAAAATGTAATCCGAAAATACAGATCACGAATTTATAAAGATTCTACATTTTGCGGACGAATCAACAAGGTGATGGCCTACCTAAAGAACAATTATCCAATGCAACAAGTTATAATTTTGACTCCCCTACATCGTGGATTTGCGAAATTTAGTGACACCAATGTTCAGCCGGAAGAAAATTATTGCAATGGACAAGGTTTATACCTTGAAGACTATGTAAATTCTCTCAAAGAAGCAGCCTTAAACTGGGCAGTTCCAATTATTGATCTTTATTCAATAAGCGGCTTATATCCGCTCGCAGATTCTCACGCCGGGTATTTTCGAGACAAAGAAACAGACCTGCTGCACTTGAACTCCGAAGGTAATTACAGATTAGCTAAAACAATTCAGTATCAATTACTGACAATTCCCCCAACATTTGTGGGTAATTAATAAAACCATGAAGTTGGATAGCGAAAGCGCTAACAAAAGTTAGATGCGGATTTTGCCTCGTTGCGATTTTTCCTTTTTTAGACAGTTCTCTATTACTTTTATTTAGGACAAATATCGGTTGAGGCAAAACACGCAGAAACTGCCGTTCGGCAACAAACTAAAGAAGGCTCGATGAAGCGAAATAATACGATTTTTCTCCTATTCTTGATTCTGACATCGTTCATCGTTGGCGGGCTAACGGGGCATTATTATCCGCAGATAAAATCTCGACTGATTTCCAACATGAACATATGGGACAACACCAGCGATGATGAATGGGGTGAAGGATTTTCGCTCGTCACGATACACAGCAGTGTTGATGATACTGAGCAGTCAGCCTACTTTTTCAAAGCAGACTCGGGCACCCCAAAACCTTTGATCGTAAGTCTCCATACATGGTCTGGCGACTATTCACAGAATGATCCCCTTGCCCCGAATTCAAAGGATGCAGGGTGGAACTATATCCACCCCGATTTTCGGGGTCCGAATTGGACTGCAGATGCTTGTCTTAGTGAAAAGGCAATATCAGATATTGACGATGCAATTCAATACGCAGTTGACAGCGGAAATGTTGATATGACCAATGTATTCGTTGCAGGCGCATCGGGAGGCGGATATGCGACCTTGGGCACCTATCTGAGCACTCGCCACCGAGTTAAGGCGTTTCTTTCGTGGGTGCCGATCAGTGATTTGTCGGCTTGGTATTATCAATCATTGAGTCGAAAATCCAAGTATGCACAGGATATTCTGAAATGCACATCCGACGGTATGGTCCTGAACGAAAATGAGGCGAAATTGCGGTCGCCTCTTTTCTGGGATATGCCCGAACATCCAAAGGGTAGGCTTGAGATCTATGCCGGCATTAATGATGGCTATACAGGGAGCGTACCAATCTCACACTCAATACTTTTCTATAACCGTATTGCACAACATTTGGGCAATCGTAATGATTTGGTCACTCAGGGTGACATTGTTAAACTACTGACACGCGGGATCGAGCATGATAGTGATTTGGGAAGACTAGGAGACCGTCAAGTCTGCTACAGACGGGGCACAGACTTGTTGTACCTCACGATTTTCGATGGGGATCATGAGATGTTGCCAGAATACTGCTTTGAAAGAATGAAAATAATTGCCGAACAAGGCACTGCACTGGACGCGGATTCCGCTGCGCTTCATCCCCGCCAGTGAGCTTGGTCGTTGAGCGGACTGAAAAGACGTCCGCTCAATGTCTCGCTCTCCCGGCCAGCCGCCCAACAACTCCACTTCACCTGATAAAGTGAGCAAAAAGCGCCCACTTTAACAGGTGAGCGAGACATTCAGCAAGAAAAAAAGGCAGATATGAAGACCATTACAAGACGTGAATTTATCAAGACTGCGGCTGCGGCAATGCCTGTTGCTGCCGTTGGAGGTCCGCTATTCGCAGCTGAGAAATCGGCCAAGCGTCCCAACATAGTGTTTATGTTCTGCGATGACCTTCGTTATGACTGCATCGGCGCCAACGGTAACGATATCATCCACACCCCCCACATTGATTCACTTGCAGCGAGAGGCGTGTCCTTCGACAAGGCCTTTGTAAACACCGCAATTTGCGTGACCAGCCGTGCCAACATCATGACCGGACAGTACGCAGCCCGTTCAGGTCTGAGGCATGGCGGGAGAGTCACCGCGAGCGATCAACTAACAATGACCTATCATGGCATCCTCAGATCCAACGGATACCAGGTTGGCTACGTCGGTAAATATCATGCGGGCAGACCCCCAAAGGACTTTTTCGATTACAACCGCGCATTCCCTGGTCAAGGTAAGTACAAGTCAGAAGGGAAGAAACACCTGACGGCCCGTATTGGCGACCAAGCGCTGGAGGCTCTTGAACAATTCTCAAAGAACAGAGCCAAACCCTTCATGCTCACCGTCGGATTCAAAGCGCCTCATGTGCAGGACGGTAGCAAACCGCCTTTCTATCTCTACGACGAGAAGCTCACCGGCCATCTTTATCAGGACGTAGTCATGCCGCCCCCTGCGCTTGACGAACCGGAATTCTTCCAGTCACAGCCGACATTCATCCGCGACCCGAAGAACTTAAACCGCAAACGCTGGGAGTGGCGCCTGAAGGACCCCGCACAATACCAGAGCTCCGTCAAAGGGTATTATCGTTTGGTCTCAGGTGTGGATGTTGTTGTCGGGCGTGTCATCGAGAGACTTGAACAATTGGGCCTGAGCGATAACACCATTCTGGTGTTCAGCAGCGACCATGGTGTTTACCTCGGTGATCGCGGGCTCGCCGGCAAATGGCTGCCGCATGAACCCGTCATCCACATCCCGCTGGTGGTATTCGATCCGCGCCTGCCGATAAAACAGAGAGGGACCCGTCGGACGGAGATGGCGCTTACCATCGATATGGCGCCAACCTTTCTCCACTGGGCAGGCATCCACAAGCCATATCGCATGCAGGGCGAAAGCCTCTCGCCCATTATTTTTGGAGAAAGACCCGCAGCCTGGCGGACAGAGTTTTTCTATGATCACCAATACAGGCCGGAAATTATCCCCGCCTCGGAAGTAGTACGTACGGAAAAATGGAAGTACATTCGGTATGTGGGAAGAGAACCGCTTGTCGAGGAGTTGTACAACCTGGTTAAAGATCCACTGGAAGCAAAGAACCTGGCGACGCACCATGAATTCTCAGAGCAACTGAAGCTCATGCGAAAGAAGTGGGCTGATTGGAGGGAACGAGTGAAGTGATGCCGATACAATGGAAACATGAAACACTAATCGTAGACAACAAAGCAGAAGAGAGATGCCGAACAAGCCGGATGCAGGCGACGGCAAATAGTCGTGCCTGATTTGAGTCGTTCAACATAAAGAAAGAAGGAGAGAGAATGACTAAATCAAAAAAAGTTATGAGTTTATTCTTACTCACGCTCATATACGCATGCGGACAGGTGAGTGTCGCAGATGATTTGGACTGGCCGAAACCTAAAGTCGAGAACCGACCAGGAACCTATTGGTGGTGGATGGGTAGTGCTGTCGACAAGGAGAACATAACCTGGAACATGGAGACGATGCGCAAGGCAGGTATGGGAGGAGCCACTATTGTTCCGATCTATGGAGTAAAAGGCTACGAGGAGAAATATCTCCAGCATCTGTCTCCTGAGTTTGTGGAGATGGTGAGCTATGCCTCAAAAGAAGCAAAGCGTTTAGGGATGTGGGTGGATATGACCACTGGCACCGGATGGCCGTTCGGCGGCCCGATGATTACTGATGAGTATTGTGATGCAATAGTCGTCTATCAGAACGGAAAGTTATCGCAGGAATTCTCGGGTCGAAATGTAAAGCGTGCGGCGCCCGGAAATGAAGGCCGGGCGATCAATCCCTATTTCGCAAAGGCCATGGCATACTACCTGAAACACTTTGACGGTCCTTTCGGCAAAGACGGCGTTGAGATGCCCCGCGCCATGTATCATGATTCGTTTGAGTTCAAGGGCAACTGGTGCAAAGAATTTCCTGAGGAATTCAAGAAACGCCGTGGGTATGATCTGTTAAAGCATCTGCCCGAACTCTTTGGCAAAGGTGATCCCGATACCGTTGCGCGAATCAAGGCTGACTATCGCGAGACGCTGTCGGATCTTCATCTGGAGTACATGAGAGTATGGGTGAAATGGTCGGAATCCAGGGATTGCATTACAAGGAACCAGGCCCATGGCTCACCGTCTAATCTGCTCGATCTGTACGCCGCCAGTGGTATCCCGGAAACGGAAACATTTGGTGCGACACCATTCAAGATTCCGGGCCTCCGCAGGGCAGAGGACAATATCCGTAAAGACCGCCCGCAGCCCCTCATAAACTGCATGGCATCTTCAGCGGCCCATGTGACGGGCAAACCGCTTGTCGCCTCGGAAACATGCACGTGGGTCCGGAACCATTTCCGTGCGGCGCTATCTCAGGTCAAGCCGGAAGTCGATCAGCTCTTCCTGAACGGCATCAACCACATTTTCTTCCACGGCACCTGTTACAGTCCGAAAGATGCGCCATGGCCGGGCTGGCTTTTCTACGCATCACTGCAATACAACCCGCGCAATGCCATCTGGCGCGATGCCCCGCTTCTCAATGCGTACATCACACGCTGCCAGTCCATCCTGCAATCGGGCAAACCTGATAATGATGTGGCTCTTTACTGGCCGGTATTCGACATCTGGCATAGCACAAAAGGCATGCAGCAGAAGTTGACTGTTCATCATCCCGAATGGCTGACCGGTTCCCCCTGCGGAAAAGCGGCAACGCAGCTGAAATCAGAAGGTTTTGGCTACGACCTTATCTCTGATCGCCAACTGCTCGCTGGTCTTGCCAAACCCTACAAGGCCATTGTTGTGCCAAAGGTCGGGCTTATGCCGTTGGCGACCCTGAAAAAACTCTGCGAAATCTCAGCCAGCGGTCAACCGGTATTGTTTTTGGATAGCCTGCCCGCTGATGTGCCTGGATTGAATAAGCTCAAAGAGCGCCGTGCCGAATTTAGCCGCCTGCTCAAGGGGCGGGAGAAGCAGGTGGTAAAGAGTACGGTATTGAAAGAGGCTCTGGCAAACACAGCCGTATTGCGCGAACCAATGGTTGATCTGGGTCTGGACTTCATTCGACGCCGGCATGGCGCCGGGTATCATTATTTTGTTGCTAATATGAGTGCCGAGGCTGTGGATGGTTGGGTCAAGCTGGGTGTTCCGTTTCGCTGTGCCGTTATTATGGATCCGCGTTCTGCTGCAACCGGCGTTGCGACTCAACGCGCGGATGAGATTTATCTTCAGCTAAAGCCGGGAGAAACTCGTATTGTTCGCACTTTTGACAAACGGAATATTGCCGGCGAGCAGTGGCCGGTACTCACCAAGTATGGAGAGCCACTCGTTGTAGAAGGCACATGGAAGATCAAGTTCACTGACGGCGCTCCGAAACTGCCCCCTGATATCACGACAACGGAACTGAAATCCTGGACTGAAATCGGGGGTGAAGAGACGAAGCGTTTTGCCGGAACAGCCCGTTATTCTATTGAGATTGATATTTTCAAAGGTATTGAGCAATGGGATATTGAACTTGGTGATGTCCGCGAAAGTGCACGTGTATTCATCAATGGTAAAGAAGCAGCCAGCCTCTACTGCATTCCTTACAGCGCACCTGTTGGCAAGTTCCTTAAGCCCGGCTCCAACCTGCTAGAGATTGAAGTAACGAGTCTAAGTGCTAATCGTATCCGCGATCTCGATGTTCGCAAAGTGAATTGGAAAATTTTTCATGACATCAATTTCGTGAATCAATTATATGAAGAATTCGATGCATCTGAATGGCCGCTGATTCCGTCAGGGCTTCTGGGACCGGTTACTTTGACGCCCATGAAGGCATACTCAACAGATGATTGAATGTCGAACAAAGCGTTGCATATCGACGCGGTAACCCCCGCGTTTGAATGATGACGTTATACTGATAAAGAATAAATGTTATTTATAATAATTACATAAATTAAAAAATATAGAGATTGTCAATGAAATTAAAGTATCTCTTCGTCCTGATGTTTATAATCCATGGTTGTAGCGGATTTAAAAAAAACTGCGAGTATCCTATTCAACCCGTTTCTTTTAAAAAGATAAAAGTTCATGATGAATTTTGGACACCCCGCATAACAACCAATCGTAATGTAACGATACCTCACTGCTTTAAAAAATGCAACGAGACAGGCCGAATTGATAATTTTACAAAGGCGGCGCATCTCATAGATGGAGACCATCAGGGAAACCGATATGATGATTCAGATGTTTACAAAATCATGGAGGGAGCATTTTATTCCATTGACCAACATTATGACCGAAAAATGGACACCGTTTTGGACAGTTTGATTATATTGATTGCCGAAGCTCAGGAAAATGATGGATATCTCTTTACTGCACGGACCATAAACCCGGGGGAAAATAAAAACTTTATAGGGCCAGAGCGTTGGTCACTGAATTCCAAAAGTCATGAATTATACAATGCAGGGCATTTATATGAAGCTGCTGTGGCTTCATACCGGGCTACCGGCAAAGATATTTTATTAGATGTAGCAAAGAAGAATGCTGATTTAATTTGTAAAACATTCGGCCCGGGCAAAAGAGAAGATGCACCCGGACACCAGGAAATAGAGATAGGATTGGTAAAATTGTATTGTATTACCGGTGATGAAAAATATATGAATCTGGCTCAATTTTTCTTAAATATGCGTGGTAGAAATTCTCACAGGATTACAAATGATTCGCTCCATATTTATCAATATAATCAAAATCATAAACCAGTAGTAAAGCAAGAAAAAGCAGTTGGCCATGCGGTTCGTGCACTTTATATGTATTCTGCCATGGCAGACCTGGCGGCTTTTTCCGGCCATCAGGAATATCTTCAAACACTAGATAAAATTTGGAATGATGTGGTGTCAACGAAAATGTATATTACAGGTGGTGTGGGTTCTTCTCAAAAGCCGGAAACATTTGGAGACGAGTATGAGCTTCCAAATTTAGGAGCATATAGTGAAACATGTTCTGCTATTGGACAAGTCATGTTTAATCATCGATTATTTCTATTACAGGGTAAAAGTAAATATATTGACGTTCTTGAAAGAACTCTTTATAATGGTCTGTTATCAGGTGTTTCTTTGAAAGGAGATTCATTCTTTTATAATAATCCTTTAAAATCCAACGGTAAATATCTATTTAATAAAGGCAGTGCAACAAGAAAAGAGTGGTTTAATTGTGCCTGTTGCCCGAGTAATATTGCGCGTTTTATACCATCTATCCCTCAATATATTTATGCAAAGCGGAATGATGAATTATACATTAATTTGTTCATGGAGAGTTCTGGGAATGTAACACTTAAACATACGGAATTGAATATACATCAACAAACCAACTATCCATGGGATGGACATGTAAAAATAAGGGTAACACCCCAAAAGGAAACGAAATTTGCCATAAATGTGAGAATACCCGGATGGGCTCAGAATAAGACCGTACCAGGTGACTTGTATGAATATATCGATAAAACAAAAAGGTATTCTATCAAATTAAACAAACGTCTTATTACTCCTGAAATAAAAAATGGATATGCTGTAATGAAGCGTAAATGGAGAAAAAATGATTTGATAGAACTTGATTTTCCTATGCCTGTGCGACGTGTTAAATCACATAAAAAAATAGATGAGAATTTAAATAAGATTGCCCTTGAACGCGGACCAATTTTATATTGTATAGAAGAAATTGATAACGGTCCGGTTGGTAATATATGCATAACAGATCACTGTAGATTAACAAGCCATTTCCGTGAAAAATTCCTAAAAGGCGTTGTTGTTATTACTACAAATTTAAAACAAAGCAATGGTAAAACAAAAGAAATAACCGCTGTGCCTTATTACGCCTGGTCTAATCGTGGTGTTGGCGAAATGGCAGTTTGGATAAACCTATCTTCCAAAGAGTAGTAGTAATTATTTTTTTGTGTTTATAATTTAACAAATCACGTAGAAACTATATTATTTAAGCATAATTCTATTTTACGTTTATTATATAAAGGAATTCCCGATATGAATAAAAAAGAAATTAAAACATGCGTGCACAAAATGATTTTATTAATCATGATAATAGCTGCCGGTGCTGCTATGGCTGCAAAAACAAATTTACAGATTTATCCAATCCCACCGGATCACAGGAGTAGCGGCATGGTACAGGCCGAGGTTAATGGTGTGCCAATAACCTTTGAATATTTCAGAAACTTTCCAACTTTTTATTATGATATCCATTATTGCCGTTTTGCAGCGAACGGTCCGGTTGAGGTTGCTTTGGATATGGAGCGAAATTTTGAAATTGCACATTTAAGAGGGTTGTTGTGCGATTTTCCTTATACTCGGGAAAAGAATACGCTGTATTTTACTTTGCCAGGCCCCGGACATTATTATTTACAGTTCCCTGATATTCTCTCCCCGATCCCTGGAGACCCGAATTCAGGAACGTTTACTGTGGCTTTTTGGATCGATGATTTGGATAAAATGAATAATGAAAAGGTCGATATTGAAAATCCTGATGTAACTGTGGTTACAAAATCAGGCGTAATTTCAGATCCTGATAAGAATCAAACGAAAGCCATACAGATACTGTTGGATAAAGGGGGCGTTTTATATTTTCCAGCAGGTATTTACAGGGCGGGAACACTAAAAGTAAAATCAGAAACAGAAATATATCTCGCTCCCGGTGCTTTGTTAAAAGCTGTTGATGAACGTTCAGCTATACATTCACGTTTTTTATACATTAATAATGAGGCTTATGTCAACATACACGGCCCGGGCACCATTGATGCAAATTATGATGGCTATCCTGGTGATACGAAAAACATCCATATCGTTGATGTTAAAGATTCTCATCATATAGAATTTAAAGATGTTTGTTTTCGAAACTGCAATTCCTGGGCTGTACATCTGTTTAGTTCTGATCATATAAGATGTCATAATATCCGAATTCTTAGCGGCAAAGATGGGATTGATCCGGATTCAGCGAGTGATATTATGATAGACGGCGTCTTCATTCAGGCAAAAGATGATGCAGTTGCTGTTAAAACACGCAACCCCCATAAACCGACGGAACGGGTCACCATAAGAAACTCAATAGTAGCCTCGGATGCCTCAGCGCTTAAAATTGGCACAGAAACAAAGGCTCTGATGCGGGATATCCTTTTTGAAAACTGTGACGTTTTTGATTCAGATAGAGGTCTGGTATTATATGCGAGAGATGGAGGCCCTGTAGAAAATGTGACCTGGCGTAATATTCGCATGTTCATGATTCACTGGCCTCATGAAACCGGTGGAACTCCCGTACAACTTTTTATCACCAAACGCAGGGGATATACGCCAGTCAAAAACATAAATATTGAGCATATCAACGCCAATGTGATTGTTCCTATCGGTTTCGCTGGTTTGGCAGAGGCTCCATTGAATCATGTTTTCCTGCGGGATATCTCTTTGCGCATGGATGTTCCTAAAAGCACTCATTCCTATTTTCGTGGTAACCTGGATGCCTACACTCCGGAATTTAAAGATCAAAATGTTCCGAAAAAACCGGATGTGTTCAAAGTAAATAAAAATATAAATGTTTTAATTGACGGGTTGTTCATTGACTGGCAAGGGAATCAGAATAAGTGGTCTCCTGTCACGGGTGTTTCTTCCGGATTAAGAATATCCAACCTGATCCAGATAAACTAAAAGTTGGAGAATCAATTATGCAAAAGAATTCTGCAAATTTAATCAAGGTTATTTTATTAACGATTAAAGCATTACTGGTTACATTTCCACTTTATGCATTAGATTTAAGTAAAGACCAAATAGATGTAAAATCTCACTCTATATTTGATCCGCCGAAAATACTAAAAGACATAGAGAATGTTGCGAATTGGCAGCTGAGAAATCCTGTGCGGTTTGATATTATTTTTCGCAAGGCAGGTAATGAAGAGTCTGAACGATTTAGAATGCATTGGGACGGAACGTTGATGCTTCGTCACAACAGACCCTTTTCAACTCAGTACCCGGGATGTCCTGAATCCTGGTCTGAATTTGGGAGTTTGAATTCGCAAGATGTGTCTTTTTGTGAACTCCCCCCAATGGTAAAGGATTCACTTTTACAGAATGATATAGGAGCATCAGATATATTGGAAATAAAAATGGAAGATCAATCTTCCAAAGGATGGGAACAAGGCGCTTTGTTTGCAGGACTATATGCTTTGTCGAAAATATCAGAGGATCCAGTTTATTACAACGCATTAATGAATATTTGCCAGGCGAACGAATGGAAACTTGGACCTCGAATTTATCATGCAGATGATCACTGTGTGGGTCAAATTTATCTTGACCTGTACAAGAGGCATAAAGAAATTGAAATGATGGCAAATGTGCAGATGCAATTTGACTGGATTATGAAACATCCGGTGAAACAGGGATTAAAAGTCGAGGAAGGCAAAAGCCGTTGGACCTGGTGTGATGCTTTATTCATGTCTCCCCCTGTTTGGTGTAAATTATCATCACTTACTGACAACAGTGATTATATTGATTATATGGATAAAGAATGGTGGGCAACCTCTGACTATCTATATGATAAAAAAGAACATCTTTTTTATAGAGATGACAGATATTTTGATTTGAGAGAAGCCAATGGGGAAAAATTGTTCTGGAGCCGTGGCAATGGCTGGGTTATTGCTGGCTTGGCTCGTATTCTTGAAGATATGCCTGAAGACTATCCAACCAGAGAGCGATATGAAAAATTATTTCGGGAAATGGCAGCAAGAATTGCTGATTTACAACCGGAAGGAGGACTCTGGCATCCGAGTCTTCTTGATATAGAAAGCTATCCGTACCCGGAAACAAGCAGTTCAGGCTTTTTCTGCTATGCCCTCTCCTGGGGTCTCAATCATCATCTTTTAAGTCAAGAGATATATCTTCCTGTAATTAAAAATGCATGGAAAGGGCTATCAGATTGTATCCAGCCAGATGGGCGCATTGGATGGGTGCAGCTTCCCGGAAGTGCACCGGATGAAGTGCAAGCTAAAAACACAACTTCGTATGGTGTGGGTGCCTATTTGTTAGCAGGGAGTGAACTGTACAAGTTTTTTGTTGAAAAATAATGAGACCGTTTGGTTAAGACAGGTCGATGTTGTTATAATGATATTTTTCTCGATTATTTGATTGAAAATAAATACGGTTATCTGTTGGCGCCTGTGTCATCGTCGCCGGAATTGGAATTTCCAACAGGACGATATTTTGTAATCAAGATACGATCAATTATCCCAACAAAAAATGAAATAAACGAACCAAAACTTAATTCTTCGAGACTCTTAAATACTATATTTAATAAATGTGAATAATTAAATGTATATGCATGATTCTGAAACATGATGCACCATTATATTTATAAAAGTAACAAAATGTAACGTGGTTACTGTCAAAAATCGGTTTGAGCAATCTATAAGATACATAAGATACATCAATAATCTTATGATCTCAAACTTGCTCTCTCATTTGTTACAATATAAGGGAATACGATTTCATCTGCTTTTAATTGTGCGCATAAGACTCTAAGAATCAACGTCATAAGAATATATTAATCTGACAGGATTGTGGATGTTGTTGTTTTTAGGTAAATAATGTTTGACTTTTATTGTATCGTAAAGTGAAAGTAATATGGTTCAAAAATTGTGATTATTTTCAACCACTTCTGCTGCAGATTTGTACATTAGGCTCCACCCGTGCTATTGTCGATGAAGACGGAGATGTAAAAGCTTGTTATAATTATTATCCATTTGGCTTAAACATGCGGCAGACAATTGTCTCTGGAGATGAAGCGGTGTATAAATTTACCGGAAAAGAAGGAGATGACTCCAAACTCAATAGATACTTTTTATGTGTCGTTGGATTCGGCCCATTAACAGACATATATTGATAGATTGATCCTTCGCTCAAAATAAATTCACTCATCCACCCAAAATTCAACTTGTTTTCCGGCACACTCTTGTTGTATATTGAATTGAAACCATACAAAAATAATTTCGATAGCGAATGAATTATAGGATAATCCGATGAATTCTTACAAAGCCTATTTAGCAGTTCGTAATCCGAATGGTTCGATACAGACGTCAGTGACAACCCGCTCAAAAAGTGATCTTCCGGCAGGGGATGTTCTCATTAAAGTGGCGTACTCGTCTCTGAATTATAAAGACGCGCTCTCTGCTACCGGCGCACCCGGGGTGACAAAAAATTATCCCCATGTCCCGGGAATTGATGCCAGCGGAGAAGTTGTGGAAAGCCAGGTCCCGGAATTCAAACCCGGAGATGCTGTTCTTGTGACCGGATATGATCTCGGCGTGGAAACAGATGGCGGATATGGAGAATATATTCGCGTGCCCGCAGATTGGGTTGTGCCTATTCCCAAAGGCTTGACAAAACGGGAGAGCATGATTTTCGGTACAGCCGGTTTTACCGCAGCGCTATCTGTGCATTCCCTGATACACAACGATACATTGCCGGACTCCGGTTCTGTGCTCGTCACCGGCGCCACTGGTGGAGTGGGTTGTATTGCTGTGGCAATTTTGGGAAAGCTGGGTTATACGGTCATTGCCAGCACGGGTAAATCATCTGAACATGATTTTCTGAAAAAATTAGGCGCATCAACAGTCATTGACCGGGATGAAATTAACGATCAATCCGGGCGGCCATTGCTGAAATCCCGTTACGCCGGCGCTGTGGACACGGTGGGAGGAAATACATTAACAACTGTGGTTAAATCAATTCAGCAGCATGGCAGTATCGCCGCGTGTGGCGTCGTGGCAGGTCCCAAACTTGAGCTCACTGTATTTCCGTTTATCCTGCGCGGCGTCCGTTTGTTGGGTGTTGACTCTGCATTGTGTCCATACAATATAAGGCACAAGACCTGGCAAAAATTAGCCGGCGACTGGAAAATTGATCATCTGAATGATATCGTGACAACGATCCATCTTGAAGAACTGGATTCTTCCGTGGCTGCGATATTAAAAGGAAAAATCCGGGGGCGCACCATTGTTGAAATTGGCGCTGACAGTTGATAATATGGTCTTTCAGGAAATTGAGACTTTCGCTCCGACACACCTGATATTTTAATAGCAATATAAAAAGTCCACCCGCTGCGAGTGGACTTTTTAAATTTTCATCTGAAATTGTAATAATTCATCTTAGATATTCCGGTGATAAATGAACTCAATTCAACTAACGTAATTTCTTTATAATGATATTACCGTTTGTTGTGCGCAAGTAGATCAAATCACCGCCGCCGTTTATCTTGCCATCTTTGCTGATCAGTATTTCGCCGCGATTTTCTTCATCCCCGGTCTGCCCATCATTTAACGGAAAATCGGAATAAATATTATATTCTTTTGTACGCGATGCAAAACCAGTTAATTTTATTTCTGCCTTAATTGTCGCCGGCAATTTTTCGGGAATATGCAACGTAATATTTCCGCCGGAAGATTTCAATTCAACATGATGATCTTTGGAAAAATCTTTCAGCGTCATTTCAGCTTCAATGTTGCCACCGGATGTGGAGCCTTCAATAAATCCCTGAATATCTTTCAATTCGATATCGCCACCGGACGTGCTGACGTTAACTCCATTCAGAACAGTAGATGCCCGGATATCACCACCTGAGGTGCGTGCTTGTGCCTTGCCTTTAATATTTTTAAGTTCCACATCTCCTCCGGACGTAGCAACGTCAATATTGCCGGCGCTTCCGTTCACTGCAATATCACCGCCAGAGGTCGCGACATCCACCTCAGCGCCCACATTTTCCAAAATTATATCACCGCCGGATGTTTTCGCGTCGACACGAGCTTTGTTGTTTTTAATGATAATATCGCCGCCCGATGTTTTCGCCTGAACTTCTCCGTAAACATCAATAATTTCCACATCACCACCAGAAGTTTTTACCTGCACCTGTTTTGTGTTTTCGTAAATTTTCACATCTCCGCCGGAAGTCTTGGCCTGAACAACACCATCGACTTTGATTAAATCGATATCTCCGCCAGACGTTTTAATATTTGCCGTCCCTTTAAGAGATGTTATCGAAATATCACCGCCCCGTGTTCCGATATCCACATTAAATTCCACAGGCAGCTTAATTTCAAAACGGCTGTTCATATAGGAGCGATAACTATCTGCGCCGCCAATGCGAATCGTATTTCCGTCCTGCTTATAAATCGCCTGAGATTCTTTTAATACAGCCTCTGCCTCTGTTTTGGTGTAAACATCCATGCGACGGATTTCATGAATACTGACCGTATTTTTATTCCAGGTAGTAACGATGACATCGCCCTGAACGTCTTCCATTATCAGGGCCCCGCCTTTACTGACTTCAAAATCTTTATCGATCTCAGCGACATAGTAGCGGCCTTCTTTTTTCAGTTCTTGTGCAAACAGCACAAGCGGTACGAGTAATGCAATGACAATCAACTTTTTCATAATGTCCTCCAAATTAATTGGGTCTTTCTAATTTAGTTTTTCTTAAATTTTTTGTCTTGTATTGAAGATATTCATTTGAATCGAGTTGAGCAGCTTCGTAAAGTAACGCGCGCAATCCGTCTTCGCCCAGTTTACTTAAACCATCCACGGCGGCGTTTCGGACAGCAGAATTGGGTTCACTTTGCAATACTTTTATCATTGTATTGATTAATAAATCTCTGACCTGTTCATTCACCGGGAGAGAATTCAATATTTTTGCGGCTTTTAAACGTATTCCCGGATTATCGTCCAACTCCAGTGCGCTAATCAATGCCGTTTGTGTGGGCTGAATTAACCGATCTGCTTTGGAGAGTGCATCCACCGATCTCAGGCGGACATTCGGCATCTCTGATGTCATTAGCGTTTGCGCCAGCAATGATTGCATTTTTGGATCATCAATATTTCCTTTAATCAATACATCGTTAATCACTCTAACGTTAACCGCAACCTTGCCGGATTTCGGATTGTATTTTACATAGTCCACACCTGTGACATTCTTATTTGTCAGTACGTCACTATCGACGTTCGACGCGATATCCGTATTCAAGATATATTTACCCATAAAAATCCCGATAACCAGAATCGCTAGTGCAGCCGCAAATCGAAACCGAGGAGCGAAATTCAATGAAAATAAATCCTGTATTCGAAGCCACCATTTCATCAACATGTCTTTTCGTAAACGGGCTCGCTTTGCCAGCATTAAACGCTCGTGCAATTCAGAGCGATTTGCCTCCATTTCCAGATCCGATGGCTGTAATTTTACCTTCTGGTTCAGCAATTGAACCGTTTTTTCCGCTTCCTGATAATCGAGGGTACAATCGGCGCATGTATTAAGATGCTCTTTCAATTCATCTGCCTTGTCCGGGGATAGCTCATTATAAAAACTGAGCCATATCCATTCTTCATATTTTTTGCATGTTTTCATAAAATCACCTTCTCTATATCTGTCGATAACCTGCCAATACGACTTGCATTTTTCGGGTAGCCCGAAACAGATAATTTTTTACAGTCCCTTCAGAACATTCCATGATTTCGGCAATCTGTTTTAACTTATATCCATGATAATGTCGTAATATAAACACTGCCCGCTGTTGATTCGAGAGTCTTTCAATTCCCTGATTAATCTTTTCATTCAGTTCCTCATTTAAAAGGTGTTTTTCAGGGTTTAATTCCTCTGAGTTCCCCATCATTTCCCACTGTGTTCCGTGATAATTTTCAATTTGATCTAATGAGACGCTATCATTCTTTGTTCGCTGTTTCCGAAAATTAATGCACGTATTTATTGCAATACGAAATAACCAGGTGTAAAATTCGCTTTGAAAACGAAATTTATCAATTGATCGATAAACTTTAACAAAAATATCCTGATAAACATCCCGTGCATCTTCGATATTATTGAGCATATCATACGCTATTTTCATAATACGTGCATCATATTGATGTACCAGTTTTTCAAATGCTTCCAGATTACCACGCTGCGCACGCTTAATTAATAACTCTTCGTTCCGGTCCATATTATTTCCTTCATTTCAACCAATTAGACAACATTCTGTGAAAATGGTTTGCATCGTTATTTGAAAATGATAATTTAATTTTCATGTTATATTACGAGCCTCTTTTAATATTGTTCTCCTGGTAAAATCACATAAAAAAAAGGGCGCCACTCAGTGATGAACGCCCTTTTACATGAACCTTTAAGATAAATATTTATTTCAGAAAACTCATCTTTCTTGTCTTTACAAAAGATGATTCACCATTAAATTCAAGCCGATAAACATATATCCCGCTCACAATATCCGACGCTAAAAATGGAATGGAATAGTGACCTGCTTGTTGTTGCTTATTTACAAGTGTCGCCACTTCCTGGCCTTGCAAATTATATATTTTTAATCGAACAGTTCCATTTGATGGGATTGAATAGCTTATATTAGTTTGCGGGTTAAACGGATTTGGATAGTTTTGAGATAATTCGAAAGTCTCAACTTCTTGAGGTTCATTTTTCGCTACAGATGTTGCCAGGTCTGTGTACATTTCGAATTTTATGGGGCGCATATTGTCATCGTCTTTTCTGCTTTGAATCCGACCGGAAAATTCAGCCTGGTCTGAATAATTGATCGAATAACCTCCGCCGACGCCATCTTTCACCCATAGACCGCCATAAAGCATTCCGGAAGAAGCCATATATTTTTCATAATCGATCAGCCTGTAGCCATCTGCATGATATTGGTCAAGCAAATTACTGAAGTCGCTCCAGGAATAATTGAAAGCATAGGCCCAACCGTATTGTTCCGGATTACCGCACCATACTCCTGCGTACAGAAAAGCAGAACCGCTGGAGTTTGGATAAATATTTAAATCGATCGGCCGGTTCCCTTCATTTTTCTGATCTTCCAGTAATTGGAGGAAATCATTATAGGAGTAATTAATAGCCCATCGCCAGACTTTTGTATCTGTAATCCAAACTCCGCCCCAGTTACGGTTTCTTTTGTCAAACTCTATATCAGTAATTCGGCGTCCTTCATTTTTATAAGTTTCCAGTAGTGTCAGGAAATCAGCATAGTTGTACTCCAATGCCCATGCCCAGCCTTTACCGTCTTTAGCCCAGGTTGCCGCGTACATACTGGAGGCATTGTCCGCTTCAGGATACACATCAAGACTTTCGATTCTAAAACCTGCGTCTCTTCGCGAATTCAGTAAATTGACGATTCCATCGTAGCTGTGATTATATGCCCAGTACCAATCATTGCCGGCTGTCATGAATATTCCTGAATATGAAATAGAACCACTGGCAACATCTGCCGCATCTCCGATGTCATTAAATTTGTTAAAAGTCTCTTTGCCTTCATAGATTTTTAACTCTTTGCTTTGATTTTCAAATTCCACAATGACAGGCGATAGATTCATTTCAACGTAATTCAATGGCGTTATCTGAATTTCACCCTCCGAAGCCGCGGTTGCCGAGTACACAATTCCGTTCTCTAACGAAACAGGATCAGCCGATATGCGGACATCTTCTGCTTTTCCCGAAGCATCTGTTATTTTCGAAGCTGAATTGACGATTCCTGCTGCTGTAAAAATAGCGAACATAACCAAGGCAATTAAATAAGGTTTTTTCTTCATAAAATCGCTCCTTTTTTAAAAATGTACTAATTTTAATTTAATAAATCGTGAATTTAAATTTTTCTCATCAAAAATCTATAGTTTATGCCCAGCTTTATGAAAAATCATGAGTAATTCAGATCAACTAATTTACCAAAAATATAATTAAAACAATTTATATTGTCAATAATTAATTGCTATCACAGAAATATTTTTTACGAAAATATCAAATTTGTATTTTTTTTTTGAGATTCATTTTTTTGTTGAAATTCTCATTTATTAATTATATGTTACTTTTGATCAAATTAAAAAATATTCCTAAATTACCGATGAATATTAAAAGGCAGTATATGGGGGATTAATCATTTTTTTAAACACTAAAAACAGGAAGCCGAGTCATGAGGAATAAATTTACTCAAATATTCACACTTCTTTTTTTGATTATTATTCTCTTGCCAGGCATTAATTGTTCAAGATTTACAACAAAAAAGGCAGCAGTGAATGCTCCGAAAAAATCGAATGTTCCTATCGGGCCGTTTACACAAAATGAATTAGAATTACTAAAGGACTATAAAGATTATTACACATTAAAGGCAGAATTTTTAAAAGAATCAGAGAAGAACATTAACGAGTTTAGCTCCGTAAACAACTCATCAGAACAACCGCGCGCCTCAGAAACTAAAATAGACACGACCACGTTAACAGATACGCCAGTTCCTCCACAGCAGCAACCGGAGCAGCAAATATCATCGCAGGTTCAGACCGGAAAAGCCTCTTATTATGCGGACAAATTCCATGGTCGAAAAACAGCAAGCGGAGAACTGTATGACCGGAATAAATTGACGTGCGCTCACCGCACGCTTCCGTTTGGTACAATGTGCAATGTAACCAGTGTGGTAAACGGAAAATCTGTTCAAGTACGAGTGAATGACCGTGGGCCATTTTCCAAAAACCGAATTGTGGATTTATCTTTAAGAGCATTCAAATTAATCGGTGATGTTAGCGCGGGCGTGATCGATGTTAAACTGGAAGTCATTAAGCAATAATTAATTGTTGTTTTAAACGTCGTTTTGCATTTTTAGAGACCGCGACGTCTGTATTCCCTTGATATTTTAAATGTATCAACCTAAAAAAGAGATGAGAATTAACATATTTTTCTCATCTCTTTTTCTATTTGGTTATAATCTTCTTCTACAGAGAACCATCCTATTGATTGAACCCTATCTTTCAAAATTTAAATATCCTTCAAATAATGTTAAATTAATTACATATTTTTCCGATATATTATTTGAAAGAAATATTTAGGTTGATGAATTGAATAATGCGGAGAATAAACATGACACGACATAACTTAAAATGGGAAGGCTTCACAATTTTAGAATTACTCATTATTTTTCTGATTATAGGGATCATGACTGCTGTGGCGCTGCCAGTTTATCAGGCAAATCTTACACGTGCAAAACAAGTTGAGGCAGAATCAACACTGGATACAATTCGTACTTTTCTAAAGATATATCATGCAATACATGAATCATATCCTGTGAGTCAAAATTATGTAAACATAATAGAGTTGACAGAATTGAATATAAGTCAGGAAGAATTGACCGGGCAATATTATACGGCGGATTGTTATTTTTACAAAAGCACTGGTAGTGCAGATTATATTCTAAAATCAGAATGCGAAGGGTTGCCATCATTGCGAATGAATGCTGCCGGAACTCTTTCAAAAATAAAAACGAACTAAGCGATATCGAAACATCGGCATAATAAAATCTTCAAAAGTTTCCCAATGAAAATTTTTATTTGTCCTGGTTGATTGTCAACCAAACTCACCCAAATCATGCTGCTGGAATATATATTTCTACATTGCCCCTCCTATCATTGACTATTATTTTGATGCATCGGGCGATTCAGTGCCAGAATTGCTCGATGTAAATGTTTTATAAATAATTATACCAAAAATATTATTGACAAAAATATATTCATTTGTTATATTGTTACAACTCATAAAAAGTGAATTATTTTGACTTATTCATATTTAGCAGGTTATTTATGAATTTTAAATTTGATAATGTATCCAAATGGAAGTGGATAAAATCGGAAAACGGAGAATCCCGAAAACTCACGATATTACAAAATATCTCTGTTAATTCCTGTGGAGAAAAAATACATGTCATTTTAGGGCCATCCGGAAGCGGGAAAACCACTTTATTGCGTTTATTAAACAAACTTGAGACGCCGGATGTGGGTGCGATATTTATTGATGATGAAAATATTGCTGATTTTTCACCTCGAGAATTTAGAAGAGATATTGGCATGGTTTTTCAGATTCCGGCGCTTTTCGAGGGTACAGTGGAAGATAACATACTTTTTGGCCCGAGATTAAATATAGCAAATAAAGATCGCGGCGATGTTCTGGAACTGCTAAAAATTGTTGATCTGGAATCGATTGAACCGACACGATCTGTCGCGAATCTCTCTGTGGGTCAGCAACAGCGAATTTCATTTGCCAGGGCGCTTGCCAACGATCCCAAAGTACTATTGTTGGATGAACCAACATCTGCGCTTGATCCAACAACAGCACGTAAATTGCTTGAAATTATCCGGAAAATCAATCAGGAGATCGGGATTGATATCATCATGGTGACTCACATTCTTCCTCACGCAGAGAATATAGCCGATTCTGTGTGTCTGTTGGTAAACGGCAAAGTTGTTGAAACATCCCCGGCCCGGGAATTCTTTAAAAGCCCGCACACTGAGTTTGGTCAAAAATTTATTTGCGGAGAATTATAATATGGATTTTATTTCACTAAATTATTTTGATCTATTACTCGCAGTAACATTAATTCTGATTCCACTTGTAATTTCATTTCAATCGAAACTTGGTATTGAAAGAGAACTATTAATCGCTACTGTGAGGACTTTTATTCAGTTAATGATCATCGGATACATCTTGAAATACATTTTCAATTTAAATAAATGGTATTTCATTCTGCTGATGATATTTATTATGACATTAGTGGCAGGTTACAATGCTGTGAAAAGGCAACGCATTACGATACCAGGGCTTTACCCTCTGATCACATTTGCTATTTTTCTGGGAGCAGCTACATCTATGTTCACGTTGATATTTCTAATATTGAGAGTATCGCCGTGGTATGAGCCGCAATATTTGATCCCGATTTCCGGCATGATGCTGGGAAATTCCATGAACTCTGCCGCGCTCGCTGTTGATCGTCTCGTTAGCGAGGCAAAAAACCGGCATCTGGAAATCGAAGCTGCATTAGCGTTAGGCGCTTCACCAATTAAGGCAATTAATCCGTTGCTCCGAGAAGCCGCGCGCGCCGCAATGATGCCAACTATTAACTCCATGATGATCGTGGGAATTGTTCAATTACCCGGTTTAATGACCGGACAAATTATCGGTGGAGTAGCGCCAGAACAATCGGTTCGATATCAGGTGACGATCATGTATATGCTGGCAGCCTCTGTTACAATTTCATGTATTACGATTCTGTATTTACTCTATCACCGTCTGTTCACAAAAGAAGAGCAATTACGAACTGAAATTTTTATATAAGCTTAATAATTATAAGCCGTAAAGATGCGGAGATGCAAGATATTATTCTAAATAGCGGTTGTCTGTTGTTATAAATCTGACGGGCCATTCGGCATGCTCAGGATAAACTGCATGCCAAGAAGCTCGTTCCGTTTTTTAAAACTCAGTTTTTGTTTCTATGGCAATCCCTTTTTCTATAATAATATAGCAAGCGCTGCGGTTAATATTCATGAATATTTTAGGATAAATATTTTTACTCATGTTAAACGAAAAACGAGATACCACAAACAATATTTTCCGCGCGATTGAATTTGCAGCGAAAGCGCATCAGGGGCAATTTCGGAAGGGGACTGGCATTCCCTATATTGTGCACCCAATTGGTGTTATGCGAATACTAATAAATAATAATTGTGCGTCAGAAGTTGTGATTGCAGGGATTTTGCATGACACAGTTGAAGATTCCGTGGTTACTCTTGCCGATATTGCCAAACACTTTGGCCGCGATGTAGAAGAGTTGGTAGGATATGCATCGGAGCCGGACAAATCAGGTACCTGGGAAAACCGAAAGCAGCATACAATTGATGTAATCAAAATCGCGTCTGCAAATGCATTATTCGTTATTTGCGCTGATAAACTGGACAATTTAAAATCAATTTATGAAGATTATCAGAAAACAGGTGAGTTATTTTGGAACCGTTTTAACAAACCCAAAGAAAAACAATATTGGTACTTCCGGTCGATATGCGAGCAATTGGAAAAGAGGTATGAAGATGGATTAGAATATCCATTATTTTTGCAAATAAAGCCGCTCCTCATAAAGATATTTACATAAAAAACGAACAGGATTGTGGATCGCTGTTCGTTTTCTTGTCGTTTATCAGAATCTACGCTTCAATTTTTTCCATGTTTCTTCAAGAGCCTCGGGGATAACTTTTGTATGGGAAGTAACTGGCATAAAATTCATATCCCCTTTCCAACGCGGCACGATATGAAAATGTAGATGATCTTTCACTCCGGCGCCTGCCACATCCCCCAAATTCATCCCGATATTAAAACCGTTCGGCGTCATTTCTTCTTGTAAAACAGTTATACATTGGTTTAAAAGCGCCATCATTTCCGTATATTCATCTTTACTTAAATCGGACATTTTAGACGTATGCTTATACGGAACAACCATGATATGACCGTTGTTATACGGGTAATAGTTCATAATGACATAGCAATAATCGCCTCGAAAGAGGATGAGATTTTGTTGATCTTTATTTTGCTGAGGTTTTGTACAAAAAATACATCCATCCTCTTTTTTTTGAACAATATATTCAATTCGCCAGGGCGCCCATAACGTATTCATTGTTAATCGGTTTCCTCAGCAGCTTGTGCGATAATTTTGTCAGCCACTTCCTTCGGAACTTCATCATAATGTGAAAATTTGCGACGATGAATACCTCTGCCCTGTGTCATAGAACGCAGTGATGTGGAATATTTATAAAGTTCAGCCAGCGGAACTTTGGCGCGAATTATCTGGAACGACCCTTCGGACTCCATGCCCTGAATTTTACCCCGGCGGCCGGATATATCGCCCATTACGTCCCCCATGTATTCTTCAGGGACCTGAATTTCAACATCATAAATTGGTTCCAAAATAATCGGTTTTGCCTCTTTAAATGCTTTTTTAAAACACATCGAACCGGCGATTTTGAACGCCATGTCCGAAGAGTCCACAGAATGATAGCTACCAAAAAATAAGGTGACTTTAAGATCGACAACCGGAAAGCCCGCCAATACACCTTCGACCATCGCTTCCCGAATTCCTTTTTCAACAGCCGGAATATATTTATTGGGGATAACACCACCGACAATTGCATCCACAAATTCGAAACCTTCTCCTGCACTTCGTGGTTCCAGCCTCAGGTGTACATCGCCATATTGACCGCGGCCACCGGATTGTTTTTTATGTTTATATTGTCCCTCGGCTTTTCCTTTAATCGTTTCCCGATATGGAATTCTGGGTTCTTCAAAATCGACTTCGACGCCAAATTTATCTTTCAACCGTTTCGTGATAATATCCAGATGAAGCTCACCCTGCCCTGAAACAATAATTTGTTTTAATTCGCTATCAATCTCCACTTTAAAAGACGGATCTTCGTCGTGCAGGGCTGTCAGGCCGGAGGAAATTTTCTCTTCATCGCCTTTGGCTTTTGGAACTACAGCAACCCGAATAACAGGAGCCGGAAACTCGATATCTTTCAGTTGAATCGGGTCATTTTTTGCACATAGCGTATCGCCGGTATGGGTATTTTTCAATTTAACCACAGCGCCAATATCTCCGGTATTTAAAACACCAACATCTTTTCTGTCTTTGCCATTCATTAAAAAAAGTTGGCCAATTTTTTCTGATGCATCTTTATTTGGATTCAGGCATTCTGTGCCCGAGTTAATTTTACCGGAGAATACGCGGAAAAAGGATAATTCACCGACATGCGGTTCAGATACTGTTTTAAAAATTAATGCTGAAAAAGGATTATCATTTTTCGGGGCTCGCGTAACTTCATCTGTTGTATTCGGTTTTTTACCTACTATCTCCGGTCGATCTGCTGGAGAAGGGATCGCATCATTTATGAAATTCATCAGTGATTGTACGCCAATATTCGGGGCTGCCGCGCCACAAAGTACGGGAAATAAATTTCCGCCGGCGATTTGTTTTTTTAAGCCAGAAATAAATTGCTCATTCGATAATTCTCCGGTTTCACAGAAAATATCTAATAATTTTTCATCGTTTTCAGCGATATTTTCCATCAGGGCAGAATGCATTTCTTCAGCTTGATCCGTTAAATTATCCGGGATATCGCTCTCACTGTACTTTCCACTTTTATCTTTGGCAAAGGTAAACATCTTCATTTTTATGAGATCTATAATACTATCAAAATCTTCTCCCTGGTTTACAGGAAATTGCAGCACTGCCACAGAAGCGCCGAATTGATTTTGAGCCATTTCAACAGCACTATCGAAATTCGCGTGTTCTTTATCAAGTCTATTTACATAAAATATTCGCGGTAATTTATATTGATCGATGATTCGATACGCTAATTCCGTTCCGACTTCCACACCATTAACCGCATTTAATAAAATAACTGCGGTATCAACTGCCCTGAGACCACTTTTTAATTCTCCATTAAAATCAGAATATCCGGGCATATCGATTACATTTATTTTATGATTTTTCCATTCACAATGTAAAAACGATGAGCTAATAGAAATTTTGCGCGAAATTTCATCTTGATTATAATCTGAAACTGTTGTTCCATCATCTGTTGAGCCAAAACGGTTCGTTACTCCCGCAGAATATACGATAGCTTCTGCCAAAGTTGTTTTTCCAACACCACCATGGGAAACAAGCCCAATATTTCTAATCATGTCTGTCTGATGTTCTTTCAACAAAATCCTCCTTTCAGGATATGAGGTTAGATCTGTTCATGCAATTTTCTTTTTAATATTTTACCAGTCGAATTTTTTGGTAATGAATTATTAAATTGAATATTCTGCGGACATTTATATACAGGAATATGCTGTTTGCAAAACTCAATTATTTCTTCTTCTGTAGCTTGCACATTTTCTTTTAGTACAATACAAGCTTTTACTTCTTCTTTATGTTTTGGATGTTGCATACCAATAACAGCTACTTCTTTAATTTTCGGATGTTTTAACAATATTTCTTCGATTTCAACAGGATAAATGTAGAATCCACTTTTATGTATTAAATCGCTCTTACGATCCACAAAGTATAAGTAACCATCTTCATCAAGTTTACCAATATCTCCGGTATATAGCCATTGATCATTCAAATGAGCTGCTGTTAATTCCGGACGATTCCAATAGCCAGTCATCAAATTTTTTCCGGTGACAGCTATTTCACCAAATTCTCCTGGTACAAGTTCATTTCTGTCTTTATCAACAATTTTAATATCAATACCGCTAAAAGCAACTCCAACCGAATCTGGCTTTCTTTCTACTAGTGAAGGAGTGAACGAAATGATAGAAGTTGTTTCCGTTACTCCGTATCCCTCCAAAATCGGACAGCCGAATTTGTTTTCAAAATCATTAACTAACTGTTCATCACAAGTTGATCCATAAGATAGCGCATATCGCAATGCATGATTCCTCTGCACGTCCTCCTGATTATCTATCAACAAAGAATAAATTACAGGACTTCCTGTCAAGAAAGTGATTTTATCGTTAAAAACGGCTTTATTTAATATATCACGATCAAATTTCGGATATATTATGAGTTTAGTCCCTTGCAAAAGCGCTGCATTTAAAACAAAATTTTGAGCATAAAGTAAAAACAGCGGTAAAATGCCTGCATAAACGTCATTTTCGCTTGTTGAAAAAAATTTTATAGTTTGTTGCGCGGCAAATCTTAAATTTTCATGAGTTAAAACAACTCCCTTTGGTAGATCAACAATTCCAGGTGTATATTGAATCTGAGCAATATCATCCGGATTAATTTCAATTTTTGGTTTGCTTTCGGCAGATTGTGCAATTAAAGCAGTTAAGCTTTTGCAGCCCCGGGGAACATTATTACCCAAAACAAATACATTTTTAAAATTGTAATTTAATTTTTGAATCCGAGTGTAAAATTTATCCCAAACGATAATCACGTTTGGGGTTGTCTCATTTATAATTAGCGATAATTCATCACGTTGACTTAGTGTATTTAAGGTAACAACAATCCCTCCAACTGAAAGGGTTGCGTAGTATGAAAAAATAAAGTGAGGAGTATTTGGCAATAATATGGCAATGCGATCACCTTTATTCACACCGGAATCAATTAAGCCTGTTGCCATTTTATGAATAATTTCAAGTAATGTTTTATAGGTTATCTGGTGATCACCAAAATCCAGGGCAATTTTGTCAGGATGAGTTAATACGCTCTTTTCCAATAATTCACACAACATTATTGAAAATTATCCTCCTCAGTTTAATAATATAAGCATAATAGTAACAAAATTTTTAATTAAAATCAAGTGTTTTTTAATTAAGCCAGTCCATAATTTTATGAAAATTTTTATTGACATTTTATTTTATTTTTATTATATTCGTGATTACATAAAAACAAAGAAGGATAATTATGCCCCATCATAAATCGACTATTAAACGGGTAAGAACAAACAAGAAACGGCAAGAGTACAACAAACATTTCAAGACAATGATTCGATCAGCCGTAAAGAATGTTCTTAATGCGCCGGACAAAGAAAGTGGAATGGAAATATTACGGAGTACCTACTCCTTGTTGGACAAGTGTGCTCAAAAAAATATCATTCATAAAAATAATGCCGCAAATCAAAAAGCGCGGCTCACAAAACATGTAAATTCTTTGTAGGTCTGAAATCAATAAGCTTATGAGACCGGATCAGTGACTCATAGCCGGTAACTCCCCCTAATTCCGGTATGATCGCTGAATCCGGTTTCTTATTAAATGAAAAAAAATACCAGCTTATCGCTGGTATTTTTTGTTTATGGCTGTTTGCTTATTTTTATTTAAATTTGGAAATCCATCTAACGTTTACATCATCGTCGTTAAATTTTACTTTAACTTTCTTTTTTGTTTTGGGCTTCGGAAACGTCTGCAATTCATCAATAACTTTAATCGTCTCTACCTCTTGCTTATGAAGATGATCGGTATTATTTGATACTGCATTGTTTTTCGTTAAAAAATGTTTTAATTTTTGATTTATCGGATCAAGGTTAATATCTTGATTTTGTAAGTAATCTGATAGCAAGTTTGTTGCATCCTGAATTAGTCCTATTACCTGAGAAGAAGGTGGGCTGTTAAAATTCAGGTGTCTGTTTGTAATTCTGTGAAGTTTTTCAAACGTATCTCGCACATCAATAATACTGAAGCTTGCCGCAGAATCTTTGAGTGAGCTACATGCTTCCTTTATTCTCATAATCGCCTCACCAGGAGCACTGTTTGAATTTATTGCATCCAGTGCCTCCCTAAGAAATTTCAGATTCTCCTGAGTCTCTTCGACAAAAATCGTGTTAAATACTTTTTCAATTTCTCCGTTATTCAATTGCTCGGCACTTAAATCTATTTGGTTTTCATCTGTTTGTGGGTCTTCTTTCTTCCTGTTCTTTTCAATAAGATCGATTAAAGTTTGTATTGTATTTGCTTCCTGAATTTTGAAAACTGACCGGGGCTCATCCTTTTTCGGCGTGCTTTTTTCTGGTTTGCTTTCTCGGTTTACATGAATCGAATTCTTTGTTGACGCTGTTTTCATTTCCACTGCCGAGGCTTGTGAATCAGAATTCACAATTTTGGAAATCGTAGAACTCACTATCGATTTCACTAAATTGTCATCGTCAACACCAGTCATCGAGCGAATTCCCTGAACCGCAATTCCAAGCTTATTAATGAATATTTCAGAAACATGTCGCTCACCTTTTACAATAGATGTAACCGCGGCATTAATATTTGCTGCTAAATTTTCTATGCCCTGATAACCGTAAATCATCGCCAGGTCTTCAATTGTCTGGCAGGAATCCAGAATTTTACCTAATGAGTTGTCTGCATTTTTATCGGCTTTTGATTCATCCAGACAAAATTGAATATACTTTAAATTATTATCGATCTCATTTAAGCAATATTTATTCAATGTGCTTTTATTAATTTTTTCGTTCCTTTTTTGTGGAGAATTCTCTACCATTAGTCACCTCAACATCCGAAGTTTCATCAATTCTTCAATTCAATTCCATACCTAATTTGCTTTTCAGATTATCTTCAGTAATCACAAGATCCTCATCTGTCGTATTTTTATCATTATTTTTCGAGTTGTTATTCGAATCTGGTTTCGATGTTTCTAAATTATCAATAATCTGTGTCAATTCATTTATAAAATCCTGCGCTTTTGTTATTGCCCCTTTTTTATTCGCGATAATCCCTTCGATAATTATCGGAATCTTATTAAATAAATCTAACAACTCTTTTGATAGAGCGATATCCTCGGACAATATTCCTTCTGTTACCTCAGTAATAAAAATTGTAAACTCCTCAATTTTATCATAAGCAAACAGTTGCGCGGAACTTTGAATAGAGGAGCTTGCTTTAAGAATGTTTTTCAAGGGCCCCGATTCAATCTGATTGGCATTCAGTTGCTTAATAGCATCTTTCATAATAATCAAATCACCCTGGATTTCTTCTTCAAATATTTCAGTAAATACCTTTTGAGCTCTTTCAGGTTCTTCTTCTTCAATTACTTTTTTTCCATCCGTGCCGAGCGTGCTCTTTGGAGTTTGTATTTTAGGTTCTTTGATGTCAAAAAGCTGCTTTTTTCTGTCTTCAACTGGCATGTTTTCTACTTTTGGCGAATCTTTTTGCATTGGTTTCGGATGGGATTGAGGTCGTTCATGATTTCCGGAATTTTCGTTTACTTTTTTTTGTTTGAGTTGGCCACTTTTCGCTTGCGACTCATTGGATTTTAAGCCGGTAGCAATTAGTAATACCCGAATAGCCCCGTCAAGATTATCATCAACACGAGCCCCCCAAATAATCTTTGCCTCTGGATCCAGCTTTTCTGCTATCGCTAACATAATGCTGCGTGCTTCTCTGATTGACATATTTTCATCGCCAGACACATTAACTAAAGCGCTTTTTGCACCGGTAATATTCACATCGAGTAATGGATTTGAAACAGCTTTTTCAACTGCTTCCACAGCCCTGTCCTCGGAATTGCTTTCACCAATACCAATCATGGCCGTATCTCCATCTTTCATGATAGATTTAACGTCGGCAAAATCCAAATTAACAAGCCCTTTTTCTGTAACAAGTTCGGTAATACCTTTTACTGCGTTTACCAAAATTTCATCAGCGATCTTAAATGCTGCATTTAAAGGCAAATCCGGGACAATATCCAAAAGCCGATCATTTTGAATGACAATAACAGTATCTGCATTTGCCCGTAATTTTTCCAGCCCCTGGCTTGCATTATTCCACCGTAGCACACCTTCTTCAGAAAAAGGGAGGGTAATAACGGCAATTGTTAACGCACCAATGCTTTTAGCAATATCAGCAATAACAGGTGCAGAGCCGGTTCCCGTTCCACCACCGAGACCACCGGTAATAAAAACCATATCGCTACCTTCCAGAGCCTCTTTAATGTCCTCCTGACTCTCGATAGCCGATTCTTCGCCGACCTTTGGATTGCTACCTGCACCCAGTCCATTCGTAATTTCTCTTCCGATCAGTATTTTGTTGTCTGCGTTTGTATAAAGCAAGTCTTGAGCATCAGTATTTACAGCAATCGATTCAATACCCTTAACACCAACTTCCGATAGACGGGTTAACGTATTATTTCCTGCACCACCACTTCCCACCACTCTGATTACTGTTCTGTGTGCACTTAAAACACTTTCAAGTTCGGAATCTTTTGTGCTGATATTTTTTTCCTTTTTATCCATAGCTGCAGTTTGTTTACCTCTTATTGATATTTAAGCTACTGGTTAGTGCGAAATCTTTTTTTTAAATTCAAGAAATAATTATGAAGTTCTTTTTGAATTTGTTGAAATTTTTCTTTGTCCTTGTGATCCTTTTTTACCGATTGAAGCAAAACAATCGCTTTAGAAATAGTATTCAACATGTGATTTGGCAAATGCAATCGATGTGCGATTGCATATTTTGCAATATCTTCAATTAATTGCGGAATCATACTCAATTTCTCAAATCCAAGTTTCATCGCCTCGCTTTTTAAAGAGTAGGAGGCAAGTTCTAAATCTTCAAGACCGGATTCATCCTCCGGATCTTTATTTAAGGTAATGAGTGCACTTTTAATAAGTTTAAAAAACAGAGCTGTTTCTTCAATAAATATTTTGATGTTTGAATCAACCTGGCTCTCACTCTCATTTTTTAGCTTAATTGGCTTTTCTTTAATAGAGCCTGTTCTTTTGTTATTCAAACCGTGTTCTGTAATTTCTTTGATTCGGTCTGTTTGATCTTCTTTTTTATTGTGTGGGCTCTGTTCTCTGGAACCTGATATCTCCCTAATCAATTCCAATAACTCCGGGTCATTTTCTCCGGGTATTTTAAAATCACCATCGTTACCATTATTATCGTCTACATTATCAATAAATTGAGATGAATTGTTTTCTTTTGTTAAGATTTCAGCAAAATCATCTTCTACATAGTTGCCAGAACTATGATTATCAGTAATTTTTTTAAATTCACCTGTTTTATGAAAATGATCCAACGTGCGCAAGACCGCTAAAAAATCTTGTATTCTTGTGGAATCTGCTAATATCATTTGGATTGATTCAATTACAAACTCATACAACCCAGCTAACTCTGGTGATTTTGTGTTACTTTTTTTTAAATATATCTCAGCAATCCGAAGCATCCAATCAGAGATTGCCTCAATATAGTCATATCCATTAAGCATGGAGATAAATTTCACATGTTCAAAATGCTTCTGCCAGCTTAATAAAAATTTGGAGCTAAATCCCGTTTCTTCTACATAGGTCTCATTTAGAGATTCGAGTGTTTTGTTTACATCATCATTGAAGTTCACTCTTAATCGCTCAAAATCAGACAGGAGTTTGTTATTTTCCCTTTTTGACCTGGGGGACAATTTATTTTGTGATTTAATATTTGATTTGTGGTTTTTCTTGGGCAGGAAGTTTGAGCTCGAACTCAGGTATGATGCCAAATCCTGTTGTGCCCGTACATCCCTGGTTATAAAAACTATCTTTTCTAAGAAATATTGAGATACAGATGCGATAAGCTCTTTGCGTTTTTCCTCGTCAGAACCGTTAAGTGCCAGGTTGGAAATGAATGCAATAAATTTATCGATAAATGAATCAAATGCCCGGCATTTCGACAGTGTTTCCAATTCTGCATAAGCATCCTCAGCTTCAACCAATTTATTTACTAAATTTTGGATGAGAAATGCAACATTAGCGTTCATTAAAAACTCATGGGTCGCCTTTTTTTTTAGTTTCTCAGAAATAACAAAAAAAAAGAAGCTTTTCGAGTTAAAAAATAAATTAATGAGTTCTTTATATATCGAAATATCCACTTTCGGAGAATTCAGCATAGTTGTCTATATCAAAGTATCCAAATCACAAATTTCCACTTTCTTTCTGGAATTGTTTATATAACCTCAACACAGCAGGAATATATCCTCTTGTTTCTTCCCATAAGATCATCTCATCCTGGCGATTATTTTTAATCCACAGAGCTGCCCGGCGCTCTCCGCCATTGTAGGCCGCCAACCCGCCATCAATTTCATAAGAACTGATTAATTGAGAAAGATAACGACATCCTAACCGGATATTATTGATAGAGTTGAATAACACCTCTTCTGCGGACGTCCACGCGACCCCTTCTAACTGGCACAAAAATATTCCAGTAGTTGGCATAATTTGCATCAATCCCATGGCGCCTGCATGGGACACAACTTGTGGATCCCAGGTTAATGCACTTTCATGAGTAATTGTTGCGCATATCAAATCAATATCTAAATTGTCATATTTTACACTCATAGAATAAATTTCGTCAGCAATTTTAAATTTCTGAATATATGGCATATATTTATTATATTGATCAATGATATTTAAAATTCGCTGTATTTTAAATTGCCGAACTCGGTCTACCTCAACGGCTGCTTCTAAAGATTGCATGGACTTTTCCAAATGTTCGACACGATAATAACTTTCATCAACAGAATAATATTTAAAGGAAAAACTAGCCATCGAAATACACAAAGCTAACATCAAAATAAACAGTAAAAATGGTTTCCCCCAGCCTGCTCTTTTCACCCTATAAACCATCCCTAACTATCCTCCAATCTTGTTTAGCTAACGTAAAATAAGTTTTTTAGTTCTTAAGACCAATTCAGTTTGATCGGTTCTGCTTAAGAGTAATTTATTTATCCGGTAATAAATAGACTTGTATATAGCATCGAACTCACTCTTGAATTTAATTAGGCAAAACCAGACAAAACTGAATAGTTAAAGAAAATTAACGATTCAATCATCTACTGTTAGCTAAAACGTTACAAATATGAAGCCATTCTCGACTATTAAGTACTCGTTAGTGTTCCCCCTTTAAAAATCGAATATTTATAATTTCTAATTATATAATAATAATTAGGTTGTTGGATTATATCTTGTAAAACGTTAAATATTAAACAATAATGCTTATATTGTTAGCGAATTAGATTCATTTTTTTAGATTCTGTTTTAACCGTGTTTGAAGAGTTTTTGAACAAATTTGAGTCAATTGTTCCATTTTGATTCAATATTTCTTCCGCTAATTCTAGATAACTTGCAGATCCTTTGCACGATTTGTCAAATTCGATTACAGGTTTGCCATAAAAAGGAACCTCTGCCAGCCGGATATTTCGGGGGATCATTGTGTCGAACACAAGCCCCTTTAATGTATACCGTACTTTACTCATCACTCGTTTTGACAAATTATTTCGTAAATCTACCATCGTCAAAAGAAATCCCCGATACTGCAGCTTAGGATTATGATGCTTTTTTATTGCTCGTGTTAATTTTAATAATTTTCCCAAAGCTTTTAATGCATAATATTCACATTGTACTGGAATAATTATTGAATCTGCCGAAACAAGAGCATTTGAGGTAGCATTACTAAGAGATGGAGGACAATCAATAAAAATGAAGTCATATTGCGGCTTAATTACATTCAAAACGTTTGTTAATTTTGCTTCTTTTAGTGGAGCAATATAATAATTTTTGCCGTCTTCCTCATTTTCAAAATTGCTTGGGATAAATTCAAAATTATTGATATTCGTTGTATGAATTGTGTCCTCAATATTTTTTGAATGGTGAATCACGTCATAAATTCCCCCCTTAATATCATACCTCCCAAATCCGAAACTTGTTGAAACATGACCCTGTGGGTCTAAATCTATTAGCAATACCTTCCGATTAAAGTGTGCAAGACTGGCGCACAAGTTGACGGCCGTTGTCGTCTTGCCAACACCTCCTTTTTGACTAACAATTGAAATTATTTCACCCATATTTTTACCCTGACATCTCGTCGTTACTTTTTTCTAATTCAGTCTCATGTTCACATTAGCCTTTAATTCAGATTCTTTCAATTTTATCGACACACCATTATCACTAATGCAATTATTTATTTCAAAAATCATCTTTTTTAATACGTGAATATCAAATGGTTTTTCTATATAAAATGCATTTTTTGTGTCTCGAATTTGTTTTTCAAGTGCTGGTGTACCATAAGCTGTCATGATGATCATTTTTGTCTGAGGATGCTTTTTTTGTATTTGATCTAAAATCTCAAGTCCGTTTTTTCCTGGCATACGTAAATCAGAAATCACCAGATCTATCGAGTTTTTTTCCAAAACTTTGAAAGCCTCATCGCCCGTATTTACACAAATAATTTCCAACATTTCATTTTCGCGCATCAAACTTTTTGAAATGCTCCATGTCAAATCTTCTTCATCATCAACAATCAGTATTCTGCTTGATTGAGGCCCCATCTAAATTCTCCGAAATAAATTAACATTTGTTACTATCTTATCATTATAATATGCAATTGTACTGTTAAATCCTGGCTACTTTTAATAGAATCTAATGCTTAATATCGGCTATACTATTAAAAAAAATTAGTATATTATTACGATATATATATTTATTTAACATAACATCTGGTTTATTACAAAAATAAAGAAACTTAATCCTTTTTGCGCAAACATTATGCCAAATGTCAGCATGACATTAACATCAACATAAATAAGGAAAGCGATGGATCGGTGTCTTTTATTCCTCATATTATTAATAAATTATAAGAGATTACACAAAAGACACCGAGGGCTGTTTTGGGAGATTATATGAGGAAAAGTAAATACGATAAAATATGAAGTGATCGATTTCTGTTCAAATTAATTAATACCGTACAATTTTAGTTTTTCTCTTAAAGTTGATCTGGAGATATTTAGAATACGAGCCGCTTTTGATTTGTTGCCACCAAATCTTTTCAAGGTTTCAAGAATATGTTTGCGTTCAATGTCCTGTAATGACAGTGGCTCGCTTACAGTTTCCGGTTCAGGAGGGGGTGCGGGCTCAGGTGCTGGTTGTTGTTTTGAAACAGGAGCGACAGGAATTTGTAATGAATCGGAAGAACGCAGTTCCATTGGCAAATGCTCTGCTTCGATTTTATTATTTCGACATAAGATAACGGCTCGTTCCATAACATTTTTCAATTCACGAACATTTCCAGGCCATGGGTAAGCCCGAAGAAGTTGTTCTGCATCTGTTGACAGGCCAGTGATATTTTTATTAAATTCTTTATTATTTCGTTCAATAAAAAGCTTGGTAAGCAGCAAAATATCAGATTCACGTTCTCTTAAAGGTGGTAAATTAATGACCATTACTTTAAGCCGATAATACAAATCTGCTCGGAATAAGCCATCCTGAACACATTCTTGTAAATCCTGGTTTGTCGCAGCGATGATGCGTACATCGATGCCTAAATCAACAGTTCCTCCAATACGACGCAAACGTTGCGTTTCCAAAACGCGCAACAATTTCGGTTGTAATGAAAGTTTCATGCTGGATATTTCATCAAGGAACAGGGTTCCGCCATTTGCAATTTCAAACATTCCCTTCTTTAATGTCTTTGCATCGGTGAACGCTCCTTTTTCATGGCCAAACAGTTCACTTTCTAACAAATGTTCGGGAATGGCACTACAATTTATTTTTACTAATGCTTTATCTCTTCGTGTGCTCCAATGATGCACAGCATTCGCGACCAATTCTTTGCCTGTACCGCTTTCTCCCTGAATAAGCACCGAGGTTCGCGGGGTTTCAGCAACGATTTGGATCATTCGTTTTACTTCCTGCATTTTTGGATGATTACTAAAAATGGCGTCATCCGGATACCTTGAATTCTGCTGTCGTCGTCTTAATTGGTTCACCTCGCGTTTTAATTTTTGTGTTTCCAATGCTTTAGCAACAACTAATCGCAGTTCATCGAGTTCAAATGGTTTCATCAGGAAATCATAAGCGCCGGCTTTCATAGCTTCAACAGCCGACTGAATTGTTCCATGAGCTGTAATCATTACCACCAACAAGTCCGGATCCAATTCGTGTGCTTCTTTTAATACTTGCATTCCATCTTTTTGGGGTAATCGAATATCAAGTAGCATTAAATCAAAAAGCTGTTTATGTAATAGCGATAATGCATCTTCCCCCGTAAAAACAGTTTGGACTCGATGCCCGGCTTTTCTTAAATTATCAGCAATGACTAAACAAATATCTTCGTTGTCTTCGACAATGAGTATGTTAGCCTCCATACAATCACTCCTCCATGGGCAAAAGTACAGTAAAAGTGGTGCCCTGACCTGGGTTGCTTTCAACTCGAATGTCGCCCTCATGTTCTTCAATAATTCTATAAACGATTGATAAACCTAATCCTGCCCCCTGGGGTTTTGTTGTGAAGAACGGATCGAAAATTGAATTTAAATCCTCAGGCTTAATTCCCATTCCAGTATCTCTTATCTTTACTGCAACATATTTCGATTCTTTATTATTAACAGGAAATCTCTTTTTCCTTCGGTCTAATGTGTGTATAACGGTTTTCGTTATATCCGCATGAAGTTCCATATTACCACCATCAGGCATTGCTTCTAATCCATTTAAAAATAAATTAATAAATACCTGCTGAATTTGATGAAAATCAACATAGACTGATGGTATATCTGGAGCCAATTTTTTTTGAAATTTAATATTTCGTTTTTTAAAGCGTTCTTCCATTAGAATAAAAACTTCTTCAATGATTTCGTCAAGTGGATGTTTTTTCCGTATCGGTTCTCTTGGACGGGCATAAGAAAACAATGTGCGCAATAATTCATCGAGCCGATTTACCTGACGAATAATTCTGGATAGATATTCATGACGAACATCAGATTCCTCAAATTCTTCTTCGAGTGTTTGTGCAATTGTTTTAATTCCGGCCAGTGGATTCCGAACCTCATGAGCAATTCCTGATGCCAGGACGCCCAGTGATGCAAGCCGGTCCATTCGAAAAACTTCAGCTTGCATTTGTTTGATTTGAGAAATATCGCGAAACGAAATAATTGTGCCGACTTTTAAGCTATGATTATCAATCCGCGGTGTAATTGTAAATCCAATAAATATAGTTCGCTTGTCCTTGGCAGTAATTTCCATTTCCCGGTTTAACAGCGACTGGTCAGGGGAAACAATATCGGGTAGCAGTTTTCTGCTTTCCTCTTCAGGTAAAATTTCATCCAGATATCGCCCGGCAACTTCTTCTGCTTTCCAACCGAGGACTTCTTCTGCACCGGAATTGAACGATGTAATTTTGCGTTCAAGATCAAGCGTTATTAATCCGGCTCCAATACTTTGAATTATACTTTCGTTGAAGTTTTTGAGTTCGATAATTTCTTGTTCCAGTTTTTTACGCCGTGTAATATCACGAGCAATGCCGACGACTCCGACAACTTCACCTTTTTCAAATATCGGATTAATATTCATCGATAAATAAAGAGGGACGCCATTTTGACAGATCATTCGCATTTCAAAAATGCGTGCTTTTCCTTTTAACGTTTTATTGAAATTATTTCTGGCTTCCACCCTGTCTTCCGGCGCCACAAGATCAAAAAAGCTTCGCGCAAGCCAATCTTCGCGTGTAAAACCTGTTAAGGTACTTAGTCTTCGATTGATAAACATAAAATCACCCTTTAAACTAAGGGTGAAAATTAAATCATTCGCATTTTCGATTAAATCCTGGTATTTATATTCAGTCCGACGTATTTTCTGTTCCAGTTCTTTATTTTTCTGTCGAACCTGATTCAGGATAAATACATTATCAATGACATTTATCAGTTCCCGATGCCCAAAGGGTTTAATTAAAAACGCTGATAGTCCCATTTCAAACAATGCACTACGATCAATTTCATATTCGGCTTTTGCAGTCAACATGATGACCGGAGTATCAGACAGATGTTTAAATCGTTGACTGGTAACTAATCGTTGAAATATTTCAGCGCCGTTCATTCCAGGCATCATGAAATCAAGAAGGATAAGGTCTGGTGTATACTTAAGAATAAAATCCAGGCCTTCCACACCATCACTTGCTGCAATATATTCGTAGCCAGCAGAGATGATTATTTTCCGACCGATTTCCCTCATGTCTGCATCATCATCGATCAGTAATATTATTTTCTTACTTGCACGTTGCCTGCGAGAATTTACTAAAGACATCGACGTTTGACCACTCTTATAAATGTGATCATACAGGAAATTTTCTAAATCGGAAATTCCGTTTCCTTTTTTGGAGGGATATTTGGAATTTGCATCATCTCGTGTGGTCATAATTACCACCTGGTATTTATTTAATATGTCATTTCTTTTTCAACTTCGTGAATATACGAATCATCATCAAATTCATCATACATCGGAAGAGAAAAATAGAAAGTTGACCCTTTCCCCAAAGCGCTTTCTACCCAGACCGCTCCGCCATGAATCTCTACAATTTCTTTGACAAGGGACAATCCTAATCCGGAACCATCGATTTCCCGAACTTTGTCATTATCTGTAACGCGGTAAAATTTATTAAATATTTGAGGTAGTGAGTCTTTTGATATCCCGTAACCATAGTCTTTTACAGCGATCACCAAATCATCTTCTTCTTCTCTTTTTTCAACTTTGATTTGAATTTTTGTATCTTTAGGACTATATTTTACAGCATTGGAGAATAAATTTAAAATAACTTCCTCTATCATTTCTTTATCAATATTCACTAATGGCAGGTCTTGTGGTACATCACAATCGACTTTAATATTCTTTTTCTCTGCCTGATAAATATTCAATTCCAAAATATTTTCCAAAAGATAGCCAAGATGTAATGGCACTTTATTCAATTGGCTCTTTCCTGCTTCTATGCGAGAGATATCAAGAAATTTATTGATTAATTCCCCCAATCGATTGGATTCTTTCAAAATAATTTCTGCATATTCCTGTGACTGATCCTTTGTTATGCTTACATCGAGCAACAGCTCGCTAAAACCGGCGATCGACGTAAGCGGTGATCGTAATTCATGGGCAACCATCGATACCAGTTCAGTTTTCATCCGATCAATTTCTTTTTCTTTGGTCACGTCTCTAAAAATAGTGACAATTCCGATTAAAGAATCATCATTGCTAACAACCTGAGCTGATTTCGCCTGTAAAATTACCTCTTTTCTGAATTTTTTTGGTTTTGAAATAATTTCTACGGTCTCGTCGTGATGATTTCCTTCATTACGAACTTTGGTAACCAGTTCTAATAAATCTTTATTATCAATAAATTTTTCAACCGGATTATACAACACTTCCTTTTCATTTAAATCAAACCATTTTTCAGCCACAGAATTCACAACTAATATTTTATTTTCAGGGTCAGTTACAATAACGCCATCTGCGATATTTCTGATTATCGTTTCAGTTTTGTGTTTTTCAGTAATAATCTTGTTTAAATTCATCTTATCGAGTCTCCGAAGCTCAGTCGTCATATAGTTAAATAATTTTGCCAATCGTTCCACTTCCCAAAAAGAACGAACTGTTACTTTATGCGAAAAATTTCCGCGAGCAATTTCAGTAGCACTGTTGGTGAACTGGGTGATCGGCTTTTTAATTCTTGCTGAGATATAATATGAGCCCAGAGAGGCACATATAATCGTAAAAACAACTAAAACGATAAAAAAACCAATTGTCGTACTTTCAGCCGGTGCATGGCTAAACAGATAAAATCCCCCAATCGCTAATGGTAAAAGTGCGACAAATAAAACAACACCGATAAGATTCCAGAATAAGGATCTTGTTTTAAAAAAGTTAGTTTTCATAACATTATTCCAACACGACTCTGTTTTTTCCCAGTGCCTTTGCTTTATACAATCTTTTATCAGCTAAAGTCACCAGCATTTCCGGGTTTTGAGTATCATCAGGAAAAGAAGCAACCCCCATACTAATCGTTAAATTTTCGTTAGGCTGTGATTCCTGATGTGCGAATTTATATTGTTCAATTAATTTTTTAATTTTATGAGCCGCAATAGAGGCGGACGCCTTGCTGGTTTCAATAAGAATGAGTGCAAATTCTTCTCCGCCATAACGGGCAGCGACATCGATTTTGCGAATATTTGTTCGCAGTAAATCTGCGATTGTTTTCAACACTTCATCGCCGGCAGGATGTCCATGCGTATCATTATAGGTTTTAAAATAATCTATATCCATCATAGCAACAGAAACATGGAGATTATGCCGTTTCGCTCGCGATAATTCATGCAATAGTTGCTCATTGAAGTAGCGATAGTTATATAGACCTGTTAAACCATCTGTAATTGCTAATTGATATAGTTTTTTTTGAGTTGCCTCCAGCTCTTTAATTTTTCTTTCTAATTCATCATGAAGATGTTTAATGCGTAAAAGTGATTTGACCCGAGCTAATAATTCTAATTTATTGAATGGTTTACAAATAAAATCATCAGCGCCGGCTTCTATGCCTTTAATTTTATCTTCTATTTCATTTAATGCAGTGACCATAATTACGGGGATAAACCGCGTTGTGTCATTGTTTTTTAATCGTCTGCATACCTGAAATCCATTCATTTTGGGCATCATAACATCGAGAAGAATTAAATCAGGAGTTTCTTCTTCAATCCGTTGTAATGCTTCTACACCGTCCTGTGCCAATAATACTTCATAACCAACCGCGTCCAAATACGCTTGTTGTAATTTTCGATTTAACGGTACGTCATCGACCACAAGGACTTTTGAATTTGCGACACCATTATTCATCTTAGTAATATCCCTAAGTTGTAGTTAAGTGATGATAATGCGTCGTAGTTTTGCCAAAAGAAGGCAATACTAGCAACTAAACAGCATTAAAATTGTATTTAAGATTTGGTTCTTTTATGGCTTTAACATCATCTAATCTGGAAATCTCTGTTGTTAGCGGAGCTTTTGTAACGATTTCAGGATTCACTTTTATCTCTTTGGCGATTTGAACCATTGTTGCAATGAATTGATCCAATGTTTGCTTAGACTCCGTTTCTGTCGGTTCGATCATCATTGCTTCTTTGACAATAAGTGGGAAATAAATAGTGGGAGCATGAAATCCGAAATCAAGTAATCTTTTAGCAATATCAAGTGTTTTTACACCTTGTGATTTATGATTTTCACCTGATAGTACAAATTCATGCATTACAGGGCTTTTATAAGGAAGTAGATAATACTTTTCTAATTTTGATTTTAGATAATTGGCATTTATGATCGCATTTTCACTGACACGTCTTAACCCCTCCGCACCAAGCATCCGAATATAAACATAAGCCCGAACCATTACGCCAAAGTTTCCGAAATATGTGCTGATCTTACCTATAGATCGAGGCCGATTATAATTTAAATAATACGTTGAATTCTTTTTACCAATTATCGGAACTGGTAAAAAATCAACTAATCTGGACGAAACCCCAATAGGACCCGCCCCCGGTCCGCCTCCTCCATGCGGAGTAGAAAACGTTTTATGTAAATTAAAATGCAATACATCAAATTCAATGTCTCCGGGTCTGATGATTCCCATTAATGCATTTAAATTTGCTCCATCCATGTAAACCAAGGCGCCTACGTTATGCGCTTTGGAAATAATTTCCTTTAAATTCGTTTCAAAAAGTCCCAATGTGTTCGGGTTCGTTATCATAATTGCCGCGGTATTCTCGTTCATTTTTGCGGTCAAATCATCCAAATCAATTAAACCAAGTTCATTTGAACGTACTTGTAAAGATTGATAACCCGTTATCGTTACACTCGCAGGATTGGTTCCATGTGCAGAATCAGGTATTAAAACTGTCGTTCTTGGCGATCCCTTGCTTTCATGATATGCGCGAATTACCTTAAGACCCGTTAATTCGCCATGCGCCCCGGCGGCTGGTTGTAACGATACTGCTTCCATCCCCGATATTTTACATAAACAGTCACTTAATTCATACATAATTTGCAAACCCGATTGCGAAAGCTGCTCTGGTTGTAGTGGGTGCAAATCGCTTATTCCGGACAGCCTGCTTAACTTTTCATTAATTTTGGGATTATACTTCATTGTGCAGGAGCCAAGCGGATAGAATCCTTTATCCACATGATGATTCTTATTGGAAAGCTCAACAAAATGTCGCATTACTTCTGGTTCGCTTAGCTGCGGAATTCGGATTTTCGTTTTGCGCAGGTATTTGGCAGGGACAAAATATTCAGCCTCACATGTAGAAACCTGGCAATCAGGAATATAATGACCTTTTTGACTATCTTTAGTTAATTCAAACAGAAGCTTAGACATATTTTACTTCCCTTATCCTCTAATTATTATTGGAACTTAATTTTTTAAAATACAACATAATTTCTAAATTGTCAAGTTTTTTTTATAAAAACATAATTAAAGTCCAGTAACATTTTACAACAAAAAAATGCGCTATCCTAAATAAAAAAATAAAGTTACCAATTTAACATTTTCGTAATAACATGTTCTGCTGTGGCACATTATGTATCTAAGCAATACAAGAACATATAGTTAAATGGCTTTGGATAATTATGTGATAACATACAATTATTTATTAAGGTTAGATATTATTTAAATTTATATTAAATATGGTATAATTTTTGACAAATCATAGCTAAACATCAGCTTTATTTAACTAAATAACACATTATGAATAAAACGCTAATAAGTAATACACCACATAATTTGATAAAACAATCAGGCCAAGTATATGAAATCGAAAAATTCCCTAAAGAATTTGAAAGGGATTGGTTTCACTCGCTTGACTTTCGTTTTATATCAATCTTTTTTTGCACCTTTATTTTTACAGCAGTATTGGTTAGATACTTATATTTCAAAAGCACTTTATCTGAAAATTTTCCTCCTGTTCAGCACGCTTATGTACATTTTTTTGACAATCGACAATTTTATGATTCAATTGAAGATGTTTTTGTAAACGATAAATCGGTGCAGGCGTCCTCAGTTCGCGAAACGAGTACTCTGCCAAAGAAAATACATTCAATGGAAACGCAACAGCCGGAAAGCAGAATTTCTCAAAAGGGCAAATCAATATCATCAAACAATGAATTTGGAGCCGGAAACGCAGATGATAGCGTTGCAAATAACCAACCGGATTCTGATAATGGGTCTGCTGCACTAAACAAAAATGAATCATTCGCGATTTCGGATACTCCGGACTCGCTGTTGGCGGCAATTGAACTACGTATGCAAAATACACTGGCATCTGCAGAGCAAAATCACACGCTTCTTTTGGAATCCACTCATAAATCAAATCAATATAAAATTCGAGGTGTAAGAACAGATAACTTATTACGTAAAGATACCATTCAATCGATAGTTGCAGGAGAAAAAAAACAGATAGATGGTTATCCTGAACCGAATAATACTAAAAATGAAAATTGGAGTGACATTCCTTCTTCTGCATCAAAGAAAAACAAAAATGGTAATAAATCTTTGCGGACAGGGGATGCAATTTCACGAGTTATACTATCGCATAATCGGACAATACAGGATTGTTATAAACAATCTTTAAAACGAGACCCGAAATTAAGAGGGAAAATAACGATTCGATTTTCAGTTTCAACGGAGGGCTATGTTAAAGAAGTAAAAATATTAAAATCCACGTTAAATGATGCAATCCTCGAAACGTGTATCGTAAGCAGAATTAAAAAATGGAAAAATTTTGGAGTAATATCAAATGGATCAGATGAGATATATTATCGTCAATCGTTTGTTTTTGGGAAAGAATAGAATTGTCGTATAAGATTATACCTCAAAACCATTAAACCACATTATTTCTTCAAGTTTTCTTCTTTTTTTATTTTTTAACTGTATATTTTGGGGATAACCCATGGAAATAAGAGAAACAACTTTGTATGATGATGGGATATTAAAAAACGTTTGTGTTTTTTTTGCATTAAACCAGCCAATCCAACAAGTACCAATTCCGAACTCCTGCGCTTGAAGGACAAGATGTTCGCCGGCAATTCCAATATCAATCAGATAATAATTAGTTCCCTGAATTTGTTTTCCGATTCGATTGGCAAGAATATCGAGTTTTGCCAGGATTACAATAATTACCGGAGCTTTTGCAGCCCATTTTGTAAATGAATAAACTCCGGAAAATGCCTCTTTACAAAAGCGTTCTTTCAGCTTCGGATCAGTCAAAACAATAAAACGCCATGGTTCAACATTTTCCGCGGACGGTGCAACCCTGGCCGCTTCAATACATTGAACAATTTTATCTTTTTCAACAGATTTTTCGGAATAACTCCGAATACTTCTTCGTTGATAAACTAGCTGGTTGAAAGAGGTCATGAAATTTCCATAATTTCATTTTCTTTTTTATTCAGGATATCATCAATTTGTTCGATGTATTTATCAGTCAACTTTTGAATGTCATCTTGTGCGCAGTGTGACGCATCCTCAGAAATCGAATGATCTTTTTCGGCTTTTTTAATGCTTTCATTTGCATCACGGCGCGAGTTGCGGATGGAAATTTTTGCTTCCTCGCCCAAACGTTTTGCCTGTTTTACCAGGTCTTTACGTCGTTCTTCAGTCAATTGAGGTATGGGCAGGCGAATAATATTTCCGTCGTTCATTGGGGGTAAGCCGAGATCAGACTTTAAAATCGCTTTTTCGATTTCATTGATCATACTTTTATCCCATGGTTGAACCGTTATCAATCGTGCCTCGGGAACACTAATATTAGCGGCTTGCTTTAGAGGAACAATTGAACCATAGTAATTTACTTTTACGCCGTCTAAAATTGCAGCAGAAGCTTTTCCTGTACGAAATTTACTCAATTCGTATCGAATGTTCTCGATCGTCTTCTGCATTTTTTCTTCAGCTTCAAGATAAATTTCATCAGTCATTTTATCCACCGTTTACTTTGGTTCCAATTTTATCTCCCAAAACTAATTTTTTCAAATTTCCTTTTTTCATGAGATTGAATACATAGATTGGGATTTTATTATCCATACATAAGGTAATAGCTGTTGTATCCATTACTTTCAATTGTTTTTGAACAACTTCCATATAAGTTAATTGGTCAAATTTTTTGGCATTTTTATTAATCACAGGGTCAGAATCATAAACTCCGTCAACTTTAGTCCCTTTTATCAGGATATCAGCCTCAATTTCAACAGCTCTTAGAGCTGCTGCTGTATCCGTCGAAAAATAAGGATTACCTGTACCGCCGGCGAAAATAACAATTCGTTTTTTTTGCAGGTTTTTTAATGCCCGCAGACGGACGTAGGGTTCTGCAACCTGTTCCATCCGAATGGCAGTCATTACACGCGCCTCAACATTGTTTTGTTCTAAGAAATCCTGTATTGCCATTGAGTTAATAACCGTTGCCAGCATTCCCATATAATCGGCTGAAACCCTATCCATGCCTTGAGCGCTTGCAGAGATACCCCGAAATATATTGCCACCACCGATGACAATCCCAATTTCGATCCCTAATTCTTTTAATTCTTTTAATTCCAGAGAAACTCGCTGTACAATATCAGGATCAATAGCTAATCCCTTTTGCCCCATAAGAGCTTCCCCACTCAATTTTAATAAAATGCGTTTATAACCAACCATAATTTGAACTATTCTCCCCCGAGTTCAAATCTCGTGAACCTCTTTATTGAAATATTTTCTCCGATCTTTCCGATTAATTGTTTCAATAATTCTTCGATGGTTATATTGGGATCCCGTACATAGCTTTGTTCCAGTAAAACAACTTCCTGGTAAAACTTTTCCATTTTACCCTGAGCAATTTTTTCAGCAATATGAGCTGGTTTTTTTTGTTCTTCAGCCTGTTTTTTATAAATTTCCAGCTCTTTATTTATAACATTTTCAGAAAGTTCTTCTCGGGCAACCACCTGCGGTTTGGAAGCAGCGATCTGCATTGCGATATTTTTCGCGAATTCAGTAAAATCATCTGTTTTCGCGACAAAATCTGTTTCACAATTCACTTCAACCAAAACGCCCAATCGACTCCCGGGATGTATATAGCTTTGAATTAAACCTTCTTTTGTTTCACGACCGAGTCTCTTTTCTGCAGAGGCTATTCCTTTTTGTCTCAGATACTCAACCGCTTTATCTATATCACCGTTTGTTTCTTTTAACGCTTGTTTACAATCCATTATACCAGCGCCGGTTTTATCTCTTAATTTTTTTACCTCTTCCGCAGATATCGTCATACTTATCTATCTCCCTTTGTGATATTATTCATCTACTTTGACTTCTTCTTCTCTGTCAGATTTAACTTTTTCGTTGAAAGCATCTTCTTCTGCTTTTACGATTTCTTGCTCTTTCAGGCCTCCAATGATAGCGTCAGCAATTGTTCTGGTAATTAAATTAATTGACTTGAATGCATCATCATTGCCCGGAATCGGGTAATCTATTAAATCAGGGTCAGAATTTGTATCAATCAAAGCAACAATCGGTATATCCAGGCGATCTGCTTCTCGCACAGCAATCGCTTCTTTTTTGGGATCAACAATAAACATTAATCCTGGTAGCTTCGTAATTTCCTTAATGCCACCTAATATCCGTTCTAATTTTTCTTTCTCTCGTTCAATTTGTAAAATTTCTTTCTTTGTCAATTTATCATAGGTGCCATCGATGGCCATTTTATCATAATTTTTTAATCGCTTAATACTTTTCTTAACTGTCGAAAAATTAGTTAATGTGCCGCCCAACCATCTTTCGTTCACAAAAAACATGTTGCATCGTTCAGCTTCTGCTTTAATAATTTCCTTTGCCTGTTTTTTCGTACCGACAAATAATATCTTTTCCCCCGATTTCACAACCCGCTTAACTTCTTCTGTTGCTTGTTGCAGATGTTCTAATGTTTTTTTGAGATCAATAATATAAATTCCGTTTTTCTCCATAAAGATGTATCTTTTCATCTTTGGATTCCAACGGCGGGTTAAATGACCGAAATGGGTTCCTGCTAATAACAAATCTTGAATACTCACTTTGATACTCATAAAAGCGCTCCTTTATTTGGGGTTAATCCTCCACCCTTTTTCTATCTGAACCAGAATTAAATTTTTTCCGGCACCCCACAGAATTAAGAGTGTGCGTTTTTTAAAATAAAATTAACGTTTCGAGAACTGGTATCGTTTTCTTGCACCAGCCATTCCATATTTTTTTCGCTCTTTTTCCCGTGGATCCCGGGTCAAAAAGCCATGCGATCTTAATGTTGATTTTAGTTCATCATCATATTTTAGAAGTGCCCGGGAAATACCAAGCCTGACAGCACCAGCCTGGCCAGAAAGTCCGCCTCCGTTAACTCTTGCAAATATATCAAATTTTCCCATTGATTCGGAAACTTCCAGTGGTTGCTCGATAATCATTTTAAGAGTTTCTCTTTTGAAGTAATCGATTAACGACTTTTTATTTATTTCAATTTTCCCGGAACCAGGCATAATTCGTACCCTGGCTATCGAATTTTTTCGCCTTCCTGTGGCATTAATTGTTTTCATGGTATAGTCCTTTAAGCTATCTCTAATTTTTCCGGTTTTTGAGCGTAATGTGGGTGTTGTTCGCCTGCATACACCTTTAATTTCTTGAAAATTTTTCTACCCAGACGATTATGGGGCAGCATCCCTTTAATAGCATGTTCTAATACCCATTCGGGTTTTTCTTGAACCACTTTACCGAGTGCTTTAGATTTTAAACCACCCGGATAACCGGTGTGATGATAATATCTTTTTTGCTCTAACTTTCGACCGGTTACACGAACTTTGTCTGCATTGATAATAACCACATGGTCACCAACATCCAGATGAGGGGTATACATTGCTTTATGCTTTCCTCTTAGTATTTGGGCGACTTCGCTTGCGACCCGTCCCAAAACCTTTCCTGTGGCGTCAACAATATACCATTTCTGCTCAATATCGGTTGCTTTTGGAGTTATTGTTTTCAATTTATTTCCCTCTCATTTTCACATCAAAATATAAGTTTTAATTTAAATCTTTAAAGATAATAATTTATATTTAAAGAATCAAGCACTTTTTATTTATTCTGAATCTATTGTAAAATAATTATTATTAAAAACGCCATAAGCGCGTCCATTTAATTGAAAACCCTGGAACGGAGTGTTCCGCGATCTTGACTTGAATTTGTTTTTATCGACTGTCCAGGAATTGTGTAAATCTAAAATTGTAAGATTAGCCCATTTATTTTTTGCAATTTTTGGTACTTCTAATCCCAATATTTTATATGGATTTACAGCTATTTTATCTAATATCTCATATATGGAAAAATGATGTTTTTCAATCAACTCGGTGATTATTAATCCAATTGCCGTCTCCAGGCCAATGACGCCAAAAGGCGCATCGATGTATTCAAGTTCTTTTTCTTCAATCGAATGTGGCGCATGATCTGTGGCAATGACATCAATAGTTCCGTCTTTCAGCCCGGCAACAATTGCTGCAACATCTTTTTCCGTACACAATGGCGGATTCATTTTCGTGTTTGTGTCATAAAATTCAACAGCCTCATCTGTTAGCGTAAAATGATGCGGTGTTGCTTCGCATGTAACTTTTACGCCCTGCTCTTTCGCCTGTCGAATAATTTCTACAGAGCCTTCTGTTGAAATATGAGCCAGATGAATTTTCCCTTTCGTATAATCAGCCACTTTAATATTTCGAGAGACAATAATTTGTTCGGAGATCACAGGGATACCCGGTAATCCCAAACGTGAGGACATGAATCCTTCATTCATGACGCCACCTTTTGCCAGCATCTCATCTTCGCAGTGTTCAATAATAGGGACATCAAACATGCTCGAATACTCTAACGCTCGTCTTAATACCTGCGAGTTCATCACTGATCGACCATCATCAGAAAAAGCAACTGCTCCTGCTTCTACGAGATCGGCAATTTCCACAAGTTTTTCACCTTTTTGTTCCAATGTAATCGCGGCGATAGGGTAGACGTCCACTAAGTGATCACTAAACTTGTCTTTGATGAATTCAACGATTTCCCGGTTATCTGTGACCGGTTGAGTATTTGGCATCGTACACACCCCGGTGAACCCGCCAGCCATAGCAGCAGAAGCGCCTGTCATTAAGGTCTCCTCGTCCTCACGGCCCGGTTCCCTGAAATGAACATGCATATCTAATAATCCGGGAACAATTAGTTTGTCAGTAATATCAACGACATCGCCTTCAAAATTTTCGGCGAGATTTTTTCCCAGCGCTTGAATTTTTCCATTTTTAATAATTATATCCAGTTTTGTTTGTTCTTTTTTTACAACATCCACAATATGTCCCCCTTTTAGAAGCAAAATTTTGCTCTTCTTAAAACCGGATTTTTTATTGGAAAAATCGGAACTATAGCTTCTTTTTAACTTTCCACTCATAAGCGTATTACTCTCCGCTCAATAAATATAATACTGCCATTCTGACGGCAACTCCGTTAGTTACCTGGTTCAAAATAACAGAATATTTGCTATCCGCCAGCGTGCTTTCAATTTCAACGCCACGATTTATTGGCCCCGGATGCATAATTGTTATATCTTTGGAGCTTCGGTCTAATCGCTCTTTCGTAATCCCAAAGAAATTATGATATTCTCTAAGGGATGGAAAAAAGTTGGCTTGCTGTCTTTCCAATTGAATACGGAGCAACATAATAACATCTGCCCACTGAATTGCTTCATCAACGTCGTAATAGATTTTTACCGGCCATCTGTGGGATTCGATCGGAATTAAGGGACTCGGAGCACAAAAAGCGACTTTTGCTCCCATTGTTGTAAGACCATATAAATTTGAACGTGCTACGCGGGAATGTAAAATGTCTCCGATTATAGCGACTCGCAATCCGTTAAGCGCTCCAAATTTTTCTTTTAATGTCATCATATCGAGCAGTGCTTGGGTGGGGTGTTCATGACAACCATCACCAGCATTGATAACAGATCCCTTAATCCATTTCGTTAACATGTAAGGGGCTCCTGCCGCGCCATGACGAATTACGACCATGTCAACCCGCATTGCCTCAATATTTTGTGCGGTATCACGGAGGCTCTCTCCTTTTTTCACTGACGATGTGCTGGCAGAAAAATTTATTGTATCAGCAGATAATCGTTTTTCAGCTAATTCAAACGAAAATCGGGTTCGGGTTGATGACTCAAAGAACAGGTTAACAATTGTTTTTCCCCGAAGGGTGGGAACTTTAGGTATTGGTCGTTCCAATACTTCCTTGAATGATGTTGCCGTGTCCAGAAATAATTCGATTTCTTCTCTTGCTACCCCCTCAAGGCCAATTAGATGCTTTCTCTCAAGGGCCATTTTATCTTAAAATTCTCTCATAAGTATTAATAATCCACAATGTCTTTTAATTGTTAAAGTCCTCTTCTCTTTTTGGTTCTTCAACCAGCAGAACACAATCATCCCGGTCAATCTCTTTCATCTTGACTTTAATTTCTTCCCCGATAGAGGTAATAATATTTTTCCCGACATAATCCGGTTTTATTGGTAATTCTCGATGGCCCCGGTCAACAAGTACTGCAAGTTGTATGGTTGCCGGGCGGCCAAACGACATTAAACCTTCTAGTGCAGCTCTGGTTGTACGACCTGTATAAATAACATCATCGACAAGAACGATGTTTTTTTCATCAATATCAAATGGAATATCAGTCTGTTGTAATTGAGGCTGTCTTAATCGTTGTCGAAAATCGTCGCGGTACATTGTAATATCCAATATTCCCAATGGAAGCTCAACACCTTCAATTTTTTTTATCTCATTTAGCAAACGTTTCGCTAAAAAAGCGCCACGAGTACGGATTCCTACAACTACCAGTTTCTCTGTCCCTTTGTTCCGTTCAATTATTTCATGTGCCAATCTCACAATTGTACGCCGAATTCCGTTTTGATCAATTATTTTTGCAATTACTTTTTGTGACATATTAATGAATTGCTCAGCATTTAATAGTTGGCATCATTACCAAAATTCAAATTTTGAATTAATTAGCCGGTATTATAATCATTTTTTTTCTAATTGTCAAGGCAAATTTTAATTTTTAACCGAACACTTAAAAATCAAAATTTATGCTCAATTTACTTTTTATTTATTAAAGTTAATAAAACTATTGACATTATCTTTTTATTTATTATATTATATACTATAGTTTCACAATCTAAGTTATAAAAAGGTACTTACATAAATTTAATAAATCCAAATCAAAATAAAATTCGCTCCGTTATTTTGATTTATGATAGTTACACGGTTTCTTTTAATATGATTTTGCGGAATATATGAGCTTATATTCGGGTCAGGGACAAGCTCACCTTTCATCTTGATTTCATTTGGTAAATTCTGAAATATACCCCATTCGTATGTTAGGAATCAGTATAATCAACGCTGTAAAAACATTAACCAAAATGGGAGGATGTACGATGGCTTACAAGCCTGAAGATGAAAAAGTGGTTATTGAAAAAAAGATTGAAAAATTAAAAAAACGCATTACAAATCTAAACGAAGCAATTGCATTGCAAGCAAATAAAATTGCTGACACAATGACATTGGTCGTTATAAGCCGGGATGAAAATATTTTATTAAACCGGATTCAAAAGAAAAAACAAGCGATTGAAGAGTTAACAAGCTTAAGAAGAGAATTACTGCCTTCTCGCGAAGAAACGTCTGCCTAATTCAATAGCTATATACCGATGCTTATAAAGTTTGATGAGAGTATTCCCGCTAAATAAATGGTCAGGAAATTGATAAAATGCCCTTTCAGTGCATTCGGTAGTAAAGAGCAGTGCATTCTTAAAAAAGATAACCGGACAGAGAGTTTGATCGGAATAAAAGCGTTTCAATTAGATTCCAGACGATACGAGATTTTATTACTAAAAAGGGTCACTCTGCATCCCATGAATTCCATCCTTTGAAAATGATCCAAAATTGAAGTAGCATCCGTACGTTACGCGCCGAAAAATATATTGCGCATTCACTAACAGATATTGTATAGCACTGCTATTTATTTCGTCCTTAGAATTATTTTAATAAATAAAAAAACCGATCAATACTTTTGAAATGATCGGCTTTATAATGCGTGTAATTTTCTAATCTGAATTCATTATTTGTTGTTCAAGTTTTTTTACGATCTGGTTTCGCGATAATGGATTCAACAGATCAATCCAGAAAATGTGAAATTTTCCCGGTTGATTTGAATGAAAAATAATGCGCTTTCCATCCGGGGAAAAGTTGGGGCAGGCATCTTGCGCCGCTGATTGAGTTAAACGAGTTAATTTTTGCCCGTTTATATTCATCATATAAATATCATAGTTCCCATTCACCTCGGCAAAGAACACAATTCTTTTTTCATCATGCGATAAATGAGGCGCGCCACAATTCCAATCCCTGAAAGTAAGCTGTTCTGTTTCACCGCCTGTGTTGTTCATTTTGTAGATTTGATAATTCCCATCTCGATTCGATGTGAAAAATATCCATTTTCCGTTACGACTTACAACGGGTGCGCCCTCATCCGCTTCGTTTTGTGTGAGCCGCCGGACAAGTCCTGATTTGGTATTCAACAGATAAATATCGCTCAATTTATCCTGAAAGCTAACATTTCGCGGATCGTCTTTCTCAGAAGTAAAAACGATTTCATCATTACTATTCGTAAAAGCAGGATACCAGTCATCACCTTCAAAGGATACTGCACGTGTGATGTTACGATCATCCAACTTCATTATATAAATGTTTCTATGCATATCCACACGATCGGTTCGGAGGGTATCGTCCTGTGTGGAAGTATAGGCAATAAATTTTCCGTCGGCAGAAAAGGTTGGCATTTCTTCGTGTGCAGGACTTTGTGTTATATTCACAGCCTGCTTTCCTTCTTTATCCATCAAATAGATATCCCAGTTACCATTTCGGTCAGATTGAAAGACAATCCGATTGCCCCCTGGCGAAAAACGGCCGAATGCATTATTATAATCGCCTGACGTCAATTGTCGAATTGGGTATGGTTGGCCGATCTGACGGGCAATTTCGGCGGTGAAGTTATCCGCATCATTACTTTTTAAAATTTCAAGATACTGGGCGTATCCTTCCTTTATTCTGTTTTTTTTGATCAGCAAACTCGCTTTTTCAACTTTGACTTTTGTTAGTCCGGGATTTATTGACAAAGCCGTATCATAATGAGCTATCGCCAGAGCATCACTATCTTTTTGAGCATACGCTAATCCGATCATATAATGCGCTTCCGGATCTGCCGGATTCTTTTTTAGCTGCACTTTAAGATTTTTCACATTTTGGTTTTGTGTCCCTGGTTTGTGGCCTCCTTTTTGTTGACTGGCACAGTTAAAAAGAAGGAGCAAAACTAAAAATGTTGTGATTTTTTTCATGATGTATTCTCCAGGTTTTGTTACACACTTTTTCGGGGACATTTTTAAAATATATCGATAATAAAAAAGCGATAGTGTTCAATTTACTATCGCTCCCTCTTCAATACGTTATTCATTATAAAAATTATTTTCAAAATAGTCAAGAATATTCTGAGTTTAAAAAGTTAATTTTTTATTATTTATTCGATGACAAACTTTTTAATGACTTCTTTTGAAAAATAGTTGAATGATGAATACGTTGGTTCAAACCTAAAACGGACCGAATAGGAGCCCGGTGGAACAGTTTTTAGTCCCTTATATTTATCGGCGATTTCCATGTTTTCTTTTGCCAGTAAACTATCAGGCCAGGATGTTGTAAAACAACTCCACAAATCTTTTTGCGAGCCTGATGGCTTGAATCGTCGACGCCAGATTCTTGTGACAAGCCGATTCTTATTATCAAATATATCGGCAGTGATAAATGAAGGTTCAGTGAGAAAATATTCAAAAAAATAAAGATGTTTTTGACTTTCATGTTGTCTTACTGTAAAATTACGATAATCTGTTCCAACCCAATAGTACTGCGCGCCTTGTTTTTCTGCAATAAAAATTTGTCCGAATCGTCGATAAATTGCAATTCCCCGCGGTTCAATAAATTCCCGATCATCGGTCCCTTTTCTGCCAAAGGTTGTTAAATAATTCAAATTTCGATCGATTTTATGAACACAGTGATTTGTTTGATCTGTTACGTAAATATTGCTATAATAATCGAGTGCTAAATATGATAAATGAGGATCTGTATATCCAAACTCATTCACTGTAATACTTTTAATAAAGTTTCCACTCAGATCGAATTTTTGAATGCGTGTATTATCTAAATCGATGATGACCAAAAAAGCATCTCGATAATACGTCCAGCGTTGGCTATGGTCATTTACAGCAATTGCTTCAGGATGGTAAAATTGTCCGTCAATCTTTCCCTGAATCCCAAAAATATATTTCAAGCTATCGTGTTTATCAAACACATGAACCCGATGGTTTTGCCTGTCCGTGATATAAATATTGTTTTTAGAATCCAGCGCCACATCGTGCGGTTGCCTGAATTGCTCACTCCCGCTGCCAGTCGTGCCGATAGCGCGGACAAAATGCAGTTGTTTACCGTTATTAAATAATCGCACAATCCGATTGTTGCCGCGATCACAAACATACACATCGCCTTTGTTATTTGCAGCAATTCCCATCGGTTCGTTTAGTTGATGCGGCTGTTGTTCATTTAGTCCATATACGCCCAACGATGTCATGGAAGTATTATAAATGATATTATTCTGGCCTGAATTGACGCCATATACAGTAACCTCATCATCATCGCCTTCTGCTTCAGGGTTTTCCCATGAATCCAATCGAACGACAGCTAAAGCCTGCGGATTCCGGAATTTTACCAGATTTTGCATAAACATAAAAAGATGAAATTTTGTGGCTTTACGAATACCATAACTGTGTAAATACGGAGGGAAAACGAGGGTTGTCGGAATATCGCGATTATTTTTATCACCCCAATTCAAAAAACAAAGCGACATTATTAAAATTAATTTGAGCACGATTTTATTTTTATTCCCATTGACCATTATGTTACAACCAGCTATTTTTGATGAAAATGATCATAAATATTTTGTGCGACGTTTTCGGGGATTTGGTCCACCTGTTTGATTTCATCGAATGTTGCAGATTTCAAATTACGCACAGAACCAAAATGTTTCACCAGCTTACTTCGTCGAGATGGCCCTATTCCCGGGATATCATCTAATTCTGATTTTACCGCCTGTTTACCCCTCAACTTTCGATGATAATCCACGGCAAATCTGTGCGCTTCATCGCGGATACGTTGTAACAACCGAAGTCCGGATGATGTATGCGGAATATTTTGTGGGTCAGGGCTATCGGGTATAAAAACTTCATCCAGACGTTTCGCCAGAGCAATGACAGGCTGTGCTTCACGTTTTAATTCTTTTAACACACGTAAGGCAACAGATAGCTGTCCTTTTCCTCCATCAACCATAATCAGGTCTGGCATGTCTTTCTTTTCTTTTATTAGACGGATGTATCTGCGTCGAATAGCCTCTTCCATCATTGCAAAATCATCCGGCGTGGATTTGAGACGAATTTTAAAGCGCCGATATTCTCCTTTTTTAGGCTGCCCATTAATAAAGGTTACCAGCGATGCTGTCGGATTAGTTCCTGAAATGTTGGAAATATCAAAAGCTTCAATTCGCCGCGGTGGTGTTTTTAAGCGAAGATCACGTTGAAGAGCTTTTACAGAATGCGGTATAAAATCTTTTGCCTTCATTTTCTGCAATTTCAGTTCGTCAAAGAGTAATTTAGCGTTCTGTTTCGCCATTTTTAACAATTTGAACTTTTCACCCCGTGATGGAAACTTCAATCGAATTCGGTTTTTACTTTTTGATTGCAGCCATTTTTCAATCTGGTCAATTTCTGCAATTTTTTCTGGCAGATATATTTCAGCAGGGACGAAGTCCGAACGCAAATAGTATTGAATCACGAATTGGTTTAAAACATTTGCCATCAACTCGCCTTCAACTCCTGATAAATAAAAATGCTGCCGCCCGATAATCCGACCTTCTCGCACTTTAAAAATTACCCCACATGCATCATCGTCTTCCATAAATGCTGTTAGCAGATCCTGATCAATCTGTTCCGGTGTGATGACCTTTTGTTTAAATTGAAAATCTTTAATCGCATTAATTTGATCACGTATTCTGGCGGCTTTCTCAAACTGTAATAGCGCGGCGTCTTGTTCCATTTTATTCTGTAATTCGGCAATAACGATAGTGTCCCGTCCTTGTATAAAATTAATAATATTTTGAATAATTTGGTTATATTCTTCTTCGTTGATATAGCCCCCGCATGGTCCAAAACAGCGGTGGATATGATAATTCAAACAGACTTGATATTTTTTTTGAGCAATATTTTCGACTGTTAAATTCAAATTACAGCTTCGAATCGAAAAGAGTCTTTTTACTGTTTTTAGTAACGACCGCATTATCTTTACATCTGTATAAGGCCCAAAATATTTCGATCCATCACGAATAATTTGACGTGTGGGAAAGATACGCGGAAAGGGTTCATTTGTTACACGGATATATGGGAAACTTTTATCATCTTTTAAATTAACGTTATAACGGGGTTTATACTCTTTAACTAAATTTGCTTCTAAAATCAATGCTTCGATTTCAGAATCTGTGATAATCGTTTCGAAATCATGAATTTGTTTTACGAGTCTGGCATGTTTGAGTCCATCATCCCGATTTGTTTGAAAATATGAACGAACCCGGGTGCGTAGTCGCTTTGCTTTACCGACATAAATTATTTTTTCATTTTTATCTTTAAAAAGATAAACGCCCGGGTTTTGGGGAACCTGGTCTAATTTTTCCTTGAGTTTTTCAATCATCGATTTATAGCAAATTGTATTATTTGAATTGAAGAAGAACATGATCTTCTTGTTAAATTTGTTGAATCAAAAGAAGTTAAAATACAATAAAAGCGAATGAAAATCAAGCGGAAATTACACTGGTAATATTCGAACAGGGCAATCACGAATTATCGAAATCAGGTATGGTTTTGCCAAAAAAAACTCCGATGAAAGATTTCACCGGAGTTTTAATATTTATATTGTTGAAAAAACAACAGATGTCAGAAACTTTCCACGGCTTCATCAACAGAATTAAAGGTTTCAAATACAGTGATAAGTTTTGTAATAATCAGCAGGCTTTGAATTCGTTCAGTAACATTTGCTAATTTAAGATCGCCCTGATTGTTACGCATGGTTGTTAGACCGCCGATTAAAATTCCCAGCCCTGAGCTATTCATCCAATTAACTTTGCCTAAATCGGCAATAACTTTAATTTTTCCGTTATCTATCAGTTCGTGCAGTTTTTCGTTCAATAAAGTGGCATCCGGTCCGCCCATAATTTTGCCAGCTAACTCCAAGACAACAACGCCGCCTTGTTCTTTTTCTTTTAAGGTCATTTTTGTCCTCCTCATATATTTATCTTCGTGATAAATTTTTTCCTGTTGGTTTTTCTTTTCTTGCCTGCCATTCATAAACAAGCGGGCTGGCGACAAATATAGATGAATAAGTACCAATGATAACGCCAACCAGTAATGCAAACGAAAAATTATGAATAACTTCCCCTCCGAAGAAGAATAAAATCAAGACAACAATAAAAGTTGTCATAGATGTTAATATAGTTCGGCTCAGCGTTTGATTGATACTCGTATTGATGATTGTGAAGTAGTTTTCGCGTCGCATGAGTTTTAAATTTTCTCGAATACGATCGAACACGACGATGGTGTCATTCAAAGAGTATCCGACGATTGTCAAAAATGCAGCGACAACAGCAAGTGAGATTTCCAGGTTCAAAACGGAAAATGCTCCCAGAGTAATAATCACATCATGAAAAAGTGCTACAACTGCGCCAACGGCAAATTTAAATTGAAACCTCCAACTAATATAAATCAGGATTAGTCCTAATGCTACCAGAACCGCCCAGATAGCGGATCTTCTTAACTCATCACCAATGCGAGGGCCGACAGTATCGCGTTCTCGGAGTTCGAACGAATTATCTTTTAGATTGTTCGCGATTTCTGTTGTCATTTGTTCTGATACTTCACCAATTTTTTCCTGTTGTTGTACCCGAATGAGCACCTCGTTGCTTTCTCCTAACTTCTTTATTTCACTATTACCCAGTCCAATTCCTGACAGGATATCACGTATTTTGCCAACTTCAATGTTTTTTTCAAATTGTAAACGAATCGATGTACCACCGGTAAAATCTATTCCATAGTTCGGTCCTCCGCGTAAAATGAGCGATACTATTCCAATAAAAATTAGAGTTGCGGAGAAAAGAGCGCCGATTTTCCTTTTACTAATAAAATCGATATTTATATCTTTTAAAAATTGCATTTCGTTCCTCACTGTTATCAATCAATAATTTAGATACTTAACTGCTTTATATTCCATTTGGACGTAATAAAATCGAAAACCAACCGAGTCACTATAATTGCAGTGAACATACTTGCGATAATACCGATGGCAAGAGTTACAGCAAAGCCCCGAATAGGGCCGGTACCAAATTGATAAAGGACAAGCGCCGTTAATATCGTGGTCACATTTGCATCCAGGATTGTACGAAACGCACGGGCATAACCGCTATCAATGGAAGTCCGAATCGTTTTTCCGGTTCTTAATTCTTCCCGAATTCTTTCAAAAATGAGCACATTGGCGTCTACAGCCATCCCAATTGTTAAAATAATACCAGCGACTCCCGGCAAAGTGAGTGTAAAGTGAAATGCCGCCAGAACAGAGAGTAAAAATACAATATTTAAAACAAGTGCAAGATCGGCAATAATGCCAGCCATGCGGTAATAAATGACCATAAAAATGATAACGAGCAATAATCCAATGATGGCTGACCACTGTCCCTTATTAATCGAATCCTGCCCCAAAGACGGTCCAACAGTGCGTTCTTCAATACTTTCCAATTTTGCAGGCAGGGCGCCTGCTCGCAACACAACAACCAAATCTTTTGCCTCATTAATATCTGCCATTCCCTCAATGCGGGCATTTCCGTAGGGTATTCTGTCTTTAATTCTTGGGAAGGACGAAATTTTATCATCCAGCACGATTGCCAGATGTTTACCAATATTTGCTCCAGTGACTCGTGCAAATATTTTTGCGCCTTCAGAATTGAATGTCAAATGCACTTCCGATTGGCCGGCGGCTGTCATGGCGTCGCCTCCACCACCAACCTGAACATCTGCGCTTTCCAGGTAATTACCGGTTAATTCAGGTTCTTCTTTCACTAGCAATAAATAATAATATTCTTTTTCCTGATCTCTGACTGACATTTCCGGCTTTGAAGACCATAAGAATTCCGAATCGTCAGGAATTACCTGCCTGACTTCCGGATAGTTTAATATTCGATTTATAATCGGTATATTTTGTTTTGGAGCCGCCATTAAATTTCTAACATTTCCAAAGAGAGACAAAAAGGGATTTTCTTCAAATAAATCCTTATCAACAGATAGTGTTGTGTCTTCACCTGCTGCGGTATCTTCATCACTCTCAGTCGATTCACCAAAGAGCTCGGACAAATTAATTTCTTTGTCGTCCCGCATTTTTTCAGCTTTGGTTGTATCGCCTGCCGCATCTTCTGCTAACTCCGATGAATCAGCGATCCCATATTTTCGTTGTTTTACGATGCGATCAATTTTCTGTACAATTTCCCAGGTATCTTCCCATTCACGGACGAGTTTAAATTCGAGCACTGCCGTTCTGCCAATGATTTGCTTTGCCCGGCTCACATCCTGAATACCAGCCAGCTCAACGACAATTCGATTTGCGCCTTGTTTGGTGATCGACGGTTCAGAAACTCCAAATTGATCGATTCGGTTACGTAACACTTCAAGACTTCTTCCAATCGCTTCTTCAGCTTCTTTTTTTAGATCGGTTATAATTTTGCGATCATTATCCCCTTTTTTGCCAAAGTATTGATTGAGTTCCAAATCCCTTTGTTCAAACGTTTCTTGTAACATATCAAAAAAATCTAAGTTTTGGAGCTTAGCTTCTTTGTCAATTTCAGCAATAAGGTTTTCAAAATCGAAGTTTTTATCCTTCGCAATCCCAAGAATAAATTCTTCAAAATCAACCTCATAAACCAGGTAGGTTCCTCCTTGTAAATCCAATCCTCTTTTGATGGATTTACGTTCGGTTCGATCTACTTTGTCGTTTACTTTAACCAACTGGTCGCTCAAGCTGATTAATTGGTTCAGTGAATCTCCTGATATTCCTTTTGTTTGCTCCCTGATTTGACTCTCCAGGTTACCTTCAATTAGAGCCTCTTGAATATCTCGTGAGTTTAAACCAGTTGATTCAGATATTTGTGCGACTAAATGTTGCTCTTTGTTTTTCAAACCTTGAAGAATGAATGTGGGATAAAGTTGCCATATAGCAATGATTATCAGGAATGCGATCAATATCGCCCTGAAAAGCAATTTACGTTGCATAAAATTCTCGCCTCCGAAATAACAATTAACAATTTAATTTAAATCAATACCTTTTATTCTGTTTTGGAATAAAACACAATATAAATTTTTTTTACCTAAAAGTCAATAGAAAATTCAAATGCCCCATTCATATTTCTTTTTGAATTTAATGATACTTTCGTATAATGCTTCTGCAATTTTTTTCTGGAATGCTGAGGTTTTCAATTTTTTTTCTTCATCGCTGTTTGAAATAAAGGCTGTTTCCACTAAAATATTTGGCATGGAAGCTCCCCACAACACATAAAAATTCGCCTGTCGCACGCCACGATTGATTAATTTGCACCGTTCAGAAATCACATTTTGAACAATTGCAGCCAGATCTTCGCTTTCTGTATTATAAATATTCTGCGCCATTGCCGATAAAATAAAGTTTTCAGCAGATAAATCTGCATATTTACTGTTCTTTTCATATTTAATTACAGAATTTTCCAATAATGCTACTTCCCGCGCTTCCTCTGTATTTTCCGGGCCGAGAAAATATGTACTCACTCCCTTAATTCGTCTACTGGGATTTGAGTTTGCATGAATACTTATAAACAGTTTCGCTTCATTTCTATTGGCAAATTCCGTTCGTTGCTTCAATTCGACAAAACGATCATCATCGCGCGTCATTAAAACTTCGATGTCCGTCTTTTGTCTTATTAAATCTGTTAACATTAATGCAATTGCCAATGTCACGTCTTTTTCATAAGTTCCGCCTTTTCCAATTGCCCCGGGGTCTTTTCCGCCATGGCCCGGATCGATTACGATCTTATCAATCAGCCACTTTTTCTTTTCATCCTCAAGTTCGCTGGTTATCATTGTTGATATATCCTGTTTTTTGCGCACGGAAATCAGTATTTCGTTGGGTTTCTGCAAAAATAATTCTTTATCCAGAACTGTTCCGCGTAGTCTGAAACTGAGTTGAGCAATCTGCTCTGACACCTGAAGTGGCACTATTCTGGATACAATGCCCTCGGAGTACTGCCTGGCAAGTGCCAGTGAATCAACGATTCCACCGTAAATGTCAACATATAACCATCCATGTCTTACGCGCAGACCAACATCTGACGACGTAAAATTGCGGGATGTTGCTATTCGTATCAACGATCCGTTTGCTTTTTCCTTTATTTGAATATTATTAATATTACCAAAGCGTGCCGGTGTGATTTCAAGCCGCCCGCGATATTTATTAAAGATTATATTATCCGGGAAAATTTTTCGTATAATTTTTATAAAATCGTCCAGTGGTACATAAATTTCATTATTGCTAAAATATGCATCCACGGTCATCTGGTATGTTTTATCATCCACGACAATATATGGATTAAAGGCAGTAATTTTAATTGCCTTGTTTTCCAAATATAAAACCATTTTTTTTGTTTTTTCAGTAAAATATGTGCGGGCATAAAACAAATCAGCAAAATCATGGACAGAAATATAGCGAATATTATTAATTTTTACGATAGATAGTTCAGTATCCTTGCGCTGATTGTTCCAGGAATTTGCCCTGGTTGGTAATATTAATGGAATGATACATAAATGGAACAATAACAGATTGAAAAATAATCGATATGTATAATTTCTCCTCATTATGATAATTTATTCTTTCGAAAAATAGTCACTTGCGTGCTTTAGTGTTTTCTTTTCTTCTTCAGTTAAATTTTCGTATCCGATCTCATTAATTTTATCCAGGATGGAATCGACTTCATCGCGCAGTTCTTGTAGCTTTCGCGTTCTTTTGGTCAACGTCATCTTCCGTCTGTTTTCTTTTTTGCTTTTTATGAATCCGTTTAAAGTGAAAAATTTTCGTTTAAATTTAATATACAAAAATCCGACAACCATTCCTCCCAAATGGGCAAAATGAGCAACGCCATCTTGCTGACCAGAAAAACCGAATACTAGTGTAATGCCGAGAAAAATTAACACCCAGTGTTTTGCTTTCAGGGTGATAAAAAATGGAAAAAGCATTATCGGACGGTCGGGAAAGAAAATGGCAAAAGCCGCGAGTATTCCATATATAGCTCCGGATGCGCCAATGACAGGCGTCATGGAACCCGGATGAATAATTATATGAAACAAGGCGCCACCGACGCCGCAAATCACATAGTACTTTAAAAACTCACGGGATCCCCAATAGCGTTCAACTTCGCAACCGAACATCCATAGGATGAACATGTTCAGTAAAATGTGTAAAAAATCGCCGTGTAAAAACATATATGTGAAAAGTTGCCAGACAAATAAGTTTTTTAAAATTAGATTTGGGAAAAGGGCAAAGCCCTTGATCATTAAAGCTGGCGTCAGTTGCTGTAATAGATAGACAACAGCATTTGCGATCATCAAATATTTTACGGCATCAGTAACATACCTTCCGCCAAATCCAAAGCGGGGCCTGGTTTGTTCATAATTGTACATAAGCAATTCAATATTGTTCAATAATAGAAACACGGATATTCAAAAATATTTTAGCAATATCCGTGTATATTTTCACATCTCTATTGAAGATTACATGATAAATATCGTAAAAATACAACACCAACATGTTTGTATCTCCCGCAAAATGAGTTGTTACAAAATACGAATTTGACATGTAGTTATTTGCAGGAGCGAAAAAAACAAAAAAGATTAACGATAGAATCGACTTTAGAGAATTCCTAACCGAATACCGACACGGATTCCGAAACCCGAGACATTAACTTTGTAAGTAATTTTATCTTCTTCACGGCTCAACTTGGAATGGTCGTAGAATCCTTCTAATGTTAAAGCAGATCGGGAACCTAAAGAATATAAAATTCCACCAGATAGCATCCAGCGAAATCCGTGGTAAAATTTGCTTTTTGATTCTATTTTTTTAGAATTATCATATTTTGCTTCTTTTGCCCACATCAAGCCATAACCAAACCCAGCGCCCGCAGTATAGAACAGAGCGGGGCTGGCCGGAAACTTTATATTGACCTGACCGGTGATTGGAATAAACGTTACTGAGGATTCTTCTTCAGGAATCCATCCTTTTTCAGTGAGACCGGCTGTTGAGGAACCCTCAATTTCCCGTTCTTTTTTATCATTTCCACGAAAAAAATCGAGCCCAAGACCAATGTCAACGGATTCATCAAATGCTGATCCGAGATAACCGCCCAGAATTAAACCGCCTTTTGTATCTTTCGGATTGAAGTATCCCATTTTAATGGATGTAACGCCGTAACGCTGAGCGATAACAGTACGTTGTGTAATAAAAAATATGAAGATAAAAACAGAAACTGTAAATATTATATTTTTTTTCATACGACTCCCCTTATAATTAAGTCTAAGATATGGTTAATTTTATTAAATATAATTGAAAAAGTCAAGTAAAAAATTTTCAATACGACCTGTTCGTTGTTAATAATTTGTAAAATAAGTTATTGTAATAACTCTTGACTCTAATATGGTTATATTCGTATATTAATTGGAATATTACACGATATATCGCAATAAAATTATTAATTAACTCTTGTGGAGGTGATAATATATGTTAAAATTTTATACCCGAGATTTTGATTTAATCGAACACATTCCGCCATCATCAAATGCGTTACGAGAAAAAATTGGGAATATCTTAAAATGTTCTAAAAATTGGTCTGCCAATGTAGCAAACATTGACAAATCTACCGGAAATTATCAAATAATTTTGCAAGGAACATTACGAGAAGATGAACCTGTTTTACATTAGTCTATTTAAATATTTTTATATTTCATCGATGATTTATATTATTGTTGAGGAGGTGTAATGATACCTACTTTTAACATTCGTGATTTGGAAATTATACGTAATGCAAACATTTCATCTTCAACTTTGAAACGCCAGATTAATAGTATGATTGAAAGTTCGGATAATTGTCGTGCAATCGTTGAAAGTTTGAACAGAGATACTGGTGAATATAGTATTATTCTCCAGGGTACTCTTGAAACGTATGATAACTAAAAAAAGAGGCTTTTTAAGCCTCTTTTTTACGCAACTTAATTAGTATTATACTTCATTAATCAAGATATGTTCTGAGAGTTTTACTCCTTGAAGTATGGCGCAGTCGTCTTAGCGCCTTTTCTTTTATCTGCCTGACACGTTCCCGTGTTAAATTAAAGCGGAGGCCAATTTCTTCTAATGTCAGTGGATTATCATGCCCTAAACCAAAATACAATTTCAGAACTTCTGCCTCTCTTTTTGTTAATGAGGCAAGTGCACGTTTCAATTCAATTTTCAGAGATTCGTTAATCAGCGACATGTCCGGTGGTGGGTCGTCGTTGTTTTCAAGAACATCGAGCAAACTATTTTCCTCATCCTGATTGAACGGTGCATCCAGTGAGACATGTTTTCCCGAAATTTGAAGTGTATCCGATACTTCGAAATCGGTCATTTCCAGTGAACTGGCTATTTCCTGGGCCGAAGGTTCTCGTTCAAATTCCTGTTCCAGCGTATTAAACGCTTTACCTATTTTATTCAACATTCCAAGCCGGTTAAGCGGTAGCCTTACAACCCGGGATTGTTCTGCTAATGCCTGCAAAATTGATTGCCGAATCCACCAAACAGCATACGAGATAAATTTATAGCCTTTGGTTTCATCGAAACGGGTGGCTGCTTTGATTAGTCCTAAATTTCCCTCGTTTATCAAATCTCCCAAAGTTAATCCCTGTCCCTGGTATTGCTTGGCAACACTTACAACAAAACGTAAATTTGCACGTGTAAGTTTTTCTAACGCTTTCTCATCGCCCTGTTTAATTTTTCCAACCAACGATATCTCAGCTTCAGGCGCAAGCAGAGGTTCATTACCGATCTCTTGCAAATATTTTTGTAGGGAATGATCGACATACTTAAGAGAATTCTTACCAGACTTGGCCATTTATTTGTCTAATCTATAATAAAATAGTAAATAATTCAATTGATGAATATACAATTTTTTATGTTATTAGTCAATATCATTTTCATAATTTTCAAAAAGTAATATTGTTACTATTCAGCATAGAGCTGTCATTCCTGCGGATGCAGGAATCCGCTCAGA
>CAZCJL010000005.1:0-124728 GCA_964498785.1 uncultured Cytophagia bacterium | reverse complement strand
TGTTGATAATCAATCGGAACAATTACTCACCCATCGGTTACTGTTGATGAAATGATCTTAACAACGTGCGACGCACTTTCAAAGTGCGTCGCACGTAAAACGCTAAGGGCGCAAAGCAGTGCAGAGGGAAAATAGTATCCATATTCTTTTTTGACAAACCTTTGTCGCCTCGTAACTGTCCCTCACTTTTTTAACCTTATTATAGTATTTTTTTAATCTGCCTTAATGAACCATGTCGAATTCAATCCGCCCTTTCAGGGCAACACGATGTCAGAATGATTGATAGCAGAATCATAAAAGATAAGAAGGTTAATAATTCTGCGATAAAACCTTCATTGCTATACAAAATAAATGCGGATATACATAACTGTACAATTTCTTTTGAATAAAAGATTTATCTTTCGGAGGTAACTTTTCGAGATTTTTAATAATTTCGTCTGTTTCAAAAATACGATAATTACTCAACAAAACGTCCTTTTTTCGCTTTCACATCCACAATTGCTTTATTCAAATACTCACATCCCCACTTTTTCCATCAAAATCGATAGCAGAATTCCTGCTGCAACAGCCGAACCGATGACGCCGGCGACATTTGGTCCCATTGCGTGCATTAACAAAAAGTTACTCGGATCTTCCCTGGCTCCAATATTCTGGACAACTCTGGCTGAATCGGGAACCGCCGAAACACCCGCTGCTCCGAGCAGTGGATTAATCTTGCTGCCTTCCTTGAAAAATAAATTCATAAATTTTGCAAATAGCAATCCGCATGCGGTTGCAATCATAAAAGATACCGCGCCTAATACAAATATCAATATTGATTGCGGTTTTAGGAAGGTGGTGGCTTGTGTACTGGCGCCCACCGTAAGACCCAAGAGAATTGTGACCGTATCAATCAGTGCATTTCGAGCTGTATTTCCGAGTCGTTCCGTAACTCCGCTTTCTTTAAGCAAATTACCGAAAAAGAGCATTCCCAATAATGGGATTGAACCTGGCGAAATAAACGCGGTAATTAAAAATGAAAACACCGGGAATAATATTTTTTCAGTTTTAGAAACATTCCGCGACGGTTTCATACGGATCAAACGTTCTTTTTTAGTAGTTAACAATTTCATGATTGGCGGCTGAATAACCGGCACAAGCGCCATATATGAATAGGCTGCGATTGCGATTGATCCGATCAGATGCGGCGCCAATTTTGATGCGATAAAGATCGCGGTGGGTCCATCTGCACCCCCGATAATGCCGATTGCCCCGGCTTCCTGTGGTGTAAATCCAAGCGCCAGCGCTCCCAATAGCGTGATAAAAATACCGACTTGTGCCGCAGCGCCCAGGAACAATAATTTCGGATTAGAAAGCAGTGCTGAAAAATCTGTCATTGCGCCAAGTCCCAAAAATATTAACGGTGGATAAATTCCTTTCAATACACCATAATACAGATAATTCATGACACTGCCCTGCTCATAAATCCCGAGCTGCAAACCGATTCCTTCCCAAAATGGGATGTTACCAATTAAAATCCCAAAACCAATTGGCACCAATAGCAGTGGCTCATAATCTTTTTTGATCGCAAGATAAATAAATACAAGCCCGATGATGAGCATGATGACATGTCCGGGAGTCACATTGTAAAATCCGCTGTAGTGGATAAAACGAAACAGTCCTTCCATCCTATCCTCCAATCTCAACTAATACGTCACCTTCTAAAACAGAATCTCCGGTTTTCACTTTTACACTCGTGACTGTCCCCTCTCGACCAGACTGGACATTATTTTCCATTTTCATGGCTTCCATTTTTACAACGGTTTGACCGACTTTTACGTCATCACCTTCTTTGACCATAACTTCGAGAATCAGTCCCGGCAAAGGCGCTTTAATCACTCCGCTTGTTGCAGGTCGGGTTGCGGCTTTGGTTTTTATTTGTTTACTTTCGCTATCCGGTACAGGTCTGGAACGGACTAATTGCGGTGTTTTGCTCCTGACCGGCTCTTCCAATATATCAACGTTATATTCAGAGCCATTCACTTCAACGACCGCCTGGTCATCAGATAGCTTCTTTATAATAACATCGTACGGATTGCCATTGATTGAAAATTTATATTTTTTCATCTCACTTCCTTTTCCTTCAATAGAAATGTTTCTTAAAAATATTTTGAGAATACCTCCTCATAAATCTGCATCACATATTATAGTGCGGAGGCTTTCGTATTCCATGTATTTTGGATGACCACGGTGAATAGGGCCTGGTAATTCGATTCAATGTAATGATAGTTTTTTCTATGTCATGATACTCTTCCCGACTCATCCGAATTGCCATTGCGATTGCTGTTGCCACTTCTTCAGATATATTTTCTTTGCCAGTTCGACCACTCATGCTCACTCGTTTGATAATATTTTCATGTTTTTCCCTCGAATATTCCAATAAACAGATAAATAATTTCATGCAAAAATATAATAAAACAAGACTTGAAAACACAATAACAATTCCGGTAATCGCGACGGTTACCCCATTAAACATACTTGCTGGTTCGCCATTGTTGATATAGCTACCAATATTCGAACTAACTTCCATATTTAATAACATTTCATGTTCTCCTGACTAAAGATTACAGCGGAATATTTCCATGTTTTTTGGGAGGATTTGTGTCCCTCTTGGTTGCCAGGCTTTCTAATGCCCGAATAACCCGGAATCGTGTGTTGCGTGGTTCAATCACGTCATCGATAAAGCCATAATGTGCGGCAACATACGGATTTGCGAACTTCGACCGGTATTCCGCTTCTCTCTGCTGTATTACTTCTTCACGGTTTTCTGATGATTTTATTTCTTTACCGTATATAATTTCAATAGCGCCGCGCGGTCCCATTACTGCAATTTCAGCGGTCGGCCAGGCGTAGTTGATATCTCCGCGAAGATGTTTGGAACTCATCACATCATACGCTCCGCCATACGCTTTACGTGTAATTATAGTCACCTTCGGCACAGTAGCTTCTGCATACGCGTAAATTAATTTCGCTCCGTGGCTAATAATCGCACCAAATTCCTGAGCGGTTCCTGGCAAGAATCCGGGAACGTCAACAAAAGTCACCAGCGGAATATTAAACGCGTCACAGAATCGGACAAAACGGGAAGCCTTTCGGGAGGCGTTGATATCGAGCACGCCAGCGAGTGATTGCGGCTGATTTGCCACGATTCCGACAGAGCGGCCGTTAAAACGCGCGAATCCGATAATTATATTTGGAGACCACATCCGCTGTACTTGCAGAAATTCACCATTATCCACAACGCCGTGGATGACGTCTGTCATGTCATACGGTTTATTCGGGCTATCAGGAACGATATAGTTAAGCGAATCTTCCAGCCGATCAATGGAATCGGTGCAGGTAACAGCCGGAGCATCTTCCATATTGTTTTGCGGCAAAAAGCTCAATATTTTCCGAACGAGACTTATCCCTTCCTGTTCATCTTCAACCGCAAAATGAGATACACCAGACACCTGATTATGAACCATTGCGCCGCCCAATTCTTCTTCCGTAACATCTTCGTTTGTCACCGTTTTCACAACCTTTGGCCCGGTTAAAAACATATAACTGGTATTTTTTGACATAATAATAAAATCCGTGATTGCCGGTGAATACACCGCGCCACCGGCACATGGCCCAAAAATGGCGGATATTTGCGGCACAACTCCCGAAGCCATCACATTGCGCTGAAAAATATCTGCATATCCGGCCAGACTGAGCACACCTTCCTGTATCCGGGCGCCACCGCTGTCATTCAAACCAATAATCGGCGCACCATTTCGCGTTGCCATATCCATTACTTTGCATATTTTTTTAGCAAATGTCTCGGACAGTGATCCGCCGAAAACCGTAAAATCCTGAGAAAAAACATATACCAGGCGTCCGTCAATCGTACCGTATCCGGTGACCACGCCATCGGAAAGATACTTTTGTTTTTCGAGACCGAAATCATTGCAGCGGTGTGTGACGAACATGTCGAACTCTTCAAAACTTCCATCGTCCAGTAAATAGTCAATACGTTCACGTGCTGTCATTTTTCCGCGTTCATGTTGTCGTTCGATACGTTTTTCGCCACCACCTAATTTCGCTAAACTCCGTTTATCCTGAAGTTCTTTTAATTTTTCATCTATTGGCTCCATAATAATACCTCAATTATAAATAAGTTTCTTTGAAATCTAATATTCTAAAAGTTTGTATCGTTTAGTCGTGTACCATTTTTGCGAAGGTTTTAGAGTTAATGTTCACACATTTCAGTGAGTACACCAAAAGTCGATTTAGGATGCAGGAACGCGATCTTATGCCCCCCGGCGCCAATCCGCGGTTTCTGGTCAATCAACCGTACTTCTTTTTCTTCGATCTTTAACAAATTCGCTTCCAAATCCTCCACAAGATACGCAATGTGATGAATTCCCTCTCCATTCTTCTCTATAAATTTTGCAACCGGACTTTCTGCGGACGTCGGCTGCAACAATTCGATCCTTACCTCCCCTACCGGAAACATGGCAACTTTCACTTTCTGGTCAGCGACTTCTTCAATGCCTTCGCATGTTAAGCCGAAAACATCGCCATACAACTTCATTTGCTGGTCTAAATCCCGTACAGCAATTCCAATATGATCTATCTGTTTTATCATTTTTCCCTCATTTTTCCGTCGAGATGATATTGAATACTTATTTTCCTAAAATGTTCCTGAAATTAAACATGAACCTGGTTTTTTACAAATTCAACGACTTCCTTAACCGAGGCTCCCGGCGTAAATACTTCTTTGATGCCTATTTTCTTTAAACCGGGAATATCTTCGTCAGGGATAACTCCGCCGGCAATCACGCACACATCATCGATCTGTTGTTCTTTTAGCAACCCGATTATTTTCGGCAGGAGATGATTGTGCGCTCCAGATAAAATACTCAATCCAAGGACATGCGCATCCTCCTGCATTACTGTATTCACAATCGAGGTCGGTGTTTGGCGGATGCCAGTATAAATCACTTCCATTCCGGCATCTCTCAGCGCCTGGGCAACAACCTTTGCTCCCCGGTCATGACCATCAAGACCCGGCTTGGCAATTACCACACGTATTTTTTGTTCCATATTTATGCTCTCTTTAAATATTTTAATCTGTATTATGACAATAGCTTTTACGCTAATTTGAAAACACACATAGCAATTTATAATAATGAATTTAAAAATTCAACTAACGCGGAAACGCAAGGAACGATCAAAGATTTCCGAAGTTTTTAAAACTTCGGAAATCTTGGCAACCCCTTGTGATCTCTTTTTTACCTATATTAAAAACACAGCTAAATCCGGCTTACAACATAACAGATTCTTTATATTCGCCGAACTCTTCACGCAGAACACCGCAAATCTCGCCCAATGTAGCATACACTTTCACTGCATCTAAAATCGCTGGCATGAGATTTTCTGTGCTGCGGGCGGTTTCTCTCAACCCATCTAATTTTTGCTGAACAGCCGTATTGTCCCTGCCGGATTTCATCTCTTTAAGTCGCCGGATTTGATTTTCCTGAACCAAGTAATCTATTTTCAGGAGCTCAGGCTTATGTTCCTGTTTTGCTTTGAACATATTTAAGCCAACAATAATGCGTTCCTGGTTTTCAATTTCCATCATGTTGCGATATGATGAATTTTGAATCTCCTTTTGAATATAACCACCTTCTATCGCATTTACAACGCCACCCATGAAATCGATTTTTTCGATATATTCACGGGCTTTGCTTTCGATATCATTCGTTTTGCTTTCAATATAATAGGAACCAGCCAGCGGATCAATTGTTTCAGCGACGCCGGATTCATGAGCCACAATTTGCTGGGTTCGCAAGGCAATGCCAACGCTCTGTTCTGTGGGTAATGCCAGCGCTTCGTCATAACTGTTTGTGTGCAAACTCTGGGTTCCGCCTAAAACTGCGGCTAATGTTTGAATCGTTACCCGGGCGATATTATTCATCGGCTGCTGGGCAGTCAGGGTTGAACCACCGGTCTGCGTATGGAATCGCAGCATCATCGATTTTGGATTCTTTGCATGGAACCGGTTTTTCATAATATCAGCCCATAACCGTCGTGCAGCCCTGAATTTCGCGACTTCTTCCAGTAGATCATTATGTGAATTAAAAAAGAAGGACAGCCGCGTTGCAAAATGATCGACCTTTAAGCCTGTATCCATCGCAGCCTGCACATACGCGATGCCATTTGCAAGTGTGAAACCGATTTCCTGTGCCGCGCTGGAGCCGGCTTCCCGAATGTGGTAACCGGAAATACTGATTGTGTTCCAACGCGGTACTTCTTTGAAACAAAATGCAAAAATATCCGTGATCAGCCGCATCGATGGCTTGGGCGGAAAAATGTATGTTCCGCGGGCAACGTATTCTTTTAAAATATCATTTTGAATTGTGCCCGAAACTTTATCTGCCGATACTCCCTGTTTTTCGGCAACCGCCAGGTACATTGCCAGCAGAACTCCGGCCGGCGCATTAATCGTCATCGATGTTGACACTTTGTCCAACGGAATGCCATCGAACAGCGTTTCCATGTCTGCCAGACTGTCAATTGCCACTCCGACCTTGCCGACTTCACCATAGCTCATGTCATGATCGGAATCATAGCCGATTTGCGTTGCCAGATCAAAAGCGACAGAAAGACCGGTTTGCCCTTGTTCCAGTAAATATTTATACCGTTTGTTCGATTCTTTAGCAGTACCAAAACCTGCGTACTGCCGCATCGTCCACAACCGGCCACGGTACATCGTTGGTTGCACCCCTCTGGTGAACGGATATGTGCCCGGAAAACCCAGGTCTTCCGAGTAATCCAATTCCGAAACATCTGCCGGTGTGTATACTCTGTTCACCTCATCGGAAGAGCCTGTTACAAAACGATGTTTTCGTTCGGGAAACTTATCAATGACAGGTTTTAGTACATTATCGTTCCATTGCTGTTTCCCGTTTTTAATTTTTTCTATTGAGTCATTATCTTTCATATCTCTCACTTTTTAGAATTAATATATCTGATTATAACTTCTATTTCAATGTAAAAATTTGAATTATCGTGTTAGTTATCAAAAAAACTGAGAAGGAGAGCGATACCTTTTCCGGGATAAACGAGGATTACTGCATCTTCGAAACGTCCTTTTTGTTGTGTGTGACTGTGATGGTGTTCCCAAATCAGGGCTGGTGTGCAGTTAATTCTTGTTTGAACAACTAATCTTTGGTTATAATATGTGTGATGGATTTCTCAAAATAATTCGGGAACGGGACTGTATCAAAAGTCATTTTTTGGTGTCATTCCTGCGAATGCAGGAATCCCCTAACTTTTTAATAATTAGGGGATTTTGGGACAAGCCCGGAATAACATTTTATGAAAAAAACAGACTTATGATACAGCTCCGCAATTCTGCAGATTAATCCCTTATTTAATTACATCCACACCCATATATTTTCGTAATACCTCTGGGACAATAACCGTCCCCTCATCGGTCTGATAATTTTCAAGGATCGCTATTACAGTTCGGGGCAGCGCTAATCCGGAGCCATTTAACGTGTGTACAAATTCCGGTTTGGAATGATCATCCCGTTTAAATCGGATATTCGCCCGCCTCGCCTGAAAATCTTCAAAATTGCTACACGAGGATACCTCCAGCCATTTACCGAGTCCCTCGGCCCAAACTTCGATATCATAACATTTTGCGGCGGCAAAACTCAAATCTCCTGTACACAACGCAATGACACGATAAGGCAATTTAAGTAACTGCAGCACCTCTTCGGCATTCTGCAGTAAACTTTCAAGATGATCGTAGGATTCCTCCGGCTTCACGAATTTCACCATTTCCACTTTATCAAATTGATGAACCCGAATTAGTCCCCGGGTATCTTTGCCATACGCGCCTGCTTCTCTCCGAAAACAGGGTGTATACGCAGTGTAAAGAACAGGTAAATCATTTCCGCTGAGAATTTGTTGACTCAGTAAATTCGTCACCGGAACTTCAGCCGTCGGAATGAGAAACAGATCTTCTGTGGGGATATGGTACATGTCTGCTTCCATTTTAGGTATTTGCCCGGAACCGAACATTGCCTGGCGATTCGAAACATACGGCGGATAGACCTCGGTATATCCATGCTTTTCAATATGTAAATCCAGCATAAATGAAATGAGCGCTCGCTGAAGCTTTGCGCCATGACCTTTATAATTGATGAACGACGCCCCGGCAACCGTTGAACCACCTTGCAAATCGATAATGCCCAATTTCTCGCCGATCTCCCAATGCGGTTGAACCACAAAATCTTTTTTCTCTGGTTCGCCCCATCGCTTAATTTCGATATTATATTCTTCGCAATCGCCAATAGGCACACTATCATGTGGAATATTCGGTATTCGAATCAGGATTTCATAGATTTGTTCATCGTAAGATTTAACTTCATCATCCCTCTGTTTAATCGTGCCAGATAGCTCTTTCATCTCAGCAATAATTTCCGATGCATCCTGTTTCTCCTTTTTCATGTTCGCAATCTGATCGGTAACAGTATTGCGCCGGTGTTTCATCTCTTCAACATCAATCAGAATATCTCGTTTTTTTTGATCCAATTCGAGGAGTTTATCCACGTCGGCATGATCATTCTTCAGCTTAATTGCCTGTTTTACCTGATCAGCATTGTTTCTTATGAATTTCATATCTAACATAATGAGCCTCTCGATAATTATCGATATAACGAATTGTATGATTAAATTTCATTATCTACCACAAACTTCCTTTGCTTAATTAGCGCCTGAACGAAAACAATGGTAGTGTCATTCTTCACTCCCCCGCTCAGGCGGGGCCGTTCAGGATGACAATTTATCAGATTATAGCGTTTAATGGACACGTTCTAAAGGGACTGCACTCTCACACGTCGTCTCTTCATACTATTGACTATTTTCTATTCTCTATTCACCACTACTGCCCCTTCCCCGCGATCATAATGTAAATCGTATTCAATAATATTTTGAAATCCATGCGCAGTGACATATTTTCGATATAAAACAGATCGAATTCCAGCTTTTTGCGCACATTTTCAAGAGTTTCATCATAGCCCCCCTTTATCTGCGCCCAGCCGGTAATTCCGGGTTGTACTCGAAGTCTTCTTGTATATAAAGGAATTTTTCGTTTCAAACGATCTACAAAATATGGACGTTCGGGACGAGGCCCCACCAGACTCATATCATTATTCAGTACATTCAGAAATTGCGGAATCTCATCGAGTCGCAATTTTCGCATCACAGCGCCCACACGAGTAATACGGGGATCACGTTTTCCGGCCCAGACTGGTCCGGTTCCTTTCTCAGCTTTGTGCACCATGGATCGAAATTTAAATACCGTGAAAATTTTACCATCTTTTCCCACCCGTTTCTGCCGAAATAAAACCGATCCCGGAGAATCTAATTTGATTAATATAGACAGTAAAATCCAGAAAGGCGAAAAAAGAATCAATACCATTAGCGAAAAACTGACATCAATTAATCGCTTAATTTTATGCTCCCACTCCGGCATCATTTGTGGCATTATTTCGATTAACGGGAAACCGTACAACTGATCCGTCCTGCCGTATCCCATCACAATATCGTATAGATCCGGGAGCACTTTTAACCGCACCGGTAAATCACCACATTGCGAAAGGACTTCGATGACCTTCTTTTGGGAACTCCCTTTCAACGCAATCAGTATTTCTTCGATTCCGTTTTCCTCAATCACCCGATTGATGTTTTTTATAGCCCCCAATACGGGCGTATTTTTATACGACTCATCCAGACTTTTTTTATCCACATCGATGAAGCCTACCACTTCGTATCCCAGCGCCCGGTGTTCCCGCACGCTATCGTACAATTCGTGCGCTTTGGAATTCCAGCCAACGATCAACGTATTCCGGCGCCCAATGCCCAATTCCAGCATTTTCCGTTGCAGGGTACGCAATAAAACGCGTCCCGTACTAACCCAGAAAATCAACATCACCCAATACACAATGTAAACCACACGACTCACCCGCGGCGTGGAGCTCAAATCGACCCGCACATCCATCGTCATCAAAAAACCGATAAACGCGCCGATTGATATCGTTTTAAAGATCGCGACAAATTCATCAAACCGGGATTGCGCGTACCATGACCGGTACAGTCCAAAAAAGAAAAAAAGAAAAAACCAGAATATAAAAATCACCAGCGAAATCACAAAATTAGTATCCGCATAATACCCCATCTGATTCCGAAAGAAGCACCAGAAGAAGAATGCTAAATTGATCATTAGGAGGTCTGTCGTCACAAGAAGAATTTTTTCAAGAAATTTAGGCATAGCGATCTGCAATCAATTTTTGGTATAATTTTTCTATTTGAGAAATCATTTTTTCTGCACTAAAATCATGACGTACTTTTTTACCGGCTTCTTCGCCCATACTTTTACAGATTTCAGGATGTTTCAGAAGATAAATAATCGCTTCAGAAATTGAACCGGAATTTTGAGGGGGAACAAGCATTCCGGCTTTTTTGTGAATGACCAGCTCAGGAACACCTTCAACTTCTGTTGCGATCACAGGTCGTTTTAAATACATCGCCTCAGTTAAGGAGCGCCCCAATCCTTCCCAACTCGAGGATAAAACAAATATATCAATGATGGATAAAAGTTCCGGAACATCATCACGATATCCCAATATTTTTACGCTTTTCTCAATCCGTAATTTTTTTATTAATGTTTCAAGCTCGTGGCGGAGTTCACCATCTCCCACAAGTAAAAATTTAATATTCGGTTCGACAGATAGCACATCTGGGATAGCTTTAATAAAATATTTAGGCGACTTCTGAGCAGATAATCTGCCAACCATCCCGACTATTTTATCATTTTTATCAAATCCTAGTTCTTTCTTTTTTTGATTAATATCAACGTTCACATCAAATTTATCGAAACAAATCCCACTGTATATATTCGTGAATTTGTCCATTGGAGCGATCTTAAGATCAACTGCCTTTTGTAAATTCAAGTTTGACACCGTTATTAATGCATCACTCAATTTTGAAAGCAGTCTTTCCAAATAAATGAAAAACTTTCGTGCGAACGGATTCATAAAATCATTAAAAGGGAATCCATGAATCGTATGAATAATAATTGGTACTCCTGCCAGTTTTGCCGCAATTCTGCCGGAGAAGCCGGGTTTTGAACTATGTGTATGGACAATATCATAATTCCCTTTTTTAATGTAGAAATATATTTTCACCAGAGCAATAATGTCATAAATGATATGAATTTTTCGAACTAATTCATTCACGAAAATCAGTTTCACATCTTTCAAATGCAACGCGCGTTCAAGCCAATCGCCATCCGAAGCACTCATTAAGGTGACATCATATTTGCTTTTATCCAGATGCTCGATCGTAATCAAAGTATTGTCCTGCGCCCCACCAACAGGAAGATTTGTGATAATATGAAGAACCTTTATTTTTTGGTTATTTGGTAACAATTATGTCCCTTAAATCCTTCGGAATAGTTATCTTACCAATTACGAAAAAATATTAGCTTCACCACCCGCCTTTAAATAAACATCCAGCGTTGATTCAGCCAACTTACGCCATGTAAACTGCTGCACCCGATTCAATCCGTTCTGTACGAGTTTATTTCTCAAATCTGTATCAGTTAAAATGCTATGAATTTTATCTGCAACATCATTTGGATCGTGCGGATCGACCAATAGCCCGGCATCACCAATGACTTCCGGGATAGAACTTACGTTTGAACCGATCGCTGGTGTTCCATACGCCATTGCCTCTAATAGCGGAAGACCAAAACCTTCATAAAACGAAATGAGTGCAACGACCTGAGCCTTTGCGTAAAGTTCAGGCAAAATATCGTCAGGCACAAAGTCAATAAAATGAGTATGCTCATCAACATTCAACTGGTGAGCGCATCGTTCAGGTTCTGTGTAATCCGCATACGCTTTGCCAGCAATAACCACATCCACATCATGATTGTATTCATTTCGTAAAATTGCCAATGCGCGTATCAAACCTTCAATATTTTTATGTGGCCTTCGGGTACCTACAAATAAAATAAACTTTTTAGAAATATCAAAGGAATTTATTGAGTTAAACTCACTTTTCTCCGGGATAGTGATCGGCGCATTCATTCCATGATAGATTACCGATGCTTTATCAAGATTAAATGACGATATTTTTCTCAAATCAGTGAGCGTGCTTTCTGAAACAGCGATCACCTGATTCGCCACCTTCAATGAACGCCGAAGAATATTTTTAATATAGAAACGCTTAAGTCTGCTTTTGTCTCTTAGAAATTCCGCATGAAAAATATATTTTAAATCATGAATCGTGATCACTGCCGGAACCCTGACGCCTATTGGCAAATCGTACTGCGGATGATGATACACATCTGCTTTCAGGTCGTTCAGCAACCGACCTGTGATCAGATGCTGCCGCGGCGACGGGCCCATTATATTAAATTCAAATCGCCCGACATTGGAATGCGCAAAAATTTCCTCTGGCAAACTTGATTGCTCAGCCGGTAAAGAAAGAATTGTATAGTTGATCGACCGGTCAATACCCGGCAATTCAGACAACAATCCGTTTAAGTAACGAGCAATACCATCAATTTTTTTAACTGCCAGATGCGCATCAATAACAATGTGCATAAAATCTCATTATAATTATTTTTAATTAATTATGCAAACTATTTTTAATAAAACTTAGTGAATCAATTCAAATTCGGTTCAGATCATCAAAAATAACAGCTAACTCATGAGCATGATTCACCCATTCATATCGCCTGATTTCTTTCTGTTTCCACCCGCTCCAGAGATTTTCTTTATTTTTAAATTTAGAATAAAACCAAGCAATTTGTTCTTTAATGTCACCAGGATTTTCATTCGGGATGACAATTCCGGTCTGTGTGGCATTAATTATTTCTGCGGCCGGAGAATCGCTCCTGATTAAACCCAGAACAGGCTTTTCTAAAACAATGTATTCAAAAATCTTCCCGGTTTGTTCATATTTGCTTCCACCGCCAATTAACAGGAGCAAATGTGATTTCAACTGGTATTCAATACATTTATCATGCGAAACGTTCCCGGTGAATTTTACAATATCCTGCAAATCATTTTTCCGCAACATTGGCTGCCAGTATTCTCCGCCGGCTCCGACAAACAGAATTTGCAAATTATCCTTTGCCACAGGCTGCTCATTGATGAACGCTGCGACAGCCTGAAAAAAATTAGCCGGGTCCCGTCCTCCGACATCCAGTCGCCCGGTATAGCAGATTGTAAATTTACTATAAGGTGTCGCATTTAAATTATGCACATCGTCCTGGTCATATCCATTCGGGATGACATGAAATTTGGAATAATCAAGATCCGGATATTTAATTCTGTAGTCATCCACAATATTATCCGCGACAGTGATAATTTTATCTGCAAAACGAAACAGCTTTTTCTCTATAATTTCATTGATCCGTTTGATGTGTTGATTCGGAAAATAATTATATGAAGCCGTTGTCCAGGGATCAGCCAAATCGATCACCCATGGCACTTTTTTAAACATTTTGAGCAATGCGCCCAATACAAGTACCGAATATGGCGGACACTTCGTATATACTACTTTAATATTATCCGTTTTAATCCCTTTTAATGCTTTTGGCAATGCAAAAATCAGCCACGTAATCTGTACATCAGGAATGAAAAACCAATCCCGTATTTTCCATAAAATTTTATTTTTGAGTCCTTTTATATTTTTGTTGGTGACCGCGGTTCCTTTTAACGATTTCAGCCGGAAATTATCCGTCTGTTTTTTTGATATTAATGTCCGTGCCCGAATAATTTTGATATCTGCGGGCAAATCATTCAAATGCTTTTCATCAAGTAAAAACAAGCTCTCCACCGGCACTGTAAATCCAATGGCATTCCAGTTAAATCGACGCAGATATTTTACAAATTTTGTCGGTCGCTTTACGCCGCCTCCGCCTGAAGGAGGAAAATAATATGAAATAAAAAGGACATTTTTAGATGTATCATTTTCCATAAATTAAATTCGCGTATTCCTGTTCAGTTTTCTCAATGACCACCTGACTTGAAAAATTTTCCACGACAAATTTCAGATTCTTTTTGCAGGCGTCCAGAGTTAATTTTGTATAGGTAATCGCCTGTAAAATGCTTTCACCTAATTGATTTTCATTTTCACACTCAAACAGAAAACCATTCTTTTTATGATGAACCAGCGCGCGATTCGCCGGAATATTTGTCAAAACAGGAATCATTCCGCCAGCCATTCCTTCGATCGTCGTCACAGCGAGGCCATCGGAAAGAGCTGTTGAAACGTAAATGTGCGATTGCTTAAAATATTCTGCCAGTTCATCATGATTTAATTTGCCTGTAAACAGAAAATTCTCTGTCAATTTAAGTTCATCGACCATTGATTTTAATATATTATATTTTTCGCCATCCCCGATAATATAAAATTTGCAATCAGGAAATTTGTTCACAACAATCGGCGCTGTTTTAATCAGGGTCTCAACATTGTAAATTGGCTCCAATTTTCTGGCGCTCACGATCGTTGGTGAAGATGCAAAGTTGCTGAACTTCTCATCGATTTCGGACTCGGTGATAAAGAATTTTGGATTTATATAATTTGGAATCGTGACGATTTTCTCAGTGTTGCATCCGAATTTCACCAGATTGTCTTTTAAATGCTGTGCGACAATTATGACTTTGTCCGCTTTCTTTAATACATGCGCTACCACAAACCGATATATTTTCGATTTGACAGGATGCACCAACACATCCGATCCATGCGCCGTTGCGATAAACGGATGATAATTTACCCACGCGCCGATCCAGCCGGAATCCGTTAAGAAATGGGCATGGACTAAATCCGGTTGAATATCTTTCAATTTCTTCCGAATGTCAAACGCTAATTTCACGCGGTACAACATCTTTAAAATCGTCTTCACCGATTTAAATAATGGAAAAGGCGCCTTTGGCGTTGGGACGAACGCCACATTTTCCAGGTCAATCGTTTCCCGGAATGGGGAAAAAATGTACAATTCATGCCCCTGTTTTTTGAGATCACGAATCCAGCGTTGATAATGGATGCTTCTGGTATCGCATATCAGACAAATTTTTAATTTTCTATCAAGCATTAAGGATTAGCTGTTGATAATGAACTTATTTTTGATCTGAAATATTCAAAAAATTTATATACAAGTCTTCTTTCAAAAATCAGAAGCACAAAGAAATAAATAATCGCTCCGACAACGATTCCAGCGACAAGAGTTATCAATGCATCAAGCATAACAATTTGAATAATTATATACAATCCCACACACATAATAAAACTATAAAAAACCGGTACAAGAAAAGCATTATAAGCATATTCCAAAAGACAACATCCCAACATTGGTTTCATAAATAAAAAGTAACTCGCGAATTTGATCAAGAGATTGGCAGCCAACAGACCAAATGCGACATAAATAAGTCCATATTTAACAGTCAGTACGATGGCGATCACCCTGACGATTAAAACACCCAAATCCAGATGGAATGCAATATCTGCCCGACCTTTTGCCAAGATTATTGAACCGAATGGATTATTATGCACAATGACAACTGCCACAAGCGCCAACACCTGTAGCAGATTCACAATTTCCAGCCATTTATCTCCATAAACGGTTAACACAAAAGGTTTAGCAAGCGCGATTAAGCCAAATAGCATGGGATAGGCTATTAATCCCAGATATTTTAATGTCCTGAAAAATATTTCTCTCAGCTTTTCATTTTCTTTTTGCAACCGAGCATACACCGGAAAAAACACCCGATTAATGATTGGATTTATTCGTTTAAGCGGTTGTAACACAAGCTCAAAAGCAAGTGTATAATAGCCTAAATATGTAGGACCTAAAATCTTACCGATTAGAATCTGGTCAAATCGTGAACTAAAGTAGACCAGCGTGAGTTGCGCCATTCTATATAGCCCAAACTTTAAAAACGTCTTAACCTCTATAAAAGAAAAGTGCAACGAGGGACGATGTAACTTCAGTCCATTTATTAAAAGAGAAATCGACCTTAGAAAAGTATTAATAAGTCGCCCCCATACAATCGAATAAACACCGGCCCCTGAAAAAACTAAAATAACTGCAATGGTACGACTAAATGTGACAGAAACTATTTCAATTTTACATATCGTACTAAATTTTAATTCTTTCTCCATCAATATCTGAAATTGATGACCGATTGGAAGTATTAAAAAATTAAGTACTGAAAGTTTATACAAATTTTTAAGTAACGGTTCATTAAAAAAATGTATTACAAGAGGTGTCATCAAAATTAATATAGAAAAAATAACTATTCCAACCAAAATGTTCAGCCAGTAGAGAGATGATAACACATTGTCAGTAATATCTTGATGATGAACAATGGCTGCACTTATTCCCATATCAGAGTATATCTGAGCAAAACCCGTGATAATCAGCACCATAGCCAACAGCCCAAAATCTGCTGGTGATAATATGTGCGCCAAGATTGCAATTAGGCCAAATTGAGTACCGACATTAACGATAGTGGATGCGGTTGTCCATTGAACTCCTTTAACTGCTTTGATTTTCAGACTCATATATTTTAATGGATAAAATCCTCTATGACCAATACGACTTTAATTGTAGTACCATTTTCTTCGACATCCAGTTTTTGAAAAAAACAGACTGTCTATTTATCAATCAATTCGGATGTAAATTTGACTTGATTTCGTAAGTTATTCTATTCAAAGCGATGCTTAAACCCAGGAGAATCCACAGTACTTTATTTAAATGCTGAGACAAGAACATCCCTGCCATAAAAAAACCGAACATGCTAATTTTTAAACCAACTATTAAATTTATGAGTTTAGAATCATCCATATTAATAGCAATCTTTTGATTTTTAAAAAGAGAAAACCAGGCGCTTCCCAAAATCAGGCAGTAAGAGATTAAACCACCAACACCTGTCTCAGCAGCTATATGTAAGAAGATATTATGAGCATATAAACTCATAACCAATCCAGTATACCTTGTTGACCATACAATAAAATTCCCTAATCCAACTCCGAAAATTGGATTAGAAAGAAACATTTGAATTCCGCCTTTATAAAGCTGTAAACGTTGAAGAAAAGATCTGTCTTTTGTAACTAAACGAATTAATTCTTTATATTCACCGAATTGTGCCACGAAAAAATATATTAATGCACAAAAGAAAAGAATCAACACGATTGGGAAAAATTTTCTTTTTCGTTCATTATAAACGATCCATAAGATGACTGTTCCCAAAGCAATCATTCCTCCTCGAGAAAAAGTCATTAAAATTGTAGCTGATATTATGATGCTAATGATGAAAAATATAAATTTCAACACACGATTTCTTTGATTTTTCATAAGAGATACTGCTATCGGTATAGCAGTTAATAAGATCATCGCAAATAAGTTCGGATCTCTTTCGCCAACACTTAGCCGCATTGCAGCCTGAACACTGTTAAAAAATTTATATATTGCATAAAGAGCAAGTATTGTGGAAATGCCTACTATTACAACATAAATATATTTAATAACTTTCTTTGAATCAATAAGGTTTATCACTAAAAAATAGATTATGATAGCTTTTAAGTATTCAGAGAATTGTTCAATGGCCAATTTATTAACTTCAGCGACACTTATAGAAATTACAATAAATAATGTAAAAATTACAATATAAATGTTCGTATTATGCTTTACCAATTCTTTGGAATTAGCTATAAAACTCAGTAACCAAGTTATAAATACATAAATTAATAGTGCACTAAAAATACCTGATCCTATGAAAGTTCCGATGTCAGAATACACTAATCCTACAATGGCAATAACACCAATCCGCGGATCGAGAAATGAAGAAATAATAAAAGTAAAGCCGGCAATTAATCCCAGGGCTAAAATACCGGCGTTTTTGACTGCGAAAAAATAGATCAGAACTAATTCAAAAATAACAGTGACAAGGATCGCTATTTTGAAAATAGTGTTTTTGTAGGTTTCTTCACTAATTTTATACTGATAGTTAATTGCATCCATTTATTCAATCAATAATTGAAGTCCCTGAAGCGGGCTTTATTCATCTTCACGACCTTCCGGAAGATATTTTCGACGGTTAACTTTCTTCATGACTTTGTGGTAGTCATTTTTTAATTCCAATGACAATTTCTCTAATTTTTCATATCTGTCGGCATTTGCATGTCGCAGCCGATGCATATATTCAATCGTAAACACAATCAACATGCTCACGATTATACTGGCTAATCCCATTGCGATGACTGTTAATCCCCTTTTGGGACTGGATCTTAATATTGGAGGAACCGCTTTATCTAAAACTTGAATTGTCGGCGTATCCTTTGATTCCTGAATCTTTGCCTGCTCATATTGAGGTAAGAGGAATTCTAATAATTTTTCCTGTAGAGTAACCTCGCGAAATAATCGATAATACTGAACACCTAATTCCGGAACATCATCAAACGGAACAAACAAATCTCCAGATTTCTCACTTGTTCCGACATTATCTTCCGCATTGAAACCGGATTTCATTTCTTTCAATTTCAATCTCAGAGAGGCAAGCTCACTTTTTGCGCGAACCAATTCTTCATGAGAACTGCTCATATATTTGCTCAACACATCGACTTCTACCTCTTTAATATACATTTGCGCGGTAAGTTCAGCAGCAGCCTGAATCGAGGCTTCGGTTTGTTCCGGCATAGCAATAACACCATATTTTTCCTGAAAAGCTTTCAAGTCTTCTTCTGCTTTCTTAAGATCAGCCAAATTTTCATGATATCTTTTTTCGATGTATAATCTTTTATTCCCCGCTTTCTCTGTTTTAAGTTCTATATTAAGTTTGTCAAGTTCTGTGATGAACGAATTTGCCATATCAGTAGCAAGATGTCTCGCCCTGTCTTCTTCTTCCTCACCTGCCAGCCATCCTGTCCTGGCAGAAGCAAAAAGACTTATGGTCCCATCCTCATTGATCTCGATACGGACATAATTTCGTAACTGCGCGACAGCTAATTCCATATTTTCAGCATCAAATTCTTTCATCAAATCAAACTTATTGATAATGCTTTCCATGACGGTTCGACTATTTAAAATAGCCATAACCACATAGGATTCCTCGGAAATTCCTGACATTCCGAAACTTCCCATTGGTAACTCATTAATAAATTGAGAAAGTCCGAATCCCTGATCATCATCTGATGGAGGGAGAATAATCGTTTTCGCCGTATAGCTTTTGGGGACAACCAATGTAATTATGGCTGTAATTATCGCGACAATGAAAAAATTTACAATGATGAATTTCCGCCATTTTACGATAAGATATAAATAATCAATAAAACTTGCTTTTTGATGTTCCATTAAATTTCCCTCAATTTGCTCTTTATTATTAATGGGCGTTTTACCTGCTCATCGCATTATTCACAACAATAATCAACGACACAATCTGAACCGTTGCCGATAGCGCTTCCTGGAAAATTGACCAGTAATCGTATTCCTGTTTCCCGGGCACCATAATTGTATCGCCCATATTGATGATCGTACTTCGCCTGGGATGAAGCCATTCGCCGGTATCGTACCGAATGACCCGAATTTTATATTTATTGGCATTCCAGCCATAGCCGCCAACTTTTTTAACGTAATAGCTTACATTTTTCCCTGGCTCGAACGCAACGACCCCCGGTCGATTGACCTGTCCCACAACTTTCACGATTTTTGTACGAATCGGTATTTCGATGTAATCATCATTACGTAGTAAAACATCCTGTGTTGAATCGCCTTCCACAAATAATTTCACAAAATCGACGGCGACAATCCCTTTTCTTTCCCGGGATTTATATTTGAAATATTCTTTTTCAACCTCGGTCATGGATTCTAACGGGACTTCTATCAGCCGCTCATATTCCAAATCAATCGACTTTTCATACATACGTCTAATGATAAATGCATCATTCCATGAACCATACTGTGTAATTCCGCCTGCCTGACAGACAATGTCGGATAATTTTGTTTTTCCGAGTTCAATGGTATAAAAACCAGGGAATTTTATTTCGCCGCGAATCTCGGCGGTGTTCTTTCGGTGATATTGGGGGATATAGCGCACATAAATCCGATCATCTACTTGTAATGGAATATTATCAGTATACTCCCCGTTCTCATTGCGTTTGGTTAAATCCAGGTTAATGCGATGCGTTGTGATATGGTCGGGATTAAATCTGGCGATTTCGAGGTTGGAGGAATCTGCGTGGTACATGAATCCGTGGGCGAGATTGACAATATCCAGCACACGGTCGCCTTCAATAAATTCTTTCACACCCTCTTCATGGACAGCCCCCAGTATTTCAACAGTCGGTAAATTTTTATCGTAAATCGGAACGTAGATTACATCTCCTTCACGCAGATAGGGATTTCTGCTTTTATCGCCAAAAATCAGGTATCCCTGCAAATCCACTTTTTGCACATCGCCATTTCGTCGGGTTAGGGTAATATGCCGTTCGGATGGATCTTTTTTAACGACAACCGGTATTTCCACTTCCCGGGCTGTTGCTTCCTCCACGACGGGTTCTTCAGCTTCCATGATTTTATCTTCTGGTGTCAGATTCGCAAAACGGATCGCGTCGGATACACGGTCTGCCGCAGTGACGATTACCATGCCGGGCTTATCTACATGTCCGGAAACAGTTACCTTTAATTTACGAACAGCGAAAAGCGTCACGTCAGGATTGGCAGCAGGATATTTGCTTCTGACAGTATCAATGATTCTCTTTTTAGCTTCGGTTAAGGTAATATTTCGCAGGTCGACCGTGCCGACCGTGGGGATCAGTAATTCCCCTTCCGGTAAAACAAAGACATTAAAAGTAGCAGACGGATCGACGCCGACGCGTACAATAAAACCATCTCCAGGTCCGACAACGTATTCATCCGGATCAATCGGAGAATCAAGCACAGATAAATCCATTGAAGTTTGCTGGTTAATAATCTCGGAGTTTAAATACCTGTTTCTTTTGGCAAGCTCCGTAAAATCATTCGTTATTTGAGAAAATGCTGCTGTGGATAAAATGACACAAATCAGTACAAAAATTCGTGTTTTCACAATACTACCTTTTATTTATTTCAAGTCTCCGGTTTTATTTATTTCCGTAGTGGTTATTACAATTTCTCTTCTAAAATCCCGACAATACGCTCCGCAGTTTTCCCGTCCCACAGTGGTGGAATTTCTCCCTGTTTTGGGTTTCCTTTGATAATTCTGGTGCTTTCTTCAATAATGCGCTCGGTTTTCATGCCAACCAGCGTATTGGTGCCACACTCAATTGTCGACGGTCGTTCGGTATTTTCTCTGAGTGTTAAACAGGGAATGGACAGCGCTGTTGTTTCCTCCTGTATTCCGCCGGAATCAGTAAGAACAAAAAATGCATTCATCATTAATTTCAGAAAATCCAAATACCCCACAGGATCAATCAGTTTTAAATTACTCATTTTTGAAATTTCACTTTCCATCTTAAACTGATGAATCATCTTTTTAGTTCGCGGATGAATGGGAAAAATGATCGGAATTTTCGTTTGAATCACATTTAATGCTTTAATAATATTTCGAAATATTTCCGGGGCATCCACATTTGAAGGACGATGCATTGTGAGCAATGCATATTTTGAATTATCCAACTCCAGATCATTCAGAATATGCGATCGTTCTGCCTTCTCTTTGAAAAAGAACAATGAATCGATCATGACATTGCCTGTCATGAAAATTTTTTTCGGATCCACGCCTTCATGCAACAGGTTAATGGAACCGCTTTCTTCGGTCACAAACAAAAAATCAGACACCGAATCGGTCACAATGCGATTTATTTCTTCCGGCATCGTCCTGTCAAAGCTGCGCAATCCGGCTTCAACGTGTGCCACCGGTATCAATAATTTCGACGCCACAATAGATGCGGCAAGTGTGGAATTCACATCCCCGACAACCAGCACCAAGTCTGGTTTCAGTTCGCTAAATCTTTTTTCCAGTTCGATCATGACAGCGGCTGTCTGCTGCGCATGACTTCCCGACCCAACGCCCAAATAATAATCCGGCTGCGGTAATTCGAGATCATCAAAAAACAGTTTCGACATTTTCGTATCATAATGCTGACCCGTATGAATCAGAATCGGTTGAATTTTTTTTGATTGTTTCATCAGCCGATGAATCGGCGCAATTTTCATGAAATTGGGTCTGGCGCCGACTATATTCAATATTTTAACCATCTATCACAACCTCCCGTCTCATCGTCCCGGTTTCGTAGTTTTACGAATCATTTCGTCTTCAATTCTATCATGTAAAGTGCTTTAGAAAACCTTGCGAAGGTTTCAAACCTTCGCAAGGGTAGTTGATCATTCCCGTAAGTGCATTGTCCCTGTACGCATCCGGCGTATTCGTACGATGCGTGAAATCCATAAATAGATTTCACTTTGGGCCGGTACAATATAGTCTAAAACGGCTCTCCGGCTCCTAATTTTATGATCTTCTGCATATCGATATCAAGATGCTTTGTTAAATTTCGCGTATCAACAAGCATTTTTGAGTTTTCAACAATGAATTTTGCATCGTAATCAGAATGATCTGTCGTTACCACAACCACATCCTGTTTTTGAAGCAATTCTGCGGTTAATTTCACAGACTGAAAAACGTTGCCATCAATTTTGATTTCCGGTACATAAGGATCGTTATAAAGGATCGTTTTTGCACCTCGTCTCAATAACAGCTTAACAATGTTTAACGCTGGTGAATTTCGGATATCATCAATATTCGGCTTAAACGAAATTCCCAGAATAAGGATGTTCGCATTTTTAAATGCGACTTCAATATTACTTAATGCCTTTCGAATTAAACCGGCAACGTAAAACGGCATATCCTCATTGGTTTTAGCTGCCAATTCGATAAAGCTGGTATGGTAATCATATTCCCGGGCTTTCCAGGCAAGATAATAGGGGTCGACTAAAATGCAATGTCCACCAATCCCGGGCCCCGGATAAAAGGGCATATAACCAAAAGGTTTTGTGGCTGCCGCTTCCACGACTTCCCAAATATCGATCCCCCCCATTCTGTCACACAAACGCGCCATTTCATTGACTAACGCGATATTAACGCTGCGGAAAATATTTTCCAGCAATTTTTCCATTTCAGCGACACGCGGATTTGATACAACATGGACGTGCATGATCACCTGTTCAATCACGAGTTTTGCCATTTTCGTGCACTTTTCAGTCACTCCGCCAACCACGACAGGAGTATTCTTTGTGGTAAAATCTTTTCGCCCCGGATCAATTCGTTCCGGTGAGAAGGCAAGATAAAAATCAATCCCGACTTTTAAACCCGATTTTTCAAGGATCGGCAACACTTCTTTTTCAGTCGTTTCCGGGAATGTAGTGCTTTTTAAAATCACTACCTGATCTTTGTGCAGGCCTTCGGCAATTCCTTCCGCCGCGTTAACAATGTAGGATATGTCGGGATCTTTATTCACGTTAAACGGCGTCGGAACGCAGATATAGATTGCATCCATCTCCGAGATAAGATCATAAGTTGTTGTCGCAGATAGTTTGCCGTTTTTAACCGCTTTTTTCAAAATTTCATCATCAACGTCGCTGATATAATTTTCACCAAAATTTATTTTTGTAACTTTTCGTCCGTCAATATCAATACCAACGACGGTGAATCCGGCATCCGCATATTCAACTGCTAATGGCAAACCAACATACCCCAGGCCAATAATACCTATTTTGGCTGTTCGTTTTTTTAAGCGTTGTTCTAAATCCATATATATCTCCTTACATTGTAATAAACCACTAACAAGTTATTTAATTATCAGAGCGATTATTTATTTTAATGAAATAAACTTACATCCGGCGCTTAATCCCCCCGGAGCAGGCGGTTGTCTTATAAAAGGCGAGATGTTTTACATGAAGTTTTTGCATCAAACTTCCATTATTCATAGCTTAACAGGTTTTATGTATTAATCATTATTTCCATACTGCTTTTGATAATATTCTTTATAGTCTTTATCAAGAATTTTCTGCCACCAGTCCTGATTTTCTGTGTACCAGTCAATGGTTTTGCCCAATGCCTCTTTTAAATCATATTCAGCTTTCCAGCCAAGATTTTTCAACTTGGCGCAATCCAGGGAATATCGTCGGTCGTGGCCGGGGCGATCCTTCACAAAAGTTATTAACTCATTTCCTTTCCCCAACTTTTCTAAAATGAACTCGGTTATTTCCAGATTGTGCCGCTCATTTTCGCCACCGATATTATACACTTCACCCAATGTGCCATTATTAACGACAAAATCGATTGCATTGCAATGATCCCACACGTAAATCCAGTCTCTCACATTTTTACCATCCCCGTAGACTGGTAATTTTTTATCCTGAAATGCATTTATAACAAAAAGTGGAATAAGTTTTTCCGGGTACTGATAGGGACCGTAATTATTCGAGCAGCGTGTAATCAGTACCGGAAGGTCGTAGGTTACATAATATGAATACGCCAGTCTGTCAGCGCCTGCTTTGGAAGCCGAATACGGACTTGACGGCATTATCGGATCGGTTTCTTTAAATGATTCACCCTCGGTGCTGCCATATACTTCATCGGTGCTGATTTGCACAAATTTCTCAATGCCATGGTTGCGTGCGGCTTCAAGCAGTGTAAACGCACCAAAAATGTCAGTTTTGATAAAATCATCCGGAGCGCCGATGGATCTGTCCACATGACTCTCTGCTGCAAAATTAACAACAATATCACATTCTTTTATTAATTCATTCACGATTTTTTCATCGCCAATGTCCCCCTTTACAAATCTGTAATTCGGCAGATGCTCAATCTTTTTTAAATTATCCAGATTTCCGGCATACGTCAGCTTATCCAGATTAATGACTTCCACATCCGGATATTTTTCAAGGAGATAATAGATATAATTGCTCCCAATAAATCCAGCGCCACCTGTTACCAAATACCGTTTCATCAGATCAGTCTCCTTTTTAGTTGTGCAGGTTGCAAATCAAAGTTAATATCTTTTTCCGTCAGATTAATCATGAAATGTACAAAATAAAATAATAAAAGTCAATCTTTTTCGTTAAATTGAAAACCGTTTGATATTTTTAATGCCTGTTCGGCTCAATGCAATAACTTTATTGTTAGTTAGCTCAATTTTATAACTCCCCTGTGAATATTGAATAATCTCTTTGATCGCATCGATATTCACGATGTAGGAACGGTGGGCGCGAATAAATTGATCCGGGTTCAACCGTGCTTCCAATGAATTCATGGACTGCTGCAGTAAATATGAATTATTAGACGTATGAATTTGAACATAATCATCCATGGCTTCAATGTACAGGATATCCGGGCAACTGATGATATAAATTTTCCCGGATTCTTTGATTAACAAGCGCGCTAAAAATTGAACTGGTTTAGCCACGGAACGGATAAGTTCCTTAATTGAATCGGATGAATTTTTATTGGCTTGAATTTGCCGGATGGCTCTGTTGAGAGCAATATTAAAGCGGTCTTCATCGTAAGGCTTCAATAAATAATCGATTGCGTTTACCTCAAATGCTTTGATCGCGTACTGGTCATACGCTGTGGAAAAAATAATATACGGAATATCATCAAGCATTTCCAGCAGCTCGAACCCGTTAATTTCCGGCATCTGGATATCCAGAAAAATAAGGTCGGGCTGCAATTGCTGGATCGCGGAGATCGCTTCATAAGCGTCGCGGCACTCGCTCACAATCTCAACGTCCGAATGACCGGCAAGATACTCCTTTATCAATTCCCGCGCCAGCCGCTCATCATCAATGATTATCGTTTTAATTTTCATTATGGTAATTTAGTGGGATTTCGAATATTATTTTATAAATTACCGGATCGGCGCGTTCAATCTCCCAGGAGTACTCATTTCCGTACAGGCGATCCAATCGTTGTACTATATTATTAAGTCCAGACCCGATGTCATTATTTTGGATTTGATTCGTGTTATTTTGGTCATCACCCTTGTTTTGTACAATCCCCCGGATGCGCGAATCCTTCAATTGCAGCATTAGTTCAATTTTCCCGCCGGTACGGCTGTTGGCAATACCGTGCTTGACCGCATTCTCAATCAATGGCTGAATTAACATTGCCGGGAACGGTTTGGTGAGCAGTTCGGGATCAACATGTTCGACGTACTCCATTTTATCCTGAAATCGGATGTGTTCAATCGCGATGTATTTGTGGACGAGTTCCAGTTCTTCTTTCAACGTGATAATCAGCTTGTCCTTGTTTTCCAACGAAACGCGCAATAAATCAGATAATCCGGCGATCATTTTTCTGGCTAACAGCGGGTTCCGGGTAATCAATGCGTTTATGGAGTTTAACGAATTAAAAAGAAAGTGTGGATTCATCTGTAGTTTCAGAGCTTTCAATTCTGCGTCCCTGGTGAGAATTTTGAGTTCTGCTTCCTGTAATTGCTGTTGCTTTAAACTGCGGTAGTAGATGATTGTGTAAAATACGCCGGCAGTGAAAAAATACATAATCATTCCGAAAAGTATCTGCCAACCAATGAACGTTTCAATCTGAACAAGCTCCAGCACTTCGATTCCCTGCACAAATATCCATAATCCGAACACAACAGAAATCCAGAGCACGGAAAATAAAATGGCGAGAATAAAATGCAAAAAGGAAAGTACCGCAACCGGGAATTTATCAAATGGAAGCCTTTTGCAAATTTTCCAGATGAATATACTGATAAATGCAAATATATAATTGGAATTGGCAGAACTAATGAGAGCAATCGGAAAATTAACATCGGTGAGCTGCAAATCCATGATGATTGCATAAAACACCACCCAGACAGACCACAACAGGAACGCCCACAATAAAAATTTTGATTTGCTGAATTGGAAGGTTTTGGCAGCCATATTTTTTTATAATTAAAGAATTCAACACCGAATTAATCTTGAATACGGGCATATATTTAAAATGCCAGATTACTGAAAAGATAATCTTATTTTTCAAAAATATCAAGGATTTATTTCGTTTTTTTGTGCAGTAATCAATCCAAACTCAGCCAGGTGTATTTTGACCAGAGACAACGTCTGGCGTTTGGGCTGCAAAATAATGATCCAATTTTATAAACGCAAAGATGCAAAGGGCGCAAAGCAGCGCAGAGGGGAAGTAGTATCCTTTGCGGTTCTCTGCGGTCTTTGCGTTTAAGGCTATCGCCAGCCTATATACCAGGGTGGCGATTAGCGACATATTACTCCATAATTACTATTTCTCCGGCCCAAGCTGTTTTTCCGCCTGTGGCAGCAGCACAAATTTTACCCACCCATAATCCGGATTAATTTCCAGGGCGTGTTGGTAATTTATAACTGCCGTTTCAAAATTTTCCTGATCCGCATATACAAGCCCCAGCCAACTGTATGCTTCTTCATGTCCCCATTCCGGATATAATGGGCTGGCGACCTTAAACGTTTTAAACAATTGAATGGATTTTTCCAGTTCAGCTTTGGCTTTGTCTTTCCCGCCGCCAAATAGTTTGGGAGTAAAATACGCCGATTGTCCGGCAATCAAGTGTGTGCGCGGATTATCCGGATCGATTTTCACTGCCTTTGACATGGCCGAACCGGATTTGGGCCCCAGCGTGATTGCTTTCATCGGACTCACGGCAATTTTATTTCCGTATATTGAACTCAACAGACTATGCGCCTCGGCAAAATCTTCCTTAAGTTCAACGCTTTTCTTCAAGTGATCGATGCCATCTTCAATAAACCGCTCTGCCCTGTCCTGTTGATTTTTGGAAAAGTAATAGGAAATTAACCGATAGTCAGCAAAACCAACATAATAATGAATCAGCCAGGCATAATTCTCTCCCGGAAGTAATCGTTCAAAATAAGCCCGTGCCTGCATTAACTCCTGTTCGTTCCAGTTCGTTAATGTTGCGTTTAACATTTTCTTCCCCTGAATAATCAATGAATCCACTGGTTGTTCCTGCGCCATGATGACGCTTGTTAAAACCAGGCTGCAAAGTACAGCGATGATTAATTTTTTCATTTTTTCCCTCCATTAATAATGAATCTTAACACACCATGAAATAAACAAAGTCTACGAAGATGCACATATTTCAAAAGATGCTTTTTTAGTGTATGGAAAAATGTCATTCTGAATCCGCCGTCTTTTTAGCGAATGAAGAATCTCATAACACAAAACGACTAAAGACAGTATGAGCCTGTTCGTTTTCCTCCGGCCAGGATCCTCAGAATCAGAAATATTAAAGTTTCAATTCAATTAAATAATCTTTTCTTCGTGCTTTTCGTATGTTTCGTGGTTCACAAATTTTTTAAGATAAATTAATTCATATTAAAAGAAACACCAAAATACACCGATCTGCCAAAAGAACTTTCCACAGCATCCCGCCGCTGGTAATCTTCTGAATAACGGTAATCAAAAATATTGATTCGACCGAAAACATTTGACATCGAAAAATAAAAAATAGTATAATTGTGTTCAAACAATCGCGCCATACAGGACAGCGTTACATCGAGCGCCTGATAATCCGGCACTCTGGCTCGATGATATAAATCCGGCGCCGGTGTGTACGGTTTGCCGGTGGCGTAACGGTAACTACTCCCGATGGACACATTTCGGGGCAAATCCACTGTGGCAATGATTGTTAAATTGTGCGTGATATCAAAATATGGCGATGTGCGCATCGGACTGTCCATCCATTTTCTGCGAGCCTGCAACCAGCTATAAGAAATACGTCCGGATAACAGCCCGATTTTTTCCTTGAGAAAGATATCGATTCCGCGGGCGTAGCCATCCCCGTTGTTTGAATAGTTATCGAGGTCATTTTCCAGCAGCAGATGATCGTATAATTTGTAATAGCCTTCCACCCGAAAAATACGATCATCTTTCTGAAATCCATATCCAAAAATATAATGCACCGCACGCATGGAAGCAAGCTCCGGATTTCCGATATACGGATCGTAATACTGTGCCTCCGGATATTGATGATAAATCCCCCAAGCCGCGGTTAAATTTGAATGCGTTGTCATCGGATACGTGAGTGACAACCGCGGATCAATGAAATATTCGTCTGAAATGGATTCGTATTCTCCGCGCACTCCGGTTATTACATACAATCCCAGCGGCGCGGGAAACTCAATTTCCGAAAAATGCATCAGCCGGTTGGAATGGTAGTTTGTCCGGACATCTTCTCCCACTCCTTCAGGATTTAAATCCAGTTCATTTTCCGGCACCCGACCGCGAATCTTTGTATTATCATGAAAAATACCGAACCCGGAACGCACGGTAATAGTCGGCTTCAATTCATAATCCACGCTCACTCTGCCCTGATATATTTTGTCCTGCATTTGCAAATCCATAACACTCAACGTTATATCCTGACGAAAATCAGACAGCGCACAATTCGCCTGCAATGCCATTTTATCCGTAATCAATCCCCGGTATTTCACATTGTACATCCGGTTTGATGTATTTCCATGAAAATGACTGTAAAAATCCGGGTCATCGACTTCCACTCCCACTTCATCATTCTCACGGTACAAAAAAATCTTGATCCTGTTGTTATTGTTTATTTTGTAAACCGCATTCAAATTGATATCATACGATGTAGGATAATGGGAAAAATCTTTGTGATTATCATTCAATTCAAACATCATTTTTGTGTTACTGCGATTTCCGGAAAACGAAATTCCGAATTTATCATCCGCAATCGGCAGGGTGATATAAGCCGATTCCGCGGCAAGTCCCAGTCCCAGTCCGATATATCGTTGTTCCGGCAGATCATGACTTTCCATGACTAATGCGCCGGACAGGGCATTTCCGTATTGCGCGGAAAATCCGCCACTGGAAAAAAATGTACCTTTTAATAGAAACGGATTGAAGGTTCCGAAAAATCCGCCGGTGGGTGATTCGTATTTATACGGATGCTTCATCACTGCGCCATCGAGCATGATCACTGTTTCGGACACATCTCCCCCGCGCACAAATAACCCCGCGCCATCCTCCACCTGCTGTAATCCGGGAAATGACTTAATCGCCCAGAACAGATCGGCTGCCGCGCCGGGAGTTCGCACCACATCCAAACTGGTGAGTGTGACACCTTCTTCGTCCGCAGCTTTAAATGCACTTGCAATAACCACAACCGATTCACCGCGAATCTCAGTTTCCCGCATTTCGATATTCAGATCAATTTTGGAATCTGGTTTTAATTGTAAATCATTCGTATATTGTTCATAACCGATGAATGAGCAAATCAAAGTCACCTGACCATTCGCATCTGTTTGGATCGTAAATTCGCCGTTGCCATCTGTTATCGATCCTTCCACTCTGTTTTTCAGAAACACATTGGCATAAATTAACGGCTCTCCGTTCTGTCCGGTAACCACCCCGGAAATGGTTGCTGTGAAAAGAATTTCGGATGTTATTAACACTATCAATATTGCGATGATTGTGAGATATTTAAATTGATTCATTTCTTTCCTTTTACGTTTGATTGAAAACGACATCCCGAAAATACAAAAATACGGATAAATTATCAATCCGATTTCCGTAAACCATCATATAAATCGGCGAATGACAATTATGACAGATAAACAGCAAGAATAATATTTCATTCATTAAAATATTCAAAATATTTTATAAAATTTATTTTTAAATGGCTTGACATTTATAATTTAAACAATTATATTGAACATACAGTTAAAATCGCGACGATAATTGAATAGCCGGGAGGTTATCTTTTATAAATATCCCGGCTTTTTTATTATATAGAAATCGATGAAACACAATAATTGAAGGAGTTAAAATGCAAGTAGCTGAAAAAAACGACACGGTTAAAGTTCATTATGAGGGTCAACTTTCAGATGGTACTGTTTTTGATTCATCCGAAGGACGTGAGCCGTTGTCTTTTACCATCGGAGAAAACCAGGTAATCCCGGGTTTTGAAAACGGTGTCATTGGAATGAAAAAATCGGAAAAAAAGAAATTACATATTGATGCGGATAACGCTTATGGTCAGCTAACAGATGATCTGATATATGAAGTGAATCGTGATCAGGTTCCGGCAGATATCAAGCTGGAAGTCGGATTACCGCTGCAATTACGATCCAATGAAGGACAGGCGTTAAATGTGGTTGTCACAAATTTAACAGACGATAAAGTGACGCTGGACGGCAACCATCCGCTGGCAGGCAAAGACTTGACCTTTGAAGTGACAATGGTTGAAATTCAAAAAGAATCAAATTAATGCCATAACGAAAAGTAATAATTGCTCGGTCAGGTTCATATTGGAAAAGTATTGCCCTTGAGAACATGTTTGAATCTCAAGGGCTTTTTATTAGATCAGTTACTCCCCCCAATTATCCACCAACTCAGCATTCGAGAAAAAATGGCCGATCTCGAATTTTGCGGTTTCCGGGGCATCGGAGCCGTGGACGATGTTTTGTTCCTTGCTGTCCGCGTACAACTTGCGGATCGTGCCTTCGCCAGCCTGTACCGGATCGGTGGCGCCGATGAATGTACGGAAATCCTGAATTGCGTTTTCTTTTTCCAGCACCATGGGCACGCAGGGGCCGGAGGTCATAAATGATACGAGATCGTAAAAGAATGGGCGTTCTTTGTGTACTGCATAAAATTCACCTGCTGTTCGTGAGTTCAGTTTCACCATTTTCATTGCAACAATTTTGAAGCCTTCTGCTTCCATTCGTTTTATTACTTTTCCAATAAGATTTTTCCTGACGCAATCCGGTTTCAGAATCGCTAACGTTCTTTCCATGTTCAATTCTCCTGTTTTAATAAGATTAAATCCGGAGTGCAATCGCTTTATCGATTGCACGAAATACATATTTGAAAAACCCTTGCAAAGGTTTCAAACCTTCGCAAGGGTAGAAAATTTTCTGATCGATTCTATGAGTTTTTCATTTTTAATTATTAATTGCAGCTTGCCTGCCGCTAATTCTTCACAATCGAAGCATACGCATCATGATTGTGAATGCTTTCAAAACTGACAACATCCACCTGATACCAGGTAATGTTTTCGTTTTTATTTAGTTTCTCAGCAACATTGCGGACCACATCTTCCACGAAATTGGGATTTTCATACGTGCGCTCGGTAATGTATTTTTCATCCTCTCGTTTAAGCAAAGAATAAATCTTGCCTGACCCACAATTTTCAACCATTTCAATGACATCTTCAATCCATAAAAATCCTTTGAACCGAAGTAATACTGAAATTTCTCCGCGCTGATTATGCGCGCCATAGTCCGAGATTTCTTTGGAACACGGACAAAGCGTAATAACGGGAACCGATACTCCCAATGTCATGGTTATTTTATCATTCAGTGATCCCACGATTTTGCACTGATATTCCATCAATGATTTTGCCCCGGATACGGGTGCTTCTTTTTCAATAAAGTATGGAAACTCAAGTTCCAGATGGGCTGATTCCGCATTTAATACCTTTTTCATTTCTTTCATGATATCACCCATGCGGTGAATATCAATTTCCCGGCGGTGTCTGTTTAATACCTCAATAAACCGGCTCATGTGTGTCCCCCGAAAACGATTCGGTAAATTCACCGACATATTTATCGTTGCAACTGTATGTTGTTTATCATTATATTTGTCCAACAAAACAATCGGATAACGCAAATTCTTCACACCAACTTTATCAATTTCCAAATTCCGATAATCAATTTCATTCTGTACATCTCTCATTCATATTACTCCTTCTCATAATCATATATTTTCGATGAGTCTGTTGATCGACTTGCTGACGTTGTTCGTCCACTCTATATATTTTTCTTTCAATTTTTGGGCGGCAGATTGTTTTCGAGAATTCTCAAAACCCATAATATGCGCGACCCGATCCAGATAATCAAAATTAAGCTCATCTTCTGCGGCCACAGTGAGTCGATAAAGGTCACGTAAATTTTTAAGAAAATTCGATGCGCTAATCAATAAACCCAACTCATCGCACGGATCGATTTTACAAATACTTTCAACTAACTTCCGGTTAATTGGTTCACGTAATTTGTATTTTGCTTTATAAATTAGCAACACCATTTCGATATCGCGAAGCCCACCGGCAGTTTCCTTGATATTTGCATAACCTGCTGCATTTTTTTGACTATGCTGGTGACGACTTTCAATTTCCGCGATCATCTGCTGAATATATTTTTCCCGTTTATCGAAAATATGCGGCTTCACAATACGCTTTTCAAAAGATTTTTCAAACTTTGTGCTGCCAACAATCATTCGGGCGCCGAGAATTTGAGATTTATCAATAAATGTATCTTCATCCTTGCCATTAAAATAGTCATCCAAATCGTGAAGCAAAGTAACGAATTCACCGAAAATATTTGCAAATCGATAATGCGGCATAATTCCCCGCTTAATAATTTCGGCGTTCATCTTCATCACAATTTTTGTGACATACTCTTTGATTTCATCATCCGTATCATTCAAAAACATAATGATATCATAATCATCATCAAATGCTTGTTCCCGGGCGTGACCACCGGCGACATAAATCGCAAACAAATCTTTTGTTGAAATTTTTCTGCCGATATGTTCATCAACGCTTTTTTTACAAATATCAAATAATGATTGAATATATGTGTCGGAAAATTCAGTAAACTCTGCATTAATTTTTTCGATCGACGCTCCGTGAATTGTTTCAAGACCAATTCTTAAAAATTCGAGATCATAATAATGCCCCAACTGTTTCTTTTTCTCTTTAAAAGGTTGAACACTATCCACACTTCCTAAAAAACCTTTGGCGATTTGTTCCAGTGCAATCACATCCTGCAAATATTGAATATATTCAGGATAGTTCCCGATGACTCGAACGAAGAATCGCTTAAAATAGTGGCTGTTACTAAAGTGCAATTTGCATAAGTATTCCAATCGTTCTTTAGAAGCCAATTCCTCATTGGACCATAATTCGCCGTCGAGGAGTCCCATAAAACGACGTTGATTTTTCGCGTCCAAAGTGAGCAAATAATCATTAATCAATCGAGGAACCTGATTAAATACCTTTGTAATTTGAATACTACGATCATCTGATTTTGAAATTTGCTCTAAAAACGCGTTATTGAATTTTATGAACAGCCCTTCACAATTGTATTTACGTTTGTTTTTGGAAAGCTGCACCAGAAAATTAATCATTGTATAGATAGACCTTTTCGAGCTCTCGCTATATTTTCGAATGATTAAATCCTGGTGGCGTTGTTTTAATTTGCACACATCATTAATAAAGTTAACGAGCACATGGCTTTTTTCATCGGCTATAGCTTCCAGCACATCATCCCAAAATTCGCTATCTTTAAAAAAGGCTGATTTTCTTAAAAAATCGATCGCAATATTGCCCGGATAACTTCGATACGGATCTTTTTCATACGTTCCTTTAATCATCGGATTAAAGATAGTAATTGATTTTAGATGTTGTGTCACCCCGTCCAATAAACGGCTGGACACTTCTTTTGATTGCTGAACGATTTCATGATAATGAATCAGCAAATGGTCCCAGGCTTTAATCGCGCCAAAATCTTTATAACCTAGTGTGTTGGCCACAATTTCCATCTGCTCGAAAACATTGGGATCATCGAGGTAAATTTCTTCTTCCTGGGCAACAAAAAGTTGATAAAGATGGCGAAAGACTTCTAAAAAGGTAATTGCGTTTTCCAGTTCCTTGTATAAATCCTTTCGCTCTTTGTCACGCTGCATTAATACCGCAAGGACATCCCACCGATTTCCGTGATAGATACGGAAAATCGTACGACCGGCCAGGATAACTCCCAGCAACATGCGTAAACCATCATTTTTTAAATGGAGCATATCTTCATGAATTTTGCGACTTAACAACGAGCGAACCTCGCCGATAATTGAGCGAATATACCCTTCATGATAAATATTATCCCGGTTCGGATGATAATAATAGCGCCGGATTACTTTTCGGACAAACTCATAAAACAAGCGGTTACTTCCCAAAATGGGCACAGCCATTAACATTTCACTAATGATAACAAAATCGCCGATCTCATTATCAAGAAGGTCTCGGTACTCACTAATTGAAGCGGAAAACGTTTGTTCACCCACATGTTCCGAAAGATACAGATGCATTTCCAGCGCCCATTTCAGCATTTCATTGCGTAATTTTCCAATTACTTTATTAAATTCATCGCGCTGATGTGATCCATTATCAATAATGCCAATATCCAGGTCATCCTGGTGTGCGAGGCTTCCGACACTGGAAATGGTATATTCGAAATCGTTTTCAGGGACAAAATGGGAGTCAATAATTTTGTTCATGTAGGTAGATGTCAACAGCCGAAATTGTCTGCCAACATCAAGCATGAATTGTTTGTAAACGGGGCTTTTATTTTCTGTTCGGGTAAGGTTCCACCTGAGAACATCGACAGAGCTTAAATTCATGTGGAGAATTTGAAAAGCATAGTAACATCCCAGGAAAATACTTTTTTCTTTTTCATCTCTAGCGACTTCTGCGATAATATCCATTTCTTCGGACAGATTATATGCACTTTTCCAAAGATGGACTTTATCAATCCTCCCCATTTCTTCGAGTCGTTCTATCAGTAACTCACCATATTTTTCAATCATTCGGATAAATTTTTGGTGATGGTTACTGAGCGTACTTACCCGATCTTTTAATCTGTTAAACTGTCGTTGCATGTATTTATGTTTTCGTCAGTCTGAAAGTGAATGATTCGAATTTCAGCACCTTATGCGCGAGTTTTAGTTAGTAATTTTTTCCCTGTTTCCAGACCGATTTTAAATGCTTTTAAGTTTAAATTTTCCGTACCTTTTGGCACGCGCGAAAGAATCGCGGCTTCCAATGCTTCCTCGGAAACAACTTGCACCAGTGAAGCAATTATTCCAAGGGCAACGATATTTGCAACCATTACTTTACCAACCTGTTTGCGGGCGATATCCATAATCGGAATACGGTATACTTGAAATTTCCCTTCAGGAATCTGGGTAATTGCCTCTGAATCGCTAAGCAGTATACCGTTATCTTTCAGATCGTGATAATATCGTTTGCATGCTTCTTGTGTAAACGCCAGCAAAAGATCGATATTCACAGCTTTCGGATAATCAATGTCTTCATCGGAAATAATTACTTCGGAACGGCTGGCCCCGCCTCTGGCTTCGGGTCCATACGACTGGCTCTGAGTTGCATTTTTATCATCATAAATTGCTGCTGCTTCTGCCAGAATCTTTCCAGCGAGAACAAGCCCCTGCCCACCCTCGCCACTAAGACGGATTTCATATCTGAAACTCATGAATTTAATCCCTTTACTCTTTCAATTAGCTTTTTATAATTTTCGGTATATTCTGGTTTTTCTCGATCAACCAAAATCCCGGTAACAATTTTGTCATTTAGTTCTTCTTCATTCATTTTAGACGCTTTATTTAAGGAAATAGAATGTTCCTTTAAATCCTTTATCATGGCCACTCCATCCCCAAGACGATTACGACGTCCAAAAGCGGTCGGACATGGCGTCATCACTTCTACAACAGAAAATCCTTTTTTACGGATTGCTTTTTCAATGTATCTGTCAAGAATCAACGCGTCATGTACAGTGCCCCGGGCAACGAAACTGGCGCCGGCAGCTTCCGCTAACCCGCTAATATTGAACGAATTCTCCGGATTGCCATACGGAGCAGTACTCGCCTTTAAACCTATTGGTGTTGTTGGTGAAACCTGGCCTCCGGTCATTCCATAAATATTATTATTAAAAAGAATCACCGTTATATCAATATTTCGACGCGCAGCGTGAATATAATGATTACCGCCAATTGCCGTTGCGTCGCCATCGCCGGTAACAACAATTACAGTCATTTCCGGTTTTGCCATTTTCACACCGGTTGCAAACGCAATGGCGCGTCCATGCGTTGTATGTAGTGTATTAAAATCAACGTACCCGGTTAACCGACTGGAACAGCCGATTCCGGATACCATACAAATTTCGTCTTTAGATAATCCGATTTTATCGATGGCTCGGAGCATAGATTTTAAAACGATTCCATCTCCACATCCGGGACACCAAATTAACGGAAATTTTTGGTAACGTAAATACTTATTATAATCAATCATTTAACTCTCTCCATTATAGCATCAAGAATTTCCGATGGCCGTATTGGTTCACCATCAATTCTGTTCACTTTAATCACTTCACTTTTGCCGGCACTTGCCCATTCTACTTCATGCGCCATTTGACCAAGATTCATTTCAGGAACAATGATACAGTCACACAATTCAGCCAGCCTGGCAACATGTTTTTGCGGGAATGGCCACAGAACAGACGGGCGGACAAAACTAACTTTAATCCCTTTTTCCCTTGCCATGCGGATTGCGTTTTTCGTAGATCGGGAGGTTGAACCGTAAGCAAAGACTCCTATTTTGGCGCCTTGTTCAAAATCTTCATCTACCTGAATGATATCATCCGCATAACGATCAACTTTCCGGTTCAATCGTTTTAGAAATTTCACGATCTGCCCGGAATTATTCGTTGGGAAACCGGTTTCATCGTGCACCAGCCCGGTCACGTGGAAGCGATATCCCTTTCCGAAGCTAACCATGGGCGGAATATCCGATTCTGTGAATTTATACGGGAGATATTCCTCTGGCGGAACATCCGGAGTTTCCCGTTCCCATACTTCAATTTTCTCATTTAAATCAAAGATGACTTTTTCATTCACATGCCCGATAATTTCATCGAGTAATAATATCACCGGCACGCGATATTTTTCAGTCAAATTAAACGCCCGAATTGTCAAATCGTAAGTTTCGCGCACTCCGTTCGGGCACAGAGCGATAATCGGATGATCCCCGTGCGTCCCCCAGCGGGCTTGCATAACGTCACTCTGTGATGGCAACGTTGGCAATCCGGTGCTGGGCCCGCCACGCATAACATTGACAATGACACACGGAATTTCAGCCATTGTCGCGTAGCCAATATTTTCCTGTTTCAATGAAAAGCCGGGGCCACTTGTTGCCGTCATGGCTTTAGAACCAACTAACGAAGCGCCAATGACTGCGCCCATTGCTCCGATTTCATCTTCCATTTGAATAAATTTTCCACCATTTTTGGGTAGCTCCATCGATAAAATTTCTGCAATTTCAGATGACGGAGTAATCGGATAACCGGCAAAAAATTTAAGACCCGCAGCCAGTGCGCCGGCGGCACATGCCTCATTTCCGGTTATTACTTTTACTTCAAATTGATCATTTTTTTGTGCCATTCGTTTTTCCCTGTTCATTCTTTGTTACTGTGATCGCGAAATCAGGACAATGTACATCACATAACTGACAAGCGGTGCAGGCTGCCAGATTGACTACCTCCGGATATGCGCCATTCATCGCAAGCACGTCATGGGGGCAAAATTCCACACAAATCGCACATCCTTTGCACCACTCTTTCTTAATAGTTATCGTCGGAAGATTCCTCTTTGTTTCCATGTTACTCCATACCTATTTATTTCATCAACTTATGTTATTTGCCTTTCATTCTCCGTATGCTATTGCTCGCACATTTCGGACATGAACGTTCTTTCATGATTTTCGGGTCATAGCTTTCTAAAAACTCATGACCACAACGCAAACATTTAAAGGTTGCTTTCTCGGCCATTTAAATATTCCTCCTCATTCAATAAATTGTATGTTTTTTAAAAAAAATAGCGCCATTTTCATTATAATAATATTGTAACAGATAGTCATGACGCAATAATCCTATAAAAATCAGATATTAAACCCGTTTTACGACTGCTAACAAATCACTTCTCGTCTGAATATTATATAATTGGATAACTGGGGGAGATAATTCTGTACTTTTTCTTATACACAAATGTGGAAATAGTGAATCTATTTGATGACGTTCATTAATTTTCATTACATGATCATCATTGTCTGAATTCGGAATGGAAGACATAAGTAATACTTTTTTCGGCCCTATAGTTAGTATTTTTTTAATTAATTATTATTTAGACTGCCCGATCAGATTTTAAAAAATATAATCAATTTTGACGGTCTCGTAAAATGTCGAAAAAATGATTAGCGACTCCAATTAAACTATTGTAAATATAAATGTTATTACTATAATGTGATAATGTTTATAAAAACAATAAGTTAATCCACTACAAACAAAGATTCGCGGACTTTTTACGAGTTCATCAATTTTAGGTTTTTAAGTCTTTCGCATTTCAGTAATTCCCATTTAGAAGGAAGAGTACCCTGATTACCTCATTTAAGAGCAGAGCACAGAAGGATATTCGTATTGAATCTGGTTTAATGTATTAATCATTTTTTAAAGGGGAAATATACAAATTTTAAATCTAATTTGCAACAAATATTTACAACAATTTTTTCTTTTCATTCTTTAACATTCTACTTCTTTTAAAATAGCATAATTTAACAAAATATCAATATAATTTTAATATAATTTTCATTCAAAATTAACTGTTTTGCAAACCGAAATCATTACTTTGGCTTAATAAATTATTTTAGCTGATTTTACTATACCAAACTTTCGTTCTATCATTCATAATTAATTTCATTTTAAAACCATAAAAATCTCGTGTCATATATGAAAATTTGTGAGTTAATTCAAGCATATACATCTACCAGTGGCGGTATTCGACGATACATCAATCAAAAGAGTGAATATATTAAAAATCATCCTGAGCACGAACATCTGATCATAAAGCCGGGTCGTAAAGATACTTCTTACAAAACAGGAACGATAAAATATTTTGAAATTGAGTCACCTTTTTTGCCCAATTACAAGCCCTATCGATTTAACTACCGGCTGGATAAGGTACTTTCGATTTTAAAAGAAGAAAAACCCGATATTATCGAACTGGCAAGTCCCTATCTTTTGCCCTGGTGCGCATTTTATTTCCGCAAAATGCATCGCTGCCATGTGATTGGATTTTATCACACAGATTTTCCTGCGACGTATGTAAAAAGTACGGTTTCTTCCCGGCTTGGCGAAAAAACCGGACAAACCGCTGAGACAATTGCAACACAATATGCAAAATTAATTTATGAAAATTGCGACGGCACTATTTTCCCGTCCCTGCTGATGAAGGAAAAATACTCCCAATCGTCTGCTATCAATTCAATTTATGTTCCGTTGGGAGTTAATCTCGATGTGTTCCACCCGTGCCAGCGAGATCCTGAAATACGCCAAAAGTATGTTCATCGTCAAAATGAAATTTTATTGATTTACGCCGGTCGGTTTGACCACGAAAAACGTATCAAAAATCTGGTTAACGCATTTAATCTATTGCCAATGTCAATGAATTTCTCATTAATACTCGTGGGCGACGGACCATTCAAATCTGAGCTGCAAAAACAAAGTCTAAAAAATGATCGGTTTTTTGTGCTACCATACCAGTCAGATCAGGCAAATTTAGCCCGGTTATTAGCCTCGGCAGATATTTATGTTACCGCCGGGCCGCACGAAACCTTTGCCCTGTCCGTGCTTGAAGCACAGGCGTGCGGCCTGCCAATCGTTGGTGTAAAAGCAGGAGCGCTTATCGAACGAATTCCGAATTTTGTCGGATCGTTGGCTGATGTGGATTCTCCCGCGGATATGGCAGCCAAAATAATCAAAATAAGCCAAAATGATTTTAAATCAAAAGGGATGAATGCCAGAAAATGGGTTGAAGCGACCTTTTCCTGGGATTCTATATTCAAAGATATTTTCACTTTTTATGAATCTGTTCAAACATCCCTGAACTAAATTTTATTATGTATGAATTCACAAACCAATGTAAGTTCTTTTCTAAATAAACTCTTTAAAAACATGCTGATTTTTCTCCCCCTCGGAGTTATTGGCAATATTATCTTTTCTTACTATAATTCGGATTACGGACTATTTTCTTATCTTAGCAGTATTTCCGGAATTACTATCGTGCTCTGTTTAATTTTATGCATAATCCCCTGGTTTACGCATTCGCTGCGAATTCTTATCTGGACTTGTTTTATGTCCAAAAAGATCAGATTTAAAGAAATACTCAAAATTGCAATTGCTGCAGATCTCGGAGCAGCGATCAGTCCTACCTCCGTGGGGGGCGCTCCTCTAAAAGCTGGAATGCTGATGCAGCAGGGCTTGAAACCATCAGATGCGATTTCGCTCACTTTATTAGGGAGTGTGGAAGATCACACATTTTTCTTTATTTCTGTTCCCATTTCTTTCGTCATTACGGCAGGCTGGAAACATCATTTTTTTGTAAATATTGATCGTTTCATCCCAAATTTAGGTTGGTTGTTGTTAATGGCCGGTGCGTTCATTATCGTGATGGTTATCATTATCTCAACTAAAAAAATAGGTAAACGCGTTGGAATAATTTTGAATCGATTTTCTCTCATACGAAAAATGAATACCGCTGCCAGGAATATGATTTCTGACATTTCTAACCTTTATCAATTAATCGGAAAAAAAGGGAAGCGTTATTTTTTATTAAGTTTGACACTCACAGCAATTCATTGGATCAGCCGGTATTCAATTTTAATTGTGTTGTTAAACGACCTTGGATTTGATATTCACCCAGTGAATATTTTCTTTCTTCAATGGGTTATTCTGGTTCTCATGTTATTTGTGCCAACCCCCGGAGCAACCGGCGGCGCGGAAGCCTCGTTCTATTTTATTTTTCAGAATATCATCCCTGTCTCGACAATTGGATTTGTTATGCCAGCGTGGCGTTTTTTAACATATTATGTTAACCTCGGATTAGGGACAATTCTATTTACGATGTTAAATTTTGTCAAAATAAAAAAGGAAAGTGAGGAACCACAATTTTCTGCACTTAAACTAAATTAAATTTCTAAAAACGTAATGATTTCAATTTTAATGCTATAATTATTCAGGAGTAAATTATGATAAAAATAGATATGCACGTTCACTCCAAATATTCCGAGCATCCTTCTGACTGGTTTTTACAACGACTGGGCGCGAAAGAATCTTATACTGAACCGGAACATTTGTACCGAACCGCCAAAGAGCGCGGAATGGATTATGTAACAATCACGGATCATAATCGAATCGATGGCGCATTGCTTTTGAAAAAGAAGTATCCGCACGAAGCTCTTGTTGGATTGGAAGCAACAACATATTTCCCGGAAAACGGGTGCAAAATTCATGTGCTGTTGTATGATATAGCGCAAGAACAATATGAAATAATTCAACAGAAACGAAAGAATATTTATGAACTTCGCGATTATATTAGAGAAAATGATTTGGCCTATTCCGTGGCCCATGCCACTTTTTCAATTAATAATAAACTAACCGTAGATTTATTGGAAAAGCTGATTTTGCTGTTCGATGTATTTGAAGGAATTAATGGCGGACGAAGTTATTTATTTAATACGAAATGGTTGGAATTAATGAAGCGGTTAACACCCGCTCATATTGACAAATTATATGCAAAACATCACATCGAACCAATGAGTGACGATCCATGGTTAAAATCGTTTACCGGCGGTTCCGATGATCACGCCGGTTTATTTATCGGACAGACGTACACTGAAACAGATGCCGAGAGTTTGACAGAAGTAATTGAAAATCTTAAAAATAAGAAAACCTATGCCAATGGACGACACAATAATTATAAATTTCTGGCATTTACCATTTACAAAGTTGCGTTTGAATTTGCCAAAAGTAAAAATGTAAAATCTTCGAATTCAATGCTCTTTCAACTGACTGAAAAAATTTTTGAATCGGATTCATTAAATGTCAAAGAGAAATTCAAAATTAATCGCTTCAAATCTTCCAACCTTAAAAGTGATGATCAAATCGGGAAGCTGTTAATAAATATTATTGATGAAACAAAAGACGTTCGGCTATCCCAAATTGATAAACGCCTGGAACATGTTTTTGACCGGGTATGTGACATTGCAGATGAATTTTTAAAAAAGATTCTGCGTTCAGTGGAAAACGATATCGCAAAAGGAAATCTCGCTGGTTTAATCATGAGCATTTCGTCATCGATCCCCGGACTTTTTTTAGCGCTACCCTTTCTTTCCACGCTTAAGGTAATGTATCGCAACCGTCAGGTGCTTGATGAAATTAAACAAAGTCTGAATATTGAATTACCGGAAAGCGAAAAACGAATATTATGGTTTACAGATACAATTAATGATTTAAACGGGGTTTCCGAAACCCTCAAAGAACTCGGCTGGATAGCCTATCGTAAAAATAAAAACATTCAAATCGTGACGTCGGTTTTAAAAAATGAGCGAGATAAAACTCTTCCGCCGAACATCATCAATTTGCCGCAGTTTTTTTTAATGAAACTACCCTACTATGAAAAATACATACTTAAATTCCCTTCAATTTTAAAATCAATTGAAACGATATACAAACAGGAACCCACTGAAATTTATATCTCCACGCCCGGGCCGATTGGTTTGTTGGGAGTATTGATCGCCAGACTGCTCAACGTAAAATGCCACGGGGTTTATCATACCGATTTCACAATGGAAGTTGATAAAATTGCAGAGGATAACGCACTCACCGAACTTGTGGAAAGTTACACCAAATGGTTTTATCACCAAATGGATACGATCAAAGTATCTACACGTGAATATGAACACCTGCTAACAGGACGCGGATTCGACGCCTCGAAAATACAATTCCTGAACAAAGCGATTGATACGGAATTATTTTCGTATAAAGAATCAGCAAAAGATAAATTACTTCACCAATTGAATGTGAGCGATGGCATTAATTTGTTGTATGCCGGACGCATTTCCAAAGATAAACATCTGGATTTGCTGGTGGAAATTTATAAAAATATATCACAGAAACGATCGGATGTAAATCTTATCCTCGTCGGCGACGGACCTTATTTCGATGCATTGAAGGACAAAATGAAAGATTTCGAACGGGTATTCTTCACAGGCAAAATCCCGCGCAAAGAGCTGCCGGAGATATACTCGTCCTCCGATGTGTTCGTCTTTCCGAGCACCACCGATACCTTCGGCATGGTTGTCATGGAAGCGCAATCGTGCGGCTTACCATCGGTGGTATCTTCCGTCGGCGGTCCAAAAGAAATCCTGATCGACGGAAAAACAGGCTATATCGTTCAAAACGGAAATGTCAATGAATGGGTGGAAAAAATCGAAGCATTAATTGAATTGAAAGAAAACCAGCCGCTACAGTTTTCAGAGATCAAAAAACGCGCCCGGTTGAATGTGCTCGATAAATATAACTGGGATAGTTGCCTGGAATCCATTGTGGATTCGCGGAATTAATAAATTTCCGAAGTTTAATAAACTTCAGAAATTTGATATCATGCAAAATTATTTTTAGAGAACGATCCCCAGATTTCCGAAATCTTCAAGATTTCGGAAATCTATAGCACCCGGCGGTTGTTTAAAACCTTATGCTTTTGTCGTCACCTTAGTAGCCCTACGATGGTTTTCAAAACCAAAGAATAAGGTCAAAAACGGCTGCTACTCTCAACTGAATGATAAAAAATTTCCGAAGTTTTAATATCTTCGGAAATTTGAATTCACATTTTTCATGAGTCAACATCATTCCGTTACCGGAGTAATAACATCTTCTTTACATCCACAAAATCGTTGCAGATTAGTTTGTAAAAGTACATGCCGCTGGTAACTGCATTGCCTGCCATGTCCGTTGCATTCACTGCACCTGATATATTCCCAACTGCTGTGCCTGTTGATTCACCAGTTTGTTTATGATTTGACCGTTCATGTTGTAAATGATTAATGTAAAAAAAGCACAAGCCACGACCAAAAAAAATTACCACGATAGAGATGATAGCGTTGACGATCTAATAAATTCTGAATTTCTAACACATACATTTTTATTCATTCAGTTGCAACGCGAAGCTATGCCGGAGCGTGTTGGAGAAAATGCGTGATGATCAGCTTAAATTCATCGGTGTTTAAGAACTGTGGGATTTTCATTTCAATTGTGCTCAGCGGCAGGTTCCGGGTTCTGGAACAATTTCTTCCACCACAGCGCAATGCTTGCCACGCCAGCGATGATATAGATCCATGAATATGCGATGGAGCTGGCAGGGTTTGGCAGGATGAGTTTACCGAATCCCACCAGTAGCAGATAAAGCGACAGGCTGGTGGTTACTGTCAAATACGCGGCTTTTTTAAACGCTTTCACAGGGTACCGGGTTTCCTGTTTCAGCTTACCGGCGGTATTTTTCCAAAATCCGGGTGGATCGACCTTTTTGTAAAACTCCACCAGAATTTTCTCATCTGTCGGTCGGGTGAGCAGGGTCACAATAATAACCACGACAGTTGAGATTGATGACATCAGTAAAAGCCGCAACCACTCGGCTTCGACATTGAACAGGATGATGGGGGCAAAAATTAGTGAAATAATGATGGCGGAAATTTCCGAGAATAGATTAATCCTCTCCCACAGCCAGCGCAGCACCAACACCGCGCCGGTACCCGCGCCGAACAGCAATGTAATATACCAGGCTGTTTGAATTGATCCCAGATTTGCCATAATAATCAATGCAATCGTGATAATGACCACATTGGATAGCCGGGCGATAATCACCTGTTCTTTATTGGATGGCTCTCTTTTGAGCCAGGCGCGATTAATAATGCGAAGATACAGATCATTGCTCCAGTAACTGGCGCCCCATGTTAGATGCGTGTCGATGGTAGAGGCTAATGCAGCCAGCATACCAGTGAGCATAATCCCTCTTACGCCCACCGGAAGCAGGTCTTTTATGCCTGTGGCAAACAATAATTCACGGCCCGCGACAAATGTTTCGCCGCTGGCGCTGGCAGGATTAAACGGATAAATAACCAGTAAGCCGACGCCGATAATCAGCCATATCAGGCTGCGCAGAAAAATTTGCAGCCATGTAAAAATGAACGCCGCCATTTTTGCATCCCGGTTACTGCGGCAGGCCATCATTCGCTGTGCGAAATAACCGGTGCCGTCACTGTTTCGCTCAAAAAACCATTGCAGACTAATGATCACCAGAAACGGCATGAACGCTTCCCAGGTGTTCGGGCTAAATGATAATACCTGGCTGGTATATGCTTTTCCGTATATTTCAACCAGACTATTCACAATACTGCCGACGCCGCCGGATTTTATCAGCACAATAATGGCATAAACAAGCGTACCCAGCATTGCCAGGCCGAATTGAACCGTATCGGTCGCGATAACAGAGCGCAAGCCACCTGTTGTCGAATAAAGTGCCGTGAACAGGATAATAACCAAAATACTGATGATATTATTTGTCGTTGCGACAAACGGCTCCAAGCCGGTGGCGCCAGACGCCAACGAAATACCGACCGAACTGACCAGATGATAGATTCCGTTGTAAAGACCGGATGGTAGCCATTCGTGCCAGGGCAGGAACACTTCACTGATGCGGGTTGCGGCAACCAGGACCATTGCCATGATTGTGCAGTTCATGATTGTTCCGTAGTAAATCGCTTTTAGGCCCCGTAATGCAAGTACACCCCGTCCGCTATAGCGAATTTCCGTAACTTCGGCATCAGTGATGACCTGCGCCCGGCGCCAGGCGCGGCCGAGCAGGAAGCCGATCATCAGAAACCCAAGGCCGTAAATCCAGAGTCGCCACAGCATAAAAATCCCGCCGGTCGCGATTAATCCGGTGACTAACAGTGGCGTATCCGCGGCAAATTGGGTTGCGGCAAGACTGAATCCCGCGCGCCAGCCTCGAATAGTACGACCGGCTAAAAAATACTCCTCCAGATTTTCAGACGCTTTGGATTGATTTCGAAAACCGTTACTAATGCTGTATATAATAAAAGCAACTATAATCAGAAGATCGATCATTTCATTATTCCTTTGTTTCTAAATTTGAAATTTGCTCCGAAAAAATTGAAATGTAGTTTAATATAATTGTTCGTTCAATTCAGAATTGCAAAAACGACATTAATCAGCAGCACTATCTGTAGCAGTACCGAAGAGATTTCAAAAATTTATGGTTATAACCAAAAATATAAGAAATAGTTTCGTTGAATTCAAATGTAAAACTAAAACGGGGTTGCGTGCCAACCCCGTTTATACCATCACAAAATAAGAGTATTAAACACACTGACCGACTATTTTATTTTGTCTAAAAATCCTGCGTCACAGTAAATTGAATTGAGCGACCGAAAAGTGGACGACCATTTGCAGAAGCGGGATCACGCGGATCACCTTCTGTCAGACCTTCGGAATCGGTCAAGTTATCCATATGAATACCAAAAGACAATCCATTCGAAACTGCGACGACTGCGCCAATGTCTAATTTATTATAGGCATCTAACTGAAATACATTTTGTACTGAATCCCATCGTTTTCCGACTCTTCGGAACGCACCATAAAGGGTTGCGGTCGAATTTCCGAAATGAATATTATAACTTGGTGAAATTCTGAATTGAAAATCAGGTTGACGCCAAATTGAATTTCCCACGACAGTATTATCAAGGTCAGATTCTTTGATTTCACCTTTTTGATACGTTGCAACGGCGCGCAACATAAAGTCGTTTAGCGAAAAGGCGCCATCGAGTTCTACACCAAAGGTTTCGGTTTTAAGCAACTCAGATTCTCTTGTGGCTCCGACGCCGCCTTCGATGACCGTAACACTGTTAAAAAAACCAGTTGTAAACAGACTGAAAAATTTGGAGGAATATTTAACACCTGCTTCGTATTGCACAAAACCCTGTGCTTCGAGATCGCCGTCCTTAAGGCCGTATTTTCCTTCCCGGATCATGTCAAAGTGCGGGAAAATGAAACTGTCAGAGAAGCGTGCAAACAAACCAAGTTCCGGATTAATATCATAGTTGGCTGCGGCAGTCATTGCGAGGTCTTTACCGCTCAGCGACTCGGCCATGTCAATTTTACCATCCGGAAGTGCGCCGGCATCGAGTGTGTATTGCAGATCAAAAAACTCATAGCGAGCGCCAATATCTATTCGCAATGCTGGCATGACCTGCCATGAATCAGCTCCATAAACTGCTGTCACGCGGGCGTCTCCTGCAGATTGAAGACCATAATTCCATGATCCTCCGCCTCCATTTTCAGCTAAAGTTTCAGCAGTAATATCTTCCTCGAGCAAGTCTCCGTTGGCAACATTGTGAACCGGTACATGATTGCCCAATGTCCAGAAATCTTCTGATTTCCAACGCGCCTGATACAAGCCCACAGTGATGTCATGTTCTTTCCATTTTTTGTTCAAGCTGAGGTCGTTGTTCAACGATTCAATATTTTTCATAACAACCCAATGACCGTAGTTCTGCACATAATCTGAACCGCTGAGCACTTCACCGCCTCTGGTTTTAACTGTGTTGAGACCAAGAGCGGACACTTTAACCGGATTTCCATTGGGTACAAAACCGTACGTATTTGCATCACCGGCTGTGTATGTCAGTACGTCGCGGACCATCCAGCCTGCACCGAGGTCGAAATTCGCATTGATTCCGCTGACGTTACCTTTCCATCCGCGACCCTTTGCAAAATCAAATGTCGCACTGTCACCTTGCGTGTTGATCTGCAATGTTCGGAAGCGTGTTGCGTTGCCGAGTTGGGCAAATGTTCCTAAATCGTTGCCGGTTTCAAGCGACATTGGCAGAATCCACTGGCCGTAATCATCGGTAAGCCGTGTGAAGACATTAACAACTCCGCGTTTGAAAACTTTCGTTAACTGCGCGGTGAACTGCTTTCCATTTTCTGCATTAAATTGAGTATTTCGAATGCCGGGCGATGTATGAACGTAGCCACCGAACATATAGTACAAACCATCTGTCATTTTGCCACTTAGAAAACCATCAATTCGCTGTTGATTGTAGTCAGTCGTTCTATATTTTAATCGGCCCTGGGTTACCTCGCCGCCTTTTCTAAGATTGAAGTTTACAGTCATACCCGGCTCGCCGTTGGAGAATACAGCACTGGGACCTCCCCGGGATGCTTCAGTCAATTCGACTGTTTCGTCGACGCGAAAAATAGTGCTTTGTTCCAGGAAGGAAAGTGTTTCCACACCGTAAATCGGACCACCGTTAATCGACATTGTCACGAATGGGGCGTCGCCACCGGACGGCAAACCGCGCACCATAATGTTTGCACCTGCAACTCCACCCGTGCTCTCTGACCAAACACCGGGAACGACATCTAACATACCGGCGGTGCTGCTTGGCGATAAGCGTCTCATTTCCACCTCATTCACTGTATTTATCGCAAAACTGGCGTCCCGTTTTCGAATTCCGGCACCGCCAGGTGTACCTGTAACTACCAAAGCGTCCATGTTCAACACATCAGAGCTTAAAGTGAAATCTTTGTTCACAGTTTTATCTGCTGTTACAGTAATTTCTGCTGCTTCTGTTTTATACCCTAAAAACCGGGCGAGAATGGTATGCGTGCCCGCCGGAACTTTCACAATGGAGTAATTGCCATCAATGTCGGTTGAAGATCCAAACGTCGTCCCTTTAAGATAAATATTTGCTCCCACTAACGGATTGCCGTCAGCGTCCTTTACTGTGCCTTCTACTTTTCCGGTCGTTTGCGAGAAAACAAACGAGGTTAGAAGCAACAGGATCGCAAATGTAAAGAAAATTGGGCTCTTAAATTTCTTCGAATACATCTGATTCCCTCCTTATTTAGTTTTAATAATTATTAAGCCAATTAATAATAAGATGTTGCGAAATTTATTTGGTTTTGTTTTCCTCCTTAATTAACTGAACTTATCTATTTGATAAAGCTTGTCACGTTTTTTCCATAGTTCCCTCCTTGATTTGTTAACAAACTTCATTTTTTAAAAAAAGCGGTTAAACAGGAGTTGATTTAATGGTAATTTTATTTCCATTTCTATGCGTTTTCGCTTGTAACGTTTTGGCCAATGCATTGATGATAATATCCAATGTTGAGTTTTCAATGGAACCGGAAATTGTTTGATCCAGTAATTTGGCTTCGACATCAAATTGTACATTGTAGGTTTCTGTCAGCCGCTTGAGAATATCACGGAATTTAGTGTTATCAAATATTAATTGATCACTTTGCCAACTGGTGTACACTTTCGTATTCACCGGGCACGGTTTTACGGCATGATTTCCTCTCACCACACACAACAAATTACCTTCATTCAGGAAAATCGATTCTATGCTTTGATTCTCCTGACCAGGCTGCGGAGCAACTGAAATTTTAACGCGCCCCTGTTCAACAACGACTTCCGTGCCCGCATTTCGTTCATGAACGACAAATTTTGTCCCCACGACCTTTATGCAGCCATCACAGGTTGCTACATCAAGAGACTGGTGGCGATGATGTTTCACATCAAAATAGGCTTCGCCATGTAATTGTAATCTGATGGATTCGGAGCTGCTTATATTCCCGGGATATTTTAAGCTCGAATTTGCATTGAGCGTTATGTCAATATCCTGAGGAAGATGGATGTGTTTTCGCTGACCAAAATTGGTTGTAACGAGATTCCATGTTGAGTTGTTTTTATTAGGTGTTGGATTGATTGAAAAATACCGTATTGCCATAATAAAAATTATCACGGCAGCAGCAGCAAAACTGTATCGTAGAATTTTCAGGGAAGATTGGTATTTCGATATCATGCGTTGTAATGGGGATATTTGAATTGAGCGGACTGCATTTGTATGGACATCAAAATGTAATCGTTGCTTAAGCCTTTCCCATTCGTACTTGATAAAGGGCAGCGAATGCGAACGAAACCGGATGGTTTTCCATAAGAAAACGGCGTTAGTGTAGATGATTCTGTTTACGCGCTCCGACCTTAGCCATTTGCTCCATTTTCGCTTTTCTGCCGCCAATGCCTCACCATCTAACCATCGTTGAAATGATTCGTCTGATAATAATGTGTGTAGTTGAGAATTCAAATTCGTGACCCTTTTTAGTTTCACTCAATTCGATTTTTCATTTTTCTGACTTTCAATAGTATAGAGAAGACTTCTTGAAAAATGTAATGTTCAAAATGAAATTTTTAAAAAAAATGATCAAATCCGTGGCTAAAGTTGCCTTAGATTGCTTTGATCGAACTGATGTTACTGACGTTGGTTGAAGTTGGAAAATAAATTTAAGATGTGATACTGGTAGGATCGAGAATTGTACGTAATCGCTGAAAAGCTTCTGACACATAATTGCGTGCGGCTTGAGAGCTGATATTCATAATGCTGGCAATTTCTTTATAAGACAGGCCGCTGATTTTTTTTAAATAAATCGCCTCACTCATTCGTGGCGGAATTTGACTGAGCGCAATTTTAAGCGCCTGCTTTTTTTCCTGTTCTTCTTCGTTGATTATCCAGATATCCTCAACTGAAAAGGCTGATTCCGGATAATTATATTCTAACTGATGAACGGTTTCGTTCTGTCTGTTTCTTTTCCGGATATAGTCGAATAGTTTTCGTCGCAATGAAACCATGAGATAGGCAGGAACTGATTTTGCATCGGAAAGAGCATTTCGTTTTTCCCAAATATAGGCAAAAACTTCCTGGATGCTGTCTTTCACGCATTCCTGCTTATTAATGATTTTCATCCCATAATCATAAAGCATCGCATAATAGCGCTTGAATAATATTTCAAGAGCATATTGATCTCCCCGTCTCAGTTGCTCCCAGAGTTTTTCATCATTTGCTTCCTTTTTTTTTCGGGCAATTACCTTCAAACAATCCTCTGGTTTGATTTTTCATGAATTTCGTTTTAGAAATTTAGCCTGAAAAAGTCATAGCCACAGAGGCTCAGAGTACACAGAGTTTTTATTTTCAAAACGTTACGCAAAAAATAGTACCTCGATTTTTTCTTAACTCAGTTTGAAAAGTAATGTGCACACAAGTTATTGTTTCTCTGTGACCTCTGTGTTTCTGTGGCACGATTTGTGAATAATGCAGGTCAGGTAATAAATTAATCCCTGGTCTTGTTTTCAAAAAATACGGTGTTCCCTTTTCTGTTCATCTCGACGCCAAGCACTTTTGCAATGGCCTGAAAGATAATATCCGGATCAGAGTTCTCAATGGAGCCGGATACACGATTTTCCAGCAATGCGTGATCTTCAACCTGAATTTTAATATTGTACGTTTTCTCCAGGCGCTGAGCAATGTCCCGGAACAGAGTATTGTCGAACACCAAATGGTCGGTTCGCCAACTCGTGTGGACTTCAACATTTACCGGAATGGCTCTTAACGACCGGTCTGCCTGCCGAAATTTCAACAAATTACCTGATTCCAGGATCAGTGACGTTTGAGGATTCTGTTTCTGTATTTGATCGCCGGGGCCAACCATAATCCTGACCGCGCCGGACTCGACAACGACCTTTGTCCCGGTTTCTCTGGTATTAATAACAAATTTTGTTCCCACGACCTCAACCTGGCCATCTTTCGTTTCAACAATGAAATTATAATTTTTATGATCCTGGGGGTATACGTCAAAATATGCCTCCCCTTTCAGATTTATTTTTATTGTCCCGATATTTGAAACATTTTCCGGATATTCGATTGTTGAATTCGCATTGAGAATAATGTGTGCTCTGTCTGAAAGATAAATATCCTGACATTGGCCAAAATCGGTGTGAACGGTTTCCGGGTGTATGATTTCCGGGAGCCTGTCATGAATAAGCTGTTGCCGCAGCAGCAGAATCAGTAAGATACTGGCTGCAATTGCTAAATATCCCCAATACGAACGACCTCTGTCAGCTCTTCCTTTTGAAGATGCCTGGTAATTGGATGAATCCGAATCCAATGTCAGGTTGAGTCGATGTGACAATTTCTTCCATTCACGATCTGTGTCCGGTAAAGCTTCGTATTGAAACTGTATCGCGTTCCATACGCGCATTGCGTCATCGAAAATGTCGTAATGCTTTTGATCTGAATTTAGCCATTCAGTCCATTTTTGATTTTCTGTTTCAGACGCCGTTTCCGAAATCCATCGTTGAAAAGATTCATCGGACAATAATTTTTCGAGCTGTGAGTGGTCAGTTTCCATAATAGTTCGATTCCAACGTTGCAATTAAATGTAAACGAATTAAAGTTGAAAATTTTCATAATCCAAATATAATGTAATTTTAAATAATAAGCAACAATAAAAAAGCGCCAATGCGCCTCATTTAGAATTTATAGCCCATAGCAACCGTAAAAAAACGCCCCAATTCCGGGCGGGCCATAAAGAAATAATTCCGCGGATCCAGCGTATTATCAACCCGCGGATTTCCTTCTGTTAATCCGATAGAATTTGTTAAATTGTAGCCGTTTAAGGTCACTGTAATATCCCGGAATATATAGGACGCCCTGGCATTAAAAAAAGTGTATGCCGGTAGCTTACCGGTATTTGCATCATCAGTAAAACGCATTCCCAGATAGCGCATCGTGGTGGACAGAGAAAAGTTGCCCATTTTAAAAAATGGGCTGACATCAAAAAACATTCTCGGAATTCGGCGCACGCGATTGCCGGAGTAGTTTACACTTTGTCCCACATATTCATAATTTTGATAGCGCGGATCCTGAAACGTTGCAGTTATATCCAGCCCAAATCCGTTGTACCGGCTGATTGCCTCAAGTTCCACGCCCACGGTTCGACTATCTGCAAAGCGGAAGGCGCAGACAATTTCCCCGGTTTCCGGGTCCACGACTTCATCAGAAAAGGGCAGATTTTTGAATTGATTATAAAATAGCGCTCCGAAAAGGGCGAAATTTTTACCGGCGTACTTTATCCCGCTTTCAAATTGTGTAATTTTTTCAACCCGATAAGCACCCTGTTCATAGAACACAAAATGCTGATCATCCGGCGTCCGAAATCCATTGTTGATGTTACCGTAAAACGCTATCGAGTTGTTGATTGCAAAGTTGCCACCAATAACGAACGCAAATTGATTGTAGTTGAATTCGTAAGGCCGGTAGGTTCCGTCTCCATACATAACGTTATCATCTGCCAATGTTGTGGAATCCCCCAAGTCATAGCCAAATTCCACCGGATTCCCAAATTCGTCAACAATTAAATTGCCCGCATCATCGGTCCGGTGTTCCTGGTACAGATTTTCCACATATCCGCTGTATTTTCCCATCTCCCAGCGCAGGCCGGTGTCGATGCGAATCTTATCATTCACTTTGTATTCATCAACAAAATAAAACGCGTTGACATTGCCGTCCATCTCATAATTCACATAAGAACTTCCATATCGGGTGTATCCATTATCGGTATACGAGATATTTCGCGTCACATCGATTAAATTTAACATCTGTGGTTTGTCTGAAACTTCGATCAATAAATTCTGCCAATACCACAATGATTTAACAGAAAAAGTGCTAAAGTAATAACCAGCCGTCATAAAATGGTTATGAATCTCTTTTGATAACTGGGCATTGTTTGCGAAATTGTGCATCGGCGCATCAATGTGCCACCATCCGACCTCGGCCACAAGACCGTTGTCATTAAGCGCTAACGGATTTTCAATAATGTCGCCCGAATGCGCGTATTCATACCGATAGCTATCAAATCCGGCGATCTTTTCTGCAAAGGTATTGGCATAATATGGGTCCGAAAGAGAGAAAATGGCACTCAATTCATGGTCAATTAGACTGTTGCGAAATGTATTTTTCAGGCACAAACCATCATAAAAGTCGAACAAAAATTCTCCGCCAATGGTTTTGACAATGGGGTGCATTCCGTTTTCCAGTACAGATTCGAACAACGTGCCATCAGGGGTGGGAACACTTAAATAATTCGCGTCGATTGATGTCATTGTCCCGTAATTCGGATTAAAATTCGTAATCCCCCGTGGATTATTCTTGTCTTGAAGCGGAATCGACATATAAAAGATATTGCGATCATTAAGATATTTTGTGTGCAGGCTGATATACCCGTTGTTAAACAGTCGGGTTACATTTGCACGAAATTGACCGCCTCTGTTCGCGGGGAAGCCCGGATCGCGCACCCCTTCCCCATAACGAAAAAATCCGCCGACATTAAAACGCCAGTTCTCCGAAAGCGGACCTCCGAAATTAATATCCGAGCGATAGAGTCCGTAATTTCCGACAGTCATTTTCGCGATTCCGCCCAGCTTATTTCCCCCTCGCTTGCTGATAAAATTGATAATTCCCCCCGGCGCGTTGCTGGCATACACCGAGCTTGTCCCCCCGCGAATGCCCTCAACCGATTGGATCGTTTCGTCCACCCGAAAGAAAATATCCACATTGGCGAACATAACTTCACAATCCTCAAAAACAGGCAGGCCATCTTCCTGCAAAGAAACGTAACGGTAGCTGCCGTCCGCGGGTATCCCTCTGGCAAATAAATTATTGCTTGCCTCACCAGCAGAGCTTTCTATGTAAAATCCCGGAATTGCTTTCAGTAAATCCGCGGTATTTTGGGCAGAGCGTTGGGAGATTTCCATAAAATTTAACGTTGTAATCGCGACACTGGACTCTAATTTCGTCAACGAACTCCGCGTTCCGGTAATGATTATTGTCTCAAAATCCAGTACATCCGGAATTAATTTGAAATTGGTATGAATAGTGTCACCCTCGCCGATCGTGATTAATTTTTCGGAGGCTTTGAATCCGAGGTATTTGACAACAATTGTGAACGTGTCCGCAGGAACATTATTGACCACATAAATCCCATTCGCATCTGTCGAGCCGCCAAGAGTCGTTGCTTTTAAAAAAACATTCGCGTCGCTTAACGACTGGTTCTTATCATCAACTACTTTACCCATCAGCACGGCTGTCGATTTTTGTTTCACCGGAATAATTACGTATGTTTTTATGCCAACCAGTTCATACGTTAAATCTTTGGGCGCCAAAATGCTGTTCAGGTCAACATGGCGATTACCACTGATTTTAAAATCAACCAACGGAATATTGCTTTCAATTAATGATTGTTTATAAACGATATGAATGTCATACATCGTTTCCAGTATTGAGAATGCTTTTTCAAGAGAAATATATTTTAATTGATGGTTTTGTGTCTCTTTATAAATGTGTTGACCATAAGAAATGGAGCGCCATGCCGAGGTTACCAGCAAAAATACAGATAGAAAACAGAAAATAGTCAATGTTTTTAGGGAGGGAAAAAGATTAATCATAGTATTATAAAATAACCAATTACGCGCAAAAAAGCAAGCGAAATAATGGTTAGATCTTTTTTGCAGGCTGCTTTGGTTGCAGCTTATGCCCAATCAATCCGGCGCCGATGAGCATTAGCCCCAATTCCAGGATGGACCAGCCAGGGACTTTGAGCGGCGATAAGTAGTTGTTGAACAGTGGATAGTGAACATGCCCGAAATAATAATGGGAAAATGTCATGGTTGCCAGGGGAATGAAAATAACGAGGGTGATGATGGTGGCGTAAATTTTTTTTGCGATAACGAAAAGTCCTGCCAGCAGCGCCAACCCGGTTAATAGCCACGTCTGTAACGGATAGTGATGGGCAAACGTTCCGGCATGGACCCGTGTTACTGTGAACGGCGCCCATATCCCGATGCAGATTAAGCCTGTGCCGAGAATTCCACACCATCTGATCAGCTTATTTCGAAACATGATTCTCCACCTTAAACAGCGGTTCGATTACTGTGATTGGTGTTCCTGGCGGTCCGCTCGCGCCTTCATAGCGCAGGAACAGGCCATCGGACGCGCGGAACCAGTAATAGCCGTGCCAGAACATGGACAGAAATCCGGTCAAGTTCAGCCGTACTTTGTGCGTTTCCACCGCACTGCCGTTGATCATGAGAATTTCGGCGCCTTCCTTTGTCGCCTTCATTTTGATGAGCTTTAAATCCTGCGGACGAAATACCCAGTAGGTGATCGTCCTGTCGTTGGAATTGACAAACGGAAATAGCGACAAACAGATAATTTCAAACCACGGCGCGGCATCCACAGACTCATGCTTTTCAAAGTGTTTCCCCTGTAAAATACCTGAGAGGTGAATGCTATTTTCCTCCCGGACACCCTGGTACTCACTGTTCCGGATGATGTCTTTATAATACCAGCGCTGCACCGCGCCGCTTGAGTCACAGTGCGTAATATACGTTTCGTCAGGCCGTAAAAAGCGATACACGATCCCATCGTCCTGATAATCGATCTGAAATTTTAACAGAACCTTTGAATCGCCGGTGGTATTCACGTATTCATACATTTCCGAGGACCGGGCGAGATTGGGGAGCGTCAACAGGAAAATAATTAAAGTGAAATATATTAGGAGTTTATTTATTTTCAGTGAGTGCGCACGCATTCATTTGGCCATTTCAATAACTTCAATTTAATTGAGGAAAGATAAGAAAAGGTTGTTACATGCACATTAAAATCAACATAAAAATTTTGGTATAAAAAAACACCCTCTCAAAGGGCGCTTGATAAATCTGCTGACATTCCCACACTGCTCAGGTTGGCGGGCCTGTGATTTTCATAAGTTACATCTTAGAGAGGGTTTCGGTTGCATTTTCATTCAGATTAGAAATAACATCACTTCACGAGCATCATTTTGCCGGTCTTCTTAAATTTTCCTGAAATAATCTGATATAAGTATATTCCGGACGGCAGGTGGTTACCAAAATCATCTTTGCCGTCCCAACGAACCTGGTGACTGCCTGCCTGTTGATAGCCGTTTACCAATGTCGCTATTTCCTGGCCGGTGGTGTTGAATATTTTTAACACCACATTCGTATCCTCCGGAATCTTATATGATATTGTCGTGCTGGGATTAAACGGATTGGGATAGGCGGCTTGTAATTTATATTCCTTTACCACCTGTGCCGCTTCGCTAAACTGGTTACTTTCTTCCGATTCATTCTTGTCCTGTCTTTTTGAGGAATGATCAACCTTACCCAACAGCGAAGCTTGTGCAAAACAGGTTAGAATATGATCCGGATATTTTTTTTGCAGGATATCAACATATTGCTGAGCTCCTTCCAAGTGATTGAGTTTCTTATTAACATTAACAAGGTTATAAAGCGCGTAAATTTCATTGTCAGAATCGGGGTAATTATCAACCAATATCAGGCAATTTTTTTCAGCGCTGTCATAATCGCCATCTCGTAGCTGTTTAGCAACGGCTGCGGTAAGCACTTGCCCTTTCAATGAATTATTTATTTTTTCGTTGGTTGATAAATTGTTCAGATATGTGCTCAAATCATTTCGTTTTTGCTTTTCGCTGAGATGAAATATTTTCGTGATACTCTTTTTCGCTTTTTCCGAATCGGGAAAATTCTGCACAATAAACTTATAAGTTTCCAGAGCCTCTGTCCGCTCCGCGTGTATTTGATAATAGAGCGCCAGCATCCATACATCGTCGACATTGTTCATATCCACATTATCAGGATCAAAGCCTGCAAAGAATCCATTACCACCAGTGCTTTTAGATAGAGAAGAACCTCCCCCCGGATCAGAGTCTACTGCAAAATCATAGTTAACTGTAGAAGTTCCGTCCTCATAAAACTGTGAAGCGCTTGCCGGGTATTGTCCCCAGTAGTTATTTTCAGCAATGACGCTGCTATTGGACTCTGCCCGAACATCATATCCGCTACTACCATAAATGGCATTATAACCGGCATAATCTCCGCATCCGGCCCAAACTGTACAGTAATCATCAGCCCAAATGCCGTTGCCATCATTATTAATTATTTCGTTGTGTCCCTCATCTTTACTGTCATTTGCACCGAACTCCGGATCACAATTTGAATGGAAATAAGCGCCATCCCAGCCATTACTTTGTATTGTATTATCGTAAAAAAGCGGATCACAGTAGTTGGTAAACACCATTCCATAACGGCTGTTGTCTTCAATTAAATTATCCTCAATATATGGGCCGGAGTTAAGTCCGACAATACCGTACAGGCAATTGGAAACAGCCGTTGTGGTAATATCCGGTGTGCTGCCGTCTTCCAGCCAGATGCCGGCATTTGTACAATACTGAATTGTATTTTGATCAATCACCGGATCGGAATTATCGCAATAGATGCCATAATAAGCATATTCGATCGTGCAGTCTTCAATTGATGAACTGCTGCTAACATCAGTCAAATAAATTCCGTCCCAATCGCCGGCGCTGGGAGATACATTTGCTGAAGTAAATGTGGTACCATCGGCTTGTAGCGTACCATTAACAGTAAGTCCGGTCCCGTCTTCGAATGTAACAGTTGAACCTGTACTTATGGTTAAATCAATATCTGAAGGGACAGAAATATCACCAGCAACCTCAACATCGTCATCCCATGTTAGGTCCTCCGGGATTTCACCAAACCACTTATTACCAAAAATCGCTGTCATTGTACTTGCCGGATTACTGATATCGTGTAAAATTACATTGGAATTGCTACCATACCATTTGTTACTATTCGCTGGTGAGGTGAAATCATTCAAGTTTCTGACATCAGAGGCACCGGGATAAACATCCCCATATCCCTCTGTACCTCCTTCTCCAGGACCGGAACCATCTGCTTCTATTAATTGAATAGATGAAGAAGAATAATAATGCCATACTAAAATCCCCCCATCACCTACATCATAGCCCGGACAAAATTGACTAAAATCTTCATATCGACGATTCTCAATATAATATCTTTCTGATCCTACAGTAACCTTATAAACAGTTGGGTTGTCTTCATCGTATGGAAGGTTTATTCCATTATTCGGAATGGAGGGGGTAGATATACTGATCCATCCCTTCTGTTCCCTGTAATGAGGATTTATCGGAGCAGGACATGTCCAGTCATCACTCCCATTTGTTCCGTTTATATTTCCATTTCCCATTAAACACCAATGCAACACAGGATGTGATCCGTCATATAAATCAGAGAATCCTAAAATATGACCAAATTCATGGCAGTGTGGTCCTATTCCCGCAAAATATCCATAATAATGTATCTGTGCAACAGTATATGTATTTCCAACTCTTCTTGCATTTAATCCACCTTTTTGAGCAACGTCAGCATAAATGTACGCTATTTTAGTTGTTGAACTTGTACTTGTATTTATACCAGCGCTACTTGCAGCAGTTTCCGCGTCACCAAAAAATTCAGTATAAGAATGTGAATAATAATAGTATTTAGTGTTAGGCAATGTTATCCATACGGGTAAACCACCAGATTCGCTATTCTGTACTGTCGCATCTATTGAGATATTTCCATCTGACATGATATCATAATAATGATCCATGCTGCCATAGCAGGTTCGGCTATTTGGATCAAGCGTATAACTACTTCCTGATAACATATCTTCATAATCAGATTTTGCATAACTACCAGTTCCTCCTATATCACTAAATTCAACCAGAATGACTTTTAATGTGTATGTTGTAGTAGCTGTTTTATTCAAGCCGTTTTCATTTTTAAATGTTGGAGAATCGACCGGGCGCTGGTCCATAGTAACTTTTAAATTCCTTGTAATACCTAATGCTTTATCGATACCTACTTTTTTCTCGGATAAAATATACTTGTATTTAACCGTATCTTGTGCATAATAGTAGTAATTGTCTTTTGGGTTTTTTTCAAATGGATATCCATCTTTTGTAATGTTTTGAAATTCGAATTCATCCCCCAGTATCCGCCCGATAAACATTGTACCATCGGGTTGCTTAAACTCGATCCATCCGGTGTCCCAATAGTCAGCGAAAGCTGATTTGCTGAAAAGGCAGATAAATGATAGCATTAAAAAAACAAATGATTTTTTCATAATATTCTCCTGTTATTTAATTAATATCAATTTACCGCTTACCATTTTTGAATAATTATTAGTTGTTAGCCTGTAAAAGTACACGCCCGGACTAACCCGTCTTCCAAATTGATCCTTACCATCCCAGCTCAATTCCATTCCATTTGTTAAATTTTCATTCGTTAGCTCATATTTTATCACCTCCTTTCCAAGTATGTTATAAATAACAAAAATTGCCGGTGTGTCAGATAATAAGCTGTTATTATTAATGATAAAATGAGTATTTTCACTGAATGGATTTGGATAATTTTTTACCAATACAAAAGTCTCGGGGTTATGGTTGCAGTAATTATTAGAAATCGGGACTTTCGTAATTATATTCCCGTTTTCATCAATTCTTATAATGTAGCTACCGCGTGGTCGAAACTCTGGTTCGTAAACGGCACTTGCATTCGTAATAATATATGCACCGCCATTATTTTCTTGTAGTATGTATGCTGACCCTCCGACCCTTTCAATCAACTCAATACCTTCTTCATGCCATGCAAATGAGCCGTCTTTCATTATTTTTTGCATTTTTAGTATTCGATATGAAGAACCTGATTCCGTGATTGTACTGTAGAAGAGTAAAATCGAATTGTTGTCACTCATTGGTTCCATATCATAAAAAACAACTCCTGATATAGGTGAAAATATTTCAACACCTGTAGCATCCCAAAGTTGCTCTCCATCAGTACTGAAATGATATAAATTTTCTCCACTAAATAAAATCCACTGGTCATCGCCCCAATCCATGAACGGTGTCCATTGTGTAATTCTGACAGATCCAGGTAAAATTATTTTATCTTTAAATTTTATATTGCCGTCGGAATAAATATAGGCGCCAAATGTGGGATTTGATGAATATAACATAAATAAATCACCGTCACTGGTAACATTAGCGACACTGGAAATTAAAACTGATCGTGAAAAATTTCCAAATTCTTTTGACATATCAATGGACCATAGTTCGTTTCCATTTTCATCGATGTTAATAATTTCAGGTTCAATAAGTGTGCTTGCCGGTATCTTAACAATATAATAATTATTATAATGTCCTTTATACACGGCATTGGCATTCTCTTCGGCGATTTCTATCCCGGTTGAATCATGTAACAATTCTCCAGAAACAGGATCAATTTTTTGCATAAAAGTGCCTTTAAATTCATCCGTTCTATCTGCATTTTCCGCAAACGTGTATGTCCAGATGACAGTCACATTTCCTGCCGCATCAAAGCTCAAATCAAGCAATTTGATCCCCGCAGAGATATCACATAAAATATTATGATTTGATAATTGAATCCCGTTTTCGCCCCATAACACATCACCATCTGCACTCGTTTTCTGAATGACGGGATATGAGTAATAAAGAATCTCAAACGCCGGATTCAGTGAATCTCCATACGCAAAAACTCCCATATATTTATTATATTCAATACAAAAAAAGACACTGCCATCACTCTGTTGCAGCATCAGCCTGTTCCCTGTTTCATCGTTTTCAAACGGATGTGTTAACCATACACCGAATTCATCATTAGGCCACAAATATTCAAATGTTGGGCTCAATTTCTGAGCAACCGCAGGAACAGAATTAATAAAAAAGCCGCCCACACATAGCAAGTTTTGTTGATTATCATATTGCACATCACTTATAAAAGTATTGTTCAGCAGTAGTTTGAATTGTGCATCAACTTTTTGACAGAAGAATAAGATAACCACTACGAAAAGGATATTTTTTCTTTTCATGATTAATTGTCCTCTAAATGTTGCACTTTTAAAAATTGTTATTTTTTTAATTTTTTAAGTCAACAGTTTTCAATAAACTTACTTACCACGGTCAGCAACCTAATGTTAAGTGAAGTAATACTAACATTCGATTCTCTAAGATTATCAATATTAATTATAAAAATATGCTTATTTTTGATTATGAAAATAATTTAGCGCCAGAAAAAAGCTAATTCAGAAATTCTCAGGAAAAGGAAGACTCACACCACCGTCGAAAAAGAAAGCCGTCTTTATTTGTAGTAGATATTTGTATGCACATTAAAGTTAATAGCAATATATAAAAACAATTTAAATTGTCAAATTATTTTTTTAAATTTTGTAATATATTTTGCATATTTTCAAATCAGTTTTAAATACGATAACGAACAGTAATATTTTCAATCGAAAATAATATGTTGATTATTCTATTAAATTTAAACGAATGGGCGGGATTACAAGATAGCAAGTGAAAATTTCCGAAGTTTTAAAAACTTCGGAAATTGAAAAGAAGCGAAAACCACTTGCAGAGAACGAGAACCGGGAATCCCCGTTCTCTGCACTACAATTCTAACTTGCTGCCACAGGGATGTTCACTTCTTTTGATCTGGGTTTCGCTTTTTTGGGTTTCTGGTCTTCTGCCAGCGCTTTCATGGTGTGCTTCACTTCTTCTTCGGTGACGGTCTGGCGGATTTCTTCCACGGCTTTCATCACCTTTGCCCATTTTTGTCCTTCTGCCGCACTAACCCATTCCAGTTGCAGGCGCTCGGGACGGATGCCCTTTCGCTCCAGTTTATCCCACAACTTCTCGACCCGCTTCACGGTCTGGCGGTTGGCGTCGATATAGTGGCAGTCTGCAAAATGGCAGCCGGAGACAAGCACCACGGGCGCTCCCTTGCGAAAGGCGTGCAGCACAAATTCTTCATCCACGCGACCACTGCACATGGTACGGATCAGTCGGGCAGTGGGCGGGAACTGCAATCGTGATAATCCTGCAAGATCGGCGCCAGCGTACGAGCACCAGTTGCAGGCAAAGGTCACGATTTTCTGCATTGGCTCATCTTCTAAAATGGCATCAATTTGCGCAATCATTTGCGGATCGGTGAAATGGCGCATGGTTATCGCATCGAAACGACAGGCGGCGCCGCAAGTGCCGCAGCCCTTGCACGATGCTTCGATGACTACTGCCGGCGTCTTTGCCTTCGTATCCACCACAATTGCATTGAACGGACAGACGCGGGCGCAAATTCCGCAACTTGTGCACTTGGCTTCATCAACATAAGAAGTGATCGCTTCAATTCTAATTTTTCCTGCTGACAATAAAATTCCGGCGCGTGCCGAAGCCGCGCTGGCCTGAGTCACGCTGTCTTTCACGTCCTTCGGATATTCAGCGCACCCGGCAAAGAACACGCCGCCTGTCGGTGCATCCACTGGTTTCAATTTGGGATGCGATTCCAGCAGAAAGCCATCGCTGGTACTCGATAGTGTGAACAACTTTTTAATAACATCATTATCGCGCCGGGGAACTACTCCCACCGACAGAACAACCATATCCAATTCATGTTCCTCTATCATCCGGGTTGTTGTGTTTTCTACAATCAAGCGTAAATTTTTTGTTTCCGGGTCTTCTTCAATATCGCCGGGAATGCCGCGAATATACATCATGCCGGCTTCTTTGCTTCGCATGAACAAATCTTCAAATCCCTTTCCAAATGCGCGAATATCCATATAAAAGACTTTCACTTCCACATCCGGGTAGTGGTCTTTTAGTAGCAGCCCGTCTTTCACGGTATTCATGCAACAGATGTTGCTGCAATAGGGATTGCCGCGATTCGGGTCCTGGGTTCGGGATCCCACACATTGGATAAAGCCGATGCGTTTTGGTGATTTTCGATCCGTTGGACGCACGAAATGTCCCTGCGTCGGACCTTCGGAACAGATCAGTCGTTCAAACTCCATGCTCGTAATCACATTTTCATAACGCGTGTATCCATAATCATCAAGCGCGGTGGGATCGTACACATCCATTCCGGTGGCAACGACAACGGCGCCGACTTCCACATCGATCAGTTCATCTTGCATGTCATAATCGATGCATTTTTTATCGCACGCTTCGAGGCATTTACCGCAGGCGATGGGATTGTTACCGAGACAATTTTCCATATCGAGGATATATGCTGACGGAACTGCTTGCGGAAACGGAATGTAGATCGCTTTTCGGGTAGAGAGTCCCATCTGAAAAGCGTTTGGCGCGGTTACCGGGCACACTTTAGCACATTCGGCACAGGCCGTACATTCGTTTTCATCCACATAGCGCGCTTTTTTCCGAATCCGGATTTTAAAATTTCCGATGTACCCGTCTACTTTTTCGACTTCACTGTAAGTTAATAAATTAATCCTGGGATGTCGACCGACATCCATCATTTTCGGTCCCAAAATTCATATAGAGCAATCCATTGTGGGATACGTTTTATCAAGTTGCGCCATCAAGCCGCCGATGGACGGTTCCTTCTCAACAAGATAAACGTGATATCCCGTATCTGCGAGATCGAGAGCCGCTTCAATTCCGGCAACGCCTCCTCCCAGGACCAACGCCTTTTTATTGACAGAAACTTCAGCTTCTGTTTGCGCCTCTAATTTGCGGGCACGAGCGACCGCTACTTTTACAATGTCTTTGGCCTTTATCGTGGCAGCATCGCGATCGTACAGATGGACCCAACTGCAGTGCTCTCGCAAATTGGCCATTTCCATTAAATATGGATTTAAGCCAGCCTCTGCAACACAGTTACGAAATGTCGGTTCGTGCATTCGTGGGGTACAGGACGCCACCACAACCCGATTCAGCTTATGTTCCAGAATATTCCGTTTAATTTCCTGTTGCCCCGGATCAGCGCATGTATAGCGATTTACGCACGCAAATGCGACATCCGGTAGATCGGCGATATAATCGCGGACTGCATAACAATCCACAGAACCCGCGATATTTAAGCCGCACTCACAAACGAAAACTCCGATTCGCAAGCCATTTTCATCTGTTTTTCCGATCATTTTTTATCCTCTTTCGTTGGATATTTATTTTATGAACTTATTTTTTCCAGTACCTTATCAGCTTTCACCCGATGAACATGAAGCCCGACTTCTTCTTTTGTGAACCCTTGAGCCAGCCCAAGTAATTGACAAAAATAGATAACCGGAATATCAAATTGGCGGTTCATTTTTCGGGCAATCATTATCTGTCCTAAATCAAACGAATTAAAACAAGTGGGACAAATAAGCCCCATTATATCGGCTCCGACCTCTTCCATAGAAACAAAAATATCGTGCGTCATATTCAGTGGCATATTGTCATCAAGACAACCTTTGCCGCAGCATAGTAATTTTTCTGTGTGACTTAATGGCGTTGCTCCGATTGCATAAACCAGATTTTCCAGCAGGCTGGGATAATCAGCATCATCCATGTGCATGATCTGGCTGGGTTTTAACAAATGACAGCCATAATGAATCCCTACCTTTAATCCGGCTAATGGTCGTTTTATAGACGCTGCAATTCGTTCCGATCCCACTTCATCACGCAGTATTGCGACGATATGTTTTACCTGGACAGTGCCCTTATATTCTTTTCCGATTCGTTTCAGCCGCTCGTTTACTTGTTCTCTCAGTTTTTCATCTTCGGCCAGCATGAAACGTGCTTCTTGTAATGTGGAAGTACATCCACTGCACATGGTCACGATATCCAGTCCCGCTTCTTCAGCAATACATAAATTGCGTGCCGCGATGGTAAGCCATTGAGTTTTATCGCGGGCTTTAAAATAGATTGGATCCGGACAACAGGTGAAGCCATCAAGGTCAATGAGCTCCACACTTAGTGGATCAGCTATTTTTCGCACAGATAATTCCATTTGCGGATATTTCAGAGGAATCATGCATCCCCAGAATGGGGCTATTTTAATAGATTTCGCCATAGTGCCTTTCCTATCATTCTATAATTTTTTGTAATTCATCCACTGGAATATCTTTAATTTCTTCGAGCCCCAACTCTTTTCGTCTCCGATTCACAGCGCTGGTTACCATAACACTCCGCCCTGTCTTTTCCACAGCTTCTGAAAACTTATCGATTTGCGACGGCGCTTTCCCCACTTGCTCGCAATAATTTTTCAGAGCAATAATGACTTCTACGGGGCGAACATCCTGGGGACATCTTTCATAACAACTGTAACAATTCGTACATTTCCAGATAACAGAATCGACAGCAATTAATTCATCTTCTTCCCCTAACAGTGTTTTCAACAGAATATCGCGCGGATTAAAATCGTCAGAATATCGGGCAGCCGGGCACACGGCCACACACGCGCCACATTGATAACAGTAATTGTGGTGATTGCCTCCCAATATCTTGTTTAATCGTTCGCGAAATTCAAAATTTAATTTTCTGCTTGTCATAAATTCTATCTCTGTTTTTTGTGATATAATTTGATAAGTGATCGCTGTGCACGACCTGGTTAACTTTCGGGTTGAGTAATTAAACTGATTAAATCCAGTATCTCTACCTTAATTTTTTCCTTTAATTTTCCGTCACTCAACGCGCATTTTAAATGAATTTCACATTTGGGACAACTCGTCACCATTATATTTGCGCCAGTAGCTTCTGCTTCGGTCAACCGTTTTTCCTGGATCATTTTTGAAAAAGCCCCGCAAGTCAGCCAGTTTCCAACACCGCAACATACAGAACGGTGGCGACTGTGATTCATTTCAACAAAATTTAATTTTGGAACAGATTTTAAAATTTGTCGCGGAGCATCGTAAACACCAAGATGTCTACCCAGCCGGCATGGATCATGGAATGTAACTTCTTCATCGATCTCCGGTAGATTGATTTTCTTTGATTCCACAAACGGCGCAATGAATTCAGAAACATGAACAACATCAAATTTTAAGGTTCCCACATGCTCCGGGTAATCCTGTTTAAAAGTTTGATACCCCTCGGGACATGAAAAAACAACTTTTTTCGCGCCTGCTTTTTCGATCACCTGCACATTGTGCTCTGCTAATTTCTTAAAATTATCTACATCACCAGCCCACAGCAAATCATGACCACAACATCTTTCTTCAGGAGAAACCACTGGTTTGATTCCGACTTTATTAAGAATTTGAATTACACCGCGGGCACTGTCAAGCGTTTTCACGTTCAGGTCTTCAAAAAAGCTATCAAAAAACGGTACACAGCCAACAAAGTAGAAAATGTCCCCTGTTTTTGAAATTTTCTCTTTTGGCGTAATCCAATCCATGCGGTTCTGTTTTAGCTCCGGAGAAGTCATCATTCGCATCAACGACTGGAATGCGCCGCCATGGCTACACTCTGCTTCCTGTCCGTGACTAATCGCCATTGCCCGAATATCCCGCATAAACCGAATATATTGAATTCCGGCAGGACACCATTGTTCACACATACCGCATGTCAAACATTCCCAGACAGATTTCTCTTTTAGAATCGCTTCATGGTCTTTCTGAACAGTTCGCATTAGAATGGAGCGCGGTGAAAAATCATGATTCACTCTGGCAACCGGGCACACTCCGGTGCACTTACCGCAATCAAGACAATAATGCGCTCTGCTTCGATTTATAATTTCGCGTATCGAATTCACACTCGCATCTGTTGAATTCATAAATTAATCCTTCTTTTTTTGTCTCCCGTTTTTAAGAGCACTTGGACCCAGAATTTTCACCTGACTCACCATATCCGAAATGACATGGGCAAATTTGGTTGATTCTGCCGCTGAAATCCACTCCAGGCGTAGTCGTTCGTTATCAACTCCGAGTAGATGGGCCATTTTTTCAGTCTTTGTATAATTCTCCGCCGCCCGGCGGGCGCCAAACATATAATGGCAATCTTCAAAGTGTCACGTCGCGACCAGTACACCGTCCGCGCCCATTTCCAGAGCCTTTAATACAAAAGACGGCTTCACGCGTCCGCCGCACATCACGCGAATAATTCGCACATTCGGCGGATACTGAATTCGATTGACCCCGGCGCCGTCTGCGGCTGGATAACTACACCAGTTACAACAAAAGGCAATAATCTGCGGGTCAAATTCCTTTTTTTTCTGTGGTTTGGATTTTGTGTTCGTTTCCATTCAGATCCTCGATCTTCATTAAAAACCGGTTCGGCGAGTTGATCAATCTTCCGGAGTGCAGACCCTTTATGGGCTGCATGCAACCACAAAATGTCATTCTGAAGCAAATCAAATACATCCCCCAAAAACATGCCCAAAAGTCCCCCTTTGAAGGGGGACGGTTTCGCCACTGGCGAAACCAGGGGGATGTTCGCGCGGCTGGAACTAACATCCCCAAATTTTCTCAGAATAACCATATTCCTGCAACGCATAAAGGCGTTGCACTCCGGAAACAACTCGCCAGCTAATTTATTCTCTCAATAAGGCTTTCATTTGCGCTTCGATTTGATTATCTGTAAAATGCCGGATATCAAGTGCACCGGTCGGGCAAATCGCAGCGCAGGTACCACAGCCTTTGCACAAAGCTTCGTTTACAAAAACCATGGTCCGGCCATTTGATTCTTTCAATTCAAGAGCATGATATTCACACACTTCCACACACTTACCGCAGGCCCGGCAAAGATTCTCTATGGCAGTGGATACGATCGGTTCCAAACGAATAATATCGCCGGAGAGCAACGCCGCGGCCTTGGCTGCCACCGCCGACGCCTGTGAAATTGAGTCTGCAATATCTTTTGGCCCCTGTGCACAACCAGCCACGAAAACACCTTCTATCGCTGTCTCCACAGGCCCGAGTTTCGGATGTCGTTCCATATAAAATCTGTCCGAACTACGCGGGATTTTCAACAAATCGACAAGATATGCATTTTCCGTTTCTTTAGGAACCATCCCCAGGGAAAGTATTACCGCATCTACCGGAAATTCAACTTTTTCTCCTAATCTGGGATGATCCACATAAACCGTAGACACCCGTTTTATACCTTTAAATTCCGGTGCTTTATTCTTGTCGTATGGAATAAAAAGAACACCAAGTCCCCGTGCTTCCCGGTACATTTCTTCGGCGCCACGGCTATACACACGAATATCCCGATGAAAAATAACAACATTAATTCCCATCCGGCGCAAGGCAATCGCTTGCTTAATAGCGGCCTGACAACAATAACGGGAGCAACCGGGATTTCCTTTTTCTCCTCTTGAACCAACGCATTGGATAAAAGCCACAGCTTTTGGTTTTTTACCATCCACTTCGATATATTTGCCGCGGGAAATTAATTCCTCGAACTGTTCATTAGTGAACACATTGGTATAGATGCCAAAACCAAATTCTCCTCGCTCCGGCTTATATGTGTTTGCACCGACTGCAACGACAATCGACCCGACGCGTAATGGTTTCGAGGTATCCTTGTCCGATTTTTTTGATTTCAGGAAAACATCGAAATTACCCACAAAGCCGTTCACATTTTCGACTTCTGTTTCTGTTAATACCTGAACGCCCAGCGATTGCAATTCGTTCATTTTTGCGTGGATCAACTGGCTTCCGGGTTTATAGCTTGGATACAACGTGGACAAATCATTTACTCGACCGCCCAGCCGGTTGTCCCGCTCAATTAAATGGACGTTAATTTTTTTTCCGGCAAGATCAATGGCTGTCTGCATACCAGCAACGCCACCACCGATTACAAGCACGTCATGATCGATTTTTAATTCACGTACATCAAGAGGTTGCGCCAATGAAACTTTGGCTATCGCCGACCGAATTAAATCCTTTGCCTTCTGTGTAGCTTTCTCCGGTTCGGATTGATGAACCCATGAGCACTGATCGCGAATATTCACCATCTCGAACAGATATGGATTTAGCCCGATTTTTGATACAGTTGCCTGAAAAATCGGTTCATGAGTTTTGGGAGTACAGGCAGCAACCACCACCCGATTTAGCTTATGTTCTTTAATTTTTTGTTGAATTTCGGTTTGTGTGCTGGATGAACAGGCGAATAGTGTTTCCTCACAATGAACCACATGGTTCAGTGTTTTCGCATAATTTGCAACTGCTTTTACATCCACAACGCCGGCAATGTTAATTCCGCAATGACAAACAAACACACCGATTCGCGGCGTTCCGCTTATATCCAGTGGTTCAATCTCTTCTTTTTCACGAACCATTTTGTAATCGAGCACATGTCTGGCGGCCCGAATAGCGGCGCCGGAAGCATCAGCAATCGAATCTGTGATATCTTTCGGACTAATGGAGCAACCTGCCAAATAAACACCATTTCTCGTCGAATCTAATGGCGAGGCACATGGATCTTTTTGTTTGAAAAATAAATCTTTATCTGTTTCGATTCCGAGCACATCAGCGAGGTGATTGCTTTTTTCCGCGGGAATGAGCGCTGAAGAGAGCACGACCAGATCGACGTCACTGCGCTCGATTTTTCCGGTCTCCGTATTTTCATACGTGATCACCGATTTCCCGGTATGCGGGTCTTCAACCACCTTTGATGGTTTTGCTTTGATAAAATGTAGTTTTTCAATATTGACAGCTCGTTCAAAAAACTCCTCAAATCCTTTTCCGAATGCGCGAATATCGATGTAAAAAATCGTCATTTCAGCATCCGGAAAATGTTCATGAATCAGCAGTGCGTCTTTCATTGCATTCATACAGCAGATACGGCTGCAATAGTGAATATCGCGCTTCATGTTTCGGGAACCAACGCACTGGATAAATGCAATATTTTCTGGTTTTTTGCGATCTGTGAATTTTATTAATTCACCACTTGTCGGACCGCCGGCAGAGAGAATTCGTTCCAGTTCCATACTGGTCACTACGTTTTCGAAACGGGTGTAACCAAACTCACTCGCTTCACGGGGATCATAGTAATCTACTCCGGTAGAAACAATTACCGAACCAACATCCACTTCAACGATTTCATCTTCTTCATCATAATCAATGCAGTGTTTTTCACAAACATCTGCGCATTTACTACAGGCGAGGGGGAAAGTTCCGAGACAGTCTTCCGCATAACGGATATAAGCAGATGGGACAGCTTGAGGGAACGGGGTGAAAATTGCTTTACGGGCTCCCAAGCCGACTTCAAATTCATTGGGGACGATAATCGGACATACTTTTGCGCATTCGCCGCAACTCGTACATTCATTGATATTCACATAACGGGCTTTTTTCAGAATTTTCGCCCGGAAATTCCCGGCGCTTCCTTTTAACTCAACGAGTTCACTATTTGTAAATAAATCGATATTGGGATGTCGACCGACATCCATCATCTTGGGACCGAGAATTCAAATTGCACAATCCATTGAAGGGAATGTTTTGTCTAACTGCGCCATAATGCCACCGATACTCGGTTTTTTCTCAACTAAAAATACCTGTAATTGAGAATCGGCTAAATCCAGCGCAGCCTGCATCCCGCTTATTCCTCCACCAATCACGAGTACACCTTTTTCCACGAATGCCTCCCAGTTAAATTTAAAATTGATTTATCTGATTGGGGTGCAATGCCTTTATCCAGCCCGGCAGGACTGAATCGCATAAACAGCCTGTCCACGAACTACCCTTGCGAATGTTTTTCAGACGACATCAAAGTTCCTGGCCAGCCTGTAAAGGCGATTCACTCCGGAACATGATTCAATTTATACCGAAAATACTTATTTATTTTAGAATTTCAGCATATATTTAACTTGTTCAGGCAGCGGCTTCTTTTTTCTTTTTCCCTGATTTCTTTTTCGTTGTGCCTTTTTCCTCTAACTGTTTTAGTCCGTATTCATATCCGCTATCAAACGCCTTCAGGTTTAACTGTTCGGTTCCCTTTGGAACCGATGTTTCCACGGTTTTACGCACCGCATCATGATCGATCAATTTGGTAATTGCGGTAAAGAAACCGAGCATTACGATATTCAAAACGATACGTCGGCCAAGGTCTTCAGCGATACGGGTGGCTGGAATTTTATATAGTTTAATATTTTTTTCAACGCGAGCTTCTTTTACCAGGTCTTCGTCAACCAGCACGGTGCCCTCTCCTTCAAGTTCCGGAACAAACTTATTATACGCTTCTTTCGACATGCTGATCATGATATCTGGTTTTCGCATGTAAGGATAGAGAATTTTTTCATCAGAAACGATAACCTGTGCGCTGCAAGCACTTCCGCGAGCTTCAGGTCCAAAACTTTGATTCAGAGTGGCGTGTTGTCCTCCGTGAATCGCTGCTGCTTTTCCGATTAAATAACCGCAAAGGATAACACCCTGGCCGCCATATCCGGTAACCCGAATTTCAGTACGACTCATTTTATACCTCCATCAGTTAAAATTAGGCAGCTTTTTTTGCTTTTTTTTCACCATAAGGATCAAAATCACCGCCGAACTTCTTTTTCATATTTTCATTCCAGGCATCGATAAACGTCGGTCGTTCCCTGTCTACAAATCGTCCGACTTTTATTTTATCCTGAAATCCGATATCTAATTCAGTCGGATCGGCTCCGTGACAAATTTCGCTGTTATCATGGTAAAATTTGAGCAAATCTAAGCCTGTACCCAACCGATTACGACGGGCGTAAAGAGTTGAGCATGGCGCAACGACTTCAACAAAAGAAAATCCGCGTTTATTCAATGCTTCATGCATGGCGTTTGTTAATCGACGAATATGCAGAGATGTCCAACGTGCGACATAAACAGCACCGCACGAGGAAGCAAGTAACGGTAAATTGAACGGTTTTTCATGGTTTCCATACGGAGTAGTTGAACTATTCGCAGTAAGAGGAGTTGTGGGAGCACATTGTCCGCCAGTCATCGCATAAATAAAATTATTAACGCATATTACAGTAATATCCATATTTCGCCGGGCAGCATGAATGAAATGATTTCCTCCGATAGAAATCAGGTCTCCATCACCGCTAATTACGATGACTTTGAGATCCGGATTTGCCAATTTCAGGCCGGTGGCAAATGGTATTGCCCGACCATGAGTGGTATGAAAAGAATCCAGCTTTATATAACCGGCAACACGACCGGTACAGCCAATTCCAGAAACGACAGCAATTTTTTCCTGTGGGTAATTAAATTTTGCAATTGCGTTAATAAAACATGAAACAGCAGTCCCAATTCCACAGGTAGGGCACCAAATGTGAGGGATTCTGTCCATACGCAACAATTTTTCCATGGGATGTTCCGGAACATTATTATTTTTTGTTGCCATTTGCAGCCTCCTCAATTACTTTATAAATATCCGCCGGATCATGTACCCAACCACCGGCATGGGGAACATGATAAACATCTGCTTTTCCTGCCACTAACCGTTCCAATTCCAGGACAACCTGCCCCAGATTAATTTCCGGCATAACAAATGCTTTTACCTTATTAGCTAATTGTTTTACACGTTTTTCAGGGAAGGGCCATGCAGTAATTAGTTTAATAAAACCAACTTTCAAACCTTTTTTACGGGCTTCAAAAATTGCCGGCATGGTTACGCGGGATGTAATACCATAAGCCATTACAATGACATCCGCATTTTCAGTTTCTTCTTCCTCGATCATGATGATATCATCTGCATTGTTGTTGATCTTATCCACGAGGCGGTGCACGATTTTATCCTGAGCTTGCGGCGACATAACAGGATAACCCCGTTCATCATGGGTGAGTCCGGTGGAATGAATATTATATCCTTCGCCAATTGGCATCATATCCGGAACAAGATTTTTTTGGGGGACATACGGTAAATATTTATCAGGGGGAAGAGTCGTCATCTTACGAAATTCAACGTTGATATTATCGGCAGGGGGGATAACAACTTTTTCAGTCATGTGCCCGACACATTCATCCATCATCAACATTACCGGCACACGGTATTTTTCAGCGAGATTAAACGCATGAATCGTATAGTCGAACGATTCCTGGGGCGAAGCCGGGCTTAGAGCAATAATTTCATAATCGCCGTGAGATCCCCAGCGCGCTTGCATCATATCTGCCTGGCCAACCATCGTCGGCAACCCAGTAGATGGGCCGCCGCGCTGTACATTCACAACAACGCATGGCGTTTCCATCATCGTCGCAAGTCCGATATTTTCCATCATCAATGAAAATCCGGGACCCGACGTGACGGTCATTGATTTTTTCCCGCTCCATGAAGCGCCAACCACAGCAGCCATCGATCCCAGTTCATCTTCCATCTGAACGAAAATACCTCCAACCAGGGGAATTCGTGAACAGAACCGTTCAGCAACTTCAGTTGAGGGAGTAATCGGATAACCGGCAAAAAACCGACAACCAGCAGCCAGAGCACCTTCAGCACAAGCGTGATCGCCATCCAGATAATGTTCGCCTGTTAGAACACCTTTGGGATCAGTTTTCAACAGTTTCCTCCTCTTTTGTAATGATTAACATTCAATCGGAACAACATCTCGCATGTTTCTGCACTACCTTCCGGCAGTTAAATATCATGCAGATGATACCTTCAGTAAATTACCACTAAAAGATTTTCAGGAATACCACATCGAGAGCATGTCTTTTATCTGCTCATCATTTAAGAATGTCTTTCGATCCTCAGGGACAAGTAATCATTTTCAGGCTTCAACAGGTTCTTCGTTTTTCAAAGTAACGAAAATCGCAAATTCGGGACACAGCATTTCACAAAGCTGGCAATGCACGCAATCACCAGCTTTAACAGCTTCAGGTGGGTGATATCCTTTTGTGTTAAAGTCTTCGGAAAGTACCAACACGTCTTTGGGACAATATTCCACACAAAATCCGCATCCTTTACAACGATCGCGAACAATATGAATCTCTCCGTGGGGTACCTTAATTTTGTCTGCATCTAACGGTTTTCTCCAAAATTGCATGACAAGACTCCGCGATTAAATTGTTACATTCAGGATTAAGGTATTTAAAATACAACAAAAAATGGAAATATCAAGTACTTTTTAGAATATTTTTTTTAAAGTAACTACAATGCCTTAGAAACAGTCACTCCGATATCTGCCGGACTTTCGCAAACATGAACACCGGCGGATTTTAATGCGACCATTTTTTCCGCAGCAGTTCCTTTACCACCCGCAATAATAGCTCCGGCATGCCCCATTCTCCGTCCGGGCGGGGCTGTTCGACCGGCAATAAAACTGACAACCGGTTTTGACACATTTGCCTTGATAAAAGCCGCGGCTTCTTCTTCAGCAGAACCACCGATTTCACCAATCATAATAATTGCTTTGGTTTCTGGATCCTGTTCAAATAATGTAATTGCATCGATAAAATTAGTGCCGATCACCGGATCGCCGCCGATTCCGATACACGTCGATTGACCAAATCCCTGCTCAGTTACCTGATTCACAGCCTCGTACGTCAGAGTTCCGCTACGGGAGACAATCCCCACAACTCCTTTTTTATGAATAAATCCGGGCATAATTCCAACTTTTGCTTTTCCCGGTGAAATGATCCCCGGACAATTCGGCCCGATCAAACGAGTTTGTTTTGATTTTAGAAAATGAAATACGTTTATCATATCAAGTGCCGGGATTCCTTCTGTTACGCAAACAATTAGGCCTATTCCAGCAGAGGCAGCTTCCATTATTGCGTCGGCAGCAAAAGCTGGAGGTACAAAAATAACTGACGTATTTGCACTTTCATGTTTAACTGCATCTGAAACAGTGTTATAAACAGGAACCCTGCCTTCATATTTTTGACCTCCCTTTCCGGGCGTAACACCAGCCACGACGTTGGTGCCATACTCAATCATTTGTTTTGTATGAAATGTACCCTCTCCGCCAGTAATTCCCTGAACGACCAGTCGGGTATTTTTATCGACTAAAATGCTCACGTCAAACCTCCTCAAAGAATTTTGTTAGTTTTTCAATCAAATTAATAATTAGCTGGCAAGCGCCTGAACGACTTTGTCTGCTGCCTCTTTAAATGAAGTGGCCACCATAAATTCCAACCCGGACCGGGAAAGAATATCCGCGGCTTCTTCTGCGTTGGTTCCTGCCAGTCGTACAATCATCGGAACGTTGACGCCAATATTTTTTGCTGCCTGAACTACGCCATTTGCAACGCGGTCGCACCGTACAATGCCACCGAAAATATTGATCAACACGGCCTTGACATTTTTATCTCCGAGAATAATTTTAAAACCATTCTCAACCGTTTCCGCGCTTGCGCCCCCTCCCACATCAAGGAAGTTTGCAGGCTCACCACCTGCCAGTTTAATTAAATCCATTGTCGCCATTGCCAGGCCGGCACCGTTGACCATGCACCCCACGTCGCCGTCCAGTTTGATGTAGTTCAAATCATATTTAGACGCCTCAACTTCCAATGGCTCCTCCTCATCCTGGTCTCGAAGCTTTGCAATATCCTGATGCCGATACAGCGCATTATCATCAATATTAATCTTTGCGTCCAATGCCAATACCCTGCCATCTTTTGTAACAACCAGCGGATTGATCTCAGCTAACGATGCATCAACTGCAACAAATGCCTTATACAACGCTATGAAAAATTTTACCGCATTTTTGAATTGATCACCCACCAGTCCCAGTCCAAAAGCTAATTTCCTGGCCTGAAATCCCTGGATACCAACTGCGGGATCAATCCATTCTTTGAGGATTTTTTCCGGTGTTTCTGCAGCCACTTTTTCGATTTCCACACCACCTTCAGTGCTGGCCATCATAACCAGTTTGGAAACAGCCCGATCAAGAACGATTCCCGCATACACTTCCCGATCGATGTCCAGTCCTTGTTCAACCAGCACCTTATGCACTGTTTTACCTTCCGGCCCGGTCTGGTGAGTTACCAGATTCATGCCGAGCATATTGCTGGCAAGTTGTTCCGCCTCCTGTGGATTTTTCGCCAGTTTTACACCGCCGCCTTTTCCGCGTCCGCCGGCATGAATCTGTGCTTTTACAACGACCGTACCTCCGCCCAGCTCATCTGCAATCTTTTTTGCCTGTTCCGGCTTAAAAGCGACCGAGCCTTCAGGGACAGCAACGTTGAATGTTCGTAAAATTTCTTTTGCTTGATATTCATGTATTTTCATTCGTCCTCCTGGATCTTTTAGTGACCATGTTCATTATTTACCTTAAAAAAAGAATCTTATAAAAAAGAAACCGGCTTTCGCTATAAACGAAAAGTCGGCTCCTGTTTAATGCGGATAATGTATGTAGCTAAAATCCTCAGCATTTTTAAATAGATTAGAATGCACGGGGATATTATAAACAGATTTAAATTCAAAAGATTTTTTTCGGATTTTACTTCGTTTTTTTCTCATCAGATGAAAAATTCAACTTCCTCAACACTTTTTTGTTTTATGCCGATAGAACACATATTAAAACAGAATACTATGTTATCATAAAGCTCCTGTTGATGAAAGAGGGTATTATATCCGACTGCTAACCAATGCCAAATTCATTTTTCACAGCATTAAAATTAACAGTCGGTGAATCATTCTCTTTCTGTTTTGCTTCTCTAAGTATTTGCAGATCTTCATCGTTTGCGAATTCCTCTTGTATTTAAATAAACTCTTTATAAGGAATAATAGTAAACTCCTTTTTACCATCTATTTCTAAATAATGTGGTACTTTCTTTTTTACTTTTATCAAAAAGACTATAATTATATCTCTCAAGGTAAAATCCGTGTACCGGTCTCCCCCTTTATCGCCTCCGGCATATCATCGACAGATGAAATAATAACGAGATCTCCACCCTGACTTAAAAACTGGATAGCAGCCTCAATTTTCGGTCCCATACTACCAGCCGGAAATTGACCTTGCTTCATATATTTTTTTGCATCCTCAATATGCAACTCATCAAGGTCAACCTGATTTGGTTTTTTATAATTCAAAGAAACCTTGCTAACTTCTGTGAGGATATATAATTCATTCGCGCCAATATCCTGCGCTAAAATAGAGGCAGTTCTGTCTTTATCAACAACAGCATCCACGCCTTCGTAGGTACCATCTTTCTCGATGTAAACAGGTGCGCCTCCACCTCCGGCAGTTATCACAATGACATCTCTATCAAATAACATTTTGATAATCTCTTTTTCCACGATATTTAAAGGCATGGGAGACGGAACAACCCTGCGGTATCCTCGCCCGACGTCATATTTCATAATGTAGTTGCGTTCCGTTGACAGCATTTCAACCTGATCTTCGCTGTAAAATGGCCCGACAAACTTAGTTGGATTAAGTACAGAAGGATCATTTTTATCAACAATTACTTGTGCCGGGATAGTTACAACCTTGCGATCAATTCCCCGCAAGTGCAATTTATTTTGCAGGGATTGTTCGATCATATACCCCATGCCCCCCATCAAATCAGCTACGATCACACCTAAGGGAACCGGCGGAACAAGATTCCGGGTTTCTTCTACCCGAATCAGGTAATTTCCCACTTGTGGCCCGTTCCCGTGTGTTATTACAATTTTATAGCCATTCTCAATCAGATCAACAACTCCGCGCAAGCTATTGCGCGTATTTGCGAACTGTTGATAAATATTTCCCTCTTCAAATTCACGGGTGATAGCATTTCCCCCCAATGCCACCACTGCTTTCTTTTGTTCAGTCATATCCTAAAATTCTTAACGTTATTTAAATTTTTTAAGAATTTCTGTTAATGTCGGATAGCCAATTTCTTGCAATTCATATTTTACGCGAACAGATGGTTTATCAATTTTAATTAATTTGCGTAAATCAATTGGCGTTCCGATCACAACAGCATCACAGTCAACAGCATTAACGGTTTGTTCCAGGTCTCTGACCTGTTTTTCTCCGTATCCCATTGCCGGTAATAACGTCCCAATTTCAGGATACTTATCAAATGTTTCTTTAATCGTTCCAACAATCCATGGTCTCGGATCAACAATTTCTGTAGCGCCATATTTTTCAGCAGCGACAACGCCAGCGCCGTACTCCATTTCTCCGTGCGTAAGCGTTGGACCATCTTCAATAACGAGCACCCGTTTACCACGGATTACCTCCGGGTCTTCCACAAATAAGGGAGACGCTGCATCAATAATCTGGGTTTTCGGATTCACGGAACGAATATTCGCTCGTACGTATTCAATATCTTCATAATCGGCTGTTGTTTCCTTATTGATAATAACAACATCAGCCATCCGCACATTTGTTTCGCCCGGATAATAGGTCAACTCATGACCCGGACGAAGCGGATCAGCAATGACGATTGCCAGATCAGGGGCGAAAAATGGGGTATCATTATTTCCGCCATCCCATAAAATAACATCTGCTTCTTTTTCAGCTTCTTCAAGGATTGCAGCGTAATCTACGCCAGCATAAACAATGATGCCGCGGTCGATATGTGGCTCGTATTCTTCCCGCTCTTCAATCGTGCATTTATGCTTATCCAAGTCTTCATAAGTTGCAAAACGCTGAACTTTTTGTTTGGCAAGATCACCATAGGGCATCGGGTGTCGAACTGCTACTAATTTTTTGCCCATTTCATTTAAAATTTCACTGACCTTACGAGTCGTTTGACTTTTACCACACCCTGTTCTGACTGCGCAAATTGAAATAACTGGTTTTTTGCTTTTAAGCATGGTTTGTTTTACACCATGCATTAGAAAATCTGCGCCTGCCGCGTTAACGAGAGCGGCCTTGTTCATCACATATTCATACGGTACATCACTATATGAAAATACAACAGCATCAACATTATGTTCGACGATTAAATCGGCCAAATTTTCTTCACCATAAATGGGAATTCCATTTGGATATAATGAACCCGCTAACTCGGCCGGATATTTTCTGCCTTCGATATCAGGAATTTGAGTTGCAGTAAAGGCAACAACTTTATATTTTTCATTATCGCGATAAATCAAATTAAAATTATGAAAATCACGGCCGGCAGCGCCCATAATAATTATTTTCATCTTCGACATGTAACCTCCTTATAAGCTATTATAAAATATGATTTTAACAAATTTAGAACATGAACACAATATCAATATCAGTCAAAAAAAACAGGTCGAAAACATATTGATATCTTAAATCAATTCGACAAACCTATAAAACAAAAATCTGCATTGATATGGTTCATCAACTACATAATGGCTGAACAAAACGAATAAACTAAGATTAAGAGTAAATTGTGTTAGTTCGGCCGAGGTGTTAATGTAGTTCGCTCATAAAACACACGGAACCTGCTATTCGACATTAAGAGTCGAACATTCGATGCCAAACCTTGATATAATAAAATTTCAATGTTTTATGAAACAGTTCTATCATGGTCACTGTCTAATGATTGTTTCAAATTTAGAAAATAATCAATCAGCGTTTGTTTCACCTGATCGGCTTCATCCAATTTCATTAAAGCTGCCCGAAAAGCAGAGCTAAAAGGTAAGTTTTTTACATACCAGGCTAAATGTTTTCTCATTTCCCGCACACCTCTGAGCTCGCCTTTATCCGACACGCTGAGCTCAAGATGTTGCAGACACATATTTAACCTGCTTTCAATGGAGATTTGGGAGTTAATTGAACCTGTGTCCAGGTATTGATTTACTTGTTTGAAGATCCAGGGATTACCAAAAGCGGCTCGACCAATCATCACCAGGTCGCAACTCGTATGATCCAACATTTTTTTTGCATCGACCGGATTTTTAATATCACCATTTCCGATAACCGGAACCGAAACAGCCTGTTTAACCTCTCCGATTAAATCCCAGTTGGAATGTCCCCTGAACATCTGCGCTTGTGTTCTTGGATGTAAAGTAATTGCACACACTCCGCAATCTTCCAAAATCCGTGCGAATTCAACAGCATTTTCGCTCGATTTATCCCATCCGCTTCGAATCTTCGCCATCACTGGAATTGATGTCGCAGCAACAACAGCCGATGTAATGTTCCGTAGTAATTGAATGTTTTTTAATACTGCAGCACCAGCGCCTTTTCTAATGACTTTTTTAACCGGACATCCGAAATTGAGGTCAATAAAATCAGGAAAAAATTGATTAATAATTTTTACCGATTGTGCAACAACGGTCGGATCCGCACCGAATAATTGAACGCCAAACGGGCGCTCATCAGGATAGAATTTCAGATAATCGACGGTTCGCTGATTTTCACGGATCAATCCATCACTGCTTACCATCTCCGAAAAAACAATGGCAGCTCCCTGCTGTCTACATAGCAAACGAAAGCTGCTCTCTGATATCCCTGCCATCGGCGCCAATACCGCTTGTCCTTTTATACGCACCTGACCCAATTTCATAGCGTTTGAATATAATAACTTTTCGACTAACTTGCAAGACATTTTTAGACAAAATTTCAAATAATTACTTGCATTTTTAATAATTATTTCGTATTATTGCCTGTTCCAAAATTTTAATATGAAGTTTATGAGTTGAAAATAATTTTGTGAGGAGTTAGATAATGGCTAAAAAATGTTCGGTCTGCGGTAAAGGTCCGATGGTTGGTAATCATGTGAGTCATGCGCATAATTTAAATAAACGTCGTTTCCTACCCAATTTACAAAAAGTGAAAATCAAACTCGATGGCAAGGTTCAGAAAACTTACGTATGTACTCGGTGTTTACGCAGCGAAAAAGTGACCAAAATTGTATAATACATGAAAGTAGCAGAGATTATAATTACTTCTTTAAAGCAAGTTTCAGGCTTGCTTTTTTTTTTACCATTTTTTAGATTCTGGCCGACCTTGGTTTATAACAAAATGATCTCTTCTGAACATAGTTCTTCATTGTACGTAAAATCAGAATCCCATCAATGAATTATCTGGCTCAATTTAGAATTTCGATCAATAATGTAAATATTTTAATAATTTTTATTGACATCGTCAAAGATTACACTTATCTTTTGATGGCTTCGTAGAAAGTCGACGAGACGCTCGATGTGCACAATATAATGTGTTGTATTATAGCTAAACCATCAATATATTGTGCTATATTTTAATCCGTCTGACTTTTTACGAGTACATCATCTTTTAATAAAACGACTTTTTTAGATTTATCAGAAAAAACAGATATCACAAAAACATACGTGGACAGCAATAAATAATACATTATTAAAGACAGGGAGATTATGCCATGTTTTTTACAATGACTATTATTATTATTGCCATAATTATTGTGATTGCTGGTTGTCATTTTCTTATTCATCGTCGAAGATTATCCAGCGCAGATCAAAAAAGTAATTTGAAAAAAACTTGTCCGACATGTAAGGGGACTGGAAAACTTGAGTTTATCGATCTTCCGAACAAACCGCCAAAACAGTGTCCGACATGTCGTGGAACTGGCTATGTTGATGCATAACCTTTCATCAAAAAAGTATTTCCGGGCGCGGTAAAAATATTTGCCTTATGATTTGTACAGTACTATGAACGAATAGTCTCGTGTGATTTTATATCTCGTTGTCAATCAATGCTTTTTTATCTAAACTTAAATTGACGACACAAGTTATTTGCACCCCATTCCGGATTCATTTAATTTGTATAAAATCTGGTAGATATGCAAAAATATTTAAAGATTCACCTCAGCGTTTTTCATGCGTTAATCATTCTATTGACATTTCTTTCGCTGGCGCCGTTAATTATTCTCATCAGTTTATCACTTTCAGAATTAAACAATGTAAAAAATCTTTCTAATGAAACGAGCGAGATGATCGTGAAAGATCAAACCGCGCAAATCTGCAAAACAGATGCAGAACATCTTGCCAACAGGATAACAGAGTTTCTAAAATCGTGTGAAAATGATCTTGACGTGTTGTCCCAGTTACCGATCAATTCCCTCACTTATCAGCAGTTTTCAAATTTGCACTTTAAATGGGTTAATCACCTGGATAAATCAATTCCGCTCTATAAAGAAATTTCATATATTGATGCCGATGGAATTGAGCGCGTAAAAATCCTTGACAATAAAGTTGCGCCAAAAGAAAATCTGACAAACGTCAGCATTCCGGAAAATACATTATATAAGACTGAAACTTATTTTAACAACACCAAAAAGAGTCTGAGCGGATACTATATTTCGCATTTAACCGGTTGGTATGTTAGTAGAAATGAGCAATTGGATCAGGGAAAATTTTACAATGGTGTGTTCCGTTTCTGTAAACGAATAACTGATGAACAGGATCGGTTTAAAGGTGTTTGTATGATTGCACTGGATCATCATCATATTTTAAATTTCGTAATAAAGGATCACATCAATAAAGCACATCTTTTAAAAAATTATCAAAGTGGAAATTATGATTATATTATTGATGATGAGGGATGGATCATAGCTCATCAAAAGCTGTGGGATATACGCGGTTTGGACAAAAACGGGAATCTGGTTGCACCGCTTACTTCAGACACACCGCACTGGCTTTTTGACGCCGGCATTATTCCGATAAATTTATTGAATATGGATTGGCGGCTCCATGACCTTTATAGCGGAGAACCTGTCAGCAGTATCATTAAACGTGTTCAGCGCGGAGAGAACGTTATCACCACAATGAAATCCATGGGTATTTATGGTGAATCCAAAGGAATTATGCGTACACGTGCAATTTCACCTATTTTTTACAATATTGGAAATTATGATAAACATGGTATTTGGGGTGGCGTTGTTATCGGTACCTCAATGGATCATTTGCTTGAAAAGACAAAAACATTTACAACTCAAATCGAAGATATCAGTGGTAAAACACGGACCCGGATGCTTCTCGTCGCGTCTATCATTTCAGTAGCAGTGTTATTGGTTTCATTTTTTGCAGCAAAAATAACCTCACGTTCGATAAAATCGCTGAATAATTCTCTTGCCAAAATCGGAGAAGGAAAAGTTACCGACTCAGAAATTAATTTTTCTATTAAAGAGCTAAAGGGATTGTCCCATGGTGTAAAGAGGCTTTCCAATGAATTAAAAGCAAAGAATGCAAAAATTAATGAATATATCAAAGATCTGGAATTCGCAAATGTTAAATTGGCAGAAGCTCAATCTCAATTAGATACTTACTGGAAGCATGAATATGAGATCGAATCTGCTCAGGTTTTAGAAGAAAAAATAGAAACTTACAAGAAAGATTATCCTCGTCTTAACGAACTCCGGCAAAATGTTTGTTTGGGCAATAGTCCAAAATTTTTACGGGTTCTCCGGCAGATCGTTCCGTTAAGCCAGATGACAATTCCGGCATGGATTTACGGCGAATCCGGCGTGGGGAAAACAGCCCTTGCCCGGATGATGCATCTGTTGAGCCCCAGGAGCCATAAACCATTTCATGTTTTTGAAGCTGTGGAATTTTCTGCTGCTGATCCGATGATTATACTTGGCAAATTATTTGGATTTGGATTTGGTCATGGGATCCACGGCATCGACAAAAACGGTCAAAAAGGTGTGCTTGAAGAATGTGACAGCGGAACGTTACTCATCGATGATGTGGATGCGCTTCCTCTGGACACTCAGGCACAACTACTGCGAGTTGTCGACGGGTTGTCGTTCCATCCGGCAGCCGGAAAAAGCAGAGATATTACTGCTGACATCCGCTTTATTTTTGTTACAAACGTCAATCTTGAACAACGCGTAAAAGAAGGTCTGTTTCGAAAAGATTTATTTCGACGTATGGGCGGAAGTATTAATAAAATTGAAATCCCACCACTCAGAGAACGTATTTCGGATATTCCCTTATTGCTGAATCATTTTGTTGATAATTATAATAGTAAGCATAAAACACATTTAAAATTGCATGAGCAAACACTTCATTACCTGAAAAAACATGATTATTCAGAAGGAAATATTGGCGAACTGCGGATGATCATCCAATTAGCGTGTGAAAGCGCCAGAATTGAAGGACAATCCAGTATTTTAAAAATGCATCTCCCCCCTCTTAGTAATGAATCTAAATTTAGCAATGTAGTCGAAAAAACACCAAATGCATCGAATGTGTTTAACGATAAAGAACATCATGAATTATCCATTCTACGCAAGAATCTTTTCCGAATGGAAATCAGTGAACAGCAATTAGGTTATTGCGCCGGGTCGCGTACTCTTTCTCATCATTTAAGAGGAATGTGCCTGAAAGCCTTAAAATTTAACAACTGGGATATCAGCGATGCAACAAATCTGATCACAAACACTACTGACAGCAACATTAAAGAATTAGTCAAAATTCGAATAAAAGGTTATATTAAAAATATTGAAACCAAAGCATTAACTTCCCTGGAAAATACTCTTTATAAAAACCTGCCAAAAGAATATCACCAAATTTTGGAAAGCGCAATCGATTACTACGGAACAAATAACAATAACTAACCCGGCAAATTGTGGAAATTCCCACGCTGACTTCCCACAATATTGTGGGAAATTGCAGTTACACGACAAATCTGATTGATTATGCTGCTCATTATATACTCTTATTACAATTTGAATATATTACACTTATATCAATTTCCCCTATTTATGGCATTCTTATTGCTAAAGATATTAACAGCATTAATCAGTATTTCATCTATGAGGGAAACACTCTATGATAACGAAAATTAATTTTCTCCTATTAATACCACTTTTAGCAATTCTTGCAACAATTAATAACAGCATATCTCAAATATTCCCCGCGAGCAAAACTTCAACCTCTTTTCAATTTTCCGGCCTGATATGGGAAAATGATTTTGAAAATAATCAACTCAATCATTGGACGGTTTATGATGAGTTACCTGGTGAACCTTCAAACTGGCATATTCGTCGCGGTTATTTAATAGATGATTCAGATTGTGGTACCAAATCTAATATACGGGGAACCCACATCACAACCGGTGATGTGAAATGGCGCGATTACGTGGCAACAACAACAGTGAGTTACACGGATGATGATTACATCGGATTTCTGTTCCGGTATCAGGACAAGGACAATTATTATCGTCTGCTCATTTCAAGTCAGGCGCAGATCGTTCGTCTTGACAAGGTTCTAAACGGAAAGACTGAAATACTTGCTTCTTATGATGATGAGGAATGGCCGGAGTGTACTTTTACGATCACCATCGCCGCGTTAAAAGATACGTTGACGATATATTTAAATGATATCAAGTTCTTTCATGTACAAGATTCACAGTTCAGACATGGAAAAGTCGGCTTTTTTACCTGTTCCAACGCCGGATTTTTTTGTGATTATCTGAGAATTTATAAAAATTACCAGCTCGTTCCGCATCCTGTGCCTCTGAAAATTCAAACAGGTCCTTACCTGCAACGCGTGCTCAAGGATAAAGCGGTAATTATGTGGCGAACCAATTACCCGGCGGATTCCCGTGTGGATTATGGTCTTGGTCAGACGCCTGAAAAAACAATACATTCATCGAACCGCACACGGGGACATGAGATTGAATTGAGTGATCTTGAGCCGGGAACTTCTTACTATTACCGGATTCAATCGGATTCGATTGCGGGCAACTGGTATTCGTTTAAAACAGAAGCTCTTAACGATACAATATTCAATTTCATCCTTTATGGTGATAACCGAACGAATTTTCTCAAACATGCTGATGTGGTACAGGCATTTCAACATCATGATTTTGATTTTATTATTAATGTTGGAGATTTAGTTCAGCGGGGCCTTTCTTCAGACTGGGATACAGAATTTTTCAATCAGTTAAGCCCAATAATCAAATATAAACCGATCTATGTCGCCATTGGAAATCATGAGCTGAATGCGCCTTATTTTTATGACTATTTTTCTTTTCCGGATTCTGCACATGAAAATTATTACTCCTTTCATTACGCAAACTGCTTTTTCATTTTTATCGATAACAATATTAGCGCATATCCCGATAAAAATATTTTTCCGGACATATCTCCGGGTAGCCCGCAATATTCCTGGCTCGTTTCTCAGCTTGCCTCGGAACCAGCTCGCACAGCAGACTGGCTTTTTGTAATCGGACATGTTCCGTGCTACATTGTTTCACATCCGCGACCATATCCAAAAAATTTGAACTATCTGGTACCCCTTTTTGAAAAATACGGTGTTGATATTTACTTTTCCGGCCATAATCATAACTATCAGCGCGGATTTGTAAATGGCGTTTCTTACATCGTATCCGGTGGTGGTGGCGGACCAATATCAGAGCATAAAATTCATACGAATGATATAATAACTGTAATGTATCCGAAATATCATTATTGTAAAGTCGATATTCTTGGAAAAGAACTTCGTTTTACCGTCTATGATATTGAGAATAGTATGCTTGATAAATTGTATTTAAAGAGCCGATATCCCGAACGAAACCAATTTTAATAATTATCTATCAAAAGGAGGGCAAAAAAATTTAACAAATTATTACAACGAAAAGTGTCATATTTAATTTTAATCAAATTTTTTAATCTACGTGTAGAGGAGGAAAAAAATGCAAGATTTTAAATCTTCCAAAATGCTCCATCTGTTTATCAGTATTTTGGTAATCATGGCTTTTGTAATTACATCAGGTTCATTGAAAGCCCAGACAACAGGCCAGATCACCGGTAAGGTTATTGAAGCAGAGACAAAATCTCCGTTGCCAGGCGCCAATATTCTCATTGAAGGCACCAAACGCGGAGCAGCGACAGATTATGATGGTCGCTTTAGAATCATGAAAGTACCAGCAGGGACCTACACTGTTAAGACCTCATTTCTTGGCTATCAGGATTTGGCAAAAGAAGTTCAGGTGTCAGCCGGTCAAACCGTAACAGTAGAATTTGCATTGAAAGAAAGTATTTTAGAAGGCGAGCAGGTTGTCGTTTACGGAGAACTGACAAGAGGTCAGGCCAAGGCCCTGCAAAAACAGAAAACTGCCCAGAATATCGTGCAAGTTGTTTCCGAAGAATTTTTCGGACGATTCCCGGATCGTAATGCAGCCGAGACTGTTCGCAGACTTCCAGCGGTTTCAATTGCAAGGGATCAGGGAGAAGGCGAAATGGTACAGATTCGTGGTATGAACGAGGAATATAATGCACTAACTTTGAACGGCGTCCGGATTCCGGCGCCAGACGCGAACGGACGACGCAGCGTTGGGCTTGATCTTGTCAATAACCGATTATTGGGTGAAATTGAAGTAATTAAGGCAATTACTCCGGATATGGATGGTGATGCAATTGGCGGTGTTGTAAATTTTGGTCTGAGAAGAGCTCCGGACGCCGGAACAGCAGTTTTGGGAATTAGCGGCGGATATAACAACCAAATGTCTGATTTTGAAACCTATGGCAGAGATATACAGGAATACTATGCTGTTTATGGAAAAAGGTTCTTTGATAGCAAACTCGGCGTGATAATCGACGGAGCGTATTATAAAACGAATCGTGATTCAAAACTTCGGGAATTAAATTACACCGACGATGACGGCGTCTATGATGAGGTAATTTTTGCACAACATACAAATGATTACGACGTGAAACGCCAGCGCTACGGCTTAAGCCTGAGCACTGATTATGAATTCAATCCTTCACATCGGCTATATTTAACTCTTAATCACAACAGCTATCTCGATGATGAAATCCGTCGCGAGGTTGAATACGTTATCGAGGATGAAGAAGAAACCCGCGAAACCAGAAACCGACTGGAAGATCAACGGTTAAATTTGGGGATGTTCGGCGGCGAACACACTCTGGGCTGGATGCAAATTGATTATAAAGCTGCAGTCATCAAATCTTCGGAAGATACTCCGGGCAGGACATATTTACGCTATCAGCGTGATAATTCGTTCACAGGTTATTCCAATGATGACATCAAGGAATTTGACGGAACCACAAAATTTTCAGGTCTGGATCCCTTGAAGCTAAACCGGATTCGATATGATCTGATTCTTAAGGAAGACCAGGATATTTCCGGTCAACTTAATTTAAAAATTCCATTTGCCTTTATGAAGGGTGACCTCAGTCATTTTAAATTCGGAACAAAGGTGTTAAGAAAAGATGTTTCTCTTGAACGCGAGCGGTACCAGACGACAAAGTTTACCGACACCTACACCATTCCTGAAGGTAATTTCGGTTTTGTTGATGTCAGATACGATAATAAAGAGCTCAATTCTGTGGTCGAATCCGGATCGTGGAAAGCGAGGGATAATTACACTGATAGCTACGACGCATCGGAAACGATTACCTCTGTATATGGAATGACTCAATTGAACCTTACTCCTAAATTTTCTACCGTTATGGGACTAAGATTAGAAAACACAAAAAATGACTATATCCAACCATATCCGGAAGATGCAGACATCATCGGAAAATCAGAACTAACGGGAAGCGGCGGATACAGCAATATTTTGCCGTCGATTCATTTTATGTATAAGTTTAATAATAATAACAATCTTAAATTAGCCTATTCAACCGGTCTGGCCAGACCTCGTTATGTGAATCTGATTCCGAGCATGGTTATCAACGAACCGCCGGCCAGTAATTCGGCATTAGGTGAAATCAAGTATGGAAATCCGGATTTAGAACCGCGAACTGCTTATAATTTCGATATTATGTTCGATCGTTTTACCTCCAATCTCGGTTTGCTCAGTTTTGGAGTATTCTTTAAAAACTTTAAAGCCTGGCACACCACCAAAACCTGGATTGAAAAACATGACTTTGTAAATGATGATGGGGATTATGCACCGGATGGCGTTGAAGAAACTTACGAAGCCTCCATGCCTGTTATGGGAGACGGTACAGCAAATTTTTATGGTTTTGAAATGAATGCACAGCAACGGCTTGCCGCTTTCAGCCCGGCTTTGAAATATTTTGCTGTGAACGCGAATTACACCTACACCAAATCCAAGGGAGAAATAGACGGCAGAACGGTTGTGATGACACGTAGCCCAAAACACATTGCAAATATGTCGCTGATCTATGATAATGTTGATTTAGGACTTTCAGTAGTTGTCGCTGCAAATTATCGTGATGCACTTCTCACAGGCGTTGGCGATAACAAGTATCGCGATGTTTACTTTGATCATGAATTCTTTGTTGATTTTTCAATTGTTCAAAAAATCACTGACAAAATATTGCTGATCGGCCAGCTTAATGGTTTGGGTATTACCAATGAACATGAAGTCCTGGGAAATCCGCGCAAGGATTACTCCCGAACGCAACAAACAGAATGGTACGGACTCTATGGAACACTCGGCCTTCAATACACGCTTTGGTAATCGGCCGTAACTGAAAATAAAAGGGATCAGGAAATATTTTTGAAATCCTGATCCCTTTACTATTATCCGACCAGTTAAAAAGGAGATGGCATGTTAAAGAAGTTGATCAACTTTTTTAAGACCGGACAGGATCAACCGTTATTAAAAGATCAGGAAAAAATTCGGAATATCTACGAACGCAAACGCTGGAGTGTTTTTATTTCACTCGTATTTGGCTATGGTTTTTTTTATACATGCCGGCTCAGTCTGTCAGTTGCTAAAAAACCAATGTTGGATCTGGGCATTCTCGACGCACAGCAACTGGGTATAATTGGTGCAGCATTATTATACGTTTATGCGATCGGTAAATTTGTCAATGGTCTTTTGGCAGACCATGCCAACATTCAACGATTCATGTCCATCGCCTTGATGGGCTCGGCGATTGTGAATCTCGCATTTGGATTAACCCATTATTTTTATGCATTCACGATTTTGTGGGCATTAAACGGCTGGTTCCAATCTATTGGTTCTGCGCCGAGTGTCGTGTCTATCTGTCAGTGGTTCAGCAACAAGGAACGCGGAACCCGTTATGGTATTTGGGCGGGGGCGCACAATATCGGCGAAGGACTCACCTTTATCGGGACTTCAATGCTAATTAGCGTTTTCGGCTGGCGAATGGGTTTTATCGGTCCCGGAATTGTATGTGTTATTATCGCGACAATTTTGTATTTTACACTTGCGGACAGACCGCAGACTTATGGTCTGCCCAATGTGTCTGATTACAACAAAGATTACTCTGCCGGCAAGCCCACATCCGGTCAAGTCGGGGAATTGCAATTACTGGTGCTAAAAAATCCGGTCGTCTGGATTTTAGGATTAAGCAGCGCGCTGATGTACGTTACGAGATATGCGATACATAGCTGGGGACCGTTATATTTACAAGAAGTAAAAGGATACTCAATTGTCGAAGCCGGTGTCCTTATTGGCGCCAATACGGTGGTTGGACTGGCCGGCGCAGCGTTCTCCGGGTTTATGTCTGATAAATATTTTAATTCCCGAAGAAATGTCCCCACGCTGTTGTATGGCTTGCTGTTAACCGGTTCATTAATTATGATATATCGCATCCCGCCTAGCTATCATTGGCTGGATATGATCGCGATTGGCTGTTTTGAGTTCGCCATTGGTGGTCTCATCGTATTCCTGGCCGGACTGATCGCAGTGGATATTATGCCCAAACGTGCCGCCGGAGCAGTTAAAGGAGTGATTGGCTTGTTTAGCTATTTGGGCGCTGCTTCTCAGGACTGGATCAGCGGCTATTTTATCGAAAGCGGGAAGCACGTTGTCGGAGAACAAACAACCTATAATTTTGACACTGTCTTTATGTTTTGGATCGGAGCTTCAATTCTGTCCATTTTATTAGCTTGTACAGTGTGGAATATTAAACCAAATGAATAATTCAATGAAAACTTCACTATCGTTTTTTAATATAGCTATTTGTGCAACAATAATTTTTGCATCCTGCGGAAATCAATCGACAATTAACATGCCGGAACGAGGCATTTGCGCCCATCGCGACGCCAGCGCCACGCACCCCGAAAATACAATGGCTGCTTTTAAAGAAGCCATTCGCCTGGGCGCGCACATGATTGAGTTTGATATTCGCCAGACAAAAGATGGCGAGCTGGTGGTAATTCATAATTCATCTCTTAATAAAACCACAAACGGAACCGGAAAAGTAGCAGACCAGACACTTGATGAAATTAAAAAACTGGACGCTGGCAGTTGGAAACATGATACATTCAGCAGAGAAAAAATTCCAACGTTTATAGAAGCGCTAAAAATTATGCCGGTGAATATCTGGCTCAATATACATGTGAAGGCAGATTCGATTGATGTTTCCCAAATTGTGGAGACCATCGTCAACAATAACAAATTGCACCAGTCTGTGCTGGCATGTAAGGAAGATGTCGCTCTGGCAGCGAAAGAAATCGATAATCGCCTGCGCATCTGCAATATGGACCGCGCCGGAAGTACTGCTGAATATGTGAATAATACCATTGCCATGAACGCTGATTTTATCCAGTTGACAACCCGGGCCGATTCAGTACTTTCGACAATCATCCCGCAACTGAAACAGCATCAGATCAAAATCAATTATTACGGTGTTGATTCCAGGGAAAAACTGCAAAAATTATTTGATGCAGGGGTGGATTTCCCACTTATTAATGATGTTGGCACATTTATGAATTGTTGTGGTGTTGAGCCACTCGTTCCAAAATATCAAAAATAACCTGAATTTTTTAATTGAAAGTCAGTAAATTCCAAAAAAAATAAAAAGCAACTAATAAATCACAAATAAATTACAAATTTCAATTTATCAATTTCAAGGCAGTTAAAGATTATCAGAAACTCAAAAAGTGAAAATTGATTTCAATTTTGTTTCGAATTTGATTATGGATTTTTTAAGATTTCTCACGCCAAAGGCGGATGCGTCCTCCGGCGCTTATGTAATTTGATGCTTGATTTTTGGAATTTCTTAATATTCATTTTAGATTTTTAAGCAGAATTTTATGAATAACATTAATTCATAGGTGAACATCTATGCATAATCATTCTTTATATAAAATATTATTTATTTCATTTGTAACGCTAATTGCAATAAATAGCGCTCAAAGCCAACAGAAAACATTCAAAGAACTGCGACGGTTTGAAGCGCCGGAAGCCCGCCAGGGTATTGCTGTGGATGCTGAACACATTTACGTGGTCGGAACCCAACACATCGGGAAATATGAAAAAGACAGCGGCAAACGGGTCGCATCCTGGCAGGGAGAGGAAAACGGGCGCATCATCCATCTGGACAGCGGCGTCATTATCGATGGTAAATTGTATTGCTCGCACTCAAATTATCCCAATATTCCCATGACAAGTTCCGTGGAAATTTGGGACGCGGCCACACTCGAACACATCGGCTCGCACAGTTTCGGAATCGACTGGGGGTCATGCACCTGGGTCGACCGCCACGACGGTTTCTGGTGGGCGGCATTTGCACATTATGATAAATGGAAAGTTGTCACAGGCAAAGGTTCTGAATGGACCACGCTGATCAAGTTTAATGACCAGTGGCAAAAACTCGCGGGATGGGTCTTCCCGGATTCGGCTGTTCAGCGATTCAGCCCCATGAGCAATTCCGGCGGTTCCTGGGGACCAGACGGCTTGTTATATTGCACCGGCCACGACAGATCGGAACTGTACGCCATGCACCTTCCGGAGAGCGGATCGATCCTTGAACTTGTCGCCACAATTCCGATAACAATTTTCGGACAGGGAATCGCCTGGGACCGGACAGACGAGGGCGTGATTTACGGGATCAGAAAACGCGACCGAATGGTTGTTGTTTTTCGGGTGAATCCGGAATAACTCAACAGTTTTACAAAAGCGATCTTATTGCTTCAAGCGATAGGATCGCTCCAAATCACCCCATCTTCTTTTCTTTAATCAACTGTTGAATTGCAGTAATCCGCTCGTCAATTGCCGGGTGGGACAGGAAGTAGTTGTACACAGGCAGGTCTTCGGGCGATGTTTGTTTTAGCCTGGCAAGGAGTGTTTTGGCTGAATGTGGATCGAAGTCAGCCGCGTACATCAGGCGGACGGCGTAGTTATCCGCTTCGAGTTCATTCTCTCGGGAATAACAGTTATTCAACAGGTTTCCCACAATCTGTCGCGCAAGCATGCCCATTGCTCCGCCTTTTATCACAATATTGGAAATCATCTGTACCGAATAATTCGCCAGTATCCGGTTCATGGGATGCTTAAGGACGACGTGCATCATTTCGTGCGCGAGCACGAATGCAATCTCATCGTGCTGGTTCGCGATCTGCTCGTAAAGCCCCTGCGTGATGTACATAAATCCGCCGGGCAGTGCAAATGCGTTAATATCCGAACTCGCCGCGATATGAAATTGAAATGTTCGCTGCTTGTTATGGACTCGTTTCCGCAGTTGCTCACCAATGTCATTCACAATTTGTTGCACTACGGGTTCAGTTATTACTTTCATCTCCTGAGTTACATTCTGCGCCAGTTGCTTTCCCACAACATATTCAGCCCGCATAGATTCTTCCTCAGAGCCGAATAATGATTTGTAAAACCATTTCCCTTTGCTAACGGACGTTCCTAATTTGCGTCCCATGTTTGTAAAAAACTTTTCCATATAATGGCACCGTGGTTCGTGTGAATGAATTTACTCTGTGAAAGATATGCACTCGCTAACTATACCTGTCCGACTCTGTTTGATAAACGATTCCCTGTCCCGATAGTTCCGATGTAATCAGCCATCTCCCATAACAGAATAATCCAATACAATTTTAGCCATGGATTAACACTGATAAACACGCTTTTTTTAAAATATAGAACACAGATTTTACGGATCGAACAGATTTGCACGGATTTTTTATCCGCGAATACTCGTATCATCTTTGTCATCCGTGTGCTATTATCTTTATAAATTTCTCTGAACATAGCACACTGATTGAACGGATTCAAACTGATTTTGAAAATCCGTCATTATCGGTTACATCCGTTTGATCCGCGTTCTATATAACTCCAGCATCTCAACAAGACAGAAATAACGGCTTTGGGTAAAACAACGCCGTTGCGGGATGAAATCCAAACGCATCCGGATCAAATGTTTGGCAACATCCGTCCCGGCTGGAAATATTAAATGTTATCCTAAAGAATTTTTAAAAATTAACGATAACATTATGAGATAATTAAATTTAATTAATTCGATTACAGTATGACAATACATCAGACATGTTAAAAAATCTTAAAATAAAATACAAGATTCTACTTCTGCCCTGTCTTGCACTTTTAATATTTTTGGTTCTTCTTTTTGCAAATAAAATTTTAAATGATCGAAACGACCGGTTTCTCAGCCAAATTGAATCCGGATATTACCCTTCACTGGAATTGAATTGGAATCTGGAGCTGGCTCTGAATACAATACATAGATACATTCAGGATGCAATATCCGCGTCCAGTGAGAAACAACTTGCAGAGACGCGAGCGTTGAATCGATATTTTGTTGATCAATTAAATGAAGCGGCCCAAAATTCAATCATTAGCGAAAATGAGTCATATATTTTAAAAACCAACTTCGAGAATTATTTTTCATTAGCGCATGGCACTGCGCTGCAATTTATCAGCGGTAAAAAAAAAGAAGACCTGGCAGAAGCACAAAAATCGCTAACTACAAAATTTACTGCACTTAAAAATCAACTGCACAAAGCCAAGCAAAACGACAGAGGAGAAATTACGGTAGCTCTGGCGTCAGCAAGGAAAAATTTTCAGAAATCCCAACGCCTGATAAAATCCATCATTTTATTTTGCATCATTATTTTGGGTGGTCTTTCGCTCGTTTTAGCCCGCTCTTTTACCATGCCATTAAAAGAAATTGTGGATGTTTCTCGTAAATTTGCCAATGGCGATGACAATGCAGCAGTGACAGTTGAAAGCAATGATGAAATTGGCATACTTGGTAATGCCTTCAATTCGATGATGGCGAAAATAAAAAAATCAAAGCGAAACATTGAAACAGAGAATTGGTTAAAAACCGGCGTCAGTGAATTGAACGATAGATTGAGAAGTGAACAGGATTTAGTTTCACTTTCTCAAAATATCATCCAATTTATCACCCCATATATTAATGCTCAACTCGGCGCAATTTATCTGGTAAATGAACACAATGCACTCAAAATGGTGAGCAGCTATGCTTATTCCACGCGAAAAACCGTTCCCAATGAATTTCAATTCGGAGAAGGAATTGTTGGTCAATGTGCGCTGGAAGAGCACCGTATATTAATTAAAAATGTGCCCGACGATTATATCCTCATTCAGTCCGGATTAGGTCAGCGAGCGCCTTGCAATCTTATTGTTGTTCCATTTATGTACGACAACACAATTAGTGGCGTTATTGAATTGGCCTCGTTTTCTGAATTTACCGAGATTCAGCAAATATTTTTAGACCAGGCCGCGGAAAATATTGCAATCAGTATTAATTCAACCCGATCCCGTATTCAGATCACAGAATTATTAAAAAAGACCCAATCCCAGGCAATAGAACTCCAACATCAGCAGGAAACGTTGCGACAAAAAAATCAGGAATTGGAAGAACATGCAGCGGCCCTCACAGAATCTAAACTTACATTAGAGAAGCAACGGGAAGAATTACGCCAGAAAAATGACGAGTTGGAAACTCAGACCAAAGCTCTGGAAAAACAGCGCGATGAAATAAAGCACAAAAACATTGATCTGGAACAAGCCCGTCAGGAAATTGAAATCAAGGCAAAAGATTTGGAATTAACCAGCAAATATAAATCCGAGTTCCTCGCAAATATATCCCATGAACTTCGCACCCCACTAAACAGTTTGCTGATTCTTTCAAACCTGCTTTTCGAAAACAAAGATCATAATCTGACTGACCAACAGGTGCAGTTTGCAAAAACCATTCATTCGTCCGGGAAAGACTTACTCCATTTAATTAATGATATATTGGATTTATCCAAAGTAGAAGCCGGTAAGCTGGACATCATCATCGAAGATGTGGATATTAATTCACTTGCAACCAATTTACAACAATCTTTTCTCCATTTGGCCAATGAAAAATCAATTGCATTTACCATTGAAGTCGAAGACGGCATTCCCTCAACCATCAGTACAGATCGCCAGCGAATTGAACAGATTCTAAAAAATTTATTATCCAATGCATTTAAATTTACACAAGCCGGAGAAGTGAAACTACGCATCCTCCGGCCCCAAACCAACACTATTTTGGCCATGTCCCGACTGGATAGCGATAACTGCATTGCGTTCTCTGTGATCGATACTGGAATCGGACTGGCGCCGGAAGACCAGAAAGTGATTTTTGAAGCTTTTCAACAGGTGGATGGAAAAAGCAATAAAAAATTTCATGGTACCGGACTGGGACTTTCTATTTCGAGAGAGCTGTCTAAACTACTGGGCGGAGAAATTCAGGTTCAAAGCGAGAAAGGACATGGCAGCGCTTTTACGCTATATGTGCCAATTGATTATTACCCATTAAAAAAGCCGAAAACCGGACAGACTATTAACGATTCTTTCACTGACCGGCAACCAATACAAAAATTCAATGCATCACAAAAATATCAGAGCGCAGACGAGTCCGTAATTCCAAATCCGGCACATACCTCTAAAAATATATTAAAAGATGACAGAGATCAACTAACGTCTTCGGATCGATCAATCTTGATTATTGAGGATGATTTAAAATTTGCAAATATCTTGCTTAGCCTTACCAGAGAAAAGAAATTCAAAGGACTGTGCGCCATTAACGGCGAGTCTGGCATTGATTTGGCACACATGTACAAACCGAATGCTGTTATTCTGGATATCGGGCTTCCGGGCATTGATGGCTGGACTGTTATGGAGAAATTGAAAACTCATCCGGATACCCGGCATATTCCGGTGCATTTTATATCTGCTTCAGAAAACTCTATTCAAGCGCGAAAAATGGGAGCGATTGGATTTTTATCCAAACCCGTGACAATGATACAATTGGAAGAAGCGTTCAATAAAATTGAAGCAATCATTTCAAAAAAAGTGAAAAAATTATTAGTCGCAGAAAATGATAAATCCCAGCGAGACGTTATTTTAGATTTAGTTGGAAACGATGATGTTAAAACGCTGGTCGTTCGTTCAGGCGCCGACGCGATCCGGCTTCTGAAAAACAACGATTTTGACTGTATGATTCTGGATCTTTTTTTGGATGACATGTCCGGTTTTAACCTGTTAGAAAATATCCGGAAAGATGCTGCAATTTCTAATGTGCCTGTAATTATTTATACTGGACAGGAATTGTCAGGTAATGAACAGGACAAGTTAAGGAAATATGCAGAAAGCATTGTTATTAAAGGCGTAAAATCACAGGAGCGGTTGCTTGACGAAACATCTCTGTTTTTGCATCGTATTGAAGCCAATTTACCGGAACATAAGAAAAAAATGATTCGCCGTGTCCACGATCGCGCGGCTGTCTTAACTGATAAAAAAATACTCATTGTTGATGATGACATGCGAAATGTATTCGCTCTGTCGAGCGTTTTGGAACAGCACAAAATGAAAATTGTTATCGGGAAAAATGGCAGAGAAGGATTGAAGCAACTGGCGAATAATCCGGACATTGATATAATTTTAATGGATATTATGATGCCGGAAATGGATGGCTATGAAACAATGGTACAGATCCGCCAAAAACACGAATTCGATAAAATCCCTATTATCGCCTTAACAGCAAAAGCGATGAAAAACGATCGAAATAATTGCATTGACGCTGGAGCCAATGACTATATGACAAAACCTGTGGATATTGATAAATTACTTTCTTTACTGCAAGTGTGGCTGTATCAATAATAATTATTATTACTGCCGGGTGTACACGAAAAATGACGAATGATATAATTAAAATCCTTTTAGTGGATGACAGACCGGATAATTTATTTGTACTCGAAAGCATTCTTAAAAGCCCTGAACTTACATTGATCAAGGCAACATCCGGAAATGAGGCGCTTTCATTGGTTTTGGAGCATGACTTCGCCCTGGCGTTGCTGGACGTTCAAATGCCTGTTATGAACGGTTTTGAAACTGCGGAGCTGCTTCGTGGATTTGAAAAAACAAAGCACATTCCGATTATTTTTATTACTGCCATTAACAAAGAGGAAAAATTCATTTTTAAGGGATACCAGTCCGGCGCTGTGGATTATTTATTTAAACCGCTGCACCCGGATATTTTAAAAAGCAAGGTAAATATTTTTTTAGACCTCTACCGTCAACAAAAAATGTTAGAAAAGCAAGCAATTGACCTAAAGAATGTAAATAAAGAATTAAACGATTTTGCCTCAATTATCGCACATGACTTAAAAGCACCGCTGCGTGCCATTCGGTCGCTGGCAAACTGGCTTGCAGCAGATTACGCCGATAAATTTGACGATGAAGGCAGGGAAAATATAAACCTGCTGATTTGTCGGGTGCAACGCATGCACGAGTTAATCAATGGTGTGCTGCAATATTCCCGGGTAGGACGTATTAAAGAAAGCATGGAAAAAGTCGATTTAAATACCGTGGTTACTGAAGCGTTTGACGCAGTTGTTCCGCCATCGCAGATCACTATCGACATTGAAAACACACTGCCTGAAATTTATATTGAGAAGACGAGAATCACACAGGTTTTTCAAAACTTGTTAAGCAATGCTGTAAAATATATGGATAAACCAGCAGGTAAAATAAAAATCGGCAGCACGGTATCTGATGGCTTTCTAAAATTTTATGTCTCTGATAACGGACCCGGCATTGAAGAAAAGAATTTTACAAAAATTTTTCAAATTTTTCAAACACTGAATCCTAAAGATGAAATCGAAAGCACAGGAATTGGGCTAACTCTGGTAAAAAAAATTGTTGAAATGTACGATGGATATATTGACGTCGAATCAATAGTCGGCAACGGATCAACATTTTTTATCTCCCTCCCTGAGAGACTTATTTCTGACGCATCCTGAATAATGCACATTCGATATTTAAATTTCCGGAGGTAAAAAATGGGAAATATATTTCAGGTATTATTAATTGAAGATGATATTTTAGATGTTAAAATATTTCAAAGAACAATGCGGAATGAAGATAATTCATTTAAATTACTGGTGGCAAATACGCTGGCAAAAGGGTTAAAAATCATTGAAGAGCAATCTGTCGATCTTGTGATTGTTGATCCGGGCTTGCCGGACAGCAATGGTGCTGAAACTATCAAACAAGTGATCGAACACGGCCCGGACAAACCGGTTATTGTACTCACTGGCAGCGATGATGAAACACTTCCGATCCAGGCGATTGAATTGGGAGCACATGATTATCTGATCAAAGATACCATTGATAAACAATCGTTGAAACGTTCGATACGATATGCATTGGAAAAAAACATGATTTTGTCTGAATTGAAAAATAAAACCCGACAACTGAAATTAAGTGAACTCAGGTTTCGCTATCTTATTGAAAATCATTCGGACAGCACGTTAATAATTGATAAAAATGGTGTTGTAAAATATGTTAATAAATCTGCTGAAAAACTATTTGGCCGAACTCAACAGAATTTTGTGGGAACAGTATTTGATTATCCCATCCTGAAAGGGGAAATGTCTAAAATAAAAATTAACAGCAGTGGACAAATCAGGTCGGAAACAATGCAAGTTTTTGAAACAGAGTGGGAAAATGAAAAAGCCTACCTCATTTTACTATGTGATATCTAAATAAAATAACATCTCTAAAATCAATTTAAAATTGAAAGTACAGAATGCATCGGAAAAACGGTATTTTACTTATTGAAGACGACCGAATCGACGCCATGACAGTAAGTCGGGCGTTTAAGGAGTTGGGAATTCCCGATGAACTCCTGCTTTTTAAAAATGGTCTGGAAGCGCTGAACTTTTTAAAAAAAGCAACTAAAGGGACTCAGTATCTGATTCTGTTGGATTTAAACATGCCAACAATGAATGGGTTGGAATTTATCCGAGAAATTAAACAGGATCAAAATCTGCGAAAATACCCGGTGATTGTCCTCACAACATCGAATGACTCCCGGGACAAACGGGAATGTTTTGGGCTAAGTGTGGCTGGCTATTTTGTAAAACCAGCAAATTATGATGAATTCGTGACTATCATTAAAATAATTAACGATTATTGGACGATGAGCAAATTGCCGGATCATCAATTTGAATCAAATTGATTTGGTTTATGCAAATATTGATTCAACTCTTTCCAAAATTTCATTCGTCTTTTTAGCAGTGCCGGATCAAGTATTTCTTTTTTATTCATCTTTTTCTGCAAGCGTTCTTCGAGCGTTGGTAGCAATTCCGCATGCAACAAAATAATTAATTCTTTTTTAATTATTTTTTTCGCTTCAAATCCAAATAAATATTTAAGCCCAAAAAACCACCCCGGTAAATTCTTCAGATATGGAACGCCCTCTCGTATGTAAGATTCCTCATTCACATAAAGCCCACCGATAATTGTGTCTTCCCCGTCTAAAAGCAACACCGATGTTTTCGCAAATGATTTTTTGATTTCCAGGCCACTGCTACCGGTTGATGTGTTACTCCGTTCAATATCCAGATCCAAATGAATGTAAAAGGTGGAGTTATGTTTTAACACTTCCGGAGTTACTTTAATGATAGAGCCGGTAGAAAACATTTGTGTGACCGAATTTCCGGCAAAATCCTTTATAGTGACAGCCACATCGCTGCCCACCTGAATTTTTCCTTCTTCATTCGATCGAACCGTAATTTGAGGACTTGCCACCACTTCACCGATCTGGTCATTCTCCATTGCCTTGAATACTGCGACTAAATTCACAAAATCTATTTCATTGGTAACTTCAACTTCAAGTAAACCGGTTTTTGTTTCAGCCGCCGACATCCGTGCGGCAACATCCACCCCATAATCGCGAAATAAATTCCAGTTGAAGCCCATTTGACGTAATTTAGATCCGTCTGCTTCAAAAAATACGGCAGAGATAACCACCTCTCGCATCCGGAAAAATATATCGCCTTTGGTTTCTGGTTCAGGCTTCACAACGTCTTCAATCACCGGTTCGGGCGGCTGTTCGATATTTATGATTTTCAAATAGTCTTGAAATTCTTCATACCACAAAACATTCTTACTCAGAATCAATTCTAATGCATCAAACCAGTACATTTTGTCGACATCGATACCAATCGGTATTTCTCTCGCCTCCGGATCGATAATGACTTTTTCATAGAATTTTTTACTTAAAAAATTAAATATATCCAATGCCTGGTTAAAGGGCATTGTTTTGGACATGGAAATTATTTCTTCCGGCGCTATCTGCGCCTTTTTTAATTCTTTGGGACGATTCATTTGTGAGTATGTATCGCCGCTTAAATACATAATCAACATCAACAAAATAAACAATTGTTTTCCTTTCATCTCACCACTCTCTTTCATTTTGATAACAGGTAAACGGATTCGTGGATTTCATTCGCAATCTAATTTTTGAATCGAAGTCGTAACAGAAATTTTTGAACTTTCCCATTTTTATTCAATGTAAATTCAACCTGATTTTTTTCCAAATCAATTTTCGTTGCATAGCCCAGATACACTTTGTCACCTACCTGTATGACCCGCACTTTTCCGTGATGATCAGCGATAAACGCCTTGCCGGGAATCACTGCTTTCAATTCGGATCGTTCCACTTCGATGTAATCGCCGCGGTTGGGTGGTAAAATTCTCTTTACGCGGGGATTAAACGGGTCATTAAATTTATCCACGACCACGCTGTCCAGGTCCCGTTGAATAATGGGTAAATCGTGCACATCTGCAAATAGCGCGCACAATTCCAGATCAAATGTTATTATGATATTTGACCGGCGAGATCTCCGTTGTGAACTTTCCACACCACGCAAGCTTACATTTTTAAATTTATAAATTTGCGGTCCCCGTTCAATATACCAGATAAATTTATAAATATCCTCAAACGAACCTTCGCCCTTGATATGATATGCATTAAATCCATATTTACCGGACGTCCCGTTATCAGAATAAATAAAATCATAAGGTAATTGTCCGCTGCGCTCGGAGATAGAATTCAAATAAGCATACGTATTGGATGAAGATACATTCGGCAGGATTTGCTTGTCCAAATTTGCCAATTTCAATTCTTCGTCAGCAATAAGAGCCTGTAGCCGGATGAATTGATTTTCAATCCCATCAAATTCTGAAATTTGCTTTTCCACACCATCCAACTCTGTTTTTAACTGATCTAACTTTTTCGGATATGAATACAGGATATAAAATCCACCAACGATTAATATCATCACAACAAACATGAACAGGATGAGGTTGTTTCGCATTTTAAAAGACATTGCAGATTTATATTTCATAACAGCATACTCGGTTTACCTGGTTAAATTTTCTAAGCGATTTAGCCTGCATTATTCACAAAACGTGCTACAGAAGCACAGAGGTCGCAGAATAACAGCAACTTGTGTGCATATTATTTTTCAAACTGAGTTACGAAAAATTCGAGTTGCTATTATTTGCGTTACGTTTTGAAAATAAAAACGCGGTGTACTCTGAGCCGCTGTGGCTATGAATTTTTCAGTTTAGAGAAATCTCAACATTAATAACTTTGCACCATACTTATTCGTCCTGAAACGGGTAATTCACTGACAGCAGAATCTGCCGCCACCTTTTTTTTATAATCAGGCCGACGTTTTTTTACTTGAAGCTCAATATCAAAACTGAACACTGTCTTGTAATTAATTTCTTGAATTTGCACTTGTTTAAGCACAGAACCGTGCAGAGAATCGGCAAACGCAGGAATTTTTTTCCGATCCATGGCATACCCTTTTAAAATCGCGCGGCCCGGCCCAAATCTGGAAATTTCCGTAATCCAAACATTTCCGACATTTTCTGCTTTCACTGTTATATCGTTCAAAAACGAACTCCAGGTGTACGTGCCCACCAGCATCGAATCGAGCACGCTAAACGTATTTACATAGTTATTATATTTTCTATTTTCCATCTCAACTTTAGCGCTAAGGTCTTGCAAATATATCAGTTCCGACTTTTTCTGTGTTAGCGTCGTCTCATAATTTTTAACACTCCGATTCAGATGGCTTATTTTTAATGTAAAGAAAAAAGTAAGCAACGGAATAAGCGCAAACAGAATCCAACCTGTGGTTCCCAATTTGAACACCTTTTGTTCTTCTCGAATTTTGAACGGAATTAAATCGACGTTATAAAATTCATTATTAATCGAATCGATCGCGCGCCATGCAGCGCCATAAGCAATCGCGTAATTTGGCACATCCTTTTCGATTTTCTGATCATTTTCTGATGTGGCAAGTTTGAGCCGGTCGATATTGACATCTGTTCCGAACCATTCAAAAAAAACGTTTTTAAATTGTATTTTACATGCCCGCCCGGTAAGAATAATGTTATCAATCTGGGAGATATTCAGGTTATCCTGCTCCAGCAAAAGCCGGCTGCGTATTTTTGTGGCCAGCTCAGTGAGGATTTCGTCAGATGAATAAAATGGTTCGATCCCTTCGCTGATAATGGGCGCAATATGACTGAGTTGATTTTCTTTCATAAATATCAATCTGCTGTACTCGGTTCCCACATACACGATCACGCTGATTGCATTTTCTGCAAATGTGTAATTTTCCTTCACCAGATTGACAATGGAAATTTCTGCGCTCTCGACCACAGTAATTTCCGGCATTCTAATATCAAGCCGCCCTCTCAATTCATCAATCATCGTGATCAATCCGATTTCCGAATCTCTGGCGATTGTCATCAACGAGCCGTCCGCAAGCTCAAGATTGTGCATCGCCTCTGGTTTGATGTTTTCAGCGCCAGGCTTCTGTTTCAGTATTTCTTCAACAATCCTTTTTTTCAGTTTTCTGCCGGAAATTCCCCACCGGGTATCAAAATGGCTGTAATACAGTTGTGGTTCAGGAATGCTGATAGCGATTTTCAACTTTCTGTCAGGGTATCTTATTAACAGATTTCGAATGATGGAAATAATGTCATAGTCTTTATCTTCTTTTTCATCATCCATTACATTTTCAACATTAAACTCCGCGGTAATATCGGTTGGTTCATCATCCGATGGTTTAAACGGATCATCTCCTGCTTCCAATTCCGAATCAATTAAATTGATTTTGTCTAATTCAGAAGTAATATCCATTGGGGAAGTTTCGGGAACAGTCGAAATATTTTTCGTTGTCAATTCGGATTTTTCCTGAACTGTGTCCATTACTTCCGGTAGCACAATAGTTTCAGCGTCGAGTAATTGTATCTGGCCTTGATTTTTCTGAAGCCACACCGCTTGAAGGCATACGCCTTCGACATACAATCCCAGGGCAAGTGGTTCAATCCTTTGCGCCTTTATTATTTTTTTAAAAAATTTCATATAATCGATCATGATGTACCTTTATCGTTATGTTACATCATATTAATAATCTGTTTCATTCTTCGTTTATTATTTGAATAGTTGAACGCTGTTTCCACAGAAATTTTTTTTTCCATGAGTAATCTTTTTAGATCTTGCTCCATCGTTATCATACCATATTTCACCCCTTCACTAATCATTTGGTAAATTTCACTAATATTATTATTTTTTATAGCCGACCGGGTCGAGGGCGTCATCACTAAAATTTCTTTAGCCAGGGTTAGCTTTCCGTTTATCATTGGCACTAACTTTTGTGATACCACACATCGCAACACATCAGCCAGTCGCCCGCGCACACGCTCCTGTTCGATGGGTGGAATTTCACCAATAATACGGTCAATGCTTTCCACGGCTGATGACGTATGCAGCGTTGAAAAAACTTTATGTCCACTGTCCGCTGCCTCCAGGCCGGCAACAATCGTATCGGGATCTCGCATTTCTCCGATCACAATAACATCCGGATCCTGGCGCAATGCTTCAATAGTGCCGTTCTTAAACGAACGCGTATCCCGCCCTACTTCACGGTGCCGGACAATGCACCGTTTGGAAACATGGACGTATTCCACCGGCGATGCAATAATGATGATATGCGCGTCCACAGATCGGTTATTCAGGTCGACAATCGAGTCCAGCGTACTGCTTTTCCCGGAGCCCGTGATACCGGTGATGAGAATCAACCCCTCTTTGGTCTGTGCAAGGTTAAAAATTCTGGTAACATTTAAATGAAACCCATAATTCTCATAAGACCTGATATCGGTGTTAATTGCTCGCATATTAAGCGCGAGTTCATCCATATCAAAATAAACATCAGCCCTGTGCCGCGCTATTTTATCATTCAACCTGAAGGTATATGAAAAATCAAGATTTCTTTGATCAAAAAGAGCATCTCGCTGTCCGTTCATTAGTATTGTTTGAATGAGAATATCGGTTTCCGGGCTGGCATAATTTCCAAATTCTGGATCTGGCTTTTTACATCCGTTTATCCGAAGCCACACCATTTCCCTGGCAGCCCAACCACCAAGATCAATATCCGATGCATCTAATTCCCGCATTCTGATTAAAAAGCTGGTCATCAAATTCTGTAAAACCACCCGATGGTTTTCCGGTAGCTTTCTCACAATTTCATTTCCGATAAATCGCTGTCTTTCAATGCCAGCCAATGTACCCGGTATTTCGCGAGTGTATGACGATAAAAGTGTTTTTGAATTTTCTAGTAGGTTTTCATCTAACAAAATCATTCGTGCTCATATTTTTTTCTGGATAAATCATAAAATTATGAATAGCTTCTATTCCCACCATGAAACAAGACTTAGTGCTCTGACAAACGGGTACGAAGGTGGCGACTGACTTGCGCAACGAGGATCAAATTTATACCGTTTGTTAAAGCCGGAAGTCGTTCCCCACCATCCGAATGTTCCCACAGGTCCTCTGTCTTTTTGGACGATACTTCCGACGACTTTCAAATCACCGGCGACAGGTCGTGTCTGATAGTTTTCCGCGAGAAAGGATCCATCGACGGACATTATGCATGCCTGGATATTGACATCATTGTTATTGGGAACGTTATCAGTTACGAAAATATCATCTGCACTGACAAGCCCTAAAAAATCATCGGATGCGGGATTAGAAATCGGATCGCTGGCATAGACAATATCATCATCGATCCAGACATCCCCTTCGGAATAAATGGTCAACAGACCATCAAGTACACCCTTTACCCGTACGTCGGCAGTTGAGTAAATCACCCCTGTCGGTGCAATATCCGACACAAGCACGGTATCCGGAGGATCTGCCCCGACAGTTCGAACGACTGTACCGTCATATTGAAACTCGAACGTTGTTTGTATATCATAAAGAGATTTTGTATTTATCGGAGCGGGTCCATTGCCGGTTGTGGCAGCTTCTATCAGGTGCGACATATCCGTAGGTATCTCCACGCGCACTCCAATTTCCCAACCGCCATAATATCGTGCATAGTTAAATCTGCTCACCGGATTGGGAGAAATCCCCTGATAGGCAGTGACTTTACTATAAAAAACCGGTCTTCCATACGTGCGTAATACTGAATTTGTGTGTATTGGTCCCCACACCGAATCACCTGTTACCCAGTAAACCGAGCCTTCATCATTTGTAAACCAAAAATAACGCGAAACCGGCATTCTATATGAGAAAAAGGCAAACACCGAGTCTTCATACTTAAAAGATTGATGAAATCGGTCATAGTAATCCTGCACAAATCCATAGGTCCAGGTATTTACTTTTAAGAGAACGGTATCCAGACATGTTTCATAAATTGATACATTTGAAGTACAACCATTTGCAATTACTGTAAAATTGTCATTTGTGACCTCCTGTGCCCAAATTTTATTTATTCCAAAATTCATGGCATTCAGCGCTTCTTCATGCACGAGTGTACTCATATAATAATAGTTGAAAGTATCAGTTGTCGATAGCACTGCTTTATTCAGATTTAGCTGATAAATTGAAAATGATAATATCAAGCCGAAAACGATTATTAATGTACCTTTTCCAAACATATTATACTCGATAGTTATCTTCTTAGATTTTTTGAAACAAGCCGCGTCTGTCTCCAAAAAGAGGGACGTAGCAAGCGTTGGAGTTCTCGCTTCCTTAGATCGGCTCTTTCAATACCATTTAATTTCGTTGTAACAAATTCCGGGCTGAGAATAATCCGTGGCTCATACGTAATTAATGTCAACTCAACCATTTTAGTTTCCTGGATTATTTCAACAGCCTCTCCAATCTGATTTAAATATCTGAACACGTTGTTATTTCCAATTTTGCCAATATTCATACTTTCATTTGAATGCTGAACAACAGTAACATTTCGTAAAATATTAAACATAGTGAGTGTTGTATCACCAAAATCGATAACCTCAGCTTGAATGATTTTATACTCTATCGTATCAGGAATCGTATCCACATTATAATTCAGTTGTGTCAAAAACTTCAGATGATCTGATTGTGCAATTTGTAAAATTGTGCTCTGTTGGCTCTCATCTATCCCGAATCCCATTTTTCTTAAATCATACTCTGCCAGATGCGCCATGTGTGCTAAATTTGCCTGCATAATTGCATCAGAGTTGTAATTGAAAAACTCTCGTGTTCCATAGTCTGTTACCGTTAAAGCAAGCAGAAGCACCATTCCGCCAATAATTGAGGCGCCGATAATATCAAGAAGTGAAGTCATTATTTCCTTTCTATTTTACTAGTCTGTTTATTGTTCTATCGATTAATTATAAAACCAATAACTGCGAACAAAACTCACTCTTAATGTATCCCTGACCTTTGCGCCATTTTCATATTTGCAAATTAACGGCGGATCGTAGTTATCCATAATATATATCATCATTTGCTTGTGATATTCCCGTTCGTTTGAGGAAACAATATTATTGCCTTGCAATGTTACATAATCAATCTGGAAATAAATTTTATAAATCACTCCGCTTCGTCCTGTGTCGATTCGAACAACTTGATTTAAATCATCAAAATCATCAATTTCACCAAGATCATTGTCTTCAAAACCAAGATTTCCGGGTAGTGTAAAATCCTCAAGATTTTTTAGAGAGGATGAATCAGTGGATGCTTCATCAAAATAATACTGTGATGTTTGCTCGACATACGATGTTAGCAGCGATAGTGCTTCGAGTCGATATCGGTTTTCCGAAAGCAAAAAATCACTATGCACCAACATCTTGTTAACATTGAAAACCGCTACTGATAAAATCATTAACGCGCCAATGGTAAGTAATATTTGTCCGGTATTCATAAACTCTCCCACATGTTAATCTTCTGCTGTTGCCTGCGCAACTTCTTCCAATGTAGTAATCCCTTGTTTAACGCGTTGCCGACCAGCAGCGCGTAATGTGGTCATACCTTCTTTTAGCGCCTGTTGTCGAATCGATTCTTCATCAATTTCTTTACCAGATTTAAAAATCAATTCTCTTATTTTTTTGGTAAAATACAATGATTCATGAATAGCTACCCGGCCCTTATATCCACCATGACATCGGCTACATCCGACAGCTTCATAAGCTGTAAAATCATCCAATTCGTTCTCACTAAATCCCAAACTCAACGGTATTGCACGATCGAAATTTGAGCTGGGTCGTTTACAATGATCACATAATTTCCGAATCAATCGTTGTGCGATGATAATATTTATGGCATACGCGATTAAAAACGTCTCCAACCCCATTTTGTAGAGCCGTGAAATCGCACTTGGAGCATCGTTTGTATGTAATGTAGAAAACGTGAGATGGCCGGTATTGGCCAATTTTATGCCTGTTTCTGCGGTTATTTTATCCCGGATTTCTCCGACCATCACCACATCCGGATCATGCCGCAAAATGGATCGCAGTGCTTGTTCAAAATCCATTTTAGGACCGATTTTCAATTGCCGTGCCCCATGAATAATATATTCCACAGGGTCTTCCACAGTAAGCACATTTATTTCCGGCTTTATTACGTAGTGCAACGCTGCCATTAATGTCGTTGATTTTCCATTGCCTGTGGGACCGGTGACAATCACCATACCCTGTGGTTTTGAAATTGCTTTAATAAATAATTCACGTGCTTTTTTCTGGAATCCCAGTTTTTCAAAATCTGTAATCACCTTCCGGTCATCCAAAACACGAATAACAACACTTTCCATTTTATACTGATATTCTTTGGCAACAATAGGAAGAATAGAAACGCGATACCGGATCAGATGACCATCCACTTTTCTCTGAATAAATCCGTCCTGTGCTGTTTCGCGTTCAAAACGATCCACATTTTTTGAACGATCTTTGGCCACTGCGGTAATAGCTTCAGGCCGAAATCCTTCGCGGGAATGCCACAACTGCAACTTACCATCAATCCGGAAGTGGAATTCCGTGGTTTTATTGTCTCTGGGAATAATATGAATATCACTTGCGCCCTGCCTGACTGCTTCCAGCAACATGCCTTCAAATAAATTAACCAGCACGCTTTTATTGATTTCCGCTTCAATCGCGGCTTCGTCCAGAACTTCCTCTTCCTCATCCTCTTCGGTAATATCCACCTGCGCTTCTTCCAGGGTTTTGAAAAACTCATTTTCCGGCGGAAATACCAAATCAAGCAACTGTTGAATTTCTTTGCTGCTAACATAGCACACTTCATACTTTTGCGCGCCTATTGCCCGCGCGAGAATTGATGTATTTCGACTTGTTGGATCTGCCGCAATAATAATATATTTATCAGGCTTTATTTCATCCTTTTTATAAACCAGTATTTTTTCCTGTTTCATCTGCTCCTGAAACGATTCCGGCAATCGCTCGAACATCCTCTTGACAAAGGCAATCCGTTTTTTATCAAGTTGCTCTTTTTGAATTGTAATTTTGTTAAAACCATAAAATCCGGCAACTTCGCCAAAAATGCTGTCATGGTCGATATTGAAATCATTTACCAGTATCTGGGCAAGATTTCTCTTTTCATTGGAATTTTCTTTCTCTTTAACTTCCAGTGCGTTTTTGAGCTTCTTGTAATCAACAATACTCTTGTTTAAAAGAATTTGCCCCAATTTATCGACACTCAACGACATAGATTATCCTTTTTATGATTCGGGATTTGGGATACGGTTCAGATTTTCGAAATCTTAAAGATTTCGGAAATCTTTCATACTCCTGCCCGTCATATACTATTCACTCTTCACTATTACTTTACTCTATTCCCTATTCTCAATTTACTATTCACTAAATACTTTCTCCCCTTCTCCCCAGTCTCACGTCTCGCTCACCAGCATCACATTCTGCGAACAATTCAATTTGCGGCTCTACCTGACTGTACGGCGTCTTTGGCTTCACGAGTGCTGTTTCTGACGACACAAGGGTTAATGCTGTCATAACTACCATGATAATCATTGCAATAACCAACTGAACAAAATCGACAACATTCTTTAATTTATAAACAGTTTCCTTTTCATAATAATTGGCAATCTGCAACGCTGATTTTTTTACAGTGCCGGTTTCTGCCCCGGAATTAAAACGGGACAAAGCAGTTTTGGTAAAAACACCACTGGCTGTAAAAGACTCTGTCAATCCTTTTCCTTTGCTTAACATCATGGGGATTGTTATATTTTTTATTTGATTTTCAAAATAGCGATTCCCGCAGGCTTCAGACGCCAGTTTGATAGCATCGATATTTTCACCAGAACCACTGTACAACGCATTAAAAACCCGGCAGAATATTTCAACTGTGGTTCTGTGAACGAGAGATCCGATAACAGGTATTTTTATGATATACTTGTCTTTAATAAATTTACCCTGTGGCGTCTGAAAATAATAACATATTCCGGCAATACCAATTACAGATCCCATAATAATTAACAGCATATTATTCACCAGGAAATCGCTCAATTGCAAAGTGGCTTTTGTCAATGGCGGCAGATCGGTTCCAAGTTTCAGAAAAAGCTTTGCAGTCTCCGGGAAAATATATGCCACATAAAAAATTACAGCCCCAAAAAGAATGAGAAGAGTAAATAACGGCATAATAAGCGCGCCTCTCAAATTTTTTTTGAATTCCGCGTTCCGCTCCAGAAATTTTGCTGTGCTTTCATACATTTCCGCCATATTCCCACTCTTTGACGCAAGCCCCAACATTCGCGCCGTAAATTTTCCTAAATATTTTTCCTGCCGAACAAACGCTTCCTCACTGTCTTTGCCCTGGCGCAGATCATTATTAATCTGTTTAAGCGATTCCCGTAACGTGGGATTTTGAATATCAAGAATAAGAAGTTGCAGCACCTCACCATACGGCAGTTTTTCCCGAACCAGATCTGCGCTTACCCGAACAAACGTAACAATCTCGGTCTGTGGCGGTTTAAATTTGAAATCAAGTATCTTGGGGTGGATACTAATAACTTTGTAACCCAGTTTTTCAAACGCTTGCTTTACCTCATCTTTTGTAAAACCCTTTTGTTCGCCTTTGATGGGTTTATCACTGTCCTTCTGAATTTTAAATATAAACGTCTTCTTTTTTTGAATACCCTGCACCTTAATTTTTTTTACTTCCGCCACTTTCTGGATTTTTCTTTTGGCAGCAGACAAATTTTCCGCGGTGATTGTACCCTGCACCTGGTTGCCTTTTACAGTGGATCCTTTAAATCGGAATTCCGGCATAATTTATTCAGCGCCTTTTTATACTATAAATTTTAATAATGTAGAGAAAAATTATTCAGGCTGATATCCTGAAAAAAAGCTGTCAGATAATTGAAATTGAGTAAAAAGTGCTCTTTGCAGATGGAAATTAAAAACCCCGGGGGAGAAGAGATTATAATTAACCGTAACGCACCCGGGGCATTATACCAGTAAATTTGTCTGAGAATAGCTGCTCTCCCCTGTTACCTGCCTTCGGCTGAATCTCACCGAATCCTTAAAAGAGACACTCACAGATTCAGGTAGCACTCAGAAACAGCGGATTGCAGCTATTGTTTTTATTCATCAGACAGTTGAACCTTTGCTTTTGCGTGTAAGATAACCACTCCCAATTAGTTTAAAATGGTCGTCGCAATATTATCAGAGGTTACGGTTGCATACGCTTTCACATAATTGCTTGCATTTTGTTCTGTCCCGCATCCAATGATGTAAATAGAATCAGCAGTCGCAGAAATTGCAGTTACAGCTCCCGCGACATACGCTACACCAGTGGGCGCCGTTGCAGTAACGCTATAGCTACCATTTGCATTACCCGTATCCACCGCGGACAAAAAGAAACCGTTAAAATCCTGGCCGCCGCCGGCCAATGCTGTCGGGGTTTTATAATAACGCTGTGCTTTGGCTGCATAGTTTACCAAATCGCTGATAACATTCTGCCTGTTAGATTCCACAGCACTGCTCCTAAATTGAGTTACTCCCACAGCGATCGCAATGCCAACAATGACAATGCCGAGAACAATGAGCAATAGTTGTTGTTGTCCCATTTAAATCCTCCATTTCAGTTAATTTAAAATAGTTAATTAATATTTTTTTCAGCGATTTTTACAGCATCGCTGATATCATTCTTGTTTTGCCAATCGAAGAACATAATAAATTGCGTTTCTAATTACTTTCGCAATCAAATACAGATCAATTTTCATTCCCTTTATTTTAAATTCTTCCGTATTTAGTAGAAAACACTGTTTTTTATTGAGTTCTCAAATCATAATATTTTTTTAACCACTGGTTTTTCACCCACAAAGTCTGGTATTCATGTAATAGCTATGAAATGAATTCTATGGAAATATGCAGTATTAGCACTCAATCTCGGGGCCTTCTTCTGCTGCACATCAACAAATTAAATTAATTTTTAGTTCTATTTTGCTAATATTGGAATTTGAAATCAGGCGACTGTAAATTGTAGTCGTGATTCTAAATTCCACAAACATAATTACTATGATTTCTATTTCACGACCACACATATATTTTCTCACATAATTGACATTTTTTGATATGACGCAGGTGAAAGTGGCGTTGGAGAAATGATTCTTTTAGTAACAATATCCTGATTTGATGAATTTTGATCAACTGTCATTAATGCAGCAACCTGGTGTTATTCCGGTTCTGCAACAAACGGAAGAGTAAACTAAAACCGCAGTGTAAACGTTGTTTCCCGGTTTGGTTGGGACTGCACGCTGATGGAACCGTGATGCAGGCGCATAATCTGGCGGGAAAGGCTTAATCCGATTCCGGAGCCGCCTTTTTTGGTTGTGAAGAAGGGAATGAAAATTTTTTCCTGAACGTCACTGTCAATCCCGGGGCCATTGTCTGATACCTGAATAACCGGTCGTCCTCTGGAATCCATTAATCCTGACATACAAATTGATTTTTTTTCCGTAGCGGATAATGACTGGATCGCATTCACGATCAGATTAATCAGAACCTGTTCGATCATCGCAGGGTCTGCGGTTATTTCCAGCGTGTCGGGATCGATGGTTGTTTTCCACTGAATGTGATTTTCGTTTAATTGATCTGCCATCAACTGGTCTACCCGTTGAAACAGATCACGCAGGAGAACGATCTGGAAATCGGGTCGCGGTAGCCGGGTCAGTTTGCGATAGGATTCCACAAACTCCAGCAGGCCGCGACTTCTTTTTTCGATTGTACTGGCTGCACTTTGTGCATCAGTTAGTATTTCCTGTTGCTCCACTTTCTTCTCGCAATCCGGGATGTGAATATTATTCAATAATCCCCGCATTGTTGAAGCAAGCGAGCCGATGGGCGTTACTGAATTCATGATTTCGTGTGTCAGAACACGAATCAAATTTTGCCAGGCTTCCATTTCTTTTTCTTCCAACTCACTTTGAATATTTTGAATGGAGACCAGCGTATATTGTTGTTCCCGCATTTTGAATTCAGTGGCATATATTGCCAATTGCAGTAAATCGCCGTGATGTTCAATTTTTACCAGGGTCTTATTGCCAGGGTTCATATTAAACAGAGTCTTCACGAGTTGCTTGCTGAACGAGTCCAGCATTTTAATATTTTTAAGATACGCCACTTTTAAAATTCTTTTTGCGGCAGTGTTAATCAATTCCACCTCTCCGTCCCTTCGGAATGAAATCAATCCGATTCCGATGTGCTGAAGCACCGTTTGCAGGTAATGATAGTGTTCTTCTTTTTCTGCTCTGGTTTGTTTGAATTTATTGAGTACTTCAGCAAATGCTGATTTCAATTCATTGAACGATGCGCCGTACCCCACACGACTGAAACTCAGCGAAAAATCTTCGTATTTAATGGCTTCCAAAAACCGACTCAGATAGTCGTTCGTTTTTTCCACATAGCGAATGAGTGCAAATATCTGGTAAACTACCGCAAAGCCAAGAATTATCATGACTGCAAATAATGACGTTTTAAAAATGCAATAGAAAAACAGTGCAATGGTGAAACTTAAGACAATAGCCCGGAAGGTGCAAACAATTCGAAATTTTTTAAATACCATATTTTTCCAATCTTCGATAGAGAGAAGTTCGGGTTAAACCCAATTCTTCCGCAGCTTTGCTGATATTCCCTCCATGTTTATCCATCGCTTTTCGTACGATAAGTTTTTCCGCCTGTTCCAGATCATAGTCTTCCAATACCAGCCCCTCTTCTCTGGATTCCCGCATGGACAGAAAAAAATCGGTTGGATTCAACACCGCCGATTCTCCCATAATTACAGCCCGCTCAATGGCATGTTGAAGCTCACGTACATTCCCGGGCCAGGTATATTTTTCCAGTTTTTTCAGCGTCGCGCGATTCACTCGCTTTAACGGGATGTTGTACTTTTTACAATATATTTTCAAAAAGTGACCCACTAACAGCGGGATATCCTCTAATCGTTCTCTCAGAGGCGGTAAATGGATTTCCACTGTATTTATCCGGAAAAGCATGTCCTCCCGAAATTCTTTCACACTCACCATCTTGTAAATTGGCCGGTTCGTCGCGCAAATCAGACGTATATCAATTGGACGAGGCTTATTGGAGCCGATGGGGGTAATTTCTCTGTTCTGAAGACATGTCAGTAATTTTGCCTGAAGCGGCAATGGCAGGTTACCAATTTCGTCCAAAAACAACGTCCCGCCGGATGCAATTTCAAAGCGCCCGACCCGGTCTTCACGCGCGTCTGTGAACGCGCCTTTTACGTGACCGAAAAGTTCGCTCTCAAACAACGTATCGGTAATTGCTCCCATATTCACGCTGATGAATACCTCATTGGCGCGTTTCGATTGGCGGTGAATTTCACGGGCGACTAACTCTTTACCGGTCCCGTTTTCACCTAATATTAATATGTTGGCTTCTGTTTTCGCGACTTTGCTGATAGTAGCATATACATTTTGCATCGCCTGACTGGAGCCGATAAAATCCTTAAACGGATGATCCAAATCAGCGAATAACTGGCGTTGTCGTTTCCGTAAATTATCAACCTCGGTACGGGTGCGCCGCAAATTCATTGCCGAAGAAATTGTAGCTAACAATTTTTCATTTTGCCACGGTTTTAGCACAAAATCTGTCGCACCCTCCTTGATCGCTTTCACTGCCATTTCCACATCCCCATAAGCAGTGATAAGAACCACGACTGCCGCAGTATCAATTTCCAGTATTTGATTGAGCCAATAAAAACCTTCTTTTCCGCTGGTGACATCCATTGTGAAATTCATATCCAACAGAATAACATCGTAGTTTTCGTTTTTAAGCAGCGTAGGAATCAGTTTGGGATTTTTTTCTGTATGAACCTGTTCAACATGTTGTTTCAGAAACAGGCGAGCAGCATGCAGAATATCCTCATCATCATCAATAACCAGGATCTTGCCAAATTTTGCATCCATGTAAATTACCTTTAATCTGAATTTTTATCAATTAATTCATTGAGTTGCAAAATATACACCAGCAGAGGGTAGTTATACTAGCTCCTTTAATATTACGAACCATGACTGAAAAAAGCAAGTTTTTTATCTGAATGCAGAAATTTACTGTTCGTTATCGTACACCTGATGTAATGAAAGCGGATACTCTCTTTGTGGGACGCGGCTGTAAGTGATTGAAAATTAGTATTGGCATAGTTGTTGGAATATACGTGAGACGGTATTCGGGATACGGGGTTCAGGATGTGCCAGAGTGCATTCCCTTTAGGCTGTCCAGGAACTTTGTTAACGTCGGAAAAACCCTTGAGAAGGTTTCGAAATAACACAATATGAAGATAACTACCTTAATATGTATCAATACAGTTTGTCCCGTTTTGAAAAACCTTCGCAAGGGTACGTGGACACCTTCTACGTACACCGCTGGTGCATTTATGGAATGCCAGTATTGTAGAACCAAATTAAGGTAAATGATGTTCGTGTTAAGTTGCAGAATTACCAATAGCAAAGCAAATAAAATCCAGGATAAGTGAGAAATCAATGGATCGAAAAATCGAAAAAAAGAAATGGTCTTTGAAGAGAATCATTACGATGGCATTGGGTGGTTCCCTGATTCTTATCATAATCTATAGCTTCATTTTTGGGGATAGCAGTTCTCGACTGAATGTAAATACCGAGCGGATAACGATAACAACAGTCAAACGAGGCGTGTTTCAGGAATATATTCCGGTGACTGGATCGGTAATCCCGATTAAGACAATTTATCTGGATGCGATTGAGGGTGGCAGAGTTGAGACGATTTACCTGGAAGCTGGCAACTTTGTAAAGGAAGGTGATAATATCCTGAAACTAGCCAATACAAATCTGCTGCTGGATATTATGTATCGTGAGGCACAGTTGTTTGAGCAAAGCAACAATTTACGTAATACTCGTTTGATGATGGAGCAAAACAGTCTGACACTAAGGCGTCAATTAGTGGATTTAGATTATCAGATTAAAAGGCAGCAAAAAAATTATGAGCGTGCAAAAGAGCTGGCGCATAAAAATTTAATTGCACAGCAGGATTATGAACAGGCAAAAGATGAATATGAATATTTATTGAAATGCAAAGATCTTACGATTGAAACGCAAAAGCAGGATTCCATTTTTCGACAAATTCAGATTGCGCAATTGGAAGCCTCGCTGAAACGCATGGAAAACAACCTAAAAATCGTAAAGCAGAAATTGGAAAATTTGATTTTGAAATCGCCCATTTCCGGACAATTAACATCGTTGAATGCGGAAATAGGAGAGTCCAAATCCCCTGGTGAACGATTAGGGCAAATTGATGTATTGGAAGGATTTAAAGTACGTGCTGAAATTGACGAGCATTACATCGTCCGGATAGAGTTGGGCAAAAAAGGCACATTTGAATTCGCTAATAAAACATTCCAATTAGTCGCAAAAAAGATCTATCCCGAAGTTCTGAACGGGCGATTTGAAGTTGATCTGGAATTTAGCGATGAAACCCCGACTGGTATCCGCCAGGGGCAGACGTTACACATAAAGCTGGAATTGGGTGATTTATCTGAAGCAGTTTTGCTGGCACGAGGTGGTTTCTATCAGAAAACCGGTGGTCAATGGGTCTACGTATTAAACAGCTCCGGGGATTACGCCACAAAGCGAAATATCAGATTAGGCCTTCAGAATCCGCAAGTGTTTGAAGTGCTGGAAGGACTGGAGCCGGGTGAAAAAGTGGTCACTTCGAGTTATGATAATTTCGGGGATAAGGATAAGCTGATTTTGCAGTAAAAACGATAGACGTGAGACGAGGAATTGTGAGACGAGAGACAAGAAAAGCAACGAGTGAATTAATGGACTGCCTGGTCTGTTTAAAAAACGTATGAACAGGCCGCAGAGGATACAACTGGCCTCACGCCTGGCGTCTCACCTCTGGCGTCTAACTTCTCACATCCGACGTTTTGGAGGTTATGATGAAAGATATTAAAGAATGTAACTTATGGATAAGAAGCCGTAAGCTGCTTTTTTCAGTTTACCGGATCACAGAGCAGTTTCCCGCTGATGAAAAGAAGCGGTTCGGCAAAAGGCTTCAGGAGTATTGCATCAAAAATTTATCGAATGTTTTGAAGTGCTGTGATGAAAACAGCCCGGACCATGCAGCTTTGTATGGAAATACAATCGATCTGATGAGAAAATTAAATAACTGTCTACAAAGTGCAAACAGGCTTCAACTTTTGCGTAGAAATGACTATGAGTGTTTAAATTTACAAATGATGGAAATCAGGAATTTGATCGATACGTCAAACGATAGACGTGAGAAGTGAGATGTGATACGAGAGAAGCAACGGGTGGATTAATGGACTGCCTGGCCTGTTTAAAAAATGGTATAAACAGACCGCAGAAGATACAACTGGCCTGACGTCTGGCTTCTCACGTCTCGCGTCTAAAATCTGACTTAACAAGGAGAACAATAATGATAAAAACGAAGAATCTAAAAAAGCTTTACACAACCGAAGAGGTGGAAACGACTGCATTAAATAACGTGAATCTTGAAATTCGGGAAGGAGAATTTGTGGCGATTATGGGACCCTCCGGATGTGGCAAATCGACTTTACTAAATTTGCTGGGTTTGCTTGATAATCCTTCGGAGGGCGAATACCATTTTAATGGTACGGAAGTCTCCCGTTTATCTGAACGCCAGCGCACAAATCTGAGGAAAGGCAATATTGGATTTGTCTTCCAGAGTTTTAATCTGATTGATGAATTGACTGTCTATGAAAACATCGAACTACCGCTGTTGTACTTAAAAGTCTCTGCAATACAGCGCAAGGAACGGCTCAATGAGGTGCTGGATTACATGAAAATAATGCATCGTAAAAATCATTTTCCGCAACAATTATCCGGTGGACAACAGCAACGTGTGGCAGTGGCCAGAGCAATAATTGCAAAACCCAAACTGATATTGGCAGACGAGCCCACAGGAAATCTTGACTCCAAACACGGCGATGAGGTCATGAACATGCTAAGTGAATTGCACCAAACAGGCACGACGATCATAATGGTGACGCATTCACCAGCTTATGCAGAACACAGTCAGCGAACGATTCACTTGTTCGACGGACATATTGTGTCGGAAAATTTGCAGGAAAAATTCAAAATCTAATTTAACCAACATGAGGTAGATGATGATTCAGTTGCAGGGCATTTTCAAATGGTACTCTAATAAATTTATCAAAACGTATGTTCTCCAGGATATTGATTTGCAGATAAAACAGGGGGAGTTTGTCACGATAATGGGTCCATCGGGTGCGGGGAAATCGACAATGCTGTTTATCATGGGAATGCTGGATGAGCCAAATGATGGTGAATATTTTTTCAAAGGACATCCTGTGCATAAATTAAGTGACAAACAGCGCACCCAAATGCATCGCAATGAAATTGGTTTTGTGTTCCAGCAGTATCATTTAATCGACGAAATGACAGTTTTTGAAAATATCGATACACCATTGCTGTACCAAAAAGTGAAAAGCTCTGAAAGAAAAGGAATGGTTGCCGAAATGCTTGACCGTTTCAACATCGTCGCGAAAAAGGATCTGTTCCCGCACCAATTAGCAGGCGGACAACAGCAACTGGTTGGCATTGCTCGTGCAGTCATTGCACGTCCGAGCCTGATTCTGGCGGACGAGCCGACGGGAAATCTGAATTCCGAACAAGGCCGGGAAATCATGGAATTGTTCAAAAAGCTCAATCAGGAAGGAACCACCATTATCCAGGTAACTCACTCGGAAGAAAAGGCAACATACGGCGATCGGATAATTCATTTGCTTGACGGACGGATTGTGAACGAAGAAAATGCGAATGGTTCGCCAGACGTCTCTCTACGTACGTCTGATGTTTCAATCTAATGGAAAAGGGCGATTAGTGCAGGAGGGTAACTTTATATTTAATTGTTTATACGCTTCAATCATTTCATTGAGCGCATCTCGAAGGGATTCGCGGCAATCTTCGAAAGATTTGCCTTCGGTAACGACCTCGGGCCACTCGATTAGCTGCCCCATATAGCCGGAGCTGATTTTGGTGTATTTTGCGGTGTAGTTTTTAAACATAGAAGTTCCTTTCACTTCAGATGAATAGAAGGAATTTCAGAACCATAATCAAGAGGTTTTAAAATAAAAATAAAGGATTAGAGGCGCGTCGGCGTAATGAATGAAATAATCCGTCTCACTTCTGACGTTTGACGTCTGACGTTTCAACCAACTCAAAATCAACCAGATCGAAAACGTCAGCCAGTGAAATTTCAAAATCGATTTTAGAAAAATTTAGTACATCGTTTATATCGTTATAATCTTTTAGAGACCACTTACCTTGCGGATCAATATAAAACTGATCGATATGCACGCTGTACTGATCAATTAAAATATATTCCTGAAAGGAGGGAATGGAACGGTAAAATTGAAATTTTTTGCCACGGTCATACGCTTCAGTCGATTTGGAAATAATTTCGATAATCACGCGTGGATTCAGAATCGTATCATCCCGCCCCGGATAAAATTGAGGCTTGTCACAGATGATCATTAAGTCGGGGTAGGTAAAAAGTTGTACATCTTTTACCCATAATTTTAAATCTGTAGCAAACGAGCGACATTTATGAGCAGGATAAGTTTGATTTAATCGAGAAATTAAATTGGTTACTATTTGGTTATGATTAATTGAACCACCTGCCAGGGCAAAAATTTCACCTTTATAGTATTCGCTTTTATATTCAGATGAATCTTCGAGGTCCAGATACTCTTTAATTGTGAAATGTTTCTTTGCTGGTTTTTGCATAATTCGTTCCTTTTTATAAGAACAATATATCTGAAAGATAAGAAAAATTAATACGGAAATCAATATAAATGTTTAAAAATTACTTAAAAGTTACTCTGCGCAATATCGCTCGTCAAAAAGGGTACGCTGTAATTAATATCATGGGGCTGGCAATCGGAATTGCCTGTTTCATTCTGATCGCTTTTTGGGTAGTTGATGAATTGAGTTACGATCAATTTCATGAAAAGAAGCAGCGTATCTTTCGTGTTAATACGATTACGCCGGATTTTGGTACTATAACGTCATCCTCCTGGCGTTTGGGACCGACAATGAAAGCCGAATATCCGGAGGTAGAAAACTACACCCGTGTATGGCCCTGGGCCCGATCCCTTGTCAAATATGAGGACAAAATATTTGATGAGTGGAATATTTATCTGGCAGATTCCAGTTTCTTCACCATTTTTTCGTTTTCATTTGTAAAAGGAAATCCGAAAACTGCGCTCTCGGATCGCTATTCTGTGGTAATGACAGAAGCAACTGCAGAACGATATTTTGGGAATGAAGAACCACTTGGAAAAATGGTCTATTCCAGGGAATTTGACCGGAATTTCAAAGTCACGGGAGTGATCCGGGATATTCCCCAAAATTCTACCCTGAAGTTCGATTTTCTCGCGCGTGTCGATCTGATGCCGCAGCAACGTCTGGAGAGCTGGGAATTTACCGGTTATACTTTTGTTTTATTGAGCGAACATATTCAAGAACACAATTTCAATCAAAAAATCACCGGATTCTATCCGCAATTTGCTGATTCGACATTGAAAAGCGTTCCTGTTTTGCAGAGTTTGACAAGCATTCATCTTTATGCAGATGGCACCCCCGGGCTCATCAAACTTGTCTATATTTTTTCAATTATCGCAGTGTTCATTCTACTCATTGCCTGTATTAACTTCATGAACTTAAGTACTGCCAGGGCTGCGAATTACGCGAAACAGGTCGCTATCCGTAAGGTCGTTGGCGCTGCCAAACGGCAGCTTGTTATTCAGTTTTTAGGAGAATCGATTATCATTTCTTATATTGCGCTGATTGTGGCGCTGTTACTCGTTGAAATTATTTTGCCCGGTTTTAATAGCATTGCCAATAAAAATATCTCGTTATTTTCCGAGAACACAAGCATGATAATACTTTTCCTGGTGGGTGTGGCTCTGTTTACCGGAATCATTGCAGGAAGTTATCCGGCCCTGTTCCTGTCGTCATTTCAACCTGCTGCTACTTTAAAAGAAAATCGCATTCCGGAAACGCGAAGCTGGTTTTTTCGTCATGGACTGACGATTTTTCAATTTACTATTTCTATTATCCTGATCAGCAGTATTCTGGTAATGCGTGATCAGCTCCATTATCTGCAACATAAAGATATTGGAATAAACCGGGACTTTGTGGTCGGTATTGCGAATAATGCCGATCTGAATGAAAAATACGAAACCTATCAACATGAAATCATGAAAAACAGCGCCATTAAAAGTATGACATCTGCCCAAAACCAGCCTGTTGATGTTGGAAATTATATTGATGTAAACTGGGAAGGTCATTTTAATGAACCGGAAATTTCAATGGCGTATTCCACGGTGCGCTATGATTTTTTCAAAACGTTAGGTATGAAAATCATTCAGGGGCGTCCTTTTTCCCATGATTTCCCGACAGATGAAACCGAAGCCTGCATCATCAATGAAACGGCCTTGAAACTCATGCAACTGGATTCGCCCATCGGTAAAAAAGTCTATTTTAATCATCCGGCGTTTCCAGAATCACTGAAATATGTCAATATTGTTGGCGTTGTGAAAGACTATCATTTTCGCTCGTTGCATGAAACGATCGGACCGTTTATCATTCGCATGTACAAACCGTATCAATCGTTTATTTACTTCAAAATTAAACCGGAAGAAATCTCCAATACAATCGAATATATTGAAAAAGTCACCCGAGAATTTGCTCCTGATTTTCCGTTTCAGTATACATTTCTCGACGATACGTATGATCGTCTTTATGACGTTGAAAAACGTATGGAAAGAATATATCAGGCCTATGCCTTCCTCGCGGTTTTTATTTCGTGTCTGGGATTGGTAGGGCTGTCATCATTTACTATCGAGCAGCGTACAAAAGAAATCGGCATCCGCAAAGTACTGGGAGCCTCAATGACGAGTGTAATAAAATTACTAACAAAAGAATTGATCAAATGGATTTTACTTGCCAATTTAATTGCACTGCCAATTGCTTATTTTTCGATGAATGCCTGGCTACAGAATTATGCGTATCGAATTGGGGTGAGCTGGTGGATGCTTCTGTTCGCAGGATTAATTGCCCTGGTGATCTCTTTGATAACAGTGAGCTTCCAGACAATCAAAGCAGCGCTGATGAATCCTGTGGATAGTCTGAGATATGAGTAAAAAAATCTAGTATCGAAAAAATCAGGGAGAAATCATGTTTAAAAATTACCTTAAAATAGCGTTCCGAAATATCAAAAATTACAAAGGATTTTCTCTTATTAATTTAACAGGATTGGCAACAGGATTAGCCTGTGCTATCCTGATTTTGCTCTGGGTTCAGGACGAGTTAAGTTTTGATCATTTCCATGAAAAATCGACTAAGATTGGCAGGATTATCATGGATATCGATGGCATGCAAATACCTGCATCTCCGGGACCACTTGCATCAGTGATGATCGATGAATTTCCCAAAGTAAAAAATGCAGTAAGATATGTCTGGGGCGGAGGAATTTTTCAATATAAAGATAAAAAATTTAATGAACGGAATACGCTATTGGTTGAACCCGCCTTTTCTCAAGCATTTCAAGATGTCAACGAAGCCCTCCGTGCTGAAAGACAGAT